>JAFEBU010000017.1 GCA_018242505.1 Pseudomonadota bacterium
ATCAGAGTCAACGACAAGGACGAATCGCACCGTATCAGGGAAGTTGCGGGCCTGCTCAGGAGGACGTTCGGGCCGCGGAACGTGCTGGTGTTGTTCGAGAACGAAACCGAAGTAGGTCCAGAGGACTCGTCCTGCTGATGAGTTCTTGACGACTGCCCTCGCCGCCTTCCACCTTTCCCCCGACCAGAGGGGGAAAAAGGCATGCTTGATAAATCGACCATCGACACCATCGCCCGTGCGCTCGACGGAGCGGAGAAGAGCCGCAACCGCATCCGGCCGCCGTCGATACAATATCCGGGCTTCACGACCGAGGACGCCTATGCCGTCCAGCGCCGTTGGGTCGAGCTCAAGGTCGAGCGCGGCAATCCGGTCAAGGGCCACAAGATCGGCCTCACCTCGCGCGCCATGCAGCGCCAGGCCAACATCACCGAGCCCGACTATGGCGCGCTGATGGAGGACATGTTCTACGGCACCGGCGCGGAGATCCCGATGAGCCGCTTCATCCAGCCGCGGCTGGAATGCGAGCTGGGCTTCGTGATCGGCAAGCGGCTCAAGGGTCCCAACTGCACCATCTTCGACGTGCTGAGCGCCACCGACTATATCGTGCCAACGGCCGAGATCGTGGACGGCCGCACGCACCGCATCGATCCCGACACCAACAAGGCGCGTTCGGTGCTGGACAGCATCGCCGACAATGCCGGCAACGCCGCCCTGATCATCGGCGGCCGGCCGATCAAGCCGATGGAGGTCGACCTGCGCTGGGTCGGCGTGCTCTGCCATCGCAACAATGTCATCGAGGAATCGGGCGTCTCCGCCGCCGTGCTGAACCATCCGGCCAACGGCGTCGCCTGGCTCGCCAACAAGCTCGCGCCGTTCGATACGGCGCTCGAGCCCGGCCAGTTCGTGCTGGGCGGTTCCTTCACCAGCGTCGTCGAGGCGCATGCAGGCGACACGTTCCACGTCGACTACGGCCCGCTCGGCTCGATCTCGGCGCGGTTCGTATGAGCGATCATGGGAGCGCGCCACTCCAGTGGCGCTCATGCGGTGTTGAAACGGAAAGGCGAGCGCAACTGGCGTTGCGCGCTCCCATGAGTCTGTCATGACCGCGATCGCCTTCGAGCTGCCGGAAGAGATCGCCGCGGTCCGCGAAGGCGTCGCTGCCTTCATCCGTGCCGAGGTGGTGCCGCGCCACGAGCGGCACCACGATCTGCTGACCGATCCGCAGCGCCTCTATGCCAGGGACGGCCGCTACGCCCCCGAGGTCGTGGCCCTGATGCGCGAGGTGCGCATGGCGTCGGCCAAGGCCGGCTTCTACACCATGTGCGTGCCGACCGGGCTCGGCGGCGGCGGGCTCGGGCTCCTCGCCTACTTCGTCGCCTGGGAGCAGATCTACCGCCAGTGCGGCATGCAGCACTGGCTCGGCGCCTATGTGGTGAGCCACTGGGCGTTCGGGCCGAGCGTCGTGCTGCGCGAGGTCACGCCGCAGGCGCGCGACACCATCCTCGCCGACATGATGGCCGGCCGCACCTCGATGTGCTTCGGCCTTTCCGAGCCCGGCGCCGGCTCCGATGCGGCGATGATCAAGACCCGCGCCGAGCCCGACGGCAACGGCTGGCGCCTGCATGGCCGCAAGATCTGGACCACGAACTCGCCGCAAGCCGATTGGGTGATCGCCTTCGCCATCACCGATCCCGAGCGGGCGCGGGCCAAGAAAGGCGGCATCAGCGCCTTCCTGGTCTCGACCCGGGCGCCGGGCTTCGAGGTCGAGAGCGTGATCCGCATGTTCGGCCATGCCGGCGGCAACGAGGGCCAGCTCGTGTTCGACGGCGTGCGCGTCGAGCCCGACCAGCTCGTGGGCACGCTGCACGACGGCTTCAAGATCGGCCTGCTGGGCGTGTCGCTTGGCCGGATCTACAACACCGCGCGCGCCGTCGGGCTCGGCCGCTGGGCGCTCGAGAAGGCGCTGGACTATGCCAGGCAGCGCGAGGCCTTCGGCCGGAAGATCGCCGACTATCAGGGCGTGACCTTCCCGCTCGCCGAATCGGCGATGGAATTGCACGCCGCCCACCTGATGGGCCTCAACGTGGCGCAGCTCCTCGATCGCGGCGATCCGGCGATCAAGGAGCTCTCCATGACCAAGGCCTATGCGGTCGAGATCGGCCTTCGGGCCGTCGATCGCGCCATGCAGGCGCACGGCGCCATCGGCCTCACCAACGAGCTGCACCTCACCCACGCCTGGCACGACCTGCGCGCGGTGAACATCGCCGACGGCACCAACGAGATCCTGCGCCGGACCATCGCCCACCGCCTGCTCGCCGGCGACCTCGACCTGTGACGCAACCTTCGGAGCGCCGCCGCGTTCCCTTCGAATAACTCGCCCGTGAATGATGACGCAGTATCGGACGTATTCGCGGAGTCCCATTCTGACCCCGCTGGCGGCGGATACGGATTGCAGGAGTCGGGAGTCGATCGAGCAGTACGGCCAGTTGCCAAATGTCGAAGACAGAACTTAGGCAGAGGGCGCGAGCCATCCGCGAAGAAGCCAATCGCGCCAGGCGACTGGCTCGCTCGCTGACCCGGGAAGATGACCAGTCGCGGCTCCTGCGCTATGCGCAGGAGCTGGACGACCGGGCCGACGGCCTCGAACGCGACGCCGGCGACCGCCCCGCATCCTGACAGCGCAGACAGGATAGCGTGCAGCGACCTCGCCTGGATGTGATGCAACTGGAAGCCTGTCTTTCCTGTTGAGTTGCGCAGATGCAGGAGCTCCCCGTGAAAACCACCGCCGTCCTTGCAGCTCTGCTCGCACTCCTCCCCGTCGCCGCTTGCGATTCGACCGGACAACAACAGGCCGCCGGGGGCAGGCTTCAGCTGCCGGGCGAGCGGCCGGCGCCCACGGTCGGCCTGAATGTCCCACCGGACGTCTGGTCGGGTCCAGGCCGTCCCGCGGCGACCTCGTTTACCTCTTCCCGCTAATCACACCGATCGATCGACCCGATCATACCTTGATATGAGCATGCAGGGACATGAGCATGCAGGCCGCCCCAGTGGCCGTGGGCGCGGCGGCTGACGATCTCGTCGTCCCGGCGTTCCTATGAATCCACGTGCAGCGCCCATCGGTCGCCCACCTTCATGCGCTCGAAGCGCACCCCGAACGTCTCGTCGAGCCGCGGGTCGTGGATCAGCCGATCGGCCGGCGCATCGGCAACGACCTTGCCGTCGGCCAGCATCACGACGCGCTCGAAATAGCGGAACGCGAGGTCCAGATCGTGCACCACCACGACCGACAGCCGGTCGCGTCCGCGCGCGGCGAGGGTACGGATCACCTCGAGGCGATGGCGGATATCGAGGGCAGCCGACGGCTCGTCGGCAATCAGCACCGGCGGATCGACCACCAGCACCGCCGCCAGCAATACGCGCGCGCGCTCACCGCCCGACAACGTCGACCAGCGCCGATGCTCCAGCCCGACAAGCTCGAATGCCTGTTTCATGCCGTCGAGCGCATGCGGCTGCAGCGCTTTCGTGCGCGCCGCGCCGAGTTCCAGCAGCTCGGCGACGCTCAGGTCCCAATGCGGCTCGAAGGTCTGCGGCAGGAAGCCGATCGCCTGCGCCCGCTCCCTGCCGTCGAGGTCATCGAGATCGCGGCCATCGAACCTGATGTGCCCGGAGGTCGGCGCGTCGATGCCGCCGAGCGCACGCAACAGCGTCGACTTGCCGGCGCCGTTGGGACCGATCACGGCCACCGACCCGTGCGGCCCCAGCGACAGCGACACGTTGTCGATCAGCGTCGCGCCACCGCGCTTCACCACGAGCGAGTCGGCCGAGAGCGCGCTCATGTCCGAAGCCGCCGCGCCAGCAGCAGGATGAAGAACGGTCCGCCGGCGACCGCCGTCACCAGGCCGAGCGGAATCTCGGCCGGCGGCAGGGCTGCACGCGCGATCGCATCGGCCAGCGTCACCACAATCGCTCCGACCAGCGCCGAGGCCGGAAGCAGCGGCCGATGCAACGGCCCGACCAGCCAGCGCGCAATGTGCGGCGCCGCGAGACCGACGAACGCGACCAGCCCGCCGAACGCGACGGCGGCCGCCACGATCGCCGAGCCCGCCAGCACCGCACGGGCCACGACGCGGCGGGTATCGACGCCGAACGCGGTCGCCATGGTCTCGCCGAGGCCGAGAAGGTCGAGCTGGCGCGCGAAGAGCAGCGACAGGCCAAGGCAGGCAAGCGCGGTCGCGAGGAGCAGGACGATGCCGTGCCAGGTCGGTGTCTGGATGCCGCCCAAGACCCAGCTCATCACCACCTGCAGGCTCACCGTCTCGTCGGACAGCGCCAGCATCAGGAACGAGCGCAGCGCCCCCAGGATCGCCGCGACAGCCACGCCGGCCAGCAGCAATCCCGCAGCGTCGACCGCGCCCGCGACCCGCGCGATGCCCAGCACCAGCATCGTCGCCCCCCAGGCGCCCACGAAGGCGAGCACCGGCAGCAGCAACGTTTGCGGCAAGGCAAGCGGCACCAGCAGCGCGATTGTCGCTCCCACCGCCGCGCCGCCGGCCGAGCCCAGCAGGTACGGCTCGGCCAGGGGATTGCGGAACACGCCCTGGTAGATTGCGCCGCCCAGCCCCAGCAGTGCGCCGACCAGCGCCGCCGCCACGACGCGCGGCAAGCGCCATTCGATCAGGAGCCGGCTCGCCATCGATGGATCGCCGAGGAGCGCATGCCAAAGATCGCCGGGCGAGGCCCAGCTCGCGCCCGCGCAGGCCGCGATCGCGATCGCAACGAGCAGGCAGAACACAAGGCCGAGCCAGACCCTCATCGTCCCATCCTTGCCGGATGAAAAAGGGCCGCGAGATGCTCGATGCCGTCGATCGTGCGTGGCCCGGGAATGAGGAGCTCGGTGCGGTTCACCGCGAAGGCACGGCCATCGCGCACGGCGCGCAGGTCGGCCCACCCCGGCTCGGCGATCAGCGTCTTGAGATCGCGCTCGCTGCCGGCCCACAGCAGAATGTCGGGGTCGGCCCTCAGGATCGACTCGGGCGATACCTGGGCGATCGTTGCCGTGCCCTTCAAGGCAAAGCGGCCACCCGCGCGCACGATCGCGTCGCCGGTATAGGTGCCCTCGCGCGCAACCAGCATCAGGCCGTTGCCCAGCCGGCCGGTGATCATGACCGTGCTGGGCGCCGGATCACCGGCAATCCGCGCCGCCACGCGCGCAAGACGCGCTGCGAAGTGACCCGCCACGACGTCGCCGCGCCCGGCAACGCCGGCGACCCGCGCCACCAGGCGGATATTGTCCAGGATCTCCTCGACACTGCGCGTCAACAGCACCAGGACCGGCACGCCCAGCCGGCCCATCGGATCGACGAGCTGGTTCGCTGCCTGACGCGACGGCGTCACCACCACGAGATCGGGCCGCAGGGCGGCGATCGCATCGACCGAGAAGCCGAGCCGCCCCCCGACCAGCGGCCGATCCAGCACCTCGGGCGGATAATGCGTATAGGCCTCGATGCCGACGATGCGGTCGGCGAGTCCCAGCGCCGCCACGATCTCGGTATTGGATGCGAAGATCGGCACGATCCGCCGCGGCGTCTCGGCAACCGTCACCGTCCGGCCGAACGCGTCATGTACGGTGACGGGCTCGGCCTGCGCGAGCGAGGCGAAGAACATCATGAGGATCGCGAGGCTCCCGCAACCGCCGGCGCCACCGGGCGCATGATCCCCTGGCCTGCGCCACCGCTGCAGCACATTGAGTCGGCGATGCCGCCGATCGCTTCGGCTGCTGCAAGCACGAGGCGGCTGTCGAAGGTCGCAGCGACGCGCTGGCTGGGATCGAGCACGATCGTGCGCATACGCAGGCCACGCATTCCGTACTACGAAGTCGAGAATGCCACCGATAAGCACGCCTTCAACCTCTCCCCCGCCCGTAGGGAGAGGCGGCGTACGTCGGCTCTCCTTCCCCTTGCCTCCCCCCGAGCAGGGGCGAGGAGCATGAAGAAGAGAGCCGGCATTGGCTCAAAACCGCACCTTTACCCCTGCAATCACCTCGCGGCCCATCATCGAGTTGCCGCAGGAGCCGTTCTGGGCGGCGAGGTTGGCGCGGCAGGGATTCTGGTCGAGCGCGATGAAGATCGGATCCTGGTTCACGTCGAGGATGTTGTTGATGGCTGTGAAGAAAGTCACGCCCTTGTGCGGCTCGATCTCGAAGCGCGCATTCCAGACCCAGAAGGCGCCTTTCTCATACACCGTCACGTTGCGCACCTGGCCGGGGAAGTAGATCGGCGACAGCGCCTCCTCGGTGTTGTACCACATCGGCCCGCGCAGCACGCCATGGAGCTGCACGCTCCACGGCATGTTGCCGTCGATCCGGCTATAGCGCGTGCCGATGGAAAGCCCGTACTGGTTGATGCGCGTCGCCTGCCTCGAACTGCCGGTGATCGATGCACCGTAGTCGGTCATGGTGAAGTTGTAGTAGCCGTTGCCCCAGATGCTCCAGCGCTCTCCCGCGCCGACCGACAAGCCCAGGAGTCGCGGGATGTCCGCCTCCGTCTGCAGCTCCAGGCCCTGGACCACAATGTCGCCGGGATTGTTCTGGTACTGCGAGATCGAAACGCCGCCACTGGACGAGAGCGTCGCCGACTGGATGCGGTTGCTGATCACGTTCTGGAACAGCGCGAGATCGAGCCATGCGTGCTTCGTGGTGATCGTGCCGCCGACCTCGAGCTGACGGCTGGTCTCCGGACTGAGGTTCGGGTTGCCGAAGATGGTATTGCCGATCGGGGTGGTGGTGAAGTTCGCACCGAGCTCGGTCGCGGTCGGCGCACGAAAGCCGCTCGAGGCACCGAAGCGTGTCGTCATCCAGTTCGTTACCTTAAAAGCGGCACCGACCGAATAGGTCGTCGCCTGATATCCGACGCTGCCCGGGATCAATGTCGGCGCATTGGGCGTCGCCAGCAGCGTGGTCGTGCCCCAGGTCTGGCGCGCACCGCCTCGCACGACCAGTCGGTCGTCGAAGAACTTCTGCGAATCCTCCGCATAGATCGCCCAGACATTGTCGGTCTCGTTGTTGTCCTGCGGCGAGAGCTGCGTCACCGCGGGACCGCCGGCGCGGAAACGAGACGAGGTGATCCAGGTCCGCTCCCAGTCGACGCCGACCAGCAGCTCGTTGGACGGCCAGATCTTGTAGCGCGGCTGGACGCGCACGCCTTCGATGTCGAGCTGGCGGCGGTTGTGATCGGTCCAGGTGCGCGAGGCCAGCGAGTTGAGGTTGCTGAGCGGCGACGGGTTGTTGAGATCATCCACGTCCTGGACATAGTAGCCCTGTGCGAAGAGATGGCCACGCCCGTCCGGCGTCTTGCCATTGTAGCTGATGTCGATCGACTGGTTGTAGCGGGTATCGAAGGCGAAGATGTTGGCGCTCGAGCCGCGAAAGCCGGTGTTGTAGACGCCGTCGGTGCGGATCGTCATGTCGACGCGGTTGTCGTCGTCGATCTGCCAGCCGAGCGCACCGGTGCCGCCCATGCGGCTCCACGCGGTGTTCAGCTCCACCTGGCCGCCGCCCACCTGGTAGTCGTCCTGCTTGCCGCCGGAAAGACCGAGATACCAGTCGACACCCTTGTAGGTGCCGCCGTTCTGCACCTTGCCGTCGATCAGCCCGAATGAGCCCGCGTCCATCTCGACCAGCGTTCCGGGCGCAGTGCGTCCGGTCTTGAGGATGATGTTGATCACGCCGCCCATGTTCTGGCTGCCGTAGACCACCGAGGCCGGCCCACGCACGATCTCGATCCGCTCGACGTCGGCCGCCGAGAGCTTGGAGATGTTGGCGGTACCGGCACGATGGCCGTTGATCAGGATCAGCACTTCGCTCTTGAAATCGCGACCCTGTCCTTCCGTCGCGCCGCCGCGGATGTTGATCGAGGTCTGGCCTTGCGTCCATTGGCTCATGAAGCCGACGGCGTTCTCGGCCAGAAGATCGGTCACCGACTTGGCCGTCGACTTGGTGATCTTGTCGCCGTCGATCACCTGCACCGTGCTTGCGAGGTTGGTCACGGGCTCGGGCCGCCCGGTCGCCGTGACCACGGTCTCGGGCATCATCGTCGATGCCGGTTGCTGCGCGGCCGCGGGCATGGAGACCGAGGCAATTGCAACGGCAAGAGACCCGGCAATCCGTCGGTCGACAGAATTCCTTCTTCCCCGTTGCGGAGTCCGCAAGGGAAAGGAGCCCGCGTTCTCGCGGGTGGACGGGTCGGAAGCTGCAACCTGCCCTGCCCCCTCCGTCCGCGTCAGATGCCGACAGCTCCCCTTCGCTTTCACGAAGGGGAGGAAATTGTTGAATACACTCATGATCTCCCCCAAACGAGAACGGCAGACTTGCGTGGAATGTCGAGACGATGGCCTTCGGAATGTGCCTTCGCCTGCGCTTCGAGATGGCGAACGAGCATGGCGCGGCGCGCGTCCGACATGGCCCAGCCCAGCCGATCGGCGAGCCATGCGGAGAGACGCGTGAGATCCCGCACGATGCCGGTGAAGGTCCAGGACGCGAAGGCGAAGGCGTCCGGCCGCATCGACGCCGGCAGGCGATCGAGCACGAGATCGACACCCGGCGTCTCGTCCTCGCCGTGCCATTCGCGCGGCAGACAGCCGGCGAAGCAGATGCCGCGCGGCCCCGCCTGCGCCGGCACGATCCACACGACGGTGCGCCGCGCCCAACGCCGGCAGCGCGCAAGGAAGCGCTCGCTGTCGAACAGCGCCGGCGTGGTCGCGGCCAGCACCGTATCATGTGCGGCAGTGGCGACGTCGGCCTGTTCCCAGCCTTGCGCCACGATCCGCGGCGGCTGCGGCAAGGCCGCCAGCCTGGAGCGCATCGCCGGCGACGGCTCGATTGCGGTCCAGGGACAGGACGGCTTGCGGAGCGCGGCGCCGAGCTGGCCACCGCCTGCGCCGACATCGAGCAGGGCGCCGATCGGCGGCGCGAGCCGGCGCACCACGGGCGCGACGTGCATCACATAGTCGGAACTGTCGATTGCCGCAGCGTAGAGCTCGAGCGGATCGATGGAATCGGCAGGGGTTGAGGGCGGAGCAGACACGACGGACTCGCGGCACAACATCCGTCACCGCGAACTGTCGACCGTCCGCGCCACCCGATCGCAGGCGACGACGAGCCAATCTTCCCACCGGGACACCCCGCCCGATGCGTTCGCGCGTGACCGCGGCGTGTGGCAGGTCTCCTGGCTCGCGGGTCCTTGCTCTCGACCACCTTCCCGGAACGATCAGCGCTCCAGTGGCATCACAGTCGAGCGCTCACCGCTCACAGTTGCGGGGGCAGCCGCGGCATTCACCGCGTTCCCTTTTCATCCCTTGCGGGAACCACGGCCGGAAAACTGGCAGCGCTCGTGCGGATCGTCAAGCCAATCGGGATTGCTTTGACGAACAACGTTGCCTTCGGGCATCGCTCGGCAAACAATGGGTGGATGGAGGCAGACATGATCGATCATTCCCGACGGCTGATCGTCTCGGCCACGTTCGCGAGCGTGGCCGGATTGTTGGCGTTCGGCACAAATCACGGCGCGTACGCGCAGGCGCCGCGACCGCAGATCAACGCCGTGCCACAGCCGATGCCCAACGAGCCCGCCTTCCGCGATCCCAAGACCGGCCAGGTCTGGACGCCGGCCAATGTTGGCGAGGACGGCAAGCCGCTCGGCCCCAATGAGCGCGCCTTCGATCCGAGCAAGCAGGTCGCCACCGCGCGAGGCTCGGTCGACCAGACGGTGCCCACGCGCCATGTCGGCACCGTGCCGATCACGGCCGGCCCGACGGTGCCTCTGGTGGAGATCGATCATATCTCGCTGAACGTCGTGCCGGGCCGGCGCTGGCGCGCCGTGCTGTATCTCAACAACAACTCGGCCAGCACTTTTTCCCCGATCATCGCCTGCCAATTCGACAACGGCGGGCACCCTGTCGAGCGCACGCGCGGCCTGCTGCCGCCGACGGCCGGCGGCGAGCGCGTCGGCATGGTGATCTACGGCCCGCGCAGCCAGACCTTCGTCGATTCGGTCCAGTGCCGCGTCGACTCGCCGTAGGCCTTCGATCATGCATGCGATGACCGTCCTTCTGCCGGTGTTCGGCATCTTCATCCCGGCCCTGATCCTGCCGGGTCCGGATTTCGTGGCCGTGGTGCGTTCCTCGATCACGCGCGGCACGCGTGGCGGGCTCTTGACGACGCTCGGCGTCTCGACCGGCCTCGGCCTCTATGCGACGCTGAGCCTTCTCGGCCTCTCGACCATCCTGGTCGAATACCAGTGGCTCACCTGGACCGTGCGTGTTCTGGGCGGCGCCTACCTTGTCTATCTCGGCATCCGGCTCCTGCGCGCCAAGCCCGATGCAGCGATGGGCGACGACGGGCCGCGCGGCGACCTGGCTCCCGGCAAGATCCGCGGCAACGCGCTTGTGTTCGGCTTCCTGGTGACGCTCACCAATCCCAAGGCGATCGTGCTGTTCGCCAGCGTGTTCGCGACGGCCGTCACCGCCAGCACGCCCGGCTGGCTGATGGTGCTGATGATCGCACTCGTGGTGGCGAGCGCGCTCGGCTGGTACTCGATCGTCTCGCTCTTCATGTCGTCGGCGCCGGTGATGCGCCGCTTTGCCAGGATGCGTCACTGGATCGAACGCGCCGCCGGCATCTCGTTCGTGCTGATCGGCGGCCGCATCCTCGCCGACGCCGGCAGGCCGGTTGGCGCATAATACCTCTCCGCTCCTCATACGGACCCAAAGACGTCCGAAAGTCGCGAGACAAATCCGTCGGATCGAGAAATCATCCAGAGGCAAGGGAAAGACCCTGGAAGGAGTAGCGATGCCGAACGGAAGGGCCGTCAAAAGCTATGGGACCGTGAGCGCCGACAAGCGCAAGGAGATGACCGGCCTGGAATTCGTCCAGGGACTCGCCGACGGCACGCTGCCGCTCAACACCATCGCCAGGACCCTGGGTTACGATGTCGTCGAGGCGGAAAAAGGACGTGTCGTCGTCACGGCCGAACCGAAGGACACCCATCTCAATCCGTCGGGCACGGTGCATGGCGGCCTCGCCGCCACCATGCTCGACAGCTGCATGGGGCTCGCCATCCAGTCGACGCTGGACAAGGGCATGGGCTCGACGACGCTCGAGTTCAAGATCTCGTTCGTGCGCCCGATCACGCCCCAGACCGGGCCGATCCGGGCCGAGGGCATCGTCATCAACTGCGGCCGCCGCGTCGGCACCGCCGAAGGTCGCGTGACCGACAGGGACGGCCGCCTGCTCGTCCACGGCACGACGACCTGCCTCATCTTCGAGAGCTGAGCACCCGGCCGGGGCGCTAGGGCGCACTCCCCTGGCGGAGGTCGGGATTTTCGACCGCTGTGACGGGGAACCTGTAAGGGCGGTAATTGGGATCGAGCAGGTCGTTGTTCATCCCTGGAAATTTACGCTGCCATCCCTGATTGCAGGCCAGGCTGCCAAGGCGGCAATGGGGCTCGACTTGCATTGCAAGGCCGAGCGTATTGGCGACCGAGTTGCTGTTCTGGATCTGGCCACCGCTCGCGCTGCCCAGCTCGTAGGCAGGATCGTGAGCTTTGTAGTCGAAGTCCTTCTTGTTGATTTGGTCGGCGGCCGTCAAGGCTCTGCGCCAGAGGCCTTGCACGATGTCACGATAGCTTCCGGTCAAGGCGTTACCGATGAGCTGCTGCCCCCCGCCCAAATAATGATCATTGGTGTTGGTCTGGTATTTGAGATTCCGCCACCGCAAACCCACCAACGCACTCCCGTCCCTGCCCATCGAGGTTATCTCGCCGGTATTTCGGTCGTAAGCCAGCCCATGCAGCTCCTCACGAACGCGCCCTTGCGGATCGATGAGCACCGGGTAAGCGTGGCCGCGATGCGCTATCGGATGATAGTAATAGTCGATGCTCCATTCGCCGTCTTCATTGTCTGGCAACTGATCATTGCGCGGCGCCTGCAGACTGCCGCTCGCCATTTTGGATAGATCCACGTCTTGCGATGGCCTGCCGGGATGGGCAGGTGTCGGGAACGTGTTGGGCGGCGCGTCCGGGTGCGTGTCGCCATAGGACAGATCATTCGGGTTGGGCATGCCGAGCCTCGCTGTTGGGAGCCATCGGCCTCTTCCTCTAAGAATTTAGGAACTGGAACGTCAAGTTCCCCCGACAACTTTACAATCATTCAGTGAAATTCTAGTATCTTATACAATCCATAGGAACATCCCCCAATGCGGATCAAGACTGCCGTTGTCCTCGCGCTGCTGTCGCTCACGCTCGCAATGCCCGCGATGGCGGACGACCGGGCGCTCTATCCCTACTGCTTCGTTTCGGACACGCCCGACGGCAACCTCGCCTTCAAGTTCGAGGTTTCGCATCAGCGGGCGCAGGAGGCTGCCGCCAAAGGCATCAAGGTGCAAGGGCCGCGCTATTATTGCGGCTACATCGATCTCGGCGGCGCCTGGGTGATCAAGCCCCAGTTCGTTTCGGCCACGCCGTTCTCGGAAGGCCTGGCTGCAATTGAAGCCGATGGAGGCCGGTGGGGCTTCGTCGACAAGGCCGGCAACTTGGCGATCCGGCCGCAGTTCGTTTCGGTCAAGCGTTTCTCCGACGGTCTGGCCGCCGTCGAAGTCACCAAGGGAAGCTGGGGTTACATCGACCGGAAGGGCGCCATCACGATCGGCCCCGGGCTGGAAACCAACGCCGCCGAAGAGCTCTCGCCCTTTCGCAACGGTCTCGCCCTCGGGTCAACGGGCGACGATCCCTACCGCCGGAAACTGGGCGTTCGCGACAAGACCGGGAAATGGGTCGTGAAACCGGAGTACAACGATATCAGCTTGAGTGACGACGGGCCGATCGTGCTCCGCCTCAATCAAGGCCCGCGGGAAGCCCCGCATGTTTTTATTGTCACGCGCACCGGCAAACCGATTCACGCCGGTTGGTTCCGGGCGGCAGAAGGTGGATCGATTAACTTTCTCCTCGTCAGTCCCGACTACGACGATGGGACGCGCAAAGGCAAATGGGGCTTGTTCGACCCAACCGGCAAAACGCCGTTGAGGGAGGAGTTCGACGGTGTCGGCGCCATTTCCCACGAATATGCCGCGGTGGCGAAGGGGGACAAGTGGGGATTGATCGACCGAAAAGGGCAGTTCGTCGTGCCGCCGATTTATGCGGCCGTCGGAGAATTCAGTGAAGGATGGGTCGGCGTCGTGAAAGGAGATGGCAAATCCACCTGGGATGCATTTTACGTAAACCTGAAAGGCGAACGACTCGATATCGAGAAGGCAGCGGTCGTGCCGAGGGACATACCATGGCTTCCCGGTCAGTTTCGCGAAGGTATGGCCGCCGCAGGAGGCTGCGCCGGTCTTGCCTATATCAACACGACAGGAAGAATCGCCTTCCCGTGCCAACCGAGAATCACCGGCGGACTGGCCTATTTTCGTTTCGGCATCAGGCCCGCCGAACAACTCCCAAACCCTCGCATGGAGTTGCCCAAGACTGGGCCGACGCGTGTTCTTCTCGGTTACATCGACAAGACCGGGCGATGGGTAATCGGGCCCTTCCTGAACGTCACCAATCGGCAGCCTGTCGATGCAAATCTCGTCAATTTCTCCTTCTACGACGACAGGCCCGAGCTGCCCTATCGCTACTATCGTCATGATGGCACTGAATTGGTGCCGCCGGGCGTGAAGCCGAGGCCGATCGTCGATGTCAGGCCGTACCTGCAGTAATCGCCGCGGTCACGGCGACGATTGCAATTGCACCGGAGGCCGCTTCCAGTAGGTGAGCACCCTCACCGCGGATCCCGGCCCGACATACACCATTGTCTCGATCTTCCCCATGGCCTGTCGGCGCCCGTCTACTTCGGGCATTTCCGCGGAGCTCGCATACCCCGTCTCGACCTTGCCGCAGGTCTGGCACTCCCTGCAGCCAGGAGGCTCCCGGCGCGAGACACAGCGAAAGCCCGAGTCCTCCAATATCGACGCGACGATGTCCGCGTCGCTTTGATCCGGCGTCTTGCTCCGCCGACGTTCGACAGTCATTTTGAGACTTTGCGCCATCCGGGGATCTTCTGCCCACGTATTGATCGGCGGACGATAGTCGAAGGTCTGGCGGTTCCAGGAGTAGCTGTGCGAAATCTCGTACGGCCGAAGGGGATAACACCCGACGAGGTTCGCGGCCGCGGCGGCCGCCAGGATGGATAGCAAACGTTTGGACCTGACCATTCGCGCCGCAACCTCTCAGTTGACGCTCAATCTAGCCGATAGATTTCTCCATTCAACCTACTAATAGTTGTGGTCTCTACACGATCCCTCGCTTCAAGCGTGAGAAATCGACCGCGCGCGTCCATTGCTTCAGGACCGGCTGCGCGAAGGTCAACGCGAAGGCGTCGGCGTCGTCGGGCGAGTAGCCGAGCTTCAGCTTCACCTGCTCCTTGGGTTCGAGCAGGAGCTGGTCGCCGCGGAAGCTGTAGGTGGTCTGCGTCAGCGCGGCGGCGAGTTCGGCGAGGCCGGGCGTGTTGCGCCCCGGCAGCGCGCCGCCTGCCTTGATCCATTCGACCGCCTCGAAATACATCTCGGCGCGCTTGTTGGCGTACTTGGCGGCATCGTTGGCCGATTGCGCGAAGCCGATGCCGATCGGCGAGCGGCCGAGCAGGCGGAGATTGTCGATCCACGCCGCGCCGAAGCCGCCGGTGTCGTCGATGAACACGGCGTCGGCCTGCCAGTCCATCCATTTGCGCGCGACGGCGCCTGCGCCCTGCGGGCCGTCGAGGTTGCGCAGCCGCACCGGCGGAAAGGCCTGCAGCCCCTGGCGCGGGAAGATCACCGAAGCATCGTCGCCGAAGCGTGCGACGTCGACGCCCAGCACGCGCCCGGCATCGTCGTAGGCCGCGGCCTCATAGCGCCGCTCCATCGCATCGGCGATCTCGTCCGGCCCGATCAGCGCGTTGAGCGATCCCGGCGGAAAGCGGCCGAACACGTTCACCAGCACCCAGGGATTGTCGCGGCCGTATTTCTGGATCTGCTCGCGTGCCCATTCGGACTTCACACGCGGCGTGCGCCTGGGGTCGTCGGGATCGGCAGTGATCTCGGTGAGATGCCACAGCGCGCGCTCCGACGTGCAGGCCCGCCACAGCGGACCTTCGAGATGCGTCGGGTTGCCGGCCTGCACGATGTGGCCCTCGACGCAGCTTGCGAGCGCCGCCTCGGCCGAGGCCATGACGGCATCGGGAATGCCGCCCGACTCGTCGAGGATGAACAGGATGTAGTCGGCATGCAGCCCCGCCAGCGCCTGACCCTGCGCCTGGCTGTCGGCGCTGCGCGTCCACGAGCGCGCCGACATCCACCAGGTCTCGGGAAACTCGCGCGCGAAGATGCGGTTCTTGGTCCATTCGAAGGTGGCCTGCAGGAGCGGCGAACGCTGGCGCCACTTCGCCATCTCGGCCCAGAGATTGTCGGCGAGATTGTCGGACGAGATCGAGATCGCGGCGATCTTGGGATGCGGGCGCGTCAGCAGGAAGTTCCACCCCAGCCACGCCTCGACCGCAGTCTTGCCCGGCCCCTTGCAGGCTTTCATTGCGAGCCGCTGCCGATGGGGGAATGCGGCGAGCACCTCGTCCTGCCAGGCGTCGGGCGTGACGCCCAACACCTCGCGCACGAAGACCTGCGGCTTCTCCCGCCACAGCCGGATCTTGTCCGCCGCCGCTTCGGCGCGACTGAGGATCGGGCGCCCGGTACGGCTGGCTGCACGCGCCGTCATTTGCCCGACCCCGACCGCGGCTTGAGGCTGCCCAGCACCAGCGCCTCGAGCGGAAACGGACCGCTCGTCCCCTCACCCGCTTCGGGCTTGTCGCCCCACAGGCGCGGCAACGCCTTGGCCAGGAGCCATTTGCGCGTCTCGATGCGCAATCGCGAGCGCTGGATCGCCTCGGCGTCGGAGCGCGGCTTGCCCTTGTCGTCGATGTAGGTGTCGGCCGAGCGATCGTCGGCGATCTCGAGCAGCTCGTCGGCCAGCGTCGCATAGCCGATCTCGCGCGCCCGCCTCATCTCGGCGGCGAAGGCCGGCCGGTCGATCGCCCAGCCGCGCACCACCTCCTCCGCCGGCAACAACGGATCGCGGCAGATCGTGCGCAGCGTCTCGCCCGCCGCCAAGCGTGCACAGATGGCGGCGGCGATCGTCGATTTGAACTGAACAGGTCGCCTTGCCCTGCGCTTCGCCATCTCCCCGATATGCGGAAGTTGGGAAGCGGCGTGTCAAGCGCCGATCGAAGCGCGCGATGAAAATCGCGCGCTTCTTTGGATCACGACCGCGGCGCGGGATCGATGGCGAAGTTTGCGGAGGTCAGGGCCGGCGGCGTGTAGGTCGACGCCTCGGCGGTGATGCTGGCGGCCGGGACGAGCAGCTGCTCCATCGTGGCCGAAAGCGCGCTGGTGGCAGCCAGGCCACCGATCACCCAGATCGAAAGGATTGCAAAAAGTCGCATGAGACACCCCAAGTTTCCCGCCGGTCAGCGGAGCGAACCCCTTCGCCCCTTCGCCGGCTCCCACATCAAAACCGACGGGACCCCTCCCGGTCGGCAGGCATTTCTATAGCCCATCGCCCTGTACGGATTGTGTCTGCGGTGGCTTCGATTTGTTTCAATCGTATCGGGCGCGGTGCTATCTGGGCTGCAGGGTCGTGTCGATGTCCTTCTCGTCGTAGATGGTCTCGGCCGATTCGAGCAGGTTCCGCAGCTCGTCGACCGTTCCCGAATCGGCCCGGACGATGATGGCGTGCACACCGCCGTCCTGGGTCGTCCAGATGCGATGGACGAGCGCGCGGCGGTCGACCGAGGCGGACAGGTCCCCGAGAGCCAGCAGCGGCTCGTTGCCCGAAATCAGCTTGATGTTCGTGAGCGAGGAGATGGCGCAGCGCAGGGCGTTGGACGGGACCAGGCAAGAGGTGAGGCCGTCGGACTTCGTCGGCAGGTAGAAGCTGAAGACGAAAGCGGCCACCTTGTCCGCACCGTTCTTCACGCCGCGGACGACGCCATAGTTGCCGCGCTGCTCCGCCGCCTTCGCCTTCTCGGGGATCACGGTCCAGCCGGGAGGCAGGCAAAGATGCAGGTTGAGCTCGGGAAAGCGGGCCGCCTTCATCTGCGGCATCGCGAGATCGACAGGGCGAGTCGCAATCAACGTCCCGTGCGAATAGAGATCGGCACGATAGTGGCCCTCCGCAAGGCAGGTCTTGCTGCCCCTGTAGGATCCCAGGAACGAGCGCCGAACCCTCAGCGTGCCCGCGTTCATGACCACCGTGTCATCCTGCTTGCTTGGCGCCGTGACCGGCTGAGAAACCCTCTGCAATGTCCGCCACAGTTCCCAGCCCGGCTCCAGCCTCGACCAGACGAGCCAGAGATCGTCGGTCTCGGGATCGACGCCGCGCAGATCCGCGAACAGGTGATTGGCCGTCGCCGAGACCCTGAAGTCATCCCGCGATTTCACCCTTGCCTGCGACGGCTGCCCGCCACTCGTCTGCCGGGCGAGCATGGCCCTGCGGATGTCGACCAGCGCGCCGCGCAAGCCCGCACAGTCGAACTTCGTGCCGGCTGCCGTCGCGGCATCCTCGCAGCGCAGCAGCCACACCGTCTCGAGGTCGGTGAGCGAAGATACCCGGAAGGCATTGCCCGTCTCGACGGCGAGCCCGGCCTTGTAGTCCTTGCGCGCCTCGTCGAACCGGCCACGCGCCAGCCGCACGAAGCCGAGGTTGAAATCGAGCAGCGCCGCGGTTTCCGGTTGCGCCAGGATCCTGCCTCCCGTCACCAGGTCGAGCGTCTCCTGCGCGATCGCGTCGGCACGGACGAGAGCCTCCTCGTCGCGCGTGATCAGGGCGTTAAGCGCCATTTCGTAGGCAAGCGAGCTGCGCTGGTCGGTGGAGAGATCGAGGCCGGCTCGCTGCAAAAGGTCCCGCGCCCGCATCAGGTCGGCCATACCCTGCACCTTGTCGCGTGCCGGCAGGCCGAAATAGGGCTCGCCGAGATCGAGCGAGGCCAGCTTCGACTTCACGACAGCGAGCTTCAGTCGCGCGTAGGCGAAGTCGCCGTTCAGGGCCACTGCACACTTGAAGTATCGTTCGGCGCGCTCGAGATCGCCATTGTCGGACCAGGTGTCGCCGATGGCGGTGCCGACCCCGAAGAAATACGCGGCGAGTTCGTACCGCCGCTCCGGCCCGCTGGAGAACTCCGAATAGACCGCCGGACATTTGGTCTTCGCCAGCACCGCCTCGAGTTGCTGCGGCGTCGCCTCGTCGAGGCCGGACAGGCGAACCATCGGATAGGCGGAGACAAGGCTGGAGCCGACGCCGAAGCAGCCGAAGACGATGCCCGCGGTGAGCAGGACATAGCCGCTGCGTGTCGGCTCCATGGCCAGCGCCTGGCCGAGAAAATAGAGTGCGATGGCAAAGATCGTGAGGGCCGCAAGGAGCCGCGTGGCGGTGTTGCGCCAAGCCACGCTCCGGCCGCTGTTGAGATCCCACTGCGCGAAGGCTTCATAGACGTTTCGGCTGCGCTGGCTGCGCTCGTCGGCCTTGCGCCAGTCGCGCGCCTGATCGGTCTGCGGCGGCACATCGGTCGAGGGCACCCGCAGGAACTGCCACAACAAGCGGCTCGGGTGCATCGGATCTCCCTCGACGCTCAGCGTGTCGGAATCCATGAGTGTCTCGAGATCGGAGAACTGCGCCCGGTAGCTCCGCAGCTCGTTCGCATGGCGCGTTTCCTCGTCGTCATGCTGGGCCTTCATCGTGCCGGCGAACTTGGCGAGCTGCACACGCTGGTTCGCGAGACCGAGCCGCACGCGGCGCTCGGCGGTGCTGGCGAGCTCGCGCACCAGCTCGCTCTGGCGCGACGCGAAGAGGGCGCCGCGGATCACCATCTCGGCTGCCGCCTTGCGGGCCTCCTGGGCATCGGCATCGGCGTGGGTGCTGGCGACGCTGTAACCCCAGCCGACCGCCGCGCTCACGAACACCATCGCTGCAATCAACACGATCGTGACGATGCCGAACCAGTGTTCGATATGGTGCCCCAGCACCGGCGCCCGCAATGCTGCGCGCTCGAAGGCGACCTCCTCTGAATGAACGGAGCCCTCGCCCTTCTCCGGATGCACCCAATGCTTCCGCTCGGCATAGGCCACGGCATAGTGCAGGCCGAGCCAGGCGAGCGGCGTGGCGACCAGCGCGCCCACCAGCCACGGCCAGGCCGTGCCGTCGTCCCGCACCAGGACGACGACGAGCGCGGTCGCACCCACCACCAGCCCGACGCACAGGAACCACCATTTCAGTTGCGGCCAGCGCGCTTTGGCGCTGGCGTCGGAAATCGTGAAGAACGTGAGCGCCAGCACGAAGGCCGCCACGACCAGCGACGAGGTCCGGACATGGCCGTGCAGATCCTCCAGCCGCGCGCGGGTTCCGCACCAGACCTGCGACAGTTCCATTCCGGTCGATTGATGGCATGTCGCAGCCGAAGGCCTGGCCGGCACATGCTCTTTCGTCTCGGCGGCGTGGCCCGCGGCCTCGGCTGCCTGGAAATGGACGAACGTGCCGAAGCCCATAGCCGAGAGAGCCGCCGCGACGCGCAGGTTCTCCTTGTCGACCGGCAACGTCCTCGACGCGAACTCGTCGCGGACGTGCTTGATCGCACGCGCCGCCGCGAATTCTTCCTGCGCGCGCATGGTGAGCCACGCAGCTTCGTCGAGGCGTTTGTCTCGCCGCGCGCTCTCGGCGCTCTTGGCCAGGGCCTGGCCCGCCCACCACACGGCATCCTCGCGCGCCCACAGCCCTGCCGCCGAGGCGGTCTGGGTCTGCAGTCTCTGGCGCTCGCCGACCTCGATCAGCTCGCCCTGCGCCAGCTTCTCGGCGATCGCAACCGTGTCCTGCTCTGTCCGCGCCCCGCGATAGGCCGTCACCGCGCCAAGCACCGCGAAGATCACCATGGCGAGCACCGTCCAGTGCCGCAGCGGCACCTTGCTGAGCCTGGTCGGCAGCGGCCAGCGCCACAGCCCTCGCCCACGACGTGTGGTCACGGCGTTCCCCCCTCACCCCCGATCGTGGATGATCGAGAAAAGTTGGGGGCTGTTCAACTCTCTCCTGGCGATGGGTCGTTCATCCGCCAGCGCGCGGCGCTCACCGAGGCCTCGAGGCTGAGTCGTCCGACGATCTGCTCCAGCGCCGCGTTGTTCGCTCCGGAGCCGGTGACGGCGGCCGTGACCTCGACCCGGTCAGTGCCGTCGATATCGACGCTGTCCAGCTCCCGCAGGTGCAGGTGGCCGCTATGGATGCCCTGGAACAGGAGGGCGCGGATATGGGCCTCATCCACGCCACGGCAGACCACGCTCACCGCGTATTGCACGTCCGACTCGACGGTGGCGAGCGGCTGGCGGTTGATCAGGCTGACCAGCGGCCGCAGCAGGAGATTCACCGCGACCACGCTTGCCGCCACCATCGCCGCCGGGACGAGCGCGCCACTGCCGGCCAGCATGCCGACCGCGGCCGAGCACCAGAGCGTCGCCGCGGTGTTCAGGCCGCGGACATTGAGGCCCTCCTTGAAGATCACGCCGGCGCCCAGGAAGCCGATGCCCGATACGACCTGCGCCGCGACGCGGGTCGGGCTCGCCTCGCCGGGATAGAGGCTGGAGAATACGACGAAGCTCGCCGCACCCAGGGCCACCAGCGTGTTGGTCCTGAGCCCGGCCAGCCGCTGCCGCCATTGGCGTTCGATGCCGATCATGGCGCCGAGCGCGATGGCGAACACGAGGCCGAGCGCGATCTGCTGATAGGTCTGGGTCATCCCCTCCAGCTAACCGGACTGTGTTTCACTTATTTGTCGATGCCGGCACGCCGACCCCGAGCAGGCCCCGCGAACAGCAGGAGCCCGGGCCGTTTTGCCCGGGCCAGTCCTGGGGTCGGTTTCCTTCCTGGCACGCGGGGTCTGGGCACGGCGCGTGCCGACCGTCGGCGCGGTCTTGCCGTCATTCGCGGTCTTGCCGTCATTGAGAGTGCTCGCTGTGCCCCGTTCAGCCGCCGTTTTGCACGCTGTCTGTTGAGAACGGCACAACAGACCCATCGGTGCCCGGCATTGATTTCAGGAGCTGTGATCTCAAGGACCGTGATCTCAAGGGCTGTGATTTCAGGGGCCGTGATCTCAAGGCTGTCGATCCGAGAACGGAAAAATGCAGACGCCCAACGATACGGCCAGGGCCGCCAAACATGGCCGACTGCGACGCAGCCCTGACCCGCACTTCTTAGTCCCGGCCCGATGGATGGCTTCTCGCTGGCGCAGACCATCCGCCGCCACCGACCGGCAGGCCGGGGTTGGCGCTGGATACCGCCCATGCCGGCCACGATGCCATGAAGTTGCGGGACCTCGTGCCCGGGCAGGGTCGGGGTCTTCGATCCGGCCGTGCTCTCCCGCCCGTGCCGCATCCGCCCCGCCGGGCGCTAGCGCCGGTCGGCGCTCACCGGCATCGTGCCGAGGAAGCTCATGGGCGGCGCCTTGGGCGGTACATAAGCCGCCGTCTGCTCGCCCGCCTCGGCATCGGCGGCAACATGCTGCAGCGTGCCCGCCACCAGGCCGGTCGCGATCAGACCAACGGTCAGCCAGAGCGTGAAGATTCCCAGGAGACGCATGCTGCCGCCCCCTCAGAAAGCAGAACCCGGCTGGCCAGCCGGGAGCGCGTGGCCACACACCAGCGCGCAAGCGATCAACGCCATGAGACAACCCCAAGCTTTGCGGCGGCCAAGGGCGAGCCCATGCGCTCCTCGCCCTTGGCCAGCCCCCTTCGCCCTTGCCTGCCGGCGCGGACGAAACCCACACACCAATCTCGCTGCCGACCGGGACCCCTCCCGACCGACACGTATTCTATAGCCCAATCGCTTGTAACGTGTGTTTCCTCACCGGGGTCGTTTGGTGTCAATCGCCCGGAATTATCCCCAGATCACTCGATTGTTACCGTCCGCCGACCACAACCGACAGGCGTGCGCCTGACGGAGCACTGTCGCCACCGTGCAGGCGCGGACCAGGCGCCCGCCGGCATGGTGTCCATTGGCAGAGTGCCCACCGGCATGGTGTCTGCCGGCGTGGTGGCCGCTGACGCGGTGTCTGACATGGTGGCCACCGACGCGATGGCTGCCGACGTGATGGCTGCCGGCGTGGCGTCCACCGACGTAGTGCCTGCCGGCGTGGTGTCTGACGTGGTGGGCCGCCGACGCGGTGGCCGCGGAGGTGGTGCCGGTAGTGTCTGCCGCAGCGGTGTCCGCCGGCGTGATGCCCACGGCGTAGTGTGTGTCCGCCGCCATGATGGCTGTGAAAATGATGAGGGTGGAATGGCCGGCGCGACCGTCATCGGCGTGCAGGCAGCAGGATCACCAGGGCTCGATTTACGGCACACTCGATTTGAGGCGCACCCGATTTGCGGCACATGGGCATAGCTCGGCTCTATCGGCTCCATGGCGGCGGCCAGAAACGCCGGTAGAACGACCGAGCGCCGGCAGGACGACCGAGCGAGGACCATCGGCCCACGCATGCCGGAGACGCGGTCGCGCCTCGCCGCCAGACGGGCCTCGCAAGCGGACGCGATCCTCCGCACACGTCATGAGCGTTTGCAGGTGCTGCGACCACGCGGCCCTGGAGGCGGTGTGCCGGAGCGATTGCCTTTTCGACCTACTTAAGAGAGAATCGTCCTAATGTTCTCTCGTAGAAGGATAATCGGGGGATTGGCTGGTTTGGCAATACCAGCCGCCTTGGGTGGATGCGGGGCGCGACGCCAGGCCGCCGCCCCCACTTACGCTGTGCCGGCCGGCAGCGTCCCGTCCTACTATGTGCCCTCGGAGACTGCGGAGCGCCCAACGTCGGCTTTGCCGGCCTCGCCAGGTTCGACCACCGGCCTCGATGCGGTGATCGACATCAGCCACATGGTCGAGGTCTCCGACTTCGCCTCGATCCGCAACAGCAGCATCCTGGCCGTGGTGCACAAGGCGACCGAGGGTGGCGACTGGGTCGACGCGTCCTACGCCGTGCGGCGGCCGCAGGCCGAGGGGGCGGGCCTGTTGTGGGGCGCCTACCACTTCGGGACCCGGCAATATTCGGGGCACGATCAGGCGATGGCGTTCCTTGCCGCCGCGCAGCCAGGACCGTCGACCTTGATGGCGCTCGACTTCGAGCCCAACGATCCCAATCCGCGCAACACCATGACGCTCGCCCAGGCCGAGGCGTTCGTGCAGACGATCCGGCGCGAGACCGGCCGCCTGCCACTCGTCTACACCCACCCCTCGTGGGCCAATGGCGAGCGCTACGGTCGCGCCCGCATGAGCCTGCCGCAGCCGGTGATGCCGGGCTCGGTGCTGGCGCGCTGCGACCTCTGGCTCGCAGACTATCGCGAACAGCCGGAAGTGCCGTACGCCTGGGCCGACCGCGGCTGGCGACTTTGGCAGTACACCGCCAACCAGCAGGCTGGCGACGGCGCCTATGGTGAACCCAGCCGCACCGTGGCCGGCGTCACCCATTGCGACCGCAACCTCTTTGCCGGCGACGCACGCACCCTCTCCCGTTACTGGAACACCCGGCACGGCAACGGCATGGCGTGACCGCCAAGGGCGCGTCACCCGTTCGTCACGACGCTGCGCGTTGATCGGGCTCTCCCGATCCGGTCAAATAATTCCGGGGGAGAGGCAATCATGGATCCACGAGCAGCGCGACCCTTCGGCCTTGCGTTCGCACGGACGATGGTCGTGGCGGCGATGGCGATCGCTGCGCCAGCGGCCTTCGTGCCGGCAGATGCCAGCGACATGGCCACGGTGCCGGCACGGTCGATCTGCCGGGCAGCGATCAGCGGCGCTCGCAATCCTGCCATCTGGGAACAGAACAAGGCCTACGTCGATTGGGTGGTGGAGGCACAGCGCCGCGGCTACACGCCCGCCTTCTGCGCCGCCGTCATGGATGGCGTGGTCGCTTCCCCTCCGCCGCCGGCCGCGGCAACAGCCCCTGCGCCCGCGGTCGCCGCGGCACCCCAGCCGGATCCGCTGGTCGTGTCGATCCAGACGCTGCTCGGCCGGTTGGGCTACGACGTCGGCGGCGCGGACGGCGTCGTCGGCCCACGCACCCAGGCCGCTATCGCGGCGTTCCAGGAACGTCTCGGCGAGCACCCGAACGGCCGACCGTCGGAAGTGCTGCGCCAGCGCCTGCAGGCGGCGGTCGCTGAGCGCGGCAATCATCCGCCGCCGGCCACGGCGGCGAAGGGCGGCCGACTTTGGAACGGCACCGGCTTCTTCATCGGCGCCGACATCGTGATCACCAACCACCACGTCGCCGACGGCTGCAGCGAAATCCGCCTGCGCAAGCATGGCGTCGATACCGGCACTGCCAAGCCCATCGCCACCAACCGCAGCGACGATCTTGCAGCGCTGAAGGCGGACGCTCCGAGCGACCATCATCTGAAGCTGCGCGTTGGCGTACCGGTGAAACCTGCCGAGCTGGTGCTGGTGTTCGGCTATCCGCTCTCCTCGGTGCTGTCGTCGCTCGGCAACACCACGCTCGGCAATGTCACGGCGCTCACCGGCCTGCAGGACGATTCCCGCTACATCCAGATCTCGGCCTCGGTCCAGGCCGGCAACAGCGGCGGTCCGGTGCTCGACGAAAACGGCCGGCTCGTCGGCGTGATCGAGGGCAAGCTTGACGCCATACGCGTCGCGCGCGCGACGGGCGACATCCCGCAGAAGGTCAACTTCGCCATCCGCTCCACGACGCTCGCGAACTTCCTCGAGATCAACCAGATCGCTTACGAGATCGCGGCCGACACCAAGCCCCTTTCGGCGACGGAACTGGCGCAGGTCGCGGAGGCCGCGAGTATGCAGCTGCAATGTCGCCGCTGAACGGTGCCCGGACAGGAACCAATTGATACAATAAGCGGAATGGCTGTGCCGTCACCCGCTCCCTAGACTCCCTGGCCTCGCGCCTCGGGGGAGAGCGATGCTGTATCAATTGAAAGCCGCGCGGCTCGAGCCGCTGCAATCGGTCCAGCCCGGCCGGCGTCTGGGCCTGTTCACGCATCTCGGTTCGTCGGTTGCCCTTGTCCTCGGCTTCTTCGGCCTGATCGGCGAGCTCGGCAGTCTCTCCAAGGGAGCCGATGCATCGGGCATGTTGGTGGGCGCACCGATCATGATCCTGGGCGCACTCGCCTACCGCTCGGCCAAGAAGCGCGCCCTCGGTGAAGCGGCCTCGACCTTGCCGCGCTGGCTGTTCGAGGGGACGGCCATGATGGTGATCGTCTGCCTGCTCGCGGGGCAGCCGCATCTCAAGACGCTGATGACGACCGACCCGGCACCCTATTTCATCATTCCCCTGTGGGCAGTCACCGCCTGGCTGATCGCGGCCGCCCAGGCATTCACCCGCCGGCGCGACTAGCCTCGAACCCGACATCCCCTGCCCGATTGACCGATGTCGGATATGGCCCTATTTGTTAACCTTATGGTTAACCAATAGGGATGGAATCGATGAGCACCGGTTGCCGCATCGTGACAGTCGAACGGCATCTCACGGCCGTCGTCAAAGCCGACGTGCCGTTCGGCGAGATCCCGCAGGCGCAGCGCAGGGCGCGCACCACGATCGACGCGGTCCTGCCGGCGCTGGACGTCGGCGCGCTTGGCCGCACCTGCACGCGCTGGACGCCGCCCACCAACGGAAGGCTGCCGATGGAGATGGGGACGATCGTCGAACGGCCGTTCCCGGCCGGGGATGAGGTCGTTCCGTCCGATCTGCCGGCCGGACGCGCCGCCTTCTTTCTCCTGATCGGCCCGTTCGATGGCTTGCCCAAGGCGTGGGAAACGCTGTTCGGCTGGTGCAGCGCCGAGAAGCTCACGCCCGCCGGCGTCAATTGGGAGATCTACGGCGACGGGCGCAACGTCGATCCCGCGAGGCTGGAGACCGAGCTCTACGTCCTGTTGGCGTGAAGCCCGACCGGAGCCGAGCAACGCCCTCCAACCGATCCGCCCGGAACGCCTCCGCGCCTTGCGGTAGAGGAAGAGGAACGCGACGGTAGCGGAAGAGGAACGCGGCGGCGGTATCGGCGTTCCCCATGGGTGGAATCCACCGTCACCACCACGGACATTCTCCTTCGCCTGGCGGCCGCCGTCGTGGCCGGCGCCATTATCGGTTTCGATCGAGGGACGCGCGGTCGAATCGCCGGCCTTCGCACGATGATTCTCGTCTGCGTTGCCGCCGCCGGTGCAATGATCGAAGCCAATCTGATTCTGTCGGTGACCGGCAGGAATGGTTCGTCCTTCTCGATGATGGACACGTTGCGGTTCCCGCTCGGCATTCTGTCCGGCATCGGCTTCATCGGCGCCGGCGCCATCCTGAAGCGCGGCGACCTGGTGATGGGCGTGACCACCGCGGCGACGTTGTGGATCGTCACGGTGATCGGCCTCATTTTCGGGGCGGGATATTTCCTGCTGGGCGGCGCGACGGTCGTCATCACCTTTGTCGTGCTGGCCCTGGTGGTCAAGCTCGAACCCTTGATGGAGCGTCAACATCATGCCGAACTCACAGTCGAAGTGGGCGAGGAAGGGCTGGCCACAGACCGTCTCTGCTCGATTGTCAGCGAGGCCGGCTACACGGTGACGACGCTCGCTTTGACCCGGGCGGACAAGCGCCGTGTTCATTGCCGTCTGACATGGCGCAGCCGCAGGGCGCCAAACGACGTTCCCGCGGTCATCGATCAACTGCAGCGGCAACCGGGCGTTTCCAGCATCGACTGGCGACCCGTCGAAGCGGGCCAGCATGCCGACTAATGACAGCAGGCCTCGACGAAAGAGGAGAGATCGTCGTAGATCGCGGCCGGTCGGGCATATTGCGGAATGGAGCCTCTTTCAGTGAGCCGGCCAAGGCCGGTCCGCACCAGGATCGGTCGACAGTGCGCGTTCGCCGCGGCTTCGAGGTCGCTCGGCTGATCACCAATGAAAGGCGTATCTGCAGACTTGGCGCCGAGATGTCGCATGGCCTCGAACAACATGCCGGGAGAGGGCTTGCGCCGCTCAGAATGGAAATTGTCCGTGCAGCACAGGATAAGATCGATCCACGCATCGTGCCGCGCCAGCATCGTCTGCAAGGCGTGATGAATGGCGTCGAGCTCGCATTTGCGGATGATGCCCTCGTCGACCTCGGGCTGGTTGGTACAGAGTGCGACGGCAACGCGCTCGCGATTGAGCCGGGCAATGGCATTCGCTGCGCCGGGGATCAGGCACAGCTCCGCCGGCGACTTCACATTGTACTTGCGGTTGATCGTGACGACGCCGTCACGATCCAGCAGCACCGTGCGCATCACCTCCGCCCCGCAATCGACTTCGTCATCTTCGACGGCCGCGCCTCGTGCCTGAGTTGATCGAGCGTGCATTGACGAGGGCTCTTGTCGTGCCGCCAGCGCACGAAGCGTGTGCCATGGCGGAAACGATCGCCTGTCACGTGATCGTACTGGACCTCGGCGACCAGGCACGGCTTCACGCCTTCCCACGCGCCGGATCGTTCGGTCGTCCAGCGGCTGGGACCTCCCGGTGACCTGCCCGTAAATCCCGGCCCTCGCAACCGTTCGAGCCGACGCGTCAGTGCCGGGCGTTTGTCGTCGGCGATGCCGGAGGTGAAACCGACATGGTCGAGCTTGCCGCTCGCATTGAACAGGCCGAGCAGCAGGGAACCGACGAACCTTTCGCGCGTGCCCTCGTGGCCGGTGGCATAACGAAAGCCACCGACGACGCAGTCGGCCGTGCGCAGGCATTTCACCTTCAGCATGGCCCGCTCGCCCGGCCTGTACGGCTCATCGAGACGTTTGGCCACCACACCGTCGAGAGCGCCGCCGCCGGCACGGGCGAGCCATTTTTCCGCTTCGGCCCGGCTCCGGCCTGCCGGCGAAAGCCGCAGCACATCCGGCAGATCCTTCGCCCGGAAAAAGGCCTCAAGCTTGCGACGCCGCTCGCCGAGCGGAGCGGATGCAATGTTCTCGCCGTCGGCCGTCCGCAGCATATCGAAGACGATGAAGGCGGCGGGCGTCTCGTGCGACAGCCGGTCGATGCGGCTTTGTGCGGGATGCAGGCGCGACTGCAATGCGTCGAAGGACAGCTCGTCGCCGAGCGGAACGACGAGTTCCCCATCGAGTACGAGGTGCGATGGAGGAGGATAGCGGCCAAGGCTCGCCGCCACTTCGGGAAAGTAGCGCGTCAGTTTCTTTCCCGACTTGCCGACCAGGTCGACCTTGCCGTCATGGCTGACCGCAAGACAGCGGAAGCCGTCCCATTTCGGTTCGTACTGCCAGCCCTTGCCGGTCGGCAGTGCGTCGACCTGACGGGCTTCCATCACTGCCGGCGGCACGGTGCTATTCCTTTGCCGACTTCTTGCCGGCGGCGCGGTTGGTGAAGCGGGCATTGCCGAGACCCGTGCCGATGGTAAAAATGCCCCAGCGACTCACATCCTGCATCGCCGCCACTTCGCTCAGTCCCTGAACGACAGCGTCGTTGTGGATGACGAACAGGGATTCGTGGCCCTGCACGCGCGGCAGCCGGCGGGCGAGTTCCTGGGCCAGATTGAAGCCGTCTCCTTCCCAGTTGCCGGGCAGATTCTGGCCTCCCTGCCGGATGATGCCGCGCTCGTCGATCAGGCCCGGACAGCCGATGCCGAAGAAGGGCGCGAGCTTCAGCTTGTGCCCGGCTGCAGCAGCGACCAGCTCCTGCGCCATCTCCGCCATGCGGTCGACGGCATTGTCGCGCGAGGGCTGGTCGTCGCGATGTCGCCAGTGCAGGTGTTTCCAGACGCTCGCCTTGGAGAGGCCCCCCTTCTTCACCTTGAGCTCGATCACGCCGACCCGCAGATTGCTGCCGCCGATGTCGGCGGCGAGGATGGCATCGTGCCCCTCGAGCACCCATGCCGGCGCGAGCTGGGCGGCGCCGATCAAGCCCGCCTTGTCGGGATGGTTCTCGATCGTTTTCAGGTCGATGGCGATGTCTTCGCCCGTGAGCATCACCATGGCGCGCCCCATTGCGAGCTGGCCGATGTGGCTTGAGCTCAGGCCACCGCCGATGACGATGCGCTCCGTGTCTTTCCAGGCGGCAAGCCGGAGGAAACGCCGGACCACGGTGGCGAGCTCGCTGGCAAACTCCTCGACCGCGGTGTGGACAAGCCCGGCGGCGATGGGATCGGCCCCTTTGAGATAGGCGTCGAGTTTGGACTTCGGGATCTCGCCGGTCGGCGTGCCACCGAACGGATCCTCACCACGGCGGAGCAGCTGATCGCGCCAATCGTCGAGAATGGCGCGAAAGGCACGGCCGCTCGCGCGGTCGCCGACGAAGCCGTCCTCGTCGCGCAGCTCCTCATTGTAGGCATCGACAGTAACGGCCGGGAGGACCCGGCCGCCGTGTCCCAGGGTGGCGGGCTCGTTGGCGGGCTCTTTCGGCGCGTCGATCACTGGGCTTTCCACGGCCATCAACGTGGTGCAGTGCCATATGTTGCATCCGTCGGGGCCTTGGAATTCGGAATGACGGGACGACGACATTTCAGCGCTGCACGACAGCTCCCGTCACGCGCTCTCGGCCCGATCGCTGCTGTCCTCGACAAGGCTGGTCCCGGCCGCCGTGAGAGCGATAGTGAGCGGCGGCTGGCCTGCCGTCCTCAACCAGCCCGAGCGGACAGCCAGGGCGATCGCCTGGTCGAGCCGGATTCGATCGACCCGCAGTCCCAGTGTTCCGATGCCGACCCAGCCGGGCGGCTTCATATCCCTGGCCGCCTCGTACACCGCGCGCAGGACACGGCGCACCAACGGTGGCGGCGTGCGTTCAGGCCCCTTCCCCATGGGCCGCAGCCTATCCGGCTTTGCGGCTCTCCCCTAGCCCGATCGATGGGCGCCAGGGCGCCGGCGAGCAGCCTCAGATGTCGTCGGACACGCAGTCGGGCGGCAACTGCGTTTTCGGCGCATCCGACCAGCCATCGAGCACCAGGCCGTCGAAATCGATCAGCCCGCTTTCATGCTCGCGGGCGTAGCGACAGTAGATCGGCGCCCATTCAGGCGACCATGGGATGGTTCGCCCGCCAGCCCGATCGTGGACGAAACAAGGCTTGGACGGATCGAACCGGCTCATCGGGTGCAATGTCATCGTCATCCCCCACTAACGCCCGAGCCCGTGGGAAGGCTACCACATACCCCCGCTTCTCTCATCACTCTGCGGCAGGGTCGCGACGGTTCCTGTGGATCAACGGGCCGTGCCGCGGCCTCGGTTCGCCCTTCCGTGCACGCAGGGGGAATCGCTTGCGGCGTCCACGCCGACGGATCTCGGCGCGGTGGTGCGTCGGGAGCCCCTCAGGTGAAGACCTGGAGGAAGCGCTCGTTCAGCTTGCGGTCATGGTAGAAGATCGCCGGTCCGATCTCCTGCTCGGTCCAGGTGATCGTCGGCTTGTCCGGGTAGTGGATATAGCCACCGGAGAACACCTCGTTGCGATTGCCCGAGGGGTCGAAGAAATAGATGGTCTCGCCCCGGGTGATGCCGTGGCGCGTCGGGCCGATATCCAGCGAGACCTTGTTGCGCGACAGGATATCGCCGGCCTTGAGCACCTGTTCCCAGCTGCCGAGGATAAAGGATGCGTGATGGAACTTGCCCTTCACGGGCTGGCGGATCAGGGCGATGTCGTGCGGCTTGTTGGAGCAGGTGAGGAAGGCCCCGATCATCAGGTTGCCGTCTGGGCCGGCCAGGATCTGCTCGGCCAGGCTGAACCCGAGCACGTCGCGGAACAGCTTCACCGCGCCGTCGAGGTCGTCGCCGTAGAGCAGGCAGTGATCGAAGCGCGACGGCGCGATGCCGTGCAGATTGTCGGGCCAGGGATTGGGATTGGTGTCGGGGCCGTCGGTGCCGCAGTCGTTGCCGACCTTGTCCTTTTCGGCGAACAGCTCCATGGCATGCCCGGTGGCGATGGTGAACCGGAAGCGCTCGCCGGTCGCCGGATGCTCGCCGGCCGGGATCCAGGCCATGTCGGACGCCAGGCCGGATGTTTCGATGTCGGCCGCGAGCTTCTTCAGCGTCGCCGGCGAATCGACGCGCCAGCCCATGTAATCCATGCCGGCCTCGTCGGCTTCACGCAACACGACGCTATGGTGGTCGTGCTCGTCCCAGGCCTTGAGGAAGACCCGGCCCGCCTTGTCGCGCGCCACCTCGGCCAGTCCGAGGACATCGACATAGTGTTTGAGCGCCGGTTCCATCTCCAGCACGCGCAGGGCCACATGGCCGGGGCGCAGGACGCCGGTGAGTGCCATTCAAGTCTCCGTGTCGGGTTGAGAAGCTGCCGGCGTCGCCATAAACCCGGATACGAACGACGTCCTGTCCTGTTGCGCTTCGACGGTGCGGGCCATCTTGCCCACCGCCTGGATCCGCAGATTGCTTTGCGGGTGGATCTTGCAGGCCAACACCCGTCCGCGCGCTTCCTCTTCGGCGGTCACGACCGCGCGACTCATCTTGCGTCGCGTGAATTGTCCTTCGATCACCTCGACCTTGCAGACGCCGCAGCCGCCGTTGCGGCAGCCGACGGGAATGCCCTTGCGCCTGACACGCTCCATCGCCGCCAGCACGCTCTCCCCGGCGCTGCAACGGAACGTCTCGCCGGTGTTGGCGAGGACGACGATATGCTCCTGGGTCATGCCTCCGCCTTTGGGCGCTGGTCGATGGTCGTCACGAGCGTCCCGGTCTCCTCGACATAGGCATCCCAAAGTTCGAGCAGCGCGGCAAGCCGTTCGGGATGGCGGGAAGCAAGATCGTCGGTCTCGCCCGGATCGACGGCCAGATTGTACAGCTGCCAGGTGCCGGGTCCGTCGGGCGCGGGGATCCGCACCACCTTCCAGTCGCCCTGGCGCATCGCCATGCGGCCGAACAGTTCCCAGCCGGTCGGCTCGTCCGCCGTATGCACCGTATCGCAGCGGCCCTCGAGATAGGGCAACAACGAGCGGCCGCGCATCGCCGCCACCGTGCGGCCGCGATAGCGCGTGCCCGGGTGGGCGACGCCGGCGAGCTCCAGCATGGTGGGCGCCACGTCCATGACCGTGGCGAAGGCCGTGCCGACGCCGGCCTGTCGGGCGAATCCGGGATAGGTCACGAAGCTCACGACGCGAATGCCGCCCTCCGTGGTGAACATCTTGTAGAGCCGCGACGGCGCAGTCCCCGCCTGGGCCCAGTGCGGACCATACCAGACAAAGGAGTTGGGCTTGCCGATATTGTCGAGGCTGTTGTCGTAGTAGTGAGCGACGATGTCCATGAACCGCGGTCCGAAGCTCGGCACCGCCTCGAGCAGCGCCCCTTCTGCGCCGTTGTCGGACATGAACAGGATCACGGTATTGTCGAGCTCGCCGCTCGCGCGCAAGCGCTCGATCACGCGACCGATGTTCCAGTCCATGCGTTCGACCATGGCGGCGTAGACTTCCATGGTGCGGGCGGAAACACGTCGCTCGGCGTCCGAGAGCTTCTCCCATGGGCGGCTCTTGGCGATGACAGGATGGGCGACGGCATCGGGCGGGCAAAGCCCCATCGCGCGAAGTCGCGCCAGCCTTTCCTGGCGCAGAGCCTCGGGCCCGGCATCGTAGCGGCCGCGATACTTCGCGACGATCTCGTCCGGCGCCTGCAACGGCCAGTGCGGTGCGGTGTAGGCGAGATAGGCGAAGAACGGCTGGTCAAGATCCTGCCGCTCGTCGAGATAGGCCAGCAACTTGTCGGTAAAGCCGTCGGAGGAATAGAAATCCGCCGGCAGCGTCTCGATGAAGCGGTCGTCCTCCATGTAGATGGTGCGCAGCTTGGGCTGGATCGGGTCGTCGCCCAGGTCCGGCGAGCTCGCATAGTGATTGGCGGCGCCCGGCAGCAGGGAGAACGATCGCGCAAAGCCGCGCGCCCACGGTGAAGTCTCGCGGGTGAGGCCGAGATGCCATTTGCCCGACATCAGCGTCAGGTATCCGGCATCACGGAGCAGCTCGGCCAGCGTGACGACGCGATCGTTGAGATGGCCCTCGTAGCCCGGCCTGCCTTCGTGGATGGGGCTCATCGCCTCGGCCATGGTGCCGATGCCGGCGATATGATGGTCCGTGCCGGTCGCCAGCATCGCGCGCGTCGGCGAACAGGCGGGCGCCGAATGGAAATCGACCAGCCGCAACCCGCGCCGCGCCAGCGCATCGAGATGGGGTGTCGCGATCTCGCCGCCGAAGGCCCCGAGATCGGAGAAGCCGAGGTCGTCGGCGACGATCAGCAGGAAATTCGGGCGTTTGGATCGGCCGGGCTCGGACATCGGATTGGCATTCCCTTCTTCAGCGGACGGCGCGGCTGGACTGATGCCAGGCCAGCGCCCTCCTCTCGATGGCATGGGTGCAGAGGTTGATCAGCAGCGCCACCAGCGCGATCAGCAGCAGCACGGCAAGGACCTGCGCGATGCGGAAACTTTCCTGCGCACGCATGAGGAAGGCGCCAAGCCCGTCGGTCGAGAGCAGCATCTCGGCCACCACGGCCAGCAGAAGGGAAAGTGCGATGCTGAGGCGGATGCCGCTGACGACCCGCGGCAGGGTGGCCGGAAGGTCGACAAGCCGCATGCGTTCGAGCCGGGTGAGGCGCAGCGACCGTGTCACGTGCGACAGCATCGGATCGAGCGAGCGCACGGCGTCGATGGTGTTGATCAGGATCGGGAAGGACGCGCCGTAGACGACCACCGCGATCTTCGCGGCATCGCCGATCCCCAGGAAGATCATCGACACCGGCACGATCGCCACGGGCGGCAACGGCCGCACGAGCTCGATCACCGGCTCGACGAGATCGCCCAGCGTGCGCACGCGCCCGAGCAGGATGCCGAGCGGCAGCATCGTCGCCAGCGCGATGGCGAACCCCGACGCCGCGCGCAGCAGCGTATGACCAAGCTCCGCCAGCAGGGCCGCACGATCGGTCGACAATGCACCGACGACGGCAAGAAGGCTCGGGAAGGTCGGCGACGCGACGATGGTGGCCGCGACCTGCCAGGCGACGGCCAACCCCACCAGGAAGAGCAGGCCGGGAAGGTTGAGATGGCGCGTCATGCCGACCCTCCCAGTGCTGTCATCGCGAGATGCCAGCCGATCGCCAGCCGGCTGGCCTGTCGGACCAAAGCGTTGAACAAAAGGCCGAGAACGCCGATGACCACCATGATCGCAAACATGTCGGCAGTGCGCAGCGTGAAGGCGGCATCGTAGAGAAGGAAGCCGAGGCCGCTCTGCCCTGCCAGCATCTCCGCCGCGACCGTCGCGAGCAGCGCGATTCCGGCGCCGACGCGGATGCCCGTGACGATTTCCGGCAGAGCCGCCGGCAGGCGCAGGCGCAGGAGGATTTCCCAATGCGAGTAGCCCAGCGAGCGGCCGGTCAGGAGTTGCACCGGCTCGCTGGCCTGCAGGGCGTTGGCGGCGTTCATGTAGATCGGCCAGAACGCGGCGAAGGTGATGATGAAAAGGAAGAGCCCCGGTCCGATGCCGAAGGCGAAGATCGAGATCGGCACGATGGCCGGCGGCGGCAACACGCGCAACATGCCGACCATCGGCTCCAGCATGCGATAGAGCAGCCGGTAGCGTCCCGTCATGATCGCGACGAGGAGGCCGAGGCCGGTCGCGACCAGGAGACCCGCGACCATGCGCAGGCACGTGGTCGCGATCTGCGAGAGGAAGTCGGCGGAGACCAGGAGCGTCCACCCAGCCGCGGCGACGGCAACGGGCGAGGGAAAATACTCGGCGGGAACCAGCCCCGAGCGGGCAATCCCGGCCCAGGCGAGCAGCGCGAGGACGATACCCGCCAACCGCTTGGCCGTCGCCGCCATGACCGCCGCTCCCCTCCGGTTCAGGGCGTGACCGGGAAGATCACGTCCGCAGCGTCGATCGGCTTTGCCAGGAGGCCGGTGCGGACCAGCCCCTCGATCACCGGTTTGTAGTCCTTGGCCTCGACCACCATGCTGCCGGTATTGAGGGCCATGGTGATCTGGCCGGCAAGCGCCGCCGGCATCTTGAACTCGCTCTCCAATAGCCCGCGATACTTCGCCGAGTCGGCGGCGAGATCCTTGTCGGCAGCGGACAGCGCACGCAGGAAGGCCGCCGCTGCCTTGCCGTTCTTGGTCAGCCAGTCGTCGCGCGCGAAATAGGCGTCGGCCGCAAAGGCGCCGATCTTGGGCAGGTCGGCCAGCATGCCTCCGGCCAGGAGCTTCGGCTTGATCTTCGCCGATTGCATCGCCGAGACGTAGAACGGGTCGACGATGCAGACCGCGTCGACCGTGCCGAGTTCGAGCGCCGCTTGCATCTGCGGGAATGGCATCACGACCATCTTCATGGCGTTGGCCGGGATACCGGCAGCGCGAATGTGATCGCGGATCATCAGGTCGCAGCCGCCGTTGGTCGCATTGGAGGCGACGGTCTTGCCCTTGAGGTCGGCCAGCGTCTTGACGCCGGAGCGCTCCGACGCGATCAGGTGCGTGAGCAGCGGCTCGGGCCAGCGCTCGAAATTGTTGGATATGAACGCCCGGATCGGCTGCCGCTCGGCGCGAGCGCTGATGACCGGCATGGTCGCCGCCCAGCCGATGTCGGCCGACCCGCTGACCACCGCCGAGATCACTGCCGGACCATTGTTCAGGGTGATGACCTCGGTCTCGATGCCCTCGCGCTTGAAATAGCCCATCTTCTCCGCATCGATGATCGGGATCATGGCCGTGGTGCGCAGCAAGGCGACCCTGAGCTTCTGCTGCGCGGAGGCCGGCATCGCGACGCCGAGAGCGACGGCAAGCAGAACGGCGAAGAGCGAAACCAATCGGACGGATTTGATCATGTCGAGCTCCGAGTGCGGCCGGTTTTGGATCAGGGGCTGGCGTGCTTCATCGCGCGGATGCGCGTCAGCACCGTGTGGCGGATCTCGAGGTAGACGCGATGCTCGCGCGTCTCGATCTGGTCGCGCGGCTTGGCGAGCGGCACGGGAATGTCCTCGATCACGCGGGTCGGCCGGCGCGACAGCACCAGCACCCGGTCGGCGACATAGACCGCCTCGTCCACGTCGTGGGTGACGAGGAGGCAGGTCTGGCGATAGCGGGCAGCGAGCTCGAGCAGGAGATCCTGCATCTCGGCCCGGGTCTGGGCATCGACCGCCGCCAGCGGCTCGTCGAGCAGCAGCAGCCGCGAGCGCGAGGCCAGCGCCCGGGCGATGGCGACGCGCTGCTGCATGCCACCGGACACCTGCCAGGGATAGTGCCGTTCGAAGTCGGAGAGTCCGACGCTTGCCAGCAGTTCGCGCGCGCGTTCGCGCTTCTGCCGCGCATCGGTATCCTCGACGCGGCGCATGCCGAACAGCACGTTGTCGAGGTTGCTCTTCCATGGCAGCAGCGAGCGGCTGTAATCCTGGAACACCACGGCGACGCCGGGCGGCGGGCCGTCCACCGGCGCGCCGACGAAGCTGACCGAGCCCGCGGACAGGGGAAAGAGGCCGGCGAGACACATCAGCAATGTGGTCTTGCCGCACCCCGAGGGGCCGACGAGCGAGACGAATTCGCCCTCGCGGACGATGAAATCGGCGTCGCCGATGACCTTCAGCGCTGCAGAACCGTCACCGATCGACTTGGCGAGATGGCGAACGGCGAGAATCGCCGGAGCGACCGCATGCGCACCTGTCGGCGGAGCGACGAAAGCGGCGCCTGAAGCCATCGGCCCGAGGGTCCTCCCTGATCTTCGTTATGGAAAGAGCGTACTCGCCGGCTTCCCGCCGACAATGCGAAAAACTGGACTTTCCGCCGGCCGGAATGCGAGGATCGCCGCCATGGGAAGCGCCGGAGATCAGTTGCGCGGCCTTGCACGCGGTCTCGAGGTCCTGCGCATCATCCATGGCGAGGCAAGACCACAGTCGCTGCACGATCTCCATCTCAAGTCTGGTATCTCGAAGCCAAGCCTGCTGCGCATCCTCGCGACGCTGGAAGCGCATCACATGGTCCATCGCGGGATCGACGATCATCGCTATCGTCGTGGCGTCAGCCTCGACGAGATCCGTTCGGCGAGCGCGCGGCATGAACGCCTGATCGCGGTCGCGGCGCCGGTGCTCGATCGCCTGTGCGCGCGCGTGAAATGGCCGACCGATCTTGCCGTGCGCGCCGGCGATTCGATCAAGCTCTGCGAGTCAACGCGCTCGCTGAGCCCGTTCCAGCTCGACCGCGCGCCGATCGGACAACGCATCAGCATGGCGTTTTCCGGCGCCGGCCGAGCCTACCTCGCCTTCGCTCCGGCCGGCGAGACGGCGAAGATCCTCGCCCGCCTCGAAGACGCCGAAGAAGAGCTCGTCCGGACCTTCGTGCGATCGGGCCGATTGCAGGCCGTTCTCGACGATGTGCGCCGCCTCGGTTACGGCGAGCGCGACCGGGCCTTGACCCGCCTGCGCGGCCTGAACGGAGGAGCCATCGACGGCACCTGGGGAATCTCGGTTCCCCTGCGCGGCCGCCGGCGCGTCCATGGCTGCATCAACCTGATCTGGGTCCACCGCGCCTGCAGCACGTCGACGATCGTGGACCGGCACCTCGACCACCTGAAAGCCGCGGCGGCCGAAATCGTGGCCGCCATCGAATCCACCGATCTCCCGCGTCCCTGACAGGCCCGGTTCGGCAATTGACCTTGGCGGCCGAGAAATTTAACATGTTAATCATCGACTTCGCGGCTTGCAGGGAGAACAGCATGGGCGGGTGTGATTCCGCTGCATCGATCGACACCGGGACAGCCTACGAAAGCAAGCCTCCAAGCTACATCGCCGCCCTCACCGAGGTCGGACGCGGCACGCCGATGGGCGAGCTGATGCGCCGCTACTGGCATCCCGTCGGGCTTGCCGCGCATGCCACGAGGACACCTCGCGAGGTGCGCGTCCTGGGCGAGGACCTGGTGCTGTTCCGCGACGGCCAAGGCCGGCCCGGCCTTGTCCAGGCGCGTTGCTGCCATCGCGGCACCACGCTCTACTACGGCAAGGTCGAGGAGCATGGCATCCGCTGCTGCTATCACGGCTGGCTGTTCGACGTCGAAGGCCATTGCCTGGAGCAGCCTTGCGAACCCGAAGGCGGCCGGATGCGAGACCGCGTCCGCCAGCCCTGGTATCCCGTGCAGGAACGCTACGGCCTGATCTTCGCCTACATGGGGCCGCCGGCGAAGAAGCCGGTGTTGCCCCGCTACGAGTGCCTGGACGTGCTGGAGCCCGGCGAATTCGTGGACGCCGACGACACCAGCATCGGCAGCGGCGGCGACGCCATCGCGCCCTGCAACTGGCTGCAGCATTTCGAGAACGTGCTCGACACCTACCACGTGCCGATCCTGCACGGGAATTTCAGCGGCACGCAGTTCACCGAGGTCATGAACCAGATGCCCAGGGTGACATGGGACTACACCCAGCGCGGCGTGAAGGCCTTCTCGACGCGCACGCTCGACGACGGCCGCATCATGCGGCGTACCACCGAGGTTGCCCTGCCCACCCTGCGCGTCGTGCCCAATCCCTATGTCGGCGGCTATGGACGGGTCGAGAGCCTCGGCTGGACGCTGCCGATCGACGACACCCATTACCGCATCTACACCGCCGGCCGCGTGCGCGAGAAAGGCGTGTTCCTGCCCAGGGGCGCCGGCGCGGCCACCAACCGCAAGCGCTGGAAGGACATGACGCCTGAGGAGCGGCGCGACTTTCCCGGCGACTGGGAGGCGCAGATCGGCCAGGGCGCCATCACCTTCCATTCGGACGAGCACCTCGCCACAAGCGATCGGGGCATTCTGCTGCTGCGGCGGATGCTGAACAGCCAGGTGAACGCGGTGCAAAAGGGCGAAGATCCGGTCGGCGTAAGCTTCGATCCGGACGCGCCGCCGATCGTCTTCGAGGCCGGCAACTTCGTGGTCGATGCCTGAGAGGCCCGTGCCCGAGAGACCCATGCCCGGGAGAGGGGGCGTGGCATGACCGACCGCAAGCCCGTCGCCGACTTCCCGCGACCGCGCCTCAAGGACGACACGCGGTCGCTGCCGATCGCGCTCCTGCGCGCGCGCGAGGCGGTGATGGCCTATTTCCGCCCGCACCACCGCAAGGGTGGCATCACCGAGCAGCAGTGGCGGGTCATCCGCGTGCTCTATCTCGAAGGGGAAATGGAGACCGGCAGGCTCGCCCAACGCGCCTGGCTTCTGGCGCCCAGCCTCTCGCGCATCGTGAAGGACCTCGAAGCCACGAAATACATCAGGCGCCGGCCCGGCGAGTCCGATTCACGGCAGAGCCTGGTGTCGCTCTCGCCCAAAGGCACAGCGATGGTGACGCGTGTCGCGCCTTTCCTCGACAGCATCCATCAGGACATCGCACGACGCTTCGGTCCCGACCGGATCGAGGAACTGCTGGCGCTGCTCGACCAGCTCGAGCGCGCTCTCGCGCCGGGGCCCGACGCGCGGCGCGCCATCAAGAAAGAAAACGGGAGGGCAAGAAAGTGACGATCGTGATCAGCAAGGCTGCGCTCGCGACAGCCGCCGTTCTGTCGCTGCTGGCAGCGCCGCCCGCCGTGGCCCAGACGCCGGCAGAGCCCGGAGTCACGGCCACCAGCATCAAGCTCGGCCAGACCGTGGCCTACAGCGGACCGGTCTCCGCCTACGGCACGCTCGGCCGCGCCTCGGCCGCCTACTTCGCGATGGTGAACGACAACGGTGGCGTCAACGGCCGCCGGATCGAACTCCTCTCGGCCGACGACGGGTTCAGCCCGCCCAAGACTGTCGAGCAGACGCGCAAGCTCGTGGAGGCCGACGGCGTCTTCGCCATCTTCTCGCCGCTTGGCACCGCGACCGGCCTCGCGGTGCGCAAGTATCTCAACGGGCGGCATGTCCCGCAGCTCCTGGTGCAGAGCGGCATCGCCAAGTTCGACGACCCGAAGGAATATCCGTGGACCCTGCCCGGCCTGCCGAACTACGACACCGAGGTAAAGGCCTTCGCCAAGCACATTCTCGCGGCGCGGCCGCACGGCAAGGTGGGGATCCTCTACCAGAACGACGATTACGGTAAGGAGTACCTGGCCGGCCTGCGAGCCGGTCTCGGCGCGCGGGCGAAGGAGATGCTGGTGGCGGAGCAGAGCTTCGAGCTCAGCGATCCGACCGTCGATTCGCAGATCATCGCACTGCACGGAAGCGGCGCCGACGTGCTTGTGATCGCGGCCACCCAGAAGCAGGCGGTGCAAGCGCTGCGCAAGGCGGGCGATCTCGGCTGGCATCCAATGATGCTGGTCGCCTATCCCGCCGCCTCGATCGCGCGCACCTACATGCCGGCCGGCCTCGATGCGTCCAGGGGCGCCCTCTCTTCCTCGGTCTTCGTCGATCCTTCCGATCCCGAGCTGCAGAACGACCCCGACCTTCGGGCCTACAAGGCCTGGATGGAGAAGTACTATCCGTCCGGCAACAAGGACGACACCCTGCCGGTCGCGGCCTACGTCGAGGGCCAGTTGATGGTCGAGATGCTGAAGCGCTGCGGCGTCGGCGTGACGCGCAAATGCGTGATGGACCAAGCCGCCCATCTCAAGGACGTGCGGGTGGCGATGCTGCGGCCGGGCGTCACCGTCGGCACGACGCCGGACAACTACAACCTCTTCAAGAAACTTCAGATGCTGACCTTCGACGGTCAGCGGATGGTGGCCACCGGCGCGCCCATCTCCGCGGAGTGACGATCGGAACGGTCATGGTCCCCTCTCGGCCAGATGAAAACGGCGGCGGCCAAAAATCGTGGCCGCCGCCGAATTCAACGGATCTTTTGTGCCATGAGGGGCGCCAACCCGGCACCCGCGCCAGCATCAACTAACCAGCATCAACTAATAGGAGCCACGGCGGGGAGTCGTCGCCGCACCGATGGCCGCACCGCCAAGGCCGCCCACAACGGCGCCGCCCAGCGGCGCGCCCATCGTCGAGCCGACCACGGCGCCCGTGCCGGCGCCGATCGCGCCGCCGGTGAGCGCACGATCCGTCGGATTGTTGCCGCAACCCGCGAGCAACAGCCCAAAAGCGGCGAGCGCGGCGAAATGCGCGTGTCGGATGATCATTGGGTCCTCCAGACGTTGTCGCTGCCTTAACGCAGAGGCCACGCAAGCGTTGCGTCGACACGCAAGCGCCTTCGTGGCGGCAATGTGGCCGCCGGACATCGTCGTTGGACCGGACATCGTCGTTGGAAGAGCTAGCCTCGTTGGAGGAGCTAGCCCCGTCAGAAGAGCTAGCCTTGTTTACGTCACTCGCGGATAGCGTATGACATACGTCACTCGCGGATAACGTAGGGCCGTGGCAGGCCGGTGTCGTGGCTAGGCCGCCGCGAGGTTGACGCCGAGCGATTGCAGGTTGGGCGAGATGCGGTCGCTCAACAGGCCGACCTTGCGCAGGTTGCGCACCAACCCGCCATGCAGGTCGCGGCGGAAGAACTTGCGGAAGGCGGTCTCGTCACCGCCCGCCGCGCGCTCGCGCCTGAGCTGCTTGATCTCCGAGATCTCGGCAAGATTGAAGCCCAGCTGCTCGTAAGCGGCGAGCGGGAAGATGCCGGTGAGCGTGCGGTTCAGCGCCCAAACCGCGAAATCCTCCATCTCGCGCCGCTCCGCCTCGCTCGCCTCCCGTACGATCTCGGGCAGCGACAGCATGGCGAAGCCCATGTGCCGCGCCTCGTCCTGCAGGATGCGCCGGCAGACCTGGCGCAGCACCTCGTCCTTCGACGATTCGGCGAGCATGCGGAACAGCGACACGGCGAAGGTCTCGGCAATGAGCTGCAGGCCGATGGTCTTGAGATGCCACGATGAGGTGGCGAGCAGCGTGTCGAAGATCTCCTTTACGTTGCCGCCCAGTGGATAGATGTCGCCGCCCAGCCTCAACTCGAGATAGCGCTGCAGCACCTCGTTGTGCCGCGCCTCGTCGGCGACCTGGCTCGACTGGAAGAGCTTGGCGTCCTGGCCGTGCACGTGCTCGACGAGCTGGCTGCACAGCAGCATCGCCCCCTGCTCGCCCTGCACCAGCGTCGAGAGCCGCCAGCAGGTGACGCGCCGGTTGAGATCGACACGGTCGTTGGCCGAGAGCTTGTCCCAGAACCTGGTGCCGTGGATATCGACCAGATCGTCGGAGATCAGCCCACCGTCACCCTCGAGCTTGACCGCCCAGTCGATGTCTTTCGCGGCGTTCCATTGATCGACCTTGGCCTGCTCGTAGAGCCGGCGCATGTCGGCATGATCGCTGTCGTAGTCGTGGCGGAAATACGCAGTGTTACGCGTCTCGACCTCGTGTCCAGTCGCCATGGTATTGCTCCGCAAGGAGATGACGGGAGGTACGCGTTTGCTCTCCTGTCCATATGCCACAAGCACCCGCGATCCGCTACCGCTCCATTCCCAGTCTGGCGCGCAATACCAGGGCCTAGCTGTCGCCGGGCTGCGGCCCGTCGTAGCCCTCGACGATCGCGACGTCGCCCATCGACTTGCCGTGTCGCAGCGCCTTCGCCTTGGCGTACTCCGGCGACCGGTAGCAGGCGACGGCATCGGCATAGCTCGGGAACTCGATCACGATCGCGCGCGACCGGGTCTTTCCCTCGACCGCCTCGGACGTGCCGCCGCGTACGACAAAGCGCGCGCCGAATTTGGCGAACGCCTTCGCATTCTCGGCGACATAGGCCTTGTAGCCTTCGGGATCCGTGACGTCGACGAACCCCATCCAATATCCTTTTGCCATCGATCCCTCACGATCTGTCGCACCAACCAACGACAATATGCGCCGGCTAGGCCGTCGCCGCGAGATAGATCATGCTGCCAAGCGCACCGAGCAGAAGCACCGTGGTGGCCGATGCCTGGATGAAGAAACCGGGTGCGCGCCTGGACGGATCGATCCGGTAGCCGATGAAATAGACGATGCGCCCGACGATCCAGATCGCACCCAGGATGGCCGCGATGAGGTCGCTCCAGTAGATCGCGGCGAGCCATAGCGAGGGCAGGAAGATCGGCAGCCATTCCAGCGTGTTCGCATGGGCGCGAATCGTTCGTTCGAGGAGCGGATCGCCGGTCATGGCCGGCGGAAAGATCCCGACCTTCCGGCGGGTGCGCGCCGTCTGGGCTGCCATCCAGAAATAGACGAGAACTGCCAGCGAAGTGACGATTCCGACAGGGATATGGGAGTGCATGCGTCACCTGGGACCAAGGAAAACACCGCCGGCACGCTATCATCGGCTGGGGGGAGCGAAGAAGCGAGCCCCACGGCCAGCTTGGCGTCGGACGCAGGGATGCTAAGCTCGATCGGGGTGCTCGCGAGGGCTATCGGAAGGTCGAGGGGGAGCTCTGATGAGGCTGGTTCTGTCGATCGCGGCGCTGGTGCTCGGCGCCGTGGGCGGGATCGCGCTGGTCCGGCACTGCGATACGTTGAGCTGGGCGGGATGCACCGAGCATCTGACGGCCGAGCGCGTCACCGCCTGCGCGGCCATCGTGCTGGCGCTGCTCACCCTGCTGCTGGCCCATGCGAGCTGGCGCACGGCCGAGGCTGCCAAGCGGAGCGCCGCCGTGCTGCCGCAGCTCGAGCGCGCCTACCTGTTCGAGGCGGTCGAGATGAAGGAGACCTTCGGCGAGGCGGCCATGCGGGTCGAGCTCGGCGAGGCGCCCACCCTCACCTACGCCGTCACCCTCACCAACTACGGCCGCACGCCCGCGATCGTGCGCCGTCTCTCCTGCGGCGCCGACCACCGCCCGCCGATGCCGGCCGAATCGGCCTACCCGCGCCTCGAGATCGGGCACGAGCTGATCCTGCGACCGGGCGAGCGCCATACGGTCGAAGTGAGCGATCCGCAGCCCCTCGATGCCGGGCTGGTGGCCGAGGTGCATCGCGGCAATGTCTTTCCCAAGCTGTTCGGTCGCGTCGACTACGACGACATCTTCGGCGAGCCGCATGTCACGGCCTGGCACTGGGCCTATACCGGCAAGGACGAAGCCTTCGCGCCCTTCCCGTGGAAAGGACGGCGCGCGAACTATCGCAAGTAAGGCGCTCTCCGGCTGCTCGCTGAAGGCGCGCTCGCACTGCGTGGCGGTGAACCCGGCAGCGACGTTGTTTCAATTGTTGCCGATGGATTGGATTGACCCACGATTGAGTGCACTCTCTACATATACAATCTCCGCATATACAATCGCTGCGCATATCTGGAAAATGAGTGACGCCCTCCTTCACAATCCCCATGACATTCCGGTCAACAGCCGCGCGGCCGCCTGGCAGGGTTTTGTCATCCTGGTCTCGATTGCGACCGTCCTGCCCTTCATCGTCGCGCCCCTCACCGAACAGGTGATACCGGAGGGAACGCCGGGCTTCCTCGTGTTCGCAACCATCAGTCTTCTTGGCGCCAATTTCCACGTCGCAACCACCGGTTGGTTCTACTTCGATCCCGAGATGCGCGCGCATTTCGTTGCGCGGCCGCTGAGATATGTCGTTGTCCCCTTGTTGCTCGTCGGCGGCATGGGCCTTGCGTTCGCAGTGATCGATCACGTTCTGCGGAGCTACATCATCGTCGCCCATACCGGCTGGCTGCTGTGGCACTACCAAAAGCAGAATGTCGGGCTGTCGAGCTTCGTCGCCGCTGGAACGGACCGGATTCCCCTCTCGATCTGGGAGCGGCGGACTTTGATCCTGGCGGCGCTGCCAGGCATCCTGGGCGTGTACAGCATCTTGAAGATCATGCCCGCCGGATGGACGAACGAGACGGTGCAACAGCTTCATTGGCTCGGGCTTGCGACCTACGGGCTTGTGGCCGTCGCTTTCTGCATCACGATGGTCAGGACGGCAGCCCTCAGGACAAACCTGCTGCGCCTCGCGTTCTTCCTCTCCGGTACGCTGTTCTTCCTGCCGAGCTATCTCTTCTCCAACCCGATCGCCGCCAACAGCGGCTATGCGATCGCCCACGGCCTGCAATATCTCGTGTTCATGGGCGTGGTCAGCATAGATCGCAAAAGGCTCGGACCGACACTCTTCAAGCTGCTCGTCATTGCGGTAGTTGGCTGCATCGCGCTCGATCAAGCCATGGCCGCTCCGGCTTGGTTGTCCGGCCGCTTCGGCATGGTCATTTACGGCATGTTCTTCGGCGCCGTGATGTCGCATTTCGTGCTCGATGCCGGCATCTGGCGCCTGCGCGAACCATTCCAACGCAACTACATGCGTCGCAAGTTCGCCTTCGTCTTCGAGCGATGACTATTTCCGATAGCGCACGCTAATCGTTCACGGTACGGCGCGTCCTTCTCTGCCTGCGACGCCCGCCGGGCGGCCGGGACTCGATGTCGCTCAGCACGCCGCGGGCGAAATCCTGTGCGGCAAGAGGGATGGGTCCCGATTCGCGGTCGGTGCGAGCGAGGCTTCCGAGCTGCTCGGCCGGACCGTTGACGAGCTTGCGGATGGCGTCGAGGCGCCGACGGTGTTCGTCGGACATCTCGCCCATGCCCGCGACATGACAGCCCGGAATGTAGGGCCGCATGCGCAACGGCGAGTCGCCATTGAGGAAGGCATTGCAGAAGTCCCACAGCGGCAATAGCGGCCGCCTCCGCGCACCGCCAGGCAGGTGTCGAAGAAGCCTGTCTTCGGCGTTATTGAGCGGATTGGCAGGATCTGATTCGATCCACATCAGCGGATAGGGCTCGCCCCCCAGGATGCCGCGCAGCGCGAGCCTGCCCTCGTATCCGATCTCGGGCATGCGAAGGTACGCACATCGTGCGCACTCCGACTCGTGGCAACCGCGATGGGCATGGCAGATGAGCCACGCCAGGTCGGCGGAGATCACCAGACGGCGCGGATCGGCGAACTCGCGCAGCCGGAATCCGAGATCGACCGACGGGCCGATATAGTCGGCATGGAAGAGCGCCCTCGTCGCCGCCGGCGCCCTGTCGCGCAGCGCCAGCAGGCGATAGTTCTCCGCCACCGGATCGTCGAGCGCCCCCGCGACCGGCCGGCCGTCCTTCACCGGCAGGATGACCTCGGCATTGTTGATCGGAAAGCCGGCGAGCCAGGCTGTGCCCTTCACGTTCAGCCTTTGCCATTGCGGTTTGGCGGCGAACTGGCGCCGCTGCTCCTCCATCAGACCGAGCAGGGCGTGAAGGGCCGCCATCGCATCGAGCGGCGAGCGCACGATCTTGGTGAACAGCACCTCGTCGCCCACGCCTTTCCAGAAGGCCGGGCCGTGGCCGAACTCGAAGCGCCCGCTGGCGTCACCGGGCGCGACGGCGGCGATGTCGTCGCGCACCGTGGTCCACTGCGCCGCCATCTGCTGAACGGCGATCTGATAGAAGGAGAGGAACGGCTCGACCCATGAGTCGGCCTCGGTGGAAGCGGCGCCTGGCTTTGTCTGCTTGAATTCGGTCGATCCCACGATATCGAGGCTGAAGAACATCCTCAGCCGCGACCGCACCTCGATCGTGTCGCGCTTGCGCTTCGCCACGCTTCGCGCTCTCGGATCAGAGAAGGCCGAGCGCCTTCGCCCTCGCCGTTGCGGCGGCGGTCGACACCCGGAAATGGCGCGCAACGCCGGCGATATTCTTCGGATGCCGCGCGAACTCCTTGCGGAACGCCGCCTCCGGCATCAGGAAGCCGGCAGCGAACCAGTTGGCTTCCCATTCCACACGCGTCGAGCCGAAGCGCGCCGCGGTCATCGGCTGGTTCGCCAGCGGATAGTGGAGGATGTAGTGGCCGATCTCGTGCGCGATCGAAAAGCGATCGCGTTCGGCATTGGTGTAGTCAGGCAGATAGATCTCGAACTTACCGTTTCCGAACACGCGGATCGACGCTTCCGGCGAGCGGCTGAGATCGGCGAGGGTCTGATAGATGATCTTGCCGCCGAGTTGCGCGACGACCGCTTCCAGCGCCGCGCCCGACCGGTAGCCCACTTTGCTCGCAAAATCGGCCGCGAACGACTCGATCGTCGCCTTGCTCGCATGGCACGGCTTGGCCTCACGGAAAGACTGCTTCGACATCGTCTTTGCTGCTTGCCCTCAGAGACCGTAGGTAATCTGCAATCCCCGCTTCAGCAAGAGGCCAAGCTCAAGCCACGCAGGATATTGCGATCTCGCTTTCTCTTTTCGCAATATATAGGCGGTCGCTTGCCCGGTAAAGGCGAGCGCGTCAGTCGGTCGACCGATCGCGGTGCCGTTCCAGCTCCTCCGCGATCCGGCGCAGCGTGGCAGGCGGCTCGTCCGCCGGCAAGAACAGGAAGTTGCAGATATAGCGGCCGAAACGCTCGCGCGTCCTGAGCGGCGCCACCAGATCGGGCAGGTTGCCGGCGTATTGCATGTGTTGGATCGAGAAGCGCTGCACCGGCTTCAGGACATTGTTGTGTACGAAATAGCCCTCGTAACCGAGGCCGGCGAGAAAGGCCCGCGTGCGGTCGAGGCTGCCGGGCGCCAGCCGCTCGTCGATCTTCACCAGAACGCGCGGGTGGTCGCGGCGGATGGTTTCGATCGCGCCCTCGAGCACCGCCTGCTCATGGCCCTCGACCTGGATATTGAGCAACCCGGCGCGACCCCGATAGAGAGCGTCGAGCCGATCCGTCGGCACGATGACGGTCTTGCAGGTCGGATAGAATACCGCCGCCCGCGGTGCGAGGGTCGCGCAGCCCATGATCGCGATGCCGCCGATCATCGGCACGCGCAGCTCGGCCGTCCCGGCATGGTCCGACAGCGCCACCGCCTCGACCGAGACGCCGCGGCCGAACTTGGCGCCGAGCGCCTTCGCCGACTCGGGCAGCGGCTCATAGGCGATCACGCGCCGCGCGTGCGGGCGCATGTAGTGCACGTAGGTTCCGCTGTCGGCGCCGACATCGATCGCGTCAGCATCGCGACGGCAGAGGACCTTGAGAAGGTGCAGCTCGATCTCGCCGTAGCGGCCGAAGAAGCGCGTCTCGCGCCAGTTGTGCAGCGATTGCGGGAAGAGGCCGCGCAAGGCGGGGCGGCGGCCCGCGTTCAGGCCGGCATCGGCCATCTTCGCTCTCCCGCGACCATCATCGCTTCCTGAGGTTCATTTCACGGCAACGGTCGACGACAGACTGCCCTGGATGACAGAAACACGGTCGGCGGCAGCCGGCTGCGGCGCCGTCGCCGCGAGATGGCGCGACAGCCGCCGCGCAACGAAGCCCGCACCGACGGCGAAGCGCATCAGCGGACCGAAGCTGTTGGCCGCAGCCGGCCCCACGAAGTAGAGACCCGGGACGCTCGACTGGAAATTGGCCGAAAGGATCGGCGTGTCGTTCACGGTGGCCAGCGCTTGCGCAAGCGACGGCTCGAGGAAAGCGAGCCGGTTCACGTCGGGGCGATAGCCGGTTGCAGCGATCACATGATCGGCCTCGAGGACCGGCTGGGCGCCGTCACGGGTGGTGAACGCGAGCCTTACCTTGTCGCCCTGAAGCCTGGCATCGGTCAGCGTGTGGCCGACAAGCCGGGGCACGCGGCTGAAGCGGTCGGCCATGAACCATCCGCCGGCGGGCCCCAGATGGGTCTTCGTCCATTTCAGTCTCCGCGCCTCGGGCAGGTGATGGAACACGCCCGGCAGATGGGTGAAGCACCACGACTTCCAGGATGGACCGATACCCGACATCGGCTGGCGCAGCTTGTCCGACCATGGCCGCGGCAGGCGCATCTTGCTGTGGACCTCGATCTCGGACCGGCGTGCAGCCATACGCACGCGCGCGCCCGCCTCGCGCAGCAGCACCGCGACATCGACTGCCGAGGAGCCCGCACCCAGAACGACCACGTCCTGGCCGTTGAAGCGGGCAAAATCGGTGTGGGCGGAACTGTGCGTCACGCGCTCCCGCGGCAGGCCCGCGAGCGCGTCCGGCAGATGGGCGAAGTGGCTGATACCGACCGCCATCACTACCCGCCGCGCTGCGAGGTTCTTGCCGTTGTCGAGTCGCAGCGAGAAGCCCTGCGCCGTCTTCTGCAGCGCCGTCACCATCGTCTTCTCGAGCGTCGGCACGACGTTCTTCTGGAAGGCGAGGCCGTAGGCACTGAAGGTCCCGAGCGAAACCGGCAGGCCGAGATCGGCGTACGGCAGCCCCCTCTCCCGGCAGTAGTTCCGGAGGGTATGCCTGCCGGCGGGGTCGAACAGGCTCGAGGCAAACCCCTCGGACTTCAGCAGCATATCGCGCGGCATCTGGGTGAGCCAGCTCTCCATCGGCTTGCCGAAGATGCGGAACGAAACGCCGCGGCTTGCGAGATGGGCGGCGATCGACAGTCCGTAGGGGCCTGCGCCGACAATGGCGACATCCGTACGATCAGACATGAAGGACATCCTTTCCGCCAAGCATTCCGGGATAGGGGGGTGACGCGAGCGCAATCGCACCGCGTGATGGATCGATTGACGGGTCGATCGGCAGGTCCGCACCCGACGGCGGGGCCATGGCTCTGATCCGGCGGCGCAACAGGCGCCGCGGGTCGCGTATGGTCTGCCGCATGATCTGCACCCAGGTGAGCGGTTCGGGCGCGATCGGCTGGCGATAGGCGTCGATGAACTCCGGCTCCCGCCAGGGCACATCGTGATAGGCCGAGCGCAGGAAGTCGCTCGCCGGGTCGCGCCAGCTCTCCTGCGGGAAGAGCGCGATCGTGCGCGAATCGATGTAGGGCGTCGCGCGCGGGCGGGCGCCCGACGGCAGCAGGCTGGCGAGCGCACCGATCATGTCGGAGGAGGCGTTGAGTGCGAGGTGGCAGATCTGCGTCGGCCGCTGGTTCATCTCGATCAGGTACGGCCGGTTCGTCCCGTTCTCGATCATGAAGTCGAAGCCGACGAAGCCCGAGAGTCCGAGGCGGCGCACGATATGCTGGGCGGCCTCGGTCATCTCTGCCGATTCGATCACCCGCACCACCGTGGCGGGCCCGGTCGATTCGCTCGTCTGCAGGACCTCGACACTCAGGCCCGCAAGCACCTGTCCGCGATGGCAGACTACGGCGCGATTGGCCGGCCGGCCCGCGATATGGTCCTGCACCGTGATGACAGGCCGCGCGCCGAAGAGATGCCGCAGATGGCCGGGGTCGAGCTTGCGTATCGCCTGGCGCACCGCATAGAGGCGGCTGCAGGTCGTGCGAATCGCGAGGAAGGCGTGCTCCGCCTCCGCAGCATCCGCCACGACGCGGACTCCCTGACCACCCCAGGTCTCGTCACGCTTGATCACCAGGGGAAAGCGTACGGTCGCAAGATGCGCGCGCAACTCATCAAGATCCCGGACGATCGCGGTGTGCGGCACCGCAAGCCCGTCCTCATGGGCAAGCGCCACGAACCGGCTCTTGGCCCGCGAGAACACGAAGGACGACGGCGCGCCGAGCGACGCCTCGATCAACTCGGCCATGCGGTCGGGCCGCATGCCGCGGCCGCGCAGCGCGCGCGCATAGAGCGTCCGTATCAGGTCGATGGCGGGCTCGTCCGCCGGGATCAACAGGTCGGGCGAATGACGCTCGACGGTCCGGTCGATGGTGCGCAATGCTTCGGCGCGCGTGCGGCCGAGCCTGTCGACGGTGACGGTGCACATCCTGAACAGGGCATGGTCGCCAGGCACCAGCGCCCGGACCTCGAACCCGCCCTGCGCCAGTTCCAGGCAAAGCCGCGTTGTCACGGGCCAGTGGACCGTGGCGATGATCACGATGCGCGGTCGTGCCGTCTCCGACGGCAACGCCTGGCTACGCAGTTTTTCTTCCTTCTCGATGGAGGCCACACCCAGCATGCCCCGCTCCACTACCCCTCATGCGCTCTGTATCTTGAACTCCAAGACGGCACATTGAGCCTTCCCTAGCATCCGACTCCCACGTCTTCGCGTGTTCATGATGTGGCACGAAGTTTGGCGCCTGGGGGCGCCGCAGGGTCGGACGACGACCGGGAGATCGCGGCCTCGAAGCGGCCACGGTCTCCCGGCGCCTCACCGACACATCGGCCTTGCCACGACATCCACCACAATGCCGGGCCGGTCGATCTCCGCGCCTTAGCAAGCACAGCAACAGCCAACATAGGATGTTAAAGTATCAGTTGTAGATGGAGAAAATTTCAGAGGCATAGAAGGTAGTTGAACCTTAAATCCTGCGCCATTTCCGGGAAAAACCATCTAATACACTGAGAATATGGATGTTTTCATAGGTACAGAGCTTATCCGGAAGCTGTCAAGATCGCCGAAGACCGCATATCTCCTCAGCAGCAGTACGCGCTTTTTCAAGCAAATAGCCCGGTGATCTCAACTGAGATATGCAAACTTGCAGATCACGGCCGGGCGCGGCCGGTGGTAGAAGACTGGCCATAGGTTCAAGCGTTCATTCGGTCGGACATTCTTAGCGAAAGGCATTCACCCCACGGCAGCACCTTCGAGTGCGCCACCCACACCAAGAGTTCCCAAGCTCGCCAGCGGTCACCCAACCGTATATCGAAGCCCCCTTCCCACACACCCACAGGCTTCGTGTTGGCGAGTTCCACAAGGAAGGCCGGTCGTCCCCAAGCGACCGGCCTTTCGCGTTTTTGGGGCGCGTTGTTGGGGGCAGCTTGGCTCTTGCCACCACTGGCCCCAGATTGATCACCGTCGCGCCCTTGTGTGGCGCGGTTTGAGAAGAAAATGAAATCCGTGAAGAACAGGCATGGGGGTCATGGCCACCGATCGAAGTCCGGGCGGTAAGGACGCTCGTCTGCCGCCGATCACACCGCGTCCGGTCCACCGCCCGACACCCGAAGAAGTCGACCGTCACGGCGACGAGATCTTTCAGAAGTCGATCGCCGATCTCTCGCGCCGTCTCGGCGAGCGCGCACAACAACAATCGACCGATCCCAGCGCCGAGGCGGAAAGGCGCCGCGCCGCTCTGCTCGCCTACAACGCCACCCGCACACGCCGCCTGAGATGGATAGCCGGCGCATCGGGAACCGCTCTCGCGGCCGCCACCATCGCCTGGCTCGTCGTGGCGATTGGCGCGCCGCCGCCCGACGAGGCCGCCCACGCGGGCGCTGCCGCGCCGCCCGGAACGAAGATCGAGACCGCAAGCCTGCCGTCGAAGGCCGAGCTGGCCCTACCGACGGCACCGACGACGACACCAATGACGACGACGGTCGAGCCGACGACGGTCGAGCCGACGCCGGACGCGCCGGCGGACCTGGCGTCCGCGTCTCCTGCCGAGGTCGCGAAATCGGCGCCCGCCTCTGTGCCTCCATCCGCACCATCGCCCCCGCCCCCACCGATATCGACAGCGTCACAGGCTTCGCCCCCGCCGCCGGCATCGGCACCACCCGAGGCTGCGCCGTCCATGACATCATCGGCTGCACCGCCCGTGACATCACCGGCTGCGCCAGCCGTGACACCATCGGCTGTACCGCAGGCGGCGTCGGCGCCTGCACCGGACCAGACGCCGCTGCAAACGACCGAGATCCGCGAGGTCCAGACGCGGCTCTACACCTACGGGTTCAATCCCGGCCCGATCGATGGCGCGCCGGGAGCACTGACCGCTGACGCGGCCATGCGCTATCGGGCCGATCGCGGTCTGCCGCCGAACAGCGCCGTCAACCGCACGCTGCTCGAGACGCTGCGCCAGGATCCCGCGCCGCAGGTGGCGCAGGCTCCGCCACCGTCGCCGCCGCGTCCCGCGCCGCGCGCCTATGCCCAGCGCCGCTCCGACGACCCGTTCGAGTCGCTGCGCATTGCCGGAGACCGTTTCGGCCGCTGGCTGCAATCGCTCGGGCGCTGACCTTCCGCCTTCCGCCTTTGCGCTTACTCGGCGCACACCTCGACGCCGAGCTGGCGCAGAAGGTCCGACTGCTCGCTCTCGCTGATCACCAGCCCGGCATAGTCGGCCAGCACCGCAAGATTGAGACCGGCGAGCCGCGATCCCCGAAGATCGCAGCCGCCGAGCCGCGCGCGCTCCCATTCGACGCGATCGAGCGTGCAGGCGAGCATCGTTGCGTGGCTGAGGTCGGTGTCGATGAAGGACGCCTCCGAGAACTTGCAGGACAGGAACTCGCTGTTCTGCAGGTTGAGGCCCGAAAGATCGGCAAAACTGAAATTGCACCGGTCGAAGGTGGCCTTCGTCAGGGTCGATCGCTTTGAGAGGACCTTGGTGAAGGTCGAACGGTTGAACCCGGCGCCGCGAAAGCTGCATTCGACGGCGCTGGCGTTATAGAGATCGCAGCGATCGAAGACGCTGGTGGCGAAGTTGCACATGGCGGCTTCCATCGCCTGGAGGTCGCAGAAGGCGAAGCTGCATCCCTTCTTGTGTCGGACGTCGAACAGGGTGCAGCGCTCGAACCGTGCATGAGCGAGCTTGCAACTGGTGAAACGCGTCGGCTCGAAGATGCAGTCCCTGAGCGTCGATCGCGAGAAGTCGGCGCCGCGGATCACCGGCATGGCGAACTGGCACCGCTCGAACCTGCACTCGCCGAGGTCGAGATCGTCCAGCGCAAGCGGCGCGGCAAACCTCAAGCCGATGAATGCGCGGTCCGCTTTCATCGTTGCCTGCAGTTCGTCCGCATCGAGCGAGCGGTGGACCGCCTCTTCGCTCGCCATGGAACCGTCCCGATGGAAAGGGAGTTTCCCTAGCACGGATACGGGCAGGGCCGCGACATCGGGTGCGCCATGGAAGACTCCACAGCGCCGCTGCCGCGCGCTAGGACTTGTCCTGCAGGCGGCGAAAATGTGGGTCCCGGCCGAACGTCTTGGTGGGTTCGGCCGTGTCGTCTGCGATCCCAAGAGTTGGAAAGGCCGGTCCTTCGATCCCGAAAGACCGGCGAGCCGTTGCGCGCGCATGGAACGAGGCATGCCCGAAGAGCCGCTTCTCTATGTCTTCCAGTGTCCGCTCACCGGCATGACCGTGAAGGTGCTGGCCAACGCGGCGACCACGGCTCCCAGCTGTCGGCAGCGCTGGAGCGTGGCCTGCGCCGCTTGCGGCCAGCAGCATGTGATCAATATCGCGACGGGCCGCGTGCGGGTGACGGTCGCCTCGCCGCCGCTGCGCGCAACCTTATGCGGGTGACGGCGTTTTTGCCGGCCGCGGGAACCTCGACAGGATACCGCCGTTGCTTGGGCAAACAGGAGACTCCATGAAATCGATAGCTGCCCCCGTCCTTGCCGCGAGCGTCATGACGCTTGTCCTGGCAGCCTGCAGCGTACGCACCGAGGAGCGCGTGATCGCTCCGCCACCGCCGCCGGTGCAGCCCGCGACCGTCTACGTTCCCGCCTCCTCGCCGCCGCCGTCGGCACAGCCCGACACGGTGAGCCCGAGCCGCGACGAATACGGCTTCCGCTACGACGCCAAGGGCAACCGCATCGACGCGCGAGGCAACGTCATCTCACCGCACTCGACCAGGCCATGAGGCACAGCCAGCATCGCGAGGACTGTCATGCCCTTCTATGGTGACGTCGACGATTACTGCCCGCCGCGCTTCGGGCGCCCGGCGCTGCGCCGCATCACCGCCTGTGCACTCTGCGTGGTGGTGTTGGGTTTCGCCGTCATCTTCTAGACTGCGGCGACCCGGCTAGACTGCAGCGGCCCGGTCGACCTAGTTGCCGGCGCAGACCTTCGCGACGGTGGCTGGCGGCGCGGCAAAGGTGCGGCGGACGAGTTGTGCGCGCATCCAGCTTTGGGCCCAGTTTTCTATGTCGGCGGCCGGATCGGCGCTTTGGAAATCGAGGATGCGGCTCATTTCCGTCGCAAAGATGAAGATGTCCTTGGGACGGATGGGATCGAGGCGGCTGCGCGCCTCCAGGGCGGCGTGGACCGCCGCCTGCGCTTCATTTCTAGTCAACATGAGTCTTTCTTGTCCACGACGCCGCCCGAACCCAAGCATCGTTAAGCGACCTTCGAGTCGACGAAAAGCGACCCATCGCGGACCGCCCATATCTTGCCGTCAGCCCGACGGCAGACCGCAAGCCCTTGCAAGCAACGGTAGTCTTTGCGTGTGTGGTCAATCAGTGATTGAAGGGCCCGCGATCAGGGATTAAAGCGTGAGCGTATTGTGGGGATGGGAATTCTTTTGGGGTATTCACATGGGTCGCCAATTCGAGATGACGCATCGAGGCCGCTCTTTGGCCGTACGTGTCCGTCCGATCGACGATGCCTGGGAACTTTGGCTTTACGAAAACGGTCGCGAGTTGGCGCTGGCCGATGTGCTCTCGATCGACGATGCGACGGTGGCGCGCCGCAACGGTTCGGCCGACCCGGTTGCCGATGCTGTCAGCCGCATCCGCGTGCGGCTCGACTCGGGCGAGATCCGTCTGCCTTCCTGAAAACTGACGGCCCCGAAGATTGACGAGCTTGAAGATCGACGGGCCCGAAAACTGACGGGCCGCGTCACTACCGATGCGCGTCCGCGTGAGAGGCGTCCGTACGGCCCCGTTCAGAACCCGATCGCCAGAACATGCGACGGCGCGGCGGCTGTGCGTTGCTCCACGACGTGGAGATCTTCCTCCATACGGCGTCCTTGACCGCTGCCTCGATCTCGGCCTCCGTCGTGCCCTCCTCGACCTCAACCGTTCCGCCGAGACTCGCTCCCGCAACGCCGGTGTCGAGATTCCAGTGAATGACCTGTTTCATTTTCCCCGTTTCATCCCAAGTTGCGGATTCCCCTTCCGCCTCTCGCTACTGTGGTCGGCACCGCCCGTACGTGCAAGCCTCATAGTGTCTGCACACAGTTTGATCCCGTCGATGCCCCTGAAATGACCCTGGCCATGTGCGACCATGACCGCGGGCGCTGTGGGGAGAATCGATGTCTTTCATCCGCACGATACTGGCCGCATCACCACTAACCGCATCAACCCTAGCCGCATCGGCGCTCGCGCTGGCGGCATCGGCAACAATGGCCTCGGCTGCCGATCCACAGACCGCCGCCTGGGGCAATGTCGGCGGCTGGCAGATCCGGGTCGATCGGACCATGGGCAACGGCTGTTTCGCTTTGCAAGCCTACCGGGACGGCACAGGCGTGCGCCTCGGCTTCAACATGAGTCGCAAGATCGTCTACCTGTTGTTCGGCAATCCGAACTGGCGGTCGATCGAGGCGGGCAAACTCTACCGTCTCGATTTCGTGTTCGACGACACGGCCCGCTACAGCGGCGACCTGCGCGGCGTGCAGTTCGGCGACTATGTCTTCCTCGACGGCGACAACCTCTCCTACAATTTCACCCGCGACTTCATGCAGAGGAGCACATTGCGCATCTCCTATCGCGGCGCGCAGATCAGCTACCTCTCGCTGCACAACACCTATGCCGCCCTTTCCGAGGTGATACATTGCCAGCAGGAGATGGCCGGCGGCGGCAGCCAGTATCGCAACACCGCCAACCCCTTCTCCGGCGCGTCGCCCGGCCGTGTCGATCCGTTCTCGCGCTGAGAGCGGCTATCGGTACGGAGCGCCGCCCCACGGCCCGAGCAACTCGTCGATGCGGCGATGAAGCTCCATGTCGTCGACCGGCTTCGCCAGGAAGCAGCGGCCGCTTGGCGCGGCTGACACCTTTCCCGAGGTGAGGATGACCGGCACATGCGGCGCATAGCGGGTAAACCACGCCGCAAGACCGTTGCCATCCAGCGTGCCCGGGATATCGACGTCGGCGAAGACGAGATCGACCGGATTGACGCTACGCACGGCGAGGCGGATCGCCTCCTCGGCATTCTCGGCGTCGACGACGCGATAGCCGAATCCTTCCAGCATGAGGGAAAGCGATTCGCGCAGGAGCGAATCGTCCTCCACCACCATGATGACTTTGGGGCTGGCGCCGTTGGTGACTGCGATCATGGCTCGTCCGTCTGCCTGGCCGGCAACACGCCTGCGATACTGAAGACTGCGACGAATGACCTGTGCACATCCATTGGCGGAGTCAATCCGGCCCGACGATATCGTCCCCAATTTGGATGCAATCCGCATCAGGTTCTCGTACTACGTTTGCGAGGACCGGCGGGCGGGACCTTCACGCCTGGCGCAAGCGTTTTGCGGTTCTCGTACTACGCTTGTGATGGCCGGCGGGCGGACAGGGAGGCGCGGGTTGCCGATCTACATGGAGATTTCACGCCTGCATCGCACCGTGACCATCGTCGCTCGCGGCAAGATCGCGCCCGACGAGGCGCGGAGCGTGGCCCAACAACTCGCCGATGCGCATGTGCGCCCGTTCGCCAAGATCGTCGATGTCGCAAGCGCCGTGGCCAACGGCGACCTCGCTCCCCAGCAGATCGCCCGAATGGCCGCCCTGCTGCGTGGCGACGGCCGTGAGACGCGCGGGCCGGTGGCCTTCATCGTCGATCCGGGCCGCGGCGAGTTCGCCCGCGCCTTCGCCGCCGAGATCGGCAACGAAGGTCCGGTCAACCTGTTCAAGAGCCTGCACGAGGCGCGGGCCTGGCTGGAGCGGATCCAGCACGGGCCGGCTGACGAGGCGATCGAGGCGCGGACGGCGCGGCAGGATCGCTCGCCCTGGTCCGACCCGCAGCGTCGCGGCTTCCTGCTGCGCGGCGCCCGCCGGCGCGCCTTCACTGCACGTGCGCTGATCGACCCCTGACGGAAGGAACGGCGCCCCCTCCGATAGTCGCCGCCCTTCCTCGGGGCAGTGCCGGCCGCGAGCCGCGCCCGAACCTTGGCCGGCAACAGGCGTAGCGCGGTTTACGCGAAAGCAGCCGCGGCGATCCGCCCAACTCCGGTGCGAACGCAGCAAAGCCCCTGTGCCGCTCGAATTCCGGCCGAGGCTGCCGATAATGCCGAGGCCGCCGATATTGACATCGGGTTGACGTCCGAGCACCGGAGACGCCGGCGCCACCTTCCCCGCCCGCTGCAGGAAGATCGCGAGCTCGCCGAGCGCATGCCGGAAGTTATTCTTGGGATCTCGGACCTGGATGACAGCGAGCCCTTGCCGGATTGCGGCGTGGCGGCTGCGTCGGGAGCGGGGACAGGAACACCTTCGGCCTTCAGCCTCTCGACTATTGATTTGCCGATGGAGCTTCTCGACCGCTGACTTGCCGATGGCGTCGAGCAGGGGCAGTCGAATTGCTCTTGTGTCGTGCCTGCTATGTCGTGCCTGCCGGCGGCGCGCGGATGTCCGGGCGCCGCCGGCCTGCGTGGCTGCGGCGAGGCGGAACAGAGTCAGCGGCAGGACATGGAAGATCGTCGTCCTGGAGCCCACGCGGCTATAGATCGACCTTGTCGACTCCCCATGTGATGCCTGCAATGTCGGGCAGTTCGCGGCCATCGTCCTTGCCGATCTCGGCCTTGATCAAGGCCTCGAGTTTGCCGTTCATCGTTGTGAGCAGGTCGGCGTTCTTGGCGCGGTCGATCGCGAGATTGCTCATCTCGCCGGGATCGTTCGCCAAATCGTAGAGCTCGACGTCGTTCCACCCGAAAAGCTCGTCGAGCGTCGCCGGGCTGTTGTGATCGACCGGCGCGAAGTAGCGCGTGAAGCGATGGCGGCCGTCGAAGGCGCTGCGCACGCTGCCCCGCTTCTTGAGGTCGGGACGGAACCCCTGCTTCTTGGCTTCCTCCTTCGGATCCTTGCCCGCCAGGATCGCCTTGGCGGCGAAGTCGAAGACACTGGCATCGTTGCTGGCAAGCCCGCTGTAGGTGAAGAGCGCGGCCGGCCGCGCCGCATCGACCGCCTGGCTGCCGGGATTGGCCAGCAGCGGCGACAGGTCCCTGCCGGGAAGCGTGCGGCCCGCAATCTCCGCCGCGCGGTCGGGCGTCACATTCGCCAGGCTGAGCAGGGTGGGCACGAAGTCGATATGGCTCGACAGCGCGCAGCACTGCTGGCCGCCGGCGACATCCGGATGGACGAGTTGGAGCGGCAGGTGCGTGGTCTCGACATAGGCGAACGGTCCCTTGCCGCGCAGGCTGTGGCTGCCGGCCATCTCGCCGTGATCCGACGTGAAGACCACGATCGTATCCTTGGCGAGACCCAGCGCGTCGAGCTCCGAGAGCAGCGCTTCGACCTGCTGATCCACGTTCCTGATGCAGTTGATGTAATAGTCGTTGAAGCGTTTCCAGCGCACATCCTCGAGCGGCACGTTGCCGAGGACATAGTCCCAGATGCGGTCGAACTCGCCGTGCGCCTTGGGCCGGCCCGGCGCGTCGAACGACTGGCGCAGGCTCGACGGAATCGGAATGTCCCAGCTCGCCCTGTAGAGCGCATGTTCGGGCGCGCGCGCCGCCCGCAGGCGGAGCTTGCCGGTGTCCTGGACATGCTCGCCCGGCGCATCGGTGTTGAAGTACATGATGTCGTGCGGATTGACGAAGCTCACGAACATGCACCACGGCCTGCCGTCGTCACTGAGCGGCCGGCCCTTGGTGCGCAGCCAGTTGATGGCGCTGCCGGCGGTGATCTGGTCGAAGCTGTAGCCGCCCAGCGTGTGGCCGATGAGGTCGCCCGGCGAGAAATTGTCGGCGAAGCCGTATCGCTCCATCCCGGGCGTCATGAACTTTTCGATCGAGTGGGTGTCGAAGTCGCGTGAGAGGTGCCACTTGCCCTTGTAGGCGGTGTAGTAGCCGGCCTTGCGCAGCATGTGGCCAACCGTCGGATGGCTGGTCGACAGGTCGCGCATCCACGGCACGTCGAGATTCTCGAACATGCCGTTGTCCACCGTCTGCAGTCCGGTGACGATCACCGACCGCGATGACGTGCACATGGTCGCCGGACACTGGTGATTGGTGAAGGTGACGCCGCTCCTTTGCAGCCGCTCGTGGCCCGGCAGCGTGAGCCCTTTGGGCCAGCTCGCGTGATAGCGCTCCTGGTCGGTGAAGACGAAGAGGATGTTCAGTCCGGTGCGCGTTTTCACGAGCGCAGGCGTCGACGGGCGCGTCTGCGCCTGCGCCGTGCCGAACGCCGCATCGAACAAGGTGCCGGCGACCGCCACGCCCGCCGATGCCTTCAGGAACTCCCGCCGGGTTTCTCCCGGCGCAGCTTTGATGTCAGCCGCCATCGATACCTCCGCACTCGGCACGGTCCGTCGTGACCGGCGTCCGCTTTCGTGCAACTATCTTGCACTTAATGTGCGATAAATGTGGCAGCCGCCTGCGTGTGTCTATCCACTTTGCGCCATTCCGAGGACGAACGGATGGACGGTAGTCACTCCTCTTCCAGTGACCCCAGACGCACCGAAGGACAGCCCGCACGCCTCATGCTTCGCGGCTTCAACCGGCGTGCCCTGGACGAGTCCATGCTGGGCAGCACGATCGCGAGACACATCCAGCTCGGTCCGGGCGCGCTGGAGGTGTCGATCGAACGGCTGCGTCTCGACCGTACGGCGCTGCGGCTCGCGAGCTTCTCGACCGCCGTGCGCGCAACCGTGGAACCTGCTCCCGGCATCGTCACGCTCGGCATCGCCTTGACCGCGGCCGAGCCGTTCATCGTGTCGACGCGACGTGCCGAGGTCGGCACGCTGACGGTGTTCGGCAACGAGGACGTGGCCGAGGTTCGATATCCTCGCCACTCTCGTTCCGTCACCTTGGCAATGCCAACGGCGCGCTACGCCGAGGAGATCGGCTCCTCGGCCTGGCTGGAGAGGCTTCTGGCCCGCGGCGACACGCCGATGATGCGTCTGGACGAGAGCGCCCTGGCGCGTGTGAGAGACCTCGTCGGCGCCGTGCGTCGGATCGGCAACGATCCTGCTGGTCCCGCTCTCGACGGCCAATGGAAGGCCAACGCGGAAGCGGCGCTGGTCGAAACCTTCTGCTCGGTTCTTGCCGATCCTCTTGCCGTCGCAGGCGTGCCGCGCGAGAGGCTGCGCTCGATGCGGACCGTCATTCTCGCAGCCGAGGCGGCGATGGATGAGGATCCGATCTCGCTCCCCTCGGTGCCATGGCTCTGCCGTACCCTCGGCATTTCGCGCCGGACCCTGGAGCGCGCCTTCCACGACATGCTGGGCCAGAGTCCGGCGCACTATCTGCGCGTGCGGGCGCTCAATGCCTCACGTGAACAGTTGCTCCGTTCCCGGCGCATTCCGGGAATCGTCACGCGCGTCGCGCTCGACAACGGGTTCTGGCACATGGGCCGCTTCGCCGTCGCTTACCGAACGCTGTTCGGCGAGCGGCCCATCGATACCGTCCGTCAGGCTGACGCGGCAGCGCCGTCGGCCGCTACCGGCCGATCATCCGGCTGACGGCGTTCTCCTGCTGGTTCAGGGCATACCCGTCGGCACGCGTGATATGGCCGCCGTCCAGCCGCGCCATCCGGCGCTCTTCGTACCGGATGCCGCGATCGTCGCGGTGAAGCTGGTGCGCCTGGCGGTGCGTGAGCTCGCCCCCGCGATATTCGTGGTTGATGCGGCGGCTCTGGTTCTCCAGCCGATCGTTCACCTGCTCGCGGCGTGGATGATGCCTCTCCCAGGGCGTGTCGGCGAAGGCGTTGCCGGCCGCACCGGCGACAAGCGCGCTCGCGAACACGACGGTGACGGCTTTGACGAACATTGGACCGAACATGGTTCTCCTCCATAGGGGTGGATGGCGGCGGAGACATTTGCATTTCGACGCCGCTTTCCTTCCTCTACGCCGCCGATCCCGGACGCATCCCTCTCTCGCAAGATGACGCCAGGCTTACTGCTGCAATGTTGTTGTCTGTTCCCGAAGACGCCGTACGCATGTGATAATGTGGCATGCCGCGACGAGGCGTGGAGACATGGATGCCGATCTATCTTGAGATTTCCCGACTGCACCGGACCGTGACGATCGTTGCGCGCGGCAAGATCGCACCAGACGAAGTGCAGGGCCTGGTGCAGCAACTGGCCGACGCGCATATCCACGCCTTCGCCAAGGTGGTCGATGTCGCGAGCGCCACATCGGCGGACGCTCTCTCGCCCGAGCAGATCGCGCGCTTCGCCGTCCTGCTGCGCGGCGATGGCCGCGAGACGCGCGGACCGCTCGCCTTCATCATCGATCCGGATCGTGACGACGGCTTCGCACGGACCTACGCCAAGCTTACCGAGAGCGAAGGCCGCGTCAGCCTGTTTCGGAGCCTGCACGAGGCGCGGGCGTGGGTCGAGCAGGTCCAGCGCGGACCGGTGGACGACGCCATCGCGGCGCGGGCTCAGCGCCGCGCCCATTCGCCCTGGTCCGATCCGCAGCGCCGCGGCCTGCTGCTGCGCGGCGGCCGCCAGCGCGCCGTCACCGCCTCCCTGGTCGGCGCGTAGCGCTACGCCAGACGCTCTATGCGAACCCGGCGACCGGCACCGACGGCTGGCGCTCCGTCTTCTGTGCGGCGACGAGCTTTCGCGCATCGGCGAGGCGGCCCGCCTTGATGTAGGCGGCGATCAGCGTGTTCTGGATCAGGTCGCGCTGCGCGCGGCTGCCGCCGATGCGCACGGTCCCGGCGAGCGCCGGCTGGAGCGAGGCGATCGCGCCGGCCCAGTCGCCCTTGGCAAAAGCCGCAAACCCCTTGGCCAGCCGCGGCACGACCTCGCCCGCAGGCGAGCGGCCCGACGCAACGCGCTCCTCGAGCTCGGCCACGATGCTCGCGGCACGTTCGTTGTCGCCCGCCGCACCGGCCGACAGCGCGCGATGGACATCGACGAAGGCGACGCCGGCCTTGGGAAACGACGTTTGCACGTAGCCGTTCACCTGCTGCCAGTCCGCAGGCTTGCACGCCTGCCCCGAGAGCTCGGCGCGCCACAGGAACGACGGCGCGTCGGTGGCGACGTTCAGCGCCGGCCCCCAGGCGCCGCCGGGCTGCACCTGCGCCTGGTAGATCTGCCACGCCCGGCCTGCATCGCCCAGCGTCAGCGCGAACATCGCGATGTGCCAGGAGATGTGGCAGTGCATCAGCCCCTCGCGAGCGTAGGTGGGAAGCCACGCGTCGAGATAGTCGAGCGCGGCGCGATCCTCGCCCTGCTCGTAGAGGACGTGCCCCTTGATGTGCGCGCCATGCGCGTTCTTCGGATTGGTCGCCATGCTGCGCTCGATCAGGTCGAGCGCCTCGTCGAGACGGCCGACCTCCTCCAGGGCAAACGCATAGACCGACTGGAACCACCAGTCGTCAGCGAGATGCGGCTTCAGTGCCTCGAGGAACTCGACCTGCTCGGGCTCGCGGCCCTGCCGGCCGCTGAAGCCGATCAGGCCGAACACGCCCGTTGCAGGCGCCGCGACCATGGCGTCGCACGGATGATCGGCGAGGTGCGCGCGCGTGGCGGCGAGCGACTCGACGGGCTTGCCCTCGATGGCAAGGCAGAGCGCATTGACGTGGCTCTGCTCGCGCGCCGTGGCGTCCGGCGCGAGCGTGCGCGCCCTGGCCGCCGATGCACGCGCACCCGCGACATCGGCCATCAAGAATTGCGCCCGCGCCAGCGCGGCGTGACCCAGCGCAAAGCCGGGATCGGCCTCGACCGCGCGCTTCAGGTGCGCCTTGTCGCCGGTCCATGCCGTCAGGACGCCGTCGCATCCGGCGACATAGGCCTCGCGCGCCTGTTCGGACGAGGTGCTGATCGAAAGTCCGTATCGGTCCTTGAGCATGAGGCTCAATCAACCGCAAAAAAGACCCCGCCGCAACGAGAGTAACGGCGGGGTCAGTCTCTGCTCTTGCGATTTTGGGGACCCCTTGCATCGCAGGCACTTGCGGCGATCCACACCCAGAAAGTCGCCGCCCGTGCACGTTGCCCGCGCCGCCCAGGACGGACCAGTGACATCAAGGCCACACGCATGGTCAAAGCTGTGGCCGCTTCACGTGGTTCCTTTCTACGCTATAGTCATCCAGAAACAGCGACGAGGAGAGGACGATGAAGCTCAGCGCCAGGAACAAGCTCAAGGGCCGGATCGTCGAGGTGAAGAAGGGCCAGACCACCGCGCATGTACGGATCGATGTCAACGGCACGATCGTCACCGCCTCGATCACCAACGACGCCGTCGACGAGCTTGGCCTCAGGGTCGGCCAGGAAGGCTATGCCATCATCAAGGCGTCCGACGTGATGGTCGGCCTCGACGGTTGACCCATGGTGCGCCTGAACGAGGTGCGTGAGGGCGAACGGGCGGTGCCGCTGCCGGCGCACACCGACGCCGGCGTCTATTTCATCGGCACGATCCGCACGCCGTGGAACGATCGCCTCACCTGCCCCCGGCAGGGCCGCGCCGACGGCCCGACCTGCCGCATCGAGGTCGCATCGCCGTGGGACCAGGCGCTCGACGGCATCGCCCAGTTCAAACGGCTGGAGGTGCTCTACTGGCTGCACCAGTCGCGCCGCGACCTCATCATGCAAAGCCCGCGCAATGACGGCGCGCTGCGCGGCACCTTCTCGCTGCGCACGCCGGTGCGGCCCAACCCGATCGGCACCTCGATCGTCGAGCTGGTCAAGGTCGAGGGGCCGGTGCTGTTCGTGCGCGGGCTCGATTGCCTCGACGGCACGCCGCTGATCGACGTCAAGCCGGACCGCACCCTGTTCCAGCCGCTGGCGCCGCCGCAGGCGGGCGATTTCCAGACAGGTGACGTCCAGGCCGGCGATGTCCAGGCGGGTGACGTCCAGGCGGGCGATGCCACATGAACAGCCTTGGCCGCCGCGCCGTCCTCTCGGGCCTGCTCGCCGCTTCTGCGTTTGCGCGACCGGCCTCGGCGCAGACGCGCACACTGGTCGATTCGGTTGGACGCAGCGTGCAGGTGCCAGTGCATGTCGGCCGCGCGATGGCGGCGGGCCCGCCTGCCTCGGTGCTGCTCTATGCGCTCGCGCCCGAGGCGATGCTGGGCTGGGTGCCCGCACCCTCGGACGAGGCCAGGCCCTTCCTGCTGCCGTCGGTGCGCACCCTTCCGGCGACGCCACGGCTCACCGCGCACGGTGCCTCGCCCGACACCGCAGCGATCGCATCTTTCAAGCCCGACGTCATCGTCGACTTCGGATCCGTCGCGGCCGACTACGTCGTACTGGCCGACAAGGTGCAGGCCGGCACGCACGTGCCCTACCTGCTGATCGACGGTGCGCTCGACAGGCTGCCGGCGGCCCTGCGGCTCGCCGGCGATCTCCTGGGCCATGCCAGGGCCGCCCAGGCGCTGTCGATCTATGCCGAGCAAACGCTCGCCCTGGTCGAGGCCGTGCTGGCCAGGGTGCCGGCCGAGCGGCGCCGCAAGGTCTATCTCGGCCGCGGTCCCGAGGCGCTGGCGACTGCCGTCGCCGGATCAGGCCTCACCGAGGTGATCGAGAAGGCGGGCGCGATCAATGTCGCCCAGGGCAAGCCCGGCCGCGGCGGCACCCTCACGGCGACGCTCGACGAGGTGATCGCCTGGAATCCGGACATCGCCATCGCCTTCGACCGCCCGGCCTGGGAAGCGATGAGCACCCGGCCCGACTGGAAGAAGCTGCCGGCCGTGGCGCAGGGTCGACTCTACGCCGCGCCGACGCTGCCCTGGGGCTGGCTGGGCGAGCCGCCGTCGATCAACCGGCTGATCGGGCTGCGCTGGATGCTGCAGCTCCTCTATCCCGACCGGGCGAAGCTCGACATCCGCCGCGAAGCCCGCGATTTCCACGCCCTCTTCTATGGCGTCGCCCCGACCGATCCGGACCTCGACCGCCTGCTCGCCCACGTGCTGTAGCGCGCAAAAAATCCCCGCCGCACGAGGGAGCGGCGGGGCAGTCTTTGCTCTTATCGAGGGACTTGATCGAAAGCACGGCGGCAGTCGCATACTGAAAACCTGCCGCACGATGAGGATGCGCGCACACCTCGCGCCCGGCCAGTGACCAGCCGGCCACGCGCGCGGTCAAAGCTGTGGCCGTTCCTGTTCGAAAGGTGCGCTGTGGGATCCGTCCCGACCAGATAATCGGGGGCGGCGTCGAGGAGGCGTTTGACGTCGGAATGGGTCACATCCGAAAGAGATTGGGGCACCTAACTGCGGGCTGACGTGCGATCTGCCTCATCGATAATCCAACTGGTAAATCGGCCGACGCGCTTGTCGCCCGTCAGCACGGCTTGCCATCGGACGAAATGTGCTTTGCTGGACGGCATGTCCCATTTGGGGGGCAGCACCCGGCACAATCTCCGCTCAGCCACGGCGTCGTGAACGAGAAGAGAGCGCGCGAGAACAACGCCTGCGCCCTCGAGTGCGGCGGCGAGAGCCAGACTGAGCGTGTCGAAGCGCATCGCCACCGGCGCCGACGTTTCAATCCCCAACCGCTCGAACCATACCGGCCAGGACCACTCCGCACCGTCATTTCGGCCGGCTGGCCCCTTATGGATGATCGGCAGGTTGATGAGCGTCATCGGGTTCGGTAGCGGCCTCCCCCGTGGAACAAGGCGTGGCGCAGCGACCGGGAAGACGTACTCATTGAAGAGCAGGCGCTGCGTGGAATTCGGTCGCGCAGCGGACTTTGGTTGCCACAGGATCAGAACATCGATGTCCGCCGCGCGCGCCTGCGCGTCGCTCTCGGTGACGACCAGTTCGAGACCGATGTCCGGATTCAACGCCGAGAAGCCCGGCAAACGGCGCACGAGCCAATACTGCGCCAGTGCCGCCCCGACGCCGACTTTCAGGATCGCGGGCTTTGCCGCAGCCCTGGATCTCGCTCGCAGCCCCGCCATGTCATCGAGCAGCTTGCCGATATCCCCCAGCAGCGAGATGCCGGCCGGCGTCGGGGACAACCCGGTTCCCGTGCGATTGAACAATAGCGCGCCGACAAAAGTTTCGAGCTTCTTCAGGCGGTGACTGATCGCACTCTGCGTAATGCGGAGTTCATTGGCTGCGAGCGTCATGCTGCGGTGGCGGGCCGCTGCTTCAAACGCGACGAGACCGTCAAAGGGCGGCAGGGTACGCATGATGTCAGTATGAAGGAAATTCATACTGACGTGAACAGATCACGTCGCTTAGCTGTCGCGCCATCTCCCTCGATCCCAATGGGCGTTCGCATGCCGGCAAGCCAGCCTCAGACCGCATCTATTGAAGCCGTCCCGCCAATATCCATGTGGCCGGCCCTTGCCTTGGGCATGGCGGCATTCCTGACCAATTTCGATGTCACCGCCGTCATCGTGGCATTGCCAATGATCGCACGCGAGCTGCGGCTCGGCGTCGCCGACTATGCGTGGGTCATGGACGCCTACAGCCTCGCGTTCACAGGCTCGCTGCTGGTCGCCGGGGCGCTGTCCGACCGCTATGGACGACGAAAGGCGATGCTTCTGGGCAATCTCGTTCTCGCGGCGGCATCCGTTGGGTGCGGACTGGCATGGGACGGATTATCTCTATCGCTTGCCCGCGCCGTTCAGGGAATTGCGGGAGCATTTATCGTCACCGGCGGCATTGCCTTGATCGCCACGACCTATCCGCAGGCGGAATCGCGGACGCGCGCCTTTTCCTGGCTCGGCGTCATGTCCGGAATTGCGATGGCGTTGGGGCCAACGCTCGGTGGCGTGGTTTCGTCCTGGTTCGGATGGCGTTGGATATTTCTGGCGAACATTCCAGCCTGTGCGCTCGTTGCGTGGGGTGTCCCCCGGCTTGTCGACGAAGCCCGCGAGACCATCCAGCGGCCTGTCGACATCGTCGGAACGACCCTTCTTACAGGCGCTCTCTTCATCCTGATCGAAGCCCTGCTGCATGCCCGATCCGCGCCGACGGTGCTGTCGGTGGGGTGTGGCTTAGCGGCCTTGCTACTCGTTACCTTTGTCATCCAGCAAAGAAGGCGTACCCAGCCCATCTTCGATCCGACTGTCTTCCTGCGGCCGGCGATGATCGGGATCGCCCTGCTTCTCGCCTCGGTATCCATCGGGTACTGGGCCTTGCTCGTCTATCTGCCGCCATTCCTCACTGCAGCCTTTGGTCTGAGCGCCGACATGGGCGGCATTGCAATGCTCGCAGCAACAGTTCCCATGCTGTTCGTTCCACCCCTTGGCGGCAAAAGCGTCACCACGCTCGGATGGCGATGGCATTTCGCATTGGCCCTCACGATCATGACCGTAGGGAGCGCGGTCTTTGTCGCCGCACTGGCCTCAAGCAGCCAACCCCAGCCATGGCTGGTCGTGGGAGCAATGATACTGAGTGGTATCGGCGCCGCTCTCGCGCACCCTCAACTCTCCGGTGCCGTCATCGCCTTGGTCCCAGCCGAGCAGGCTGGCATGGCATCGGCGGTCACCATCATCATGCGACAAGCGGGCTTCGCAATCGGCATTGCAGTGCTGGGAGCCTTGCTCAGCACCACGGAGCAGGCCGCTGCCTACCGCGTGCTCTTTGAGTGCACGACCGTGGCCTGCGGACTTGGTGCATTGGCCGCCATCACGTTGCTGCGACCGAAGTCCCACGACACCGGATGCAGTTGAAACCGGATCGACGTGGCGCTCGTGGTCGACGCGCCCGAACTACCCGATTGCCATAGCCGGCCGATCTGGACCGAACTGCTTTGGCCGCGAAGTGCCTCCGTGGCGGTCACGCTTGTGCTAGGTTTGGAGCCTGCGATGGAGACAGCCATGGACCGGCAAACGTTCGAAGCTGAACTGAAGCGCGAAGGCTACGATGTGCTGACCAGCACGACCGCAGCCGCGAAGGTCAATCCCGAGCACAGCCATCCGTTCGACGTGAAGGCGCTGGTGCTGAAGGGCGCGATCACGCTCACCTGCAACGGCAGGAGCGAGACCTTCAAGCCCGGCGAGACCTTCAGCCTGGCGCGCGGCTGCCTGCACTACGAGAGCTACGACACTGGCGGTGCGGTGATCCTGGTTGGCCGCAAGATGTGAGGTCCGGAGAGTCCTCTCCCCTCGCTTTGGCGGAGAGGCGGATCGTGTGCGCTATCGGGCCATGCCGGCGTGAGCGTGCATCGGCACGGCAACGCGGCCCTTGAGGCGCTTGCCCTTGTCCCACAGGAAGCCGGTGAAGGCGCCGATGTCGCGCCGCGCGCCGGTGCGTGCGCAATAGTCGGCGAACTCGGCCGCCGTCACCTCGACCAGCCGCACCTCGTGTCGACGCGAGACCAACCGCTCGATCTCGCGCGCCTGATGCGCGCGCCATTGCTCGTAGGCCTCGGCCGGATAGAGCTCGATCAGGCGCTGCAGCTCGCGATGCTCTGCGGCGTCCTGGATATCGGCAAGATAACGCGTCGTCATGATGCGCCCTTCGACCTGACAACACACAATTTGCAATGATACGACAGATTCTCAAGGAATTCGCCTAAGCCGCTGATCCGGACGCACTTTTATCACGGCTCTGTTGCCCGCAGGCCACAACAAGCCCACCGCTTGGCCACACCGGACGGGCCGGCGTTCGGGCACTCTTGCCGACATGACCGATGCCAGACTCGAAGTGAGTTCGCCGCGCCCCCTGGGCGATGGCCGTTTCCTGTTCGCGGTGCTCGACGAGCACGGGACGGCACTCGCGACCGTCGTCTGCGCCGACAAGCCGACCTGCGACGCCCGCATTGCCGACCTCCGCAGCCTGATCGCGTCGGGTGGCCGCCTCCACTGAAGTATCCCGGGCTTTCCGGTTACGGATGAGAATCAGACATGCAATCGACCACAGCGTTCCGTCATGCACCGGGTCCGGACCGGCGGCTTCATCCTTTTGCAACGTCCGGCCGCTACGCTGGCAAACCTCGAAACCCCACCGTTCGCGTTTCCGGGAGAGCGCCATGACGATGCTCGTCTTCAAGGTGCTGTGCTATGGGGCCGTCGCCCTCATCGCCGCCGGCCTGCCGGCGCTGGAAGCGTTCCTGAACCGGAAATACCCGCTCACACCTGAGCAGGAAGAGCGACGCCGGTTGGCGATCGCGGCGAGTCGCCGGGCAACCGCCTGAGCGGTTTTCTTCCGGCGACGTGTCGATTTGTTGCCGGTCGATGACACTCGTGCCACCCTGACAGGGTCCGGCCCATCGCTCTCGACGGGCGCGGGCCACGACTTGCGGGGGAAGCCGCATGAGGCGACGGCGTCTGATCGCATCCATCGCTGCGTCGGCGTTTGCGCAAGCTATCGGTTCGACCGCGCGGAGCGAGCCGGCTTCGGGCCGCCCGCGTGTCGTTTGGCTCGGCGCCCGCGGCGTCGCTTCCACCGATCCGCGCCAGCTCGACAGCCTGCGCCAGGGCCTTGCGGCAAACGGGTGGGTCGATGGCGAGACGTTCGACCTGCAGGAGTCGTGGGCCGAGGACAGCGTCGAGCGCCTGCAGACGCTCTGTACCGCGATCGCCGAGGCGGGAACCGGCATCGACGTCGTCGTGACCGCCGGCGCGCAACCGGCGAGAGCGCTGCTGGCGGCCGGTGGCGCGCAGCCCATCGTGATCGCGGCCGTATACGACGCGGTGGGCGCGGGGCTGGTGAAGAGCCTCGACCATCCCGACGGGCGCATCACCGGGCTTTCGATCTCGACCGTGGACCTCGAGACGCGGCGCGTCGCACTCCTGAAGGAGCTCGTGCCGTCGCTCGCGCGCGTGCTGGTGCTGCACGATCCGGCGACGGCGAACGAGGGGCTGGCCGCCGCCCGGCGCGCGGCCGATGCGCTCGACATCGAGGCGCTGGTGATCGAAGCGACGGATCCCGCAGCCTTCGGCCCGATCTTCGCCGCCGCGGCCGCTGACGGCGTCGACGGTGCGTCGATCATGGCCTCTCCCTTCTTCGACCATCACCGCGCGGCGCTGATCGCGCTCGCCGCCCGCCACCGGCTGCCGGCGATCTGGGAGCGTGCGATCTGGGTGCACGAAGGCGGCCTCTCCTCCTACCGTCCGAGCCTGCCCGACCTCTACCGCCGCGCCGCCGGCTATGTCGCGCGGCTGCTTGCCGGTGCAACACCCGCCGACCTGCCGATCCAGCCGCCGACCCGGTTCGAGCTCGTCCTCAATCGCAGCACGGCTGCCGCCCTCGACCTTGCCCTGCCGCCCGGCCTCCTCGCCCGCGCCGACGAGGTGGTGGAATAGGCGAGCGCATCAGGCGATGCGCGGGTCGATCGGGAGTGCCGCATGAAGGTGCCAATTTGGACATGACGGAGCCTTCCGGCGGGACTAGCGTTCTTGCGCCATGCCCTCATGCTCCTGGTCCATCGTGGCCGCGGACTCCAAGACTCATCATCTGGTCGTCGCCCAGGTGCCGGCCGGCGTGACGGACGACGCGATGGCGCTGATCGCGTCGCTGGTCGAGCGGCTGGCGCCCGTCGGTACCTACGCGCTCACCACGCAGACGGAAACCCGATCGACGTCGGTGTTCTGCGCCTTTGCGCTGGCGACCGACGCCGACAGCCTGATCGAGGCCATGAACGCGCAGGAAGACAACCTGCATCTCGGCTGGGCGAGCGAGCATCACTGCACGCTCGACAAGAGCACGGTCGAAGCCATCGTCGATGCCGTGCGCGTTGAGTTCTCATCGACTGCAAATCCGCCGGCCCTGCCTTCGACCTGATCGCCTGCTGTGCTAGCGTCGATCTCCCACTCATGGAGGTTACGGGATGAAGCTCGTTCACAAGGTTCTCGCTCCCGCGTCGCTTCTCGTTTGCGTCGCCGTCGCATACGGTGCGTTTGCCCAGACCGGCACGACAACCGGCACGACCGGCGCGACGACCGCCCCCGCGACCTGCAAGGCGCAAGCCACCGGCAAGAAGCTCGCGGGAGCCGCACTGACGAGCTTCATGACCAAGTGCGAGAAGGATGCCACCGCGGCGTGCGACAAGACGGCGGCCGACAAGAAGCTCGCCGGCGCCGCCAAGACCTCGTTCACCAAGAAGTGCGTGAGCGACGCGACCGGTAGCTGAAACCGGCAGCTAACCGCGCCATCCCCTCCCCCGACAAAAAGACCCCGCCGTTTCAGCAACGGCGGGGGATGTCTCTCTTGCGAAAAGGGGAGAACTAACGAAGAGAAGAACACGATTGCCAGCAACCCTAATGGCTCGGTTGCCGCACGTGCATCCTGTGCGCTCGCTACCCGGCAGGCCAGTGACCATTGATCCGCGGGCTGTGTCCAAGTGTGTCGATTGTATTTGATCCGCCACCATCGGGCAGCCAACGCGAAGGAAGCACGCGATCACACCAGTCGCTGCTTACCCCGCGGCACTTGCCCGGTTGAGGGGCATTGTCATTCTTTGCGCTTCGCTCCGAACGATCAGCCAGGCGGATAGCAGCAAGGTTACGAGGACAAGGAAAGTTGCGATCGACGGGATGCCCCTCAGCCACGCCATGCCGTAGCGGATGAGGAGCAGCCATCCTACCGTCATCGCTGCGCCACCTATGGAAGCGCCGACCTGCATCCTGTTATCTCCATTGCGCTCGAACAGGCTCATGCCGGCATGAATCGAGAGGGCAAATGGAACCGCGACGACGAGATCGATCAAATAGTGCTCACGCAGGCCGAGCGTCGCGATAACTGTCCCGACTGTGTAAACGATCGCAAAGATGCGTGCTCGCAGGCCCATCGTGACGGCATCGAGCGCAATCAGGAATGCCCACGTCGCGTGAAGGGAGGGCATTGCGTTGCGCGGCAACCCGTCAAACCCGCTGCGCAAGACTAACGCCACTTGCGCGGGATCCGGCAGCGAGCCGGTTCCTTTATATGCCTCATAGAAGGCAACGTTGGGTCCGACGCCTGGCAGCCAGTAGTACAACGCGTAGCCAGCCAGCGTTGCGACGACCCATCTACCCAACAGCCGGCCGGCGTCGTCGCTGTCTGCTCGCCAGCGGGCCAAGACGAAGGCGCAAAAAACCAGCAGAAAGCCGATGTAAACGATGAAACAGGCATCCAGCGCCCAGCTCTGCGATGCACAGAAGCGTGCGACCGCAGAAGCAACCGGGATCGGAAGCAGCCCATCGAACGCGTAGAAATAATTGTCGTAAGTGCTGGTGGCGGTCCACTCGGTGAACCAAAGACCAGCCCTCGTCAGGGGAATGGCGGCGGGCAAGGCAATGATGACGAGCATCCGGTTGAACGCACCAAGCCTCTCGAGGCCTTTCGCCGCCGCGATCTTGCAACAGGAAGCGAGTATCGCAACGAACCATACCCCAATCGCACCGAACACCCAGACGCTACGGGAACCATCGTCGGACACTGCGAATAGAGCTATCAAGACAGCGGTGAAGAGCGCCCCGAGCAACAACGACACACCAATTTCGCCACGGCGAAGGGCAAGCGGCGAGATCGCCAGCGCTGTACTGGCGAAGATCACTGATTCGACGGAATCTGACAGAAGGGTCGATAGGCGCCATTCCGGAATTGCCACCGCAAGTGCCGAAATAATGGCAACTCCGAGCGGTATCAGGCCAACCAATATCCGTTGCAAACCATTCATGCCGCATACGCTACGTTTATTCATTGAATGCAATATGTGTGAAGAACGCTTTGGTTGCAATTCTGTAGTTGTTCTGCGGCTGCTCCTACACGCGAATATTGCAGGACGATCGACGTAATCGGCGTCCGCGCCCGGGACGCGGTGGCCCCTTACTCAGCCGAAAGATTGTGTTCGAGGCGATGCGCCTGTCGCCCGCGGACGACGGCGTTTGACCGTGGCGTTCCTCCCGTCCCATGGTGCGCATCGACGGGCACGCTGTTGCAACACGAAGCCGATCGAGGAGGACGATGTGCTGTCTGGCGGGATCGCGATCGCGGCGACCGGCATGTTCGCGGGGTTCGCCCTGCATACGGCGCTCGCCGAGCATCCGGCGCGGCTGATGCTGCTCGCGCGGGCGCGGCTGCTGCAATGGCAGGAGTCGGCCGGCCGCACGCGGCATCTTGCCTGGCCGCTGGCGCTCGCGGGCTTTGCCTGCGGGATGCGCGCGTGGGCGCAATCGGGCGACCTGCTGTGGCTCGCCGGTGCGCTCCTGATCGGCGCGACCCTGCCCCTGTCGCTGATCCTGATCCGGCCGACCGACCAGCGACTCAGCGCTCTCGATCCGCGCGAGGCCGGCCCCACCAGCAACGCCCTGATCGCGCGCTGGGGCCGCCGCCATGCCGTCCGCACCGCGCTCGGCGTCGCCGCCGAAGCCATGCTGGCACTGGCGACGGCTCAGTGAACGTGCGGCGAGTCGGGCCTTGTCGGCTTGGCTGGATGGCGTGTGTCGACCTCGATGGCCGGCACGCATGCGGCGGCGTTGGTCCGAGGTGCCTCGAGAGGATGCAGGTGAGCGCCCGGACCGCCCTGGACACGGCCTGGAACGACCGCGTCTGGAGCAAGGTCATCGCGACCGCGATCGCGGCCGCGCTGGCCGCACTCCTGGAAACCCTTGCCGGCCACATGAACGCGCCGGAGACGCTCCGCGGGAACTCCTGAGGCTGACCGAGCGCATGGCGAGCGCGGGCGCCGTTTTCCGGATCGAGCGCCGCGGGGCCGGCTACTCCGCATGCTGGATCTCGCAGGTCGCGATCTTCCCCTGCGCCGGCAACCGCGACGAGGCTTCCGAGCGCGCGCTGGCCCAAGCCTTCGCCAAGGGCGGCTGGCAGAAGGTGACGCGCCTCTATCGCGATCGGGAAATCCCCGAGGAGCGCTGCTGGCTGAGCGGCCGCGGCTGGTGCCTCGTCTGCGACTGATGCGGGCGTGCTCGCCGCACGCTGCGGCCCTACGACTCGTCGGCCGGCTGGGCGCGGGCGGCGCGTTCGGAGCGGCGGTCAGGCACGATCCACATCAGCGCCACCAGAACGTAGAGCGCGCAGGCGATCCACGGCTGCAGCCACAGCGCGGCGGCGACGGCGGCGAGATAGAGGACCGGCGAGAGCTTGCCCTTGAGGTCGGCGCCAAGCTCGCGGCGCAGGGCCGAGTCCCTAGGCTCGGTCGCCAGGATCGCGCGCTGCAGGATCGCATAGGCGATCGCGGCCATGAACAGGATCGCGCCATAGGCCGCCGTCGGCACCGGAGCAAATTCGTTCTCGCCCATCCAGCCGGTGACGAAGGGAATGAGCGACAGCCAGAACAGCAGGTGCAGGTTGGCCCACAGCACCGCCCCGTCGACATGCCGCGCCGCGGCCAGCAGGTGATGGTGGTTGTTCCAGTGGATGCCGACATAGACGAAGGAGAGCAGGTAGGAGAGCAGCACCGGCAGGATCGGCAGCAGCGCGCCCCACTCGGCGGCGTGCGGCACCTTGAGCTCGAGCACCATGATCGTGATCACGATCGCGAGCACGCCGTCGCTGAACGCTTCCAGCCGGCCTTTCTTCAGGATGGGTTCGGGTCTTGCCATGACGGCATCGTAGGCGAAGCCGCCCCCGCCGACAAAAAGACTCCGCTACGCCACCGCAGGCGCACGAGCTTTCGCATCGAGCCCGACCGGCGCGACGATCGCCTGACACGTCCGACAGCGGATCCGAGACCAGGCCCGCAAGCCGGCCAGGAGGGACCGGCTTGCGGTGTCCACAGTCAGCTTCCTGCCGCGGCAGTCGCCGTCGGGCCGCGCGCTTCGGCGGTTTCGGCGACCAGCTTGTAGGCGAGGCCGGCGAGGACCGCGCCCACGATCGGCGCCAGCCAGAACAGCCAAAGCTGGCCGATCGCATCGGCGCCCACGAACAGTGCCGGCGCGGTGCTGCGCGCGGGATTCACCGAGGTGTTGGTGACGGGGATCGAGACGAGATGGATCAACGTCAGCGCCAACCCGATGGCAAGCGGCGCCGCGGCGGCCGGCGCGCGCCTGTCGGTGGCGCCCAGGATCACGGTGACGAAGCCGAAGGTCATCACGACCTCGCACACCAGCCCCGCGGCGAGGCTGTACTTGCCGGGCGAACGGTCGCCGTAGCCGTTGGTCGCGAAGCTGCCGATCTCGGCGCCCGCCTTGCCGGTCGCGATCACGTAGAGGATCGCCGCCCCGGCGATGCCGCCCAGCACCTGGGCGATGATGTAAGGGATGACATCGCGCGCCGGCAGCCGGCCGCCGACGGCGAGACCCACCGTGACCGCAGGATTGAAGTGCCCGCCCGAGACCGGGCCCAAGGCCCCCACCATGGTGAGCACGGTGAGGCCAAAGGCGAAGGCGACACCGGCGAAGCCGATGCCGAGTTGCGGGAAGGCGGCCGCCAACACGGCGGCGCCGCAGCCGCCCAGCACCAGCCAGGCTGTTCCGATGAATTCCGCGTAGAGCCGTTTGCTCAAGGGCATCATGATCGCTCTCCCCCGATTTGCGTCCGATCGAAGTAGACAGTCGTTACCGTGGGAAGAACAACCGGAGAATGAGAAAGAAGCCACTTGACGAACGGCGCGTGCATCGGGCCGCGATGGCGCACGAGGCTGGCACACTTACAGGGTGGCGGCGATCAAGGTCCCATTCTTCCGGCCCTCTAGTCTTCCGGCAACACCCCCCAAGTCTTCCGGCAGCAGCCCCTCGAGCTCATGACCGCCGCGCCCGGCGAAGCCGAGGCCGGTCCCGGCCACCAGGTCGGTGACGACGCGCGACACCGGCACCTCACCCGGCCGAGCCTCGGCCATGATGCAGGCGCTGGCTGCCGGAGGTGCGTCACGCTCGCGCCGGCAGGAACTCGCCATGTTCCTGTTCGTTGCATCCGCGTCTCCACTCGGAAAGGAGCGGCTCATGTCATCCAGGATCCTCGCCATCGCGACGCTCGCCACCAGCCTGGCCGCGATGCCCATGCTCGCCTCGGCACAGACCGCCACAACCACGACGGGCACCATGACCACCCCCATGCCCCAGACCACCGGTACGAGGGGCATGCCGAGCACGACCACCCCGGGCGCCATGCCGCCGGGCACCATGTCGTCAGGCACCATGCCATCGGGCACCATGCCATCGGGCACCATGCCATCGGGCACCATGCCGTCGGGCGCCATGCCGTCGGGGGGAATGAACGAGGCCAACTTCAACGCCCGCAACTATCGCACCGGCGCCGATTGCCTGAACGCCGCCACCGCGGCCCATGTCGCGCTCAGCGCCTGCGACGGTCTCCGCAAGCGCTGACGCCCGCCGCTTCAGCGCAGTTCGCCGACCTGCTCTGCAAGGGGGCCGGGCCAGTGGCGCTCGGCCGCGTCGGCCAGGTTTTGCTCGTGGCGGCGCAGGAAGACCAGGCCGGCCAGGAATGCGGCCAGCGCCGTTACAGTGGTCACCGCCCCGATCGGTCCGGACAGGCGCTCGAATTCGTTGCCGGCGGCGTCGGCGGCGAGACCGATGACGGTTGCCCAGGTCGCGCAGCCACAGGCGTTGAACACCAGGAAGCGCCGCCACGGCATGCGGTTCATGCCGGCAAGGAAGGCGCCGACCGCCCGCAGCAGCACCACGAAGCGGGCAAAGAACACGACCTTGCCGCCGTGTCGCCAGAACAGGTACTGCCCGAGCTTGATCCGCCGCTCCGTGAGATGAACGTAGCGGCCGTAGCGCAGCGCCAGGCGCAAACCGATCCCGCGGCCGATCCAGAAGCCTGTGTTGTCACCAACGATGGCGCCGAGAATGGCCGCCAGGATGACGAGGCCGATGCTGAGCTTGCCGGTCGAGCCGGCATAGATCGCCGCCGCAACCAAGGTCGTCTCGCCGGGCAGCGGCAGGCCGATGCCTTCGACCGCGACCATGACGGCCACGATCGCATAACCATAGAGGTGGAGCAGGTGCAGGAGATCGGCAGACGTCAGCCAGGGCATGCTTCTTCTTTCCGCTCTCCCGGAGCACGGCCACGAACCGTACGCCCACGAACCGTACGCCCACGAATGAAAAGGCGCGCCAAGCGGCGCGCCTTTCCACTTTCGGGGGAATATGGTCCCGGCATCGTCGCGGTGTGCCCAAAATTTGCACCCGCAGCGGCACCGAGGCCGTTGTCTTTATAGATTGTAAGGCAAGTGACCCGGAAGCCACAGGAAGTTCAGGAGAATGAACTGGAGCAACAGGAACGCCCCGCTCAGGAGGGTCGTCGGACGCCACTCGATATAGAGCGGCTTTGTCTTTGAAATCATGACCTTAAGCCTCTTCCAATATTGTGGAAACGGCAGCTTCAATGCAGACACTTTGAGGCCCCGGGCCGTCGCGGTCAAGGGCAAAGACCACAGAAAGGTCACACGGCGTCACAGCGTGCTACAAAAGACACAGTCGGGAGAGGGCGGCCATGGAAACGGATGCCAGAAGACCGCGGGTGGTCATCGTCGGGGCGGGCTTTGGCGGGCTTGCCGCGGCCCGCGGGCTGACAGGCCGCGGCGCCGATATCCTGTTGATCGACCGCACGAATCACCACCTTTTCCAGCCGCTGCTCTACCAGGTGGCGACCGCGGCGCTGGCCGAATCGGACATCGCGAGCCCGATCCGCGCCATCCTGCGCCGCCAGGCCGATACGACGATCCTGATGGGCGAGGTCGTGGGCGTCGACTCCGCCCGCCGGATAGTCGTGGTCCAGGACATCGGCGAGTTTCCCTACGATTACCTGATCCTCGCCACAGGGGCGGCCTACAGCTGGTTCGGCCATGACGACTGGGCAGCGCATGCGACGGTGCTCAAGAGCCTCGACGATGCGGCCGAGGTCCGTTACCGGCTGCTCAGCGCCTTCGAGCGGGCGGAGCGCTGCAGCGATCCCGACGAGATCCGCCGGCTCATGACCTTCGTCGTCGTGGGCGGCGGGCCGACCGGCGTCGAGCTCGCGGGCTCGATCGCCGAACTCGCCCGCTCGACCCTGGTACGCGACTTCCGCCGCATCGAGCCGCGCCAGGCCCGCATCGTGCTGGCCGAGGCAGGACCGCGCCTGCTCGCCGCCTTCCCCCAACCGCTCTCGCACTACACCGTGCGCGCACTCGCCTCGCTCGGCGTCGAGGTCTGGCTGAAGGCCGCCGTGGAGGAGATCGATGCCGAGGGCGTCGTGATGGCGGGCCAGCGCATCGCCAGTTCCAGCGTCTTCTGGTGTGCCGGTACCGCGGCGCGACCCGCCGCAATCTGGCTCGGCGCCGACGCCGCCCGCAACGGCGCGGTCAAGGTGGCGCCGGATTGCTCCGTACCGGGTCACGACGATGTATTCGCGCTGGGCGATGTCGCGAGCCAGGACGGAAGCAATGGCCGGCCCCTGCCCGGCCTCGCCGCGGTGGCCGAGCAACATGGCAAGTATGTCGCCAGGGTGATCGCCAACCGGATTGCCGGCCGACCGCCGCCGCCGCCGTTCCGCTATCGCGACCTCGGCTCGCTCGCGATCATCGGCCGCTCGCGTGCGGTGGCGTGGCTCGGCCGCCTGCAGCTCACCGGCTTCCCGGCATGGCTCTTCTGGTTGCTGGTCCACCTCCTCCTGCTGGCGGGCTTCCGCAACCGGCTGGTGGTCTATGTGAACTGGTCGTGGGCCTGGTTCACCTACGGCCGCGGCGCGCGGCTGATCACCGACCCGGACACGATCGGCGACGAAGACGAAGACAAAGACGGAGACAAAAAAGAGGAAGAGCCGAAGGATCGATCCTTGCCGGCGTCGAGATCCGCCATTGGGCCAAAGTGATCGTTCGCCTCGTGGCAACGGCCTCCCGCCGATCCTGCTCCCACTTTTGTCGTGCAATAGCGCCCACTTCGCCTACAAGGAGGACCTGTCATTGACCGACAGTTCCTCAACAAGAAGTAGCCGTGAGTTTTCATTTAAAGATTTCCCATCCCCACCATCTCGTGATGGCGACCGCACGAGGCGTCGTCACCGCAGCCGAGATCGATGACATCCAGGTCAGGATCGTGCAGGCGCAGGCCATGCCCTACGGCAAGCTGTACGACCTCCGCGGCGTGACCGTCGATCTCTCGACCAGCGATCTCGCGGCGCATGCCGGCAAGCTCGCCGCCTACCGCTCGACCGGCGGCGTCGGCCCCTTGGCCCTTCTTGTGGACCTGACGACCACGATCGATCCGTCGGTGATAGCAGCCATCGCGGCCGTGCCGAGACCCTGCCGGCTCTTCGAGGAGCCGGCAAAGGCCCTCGCGTGGCTTCGCAGCCTGCGACCGGAGCCGGAGCCGGCAGAGGCGGCGAAAGCGCCGGGCCCGGGAAGGGCTCGAACGGACACGAGCGGCATGGAATGATCGTCGCCGATCACGCAACGAAGCGGCGTCCATGCGCAGGATCTCCTGCGCGCTCCTGCTGATCCCAATCCTCCTTGGTTCGGCTTGGTCTCGCCATCGCAACGCCGGGCCAGGCCGACGATGCCGCCTATTGCGCGGCGCTCTCGGCGGAGGCGGTGCGCCACCTCGGCCGTCGACGGCGCCAACGCGCCGGACCTTGAACCAAGGCGGCGATCGAAGAATTCGACAGGAGCAACACCGCGGCCGGTATCGCGGCGCCACCCGCGCCGAACCCTGAACCAAGGCCGTGATCGAAGAATTCGACAGGGGCAACACCGCGGCCGGCATCGCGGCGCCGGAACGGAAACTGCGCGACAACTGCATCACGCTGCCGAAGCGGTCGTAACGCTCCCGGCGCGCGTCCGGACCAGAGTCGCCTGCTTCACTCCGCTGCTGCAGGACCTCGCCCATTCGGTCCTGACCGCGGCGACAAGGCCGCCTTCTTCGGATACCGATCCGGCGCGTCCGCAACGGTCGTCAGCGCAGCAGGATGTTCGTGCGGATCGTCCCCCAACCTCGCTATCCGACAGCGGGCGTCACCGCCGCCCTGCGCAGCAACCGTTCCTGGCGTCAAATGACCGTGCCATCGTGCGGCCTGAAGCAGGCTTTGACCGACAGCACCCGGCTGACGTACAGACCGGGATGGAACGGCCGCCTCGGCTACGACATCCTCGATGTTGCAGCCGCCATTGGCAGACTGCCGCGAACAGGAGGAGAATGGGCCGGAGACAGGCCAAGCCGGTGAGCCTGCCCGTTCCCGATCCGGGCACGGCCTTCTCGAGCGGCAAGCGGCTCGCGCGGCGCCGGCGCCGGCGCGGCTCCTGAAGGAGAATCGGAAGGCCGTGAAATGGCCAGACTTCGGACGACACTCTTTCGTGGAGGAGAGGACCTTGGACCTCCGTCTCATCTTGCTCGCCTTCGCTCTCCTGCTCCCGCCGGCCATCGCCAACGCACAGACCGCGCCGGTGCCCAAGGCGTTTACCGATCCCAGGACGGGCTGCAAGGTCTGGGACACGGAGCCCACCGACGGCGAGTCGATCTCGTGGTCGGGCGGATGCAAGGACGAGTTTGCCGAAGGCAACGGCTCGCTGCAGTGGTTCGAGAACGGCAAGCCTACGGCGCGCTACGAGGGCGCCTACCGGGCGGGAAAAATGGAAGGCCACGGTGTCTATAGCCTGGCCAACGGCGATCGGTACGAAGGCGAGTTCAGGGACGACGAGTTCAACGGCCATGGCGTCTACAGTTGGACCAACGGCGAGCGCTACGAGGGCGCGTGGGTCGACGGCAAGCCCAACGGAAAGGGGACCAAGACCGAGCCCGGCGGCAAGGTCTTCAGCGGCACCTGGATCAACGGCTGCTTCAAGGAAGGGCGTCGCCGCGCCATCGCCTACACGACGGCAGAGGCCTGCGGATTCGAGTAGGCTGCGAGCGGCGAAAGAAGGAGCAAGCTGGTGAACGCACCCGTTCCCGATCCTGTCACCATCCCCGGCGAGTTCCGGGCCTGCTTCGAGGCGCAGCGCGCGGCTTATCTTGCCGCGCCGTCGCCGGGCCTTGTCGAGCGGCAAGCGACGCTTGCGGCGCTGGCGCGGCTCGTGAAGGAGAACCGGGAGGCGCTGGTCGCGGCGATCAATGCCGATTACGGCAACCGCTCCTCCTTCGAGACGCTGTTCGCCGAATATTTCGTCGTACTGGAGACGATCGCGCATACGCGCAAGCACCTGAAGAAATGGATGAAGCCGCAGAAGCGGTTGATCGATTTCATGACCTATCCCGGCGCGCGCAACCGCGTGATCCCCCAGCCGCTCGGCGTCGTGGGCGTGATCGTGCCCTGGAACTTTCCGCTCAACCTCGCCTTCTGCCCGCTCGCCGCCATCCTCGCCGCCGGCAACCGCGCCATGGTGAAGATGTCCGAGAACTCGCAGCACCTCGCGGCGCTGCTGGCCAAGCTCTCGCCCAACTACCTGCCGACCGACACGCTCGCCTTCTTCGAGGACGGCGGCGGCAGAGGTCCTGCGTTCTCCTCGCTCCCGTTCGACCATCTCCTGTTCACCGGCTCGGGCGCCACGGGTCGCGCCGTGATGGCCAATGCCGCGCGCAACCTCACGCCCGTGACCTTGGAGCTGGGCGGCAAGGCGCCGGCGATCGTGGCGCCCGACTTCCCCCTGGAGGCCGCGGCAAAACGCATCCTCTGGGTGAAGATGCTGAACGCGGGCCAGATCTGCACCAATGTCGACTACGTCTTCGTCCCGAAGGGCAAGGAAGACGAGTTCGCCGCACACTGCGCGAGGCTCTTCAAGAAGCGCTATCCCGACATCAACGGGCCCGACTTCACCTCGATCATCGACCAGCGCGCCTTCGGCCGCCTGCTCCAGACGCTCGAGGACGCGCGGGCAAAGGGCGCGCGGCTGATCAACCTCGCCACGGGCCAGACGCCCGATGTGAGCCAGCGCAAGTTCCCGCCGCATCTGGTGCTCGATCCGACCGACGACATGCTGCTGATGCAGCGCGAGATCTTCGGCCCCATCCTGCCGATCAAGACCTACACCAACCGCCAGGAGGTGGCCGACTACATCAACGCCCGCGACCGCCCGCTCGCGCTCTATCCCTTCACCACGGACTCAGCCCTGCGCGACTTCTACATCTCGCACGTGATGTCGGGCGGCGTGTCGGTCAACGAGGCACTGCTGCATGTCGGCCAGCACGACCTGCCGTTCGGCGGCGTCGGCGCAAGCGGCATGGGCCACTATCACGGCCGCGAGGGCTTCCTCACCTTCTCCAAGCTGCGCCCCGTCTTCTACCAGGGCCCGTTCTCGCCCATCCAGCTCCTGCTCCAGCCACCCTATCCAGGCCTGCCGATGAAGATCCTGCGCACGATGCTCAGGATGCGGACGTGAGGACGAGGCAAAGATATTGCCAATGCCGGACCAGCTTCTTCTTGAAATTCAGGAACTGGTCCTAGCTCCTCGAGCGCTAATGGCTCCGGTCCAACACTATACGGCCCGCATCTTTCGATACGGGCCACGTAAACTAGTAGTTGGCTTCGAAAGGTAGTGGGGTGAGCCGTTTTTCGGCTTCAGCATTCAGGGCACGCAAGAGCTCTCGCTTCTCCGACGTGCGCGCTTCGCCTGAATTAGGCATAACGTAGCGCGCACCGACAAAGCCCATCTCGGCCTTGCGGCGTTCGATCCTCGTTTCAAGGTCGCGCAGCGTCATGGTTCGAACTCTAACACCCAACTGGTTAACGTTTCCAGCGAGGCGTCGTCCTCTGTCTCTGTCCTTATGAGGGGCTTAGACACCACCTGGACCCCGAACAGCAGTTCAGGATGCAACAGCGAATGTTGGAGCCAGTCCGCCTTGTTTGGAAGCTCAAACCCTAAAGCCTTCAGTTCCTCAAAGAAGGCTGTTTGTACCGGGCTCACGAAATCAAAGTCACCGGACACAACTTGACCCGCCGTGTATAGCTCGACAGCAGCACCGCCGACCAACACAGGTGCCGGATGTCCCTTTGCCGTCAGCCGCTCAACCGCAGTGGCGAACAACGAAAGGGCCTCAACAAATTCAGGCCTAAATGCCATGGCTTCTGGTGCCCTTATAGCATTCGAATTCGAACACCAAGGCGAATGACGCACCGCCTCACTCCGCTCTGACCGACGGTGGCTTCCGACCCGGCGTCTATCTGAAGCTCACCCGGGCCGGCAGTTGGCAGGACGGCTTCGAGCCGAGGTCGAGGTCGCCGATCTCCAACCACTTGCCGGTCGAGGCGGCCGCCGCGCCCTCCTTCTCGCCGGCAGCGGCCAGGCATTGCATGAAGGCGTGGCAGAAGAGGTCGTCCGGGTTGCATTGCGATCTCGTCGCCGCGTCGCAGGAACAGGCGGCCTTGGCGGCGGCGCCGTAGTAGGTCTGAAACCGCGGCAGCGTCTTCGCCTTGGCGGGTCCGACGACGACTGCCGGATCGTGCGACAGCGCATTGGAGAGACGCACCGACGATTTCAGGCTCTGGTCGAGCAGGATGCTGGCGGAACGCTCGGCGATGGTCAGGACCCCGTTCTTCACGCCGCTGGGCATGGGCGTGACCTCGAGGTTGCCGTGCACCAGCGCGATGGTGCGCAACCGCAGCCGGCTCAGATCGGCGTCGGGCTGCGCCTGGTCGGGCGAGACCAGGAACACGTGCTGCCGCACGCCGCCGTCGGCCATCATCTGGCCGTCGATGAACACGGGGGGAAACGCGATCTCCTGGGCGGTCGCCGCATCGATGACGGCCCGATAGCAATCGTCGCGCCGCGCCGTGCTCTCGAACGTGCCCTTCGCCAGCGCCACCATGTCGATGCGTAAAAACTCGCCGCTGTCGAGGTTCGCGAACCCGACATAGAGGCGGCGGCCTTCCGGGGCCCTCGCCACGCGGTTGATGACGTCGGTGGTGAGATACTTGCGCAGGAACGTCTGCTTGCCCGAGGCATCGAAGAGGCTGTTCGCCCAGAGGAGCGACAGGGTGCTCCGCTTCGAGTAGATCTGCGCATCGGTGATGCCGAGATAGAACTGTTCGAGCTGCTCGTCCCAGGTTGGCGCAGCGCTCGTGTCGTAGGTGGCGAGGAAGGCGTAGGTCGCCATGAGCGCGCCGGTGCTCACGCCCGTCACGATCTGGATGTCGTCCCGGGCGATCGGCTTCGCGCTGCTGCCGACCGACCGCCAGCCCTTCAGGAAACCGGCCCCGTAGGCGCCGAACTCGCCGCCCGCGGAAAGTTCGAGCACGTTGATGTCGACCGGCACGGCCGGCGCGAAGAAGGCGTGGATATGCTCGTAGGCGTCGCGGACCTGGTACTGCGACAGGTTGCAGGCCAGGTTCCCCGGCGGCGAGGTCGGCCGCGCGCCGCCACAACTCGCGAGGACGATCATGCCGAGAAGCAGGATTATTCCTCTGACGATCATCAGGCCTCCCCCCGCTTTGGACACTCGCGGTCAGTGTCCTAGCTTAGGGGAGGCTCCACAAGTTCATGAAGCGTCCGAGATTTCACTGTTTCCAGTCGTGGGCAAGCTTGCGCACGGCCGCAGGATCGACCTCGTTCGAGCATTTGACGAACTGATCCGTGACGAGATCGTCGACAGGCGGGACCTCCTTCAGGGCGCCTTCGTTCTTGTACATCTGCATGTACTTCTCGAGACCGGCGCGATCGACCTCGCCGAAATCCTTCTGGCCGTCGGTGTAAGTCCGGTAGCCCTTCACGATGTAGTCGATCTCCCGCATGCCTTTCGCCTCGGCGGCGGCCGGATCACCCGCCTCGTGCGCGCCCGGGTTGACCGACCAGTAGATCTTGAGCGCCGCGGCCGGGTTTTCGCGGACGAAGATAATGGCCTTGGTCAGGGATCGTCCCAGCGAGCAGAGTGCGTCCGGCTTGTTCTTGATCGTCCGATCGGAGGCGGCAAAGCCATTGTTGCCGAAATCGCCGAGCGTTGGATGATGGAAATACCGGAACGGAACGCCGATCCGCGCGAACGCCGCGTACTGCGACTCCCACAGGGCGACAGCCGCCACCCGATCGGACTTGAGCGCCGCGGCAGCCTGGTCGAGAACGCCGACCGGCACCAGCGTATAGTCGCGCCCCGCCTCCGCGCCCACGGTCCGCATCATCGACTTCACGACCGGCACGGCGGCACTGCCGAGGTTCGAGACGCCGATATTCTTGCCCTTGAGATCGGCCAGGGAGCGGACTTGCGACGATTCGGGAACGGCGATGTAGTAGTTGAGCGGGCGTTGATGGACGTAGAACATCTTGCCGCGCAGGCCCTTGTCGTAGCCCAGGATCAGCGGTTCCACGGTCAGAACGCCGACATCGGCATTGCCGGCAGCGACGAGTTGCATGGCCGTCGGCGCGTTCGCAGTATAACGCACGTCGAAGTCGAGATCTTCCTTGGCAAGAAAGCCGGCTTTCTCGGCTACATAGAGCAGCAGCGTCGACACCGAGGGAACCTGCGATCCGACCTGCAAGGTCAACGATTTCGAACGCGCATGCCCCTGGTCTGTCGCGCCCAACGAAACGGCAAACGCGATGCCGGCGATCGCCAGAACCTTTCCGTACACCCCTCTTCCGTACATGCCTGATCCTTTCTGAAAACTAGATCTTCACGCTGGTGTCCATCCAGAACGCGAACCTGCGCGACAGCAGTCCGACCGCCAGGTTCATGGAAAGACCGATAATGGAGAGCGTTGCCAGGACGGAGAAAACGCCCGTCACGTCCATGTTGGATTGCCGCACGACGAGCAGCGCGCCGAGCCCCGCCGAGGCGCCCAGGAACTCGCCGACCACCGCGCCGATCACCGAAAGGACGACCGCGATCTGCAGGCCCGCGATCAGGTACGGGACGGCATTCGGCAGCCGGACCTTGCGGAAGAGCTGCCACTTCGTGGCGTCCATCGAATCCATCAGCAGCACCTGCCGCGCATCCGTGCTCCGGAAGCCCGCCACGGCGTTGACCAGGATGGGAAAGAAGCAGATCAGCGCCACGATCAGGACCTTCGATTCGATACCGAAACCGAACCAGATGATCAGCAGCGGTGCGATCGCGACCTTGGGGATGGTCTGCAGCGTGATGACATAGGGCCACGCGATCTGTTCGATCATCGGCACCAGCGCGATTGCCGCGCCCAGCCCGATCCCCGCGACAGCCCCGGCGCCGAAACCGAGGGCGATCTCGGCCATCGTATAGAGCGCCTCCTTCAGGAAGGCCGGCGACAGGATATCGGTGGCGAACATGAGGACGAGGTTCGAGGGCGCGGGCAGGAGAAACGCCGGCATCACGCCGGCGCGCACGCACCCCTCCCAGCTCGCCAGGACGGCCACCAGCACGATGGCGCTCACGATGCTGCCCGTCGTCCTGAAGCCGGCCCGCATGGGCGCGGGTTTGGCCGTCTCGGCGGAGAAGACGACGTCATGCACGGCCGTCGAAACGGTCATCTCACATCTCCCTCTTGGCCGACAGCAGCCTGCGAATATGCGTAGCGTAGGTGCCGAAGCGAGGATCGGTCATCATGTCGAGCGAGCGCGGACGAGGAAGATCGATCTCGATGTCGTCCAGCAGCCGCGACGGCCGGCCGCTCAGCACGACGACGCGGTCCGACAGATAGACGGCTTCGCTGATCGAATGCGTCACGAACACGATGGTCTTGCCGGTCCGCATCCAGATCGTCTGAAGCTCCTCGGCCATCTGCTCGCGCGTCAGCGCATCGAGCGCGCCGAACGGTTCGTCCATCAGGAGAAGCTCGGGCTCAGGCGCCAGCGCTCGCGCAATCGCCGCCCGCTGCTGCATGCCGCCCGACAACTCGAACGGATATTTCTTCTCGAAGCCTTCGAGGCCGACCGTGGCCAGGAGCTTGCGCGCCCGATCGAGGCCCGCCGCCGCATCGAGCCGCATCACCTCGATCGGCAGCAGGATGTTGTCGAGGATGGTGCGCCACGGCAGCAGCAGGGATTCCTGGAACACGACGCCCAGCCGCGGCTTGATCTCGCCCTGCCGGATGCCGCGATAGACGATCCGTCCTGACGAGGGCGGCAGGAGGCGGCCCATCATCTTGAGCAGCGTGCTCTTGCCGCATCCCGACGGCCCGACCAGGGAGATGAACCCTCCGCGCGGCACGTCGAGCGAGATCTTCTCGATCGCATCGATGCTGTCGCCACTGCGGCTCTCGTATCGTTTGGCGATGTCCTGGACCTGGATCAGCGGCGGCGCCCCGGCGGCAGCGGCATAGGGCAACACTTCCGCTGCCGGCCTCTTCGCATCTCCGCGCGGCATGTCGAATGCCTGCCCTTGCGCCGGCTCGCCCATCGCCCCGGCGCCTAGCCGAGAACCGCAGTGAAATCGCACACGATCAGCGCATTGCCCTCGCCCTGATGCAGCAGCGAATGGCGCGCCGGACGGGCCGCCGGATCGGGGAACATCTTCACCCACTCCTCATTGAGCGCCTTGCGGTCTGACAGATCGCGCAGCCACACCGTCATCTTGATGATCGACTCGGGCGTGCCACCCGCGGCCTCGACGATGGCCCGCACGTTCCGGAACATCGCCGTGCACTGCCCGGCGAGGGTATCAGGCATGGTTCCGGTGCGGGCATCCCGAGCACTGATCACTCCGGACATCACGATATTGCCGATCCGCGACGCCGCGGGAATCGGGTTCCCATGCTTGTAGCCCTCGACCTCGATGCTCTTTCTCATGTCATCGCTCCGTCTTCGCTGCGGTCAAAAGCCGAACAGTTTAGCGGCATTGTCGACGAGGATTCGGCGGCGCAGCGCCTGGTCGTTGTCGGTATAGCGGTAGAACAGCTCGAGCAGGTCGGCGTCGTTGGGCATGAATTCCTCATGCAGCGGATGCGGCCAGTCGGATCCCCAGATCAGCCGGTCCGGATTGGCCTTGATGTATTCCTTGCCGACGGCCACCGCCTCGTCGAAGTGGGGCCGCGTCGAGACGCGATGGCCGTTCGACATCATCAGCCAGACATTGCCCTGCTTCAGGAGATCGCACATGGCGGCGAGATTGCGATCGCCGACGCCGCGGACGCGCGCCATGTGATCGATCACGACCGGCTGGTCCCTGAGGCCCTTCACTGTCTCCACGAGCGGCGCCAGCTCTTCCCCGAGATTGATCTTCAGCACCCAGCCGAGTTCCTTGCAACGCGCCGCCGAGCGGGCGAACAGTTCGGGGCTCGGGACAAGGTTCAGGCGCTTTCCGAACGAGAACCGCACGCCGCAGACCCCGGCCTGCTTCAGCTTGGCGAGATCGCCATCGCTGAGCGTGTCGTCGATGACGCCGATCGCCTTATAGTTGGGACCGAGTGCTGCCAACGCATCGAGCACGATCGTATGGTCGGTCGCATAGACCGTCGACTGGACAATGATGCCACGGTCGATGCCAAGCGCCTTGTGCATCTTGCGCGCCGCCTCGTAGGTGGCGCCCGCCGAATGATAGGTGGCGCCTGGCCGCGTCTTGTAGCCCTCACCGCTGATATGGAACTGGCTGTCGCAACTGTTGCGGGGTGGCGCCTCCTTGGGCGTGCGCGGGTTCGGATCGAACGGCAGGTATTGGCTTCCAGGCGTGGTCATTGGCGCTTCTTTCGCATGGTCATGACGATTTTCGTTCCTCCATCCCGACTTTCTTGCTTTGTGTTTCGTCGAGAGTGCGTGGTGGACCGGGCGAATGCAATTGCCGATGCCCTGCAATGTCCACATTGTAGACTCTGATCGACACCCGACCGAAAGACACTTTGTGATGCGGAAGACCAACGAATGGATCGACGCCGTCGTCGAAGCGGGCGAACCGCCGCACGGCACACAGAGCATCCGGCGCGCCTTCCTGGTCCTACGCGTGGTGTCTTCGAGCCGCGACGCCGGATTGGGCCTGAACGACATCGCGACGGCCACCGGCTTGGCGCGTCCGACCGCGCATCGCCTGCTGTGCGCGTTGATCGGCGAAGGCGCCGTCGAGCAGCATCCGCGAACCCAGCGATATATCGCCTCGAGATTTCTCGACATCTCCTCTCTGCGGCCCGCAGCGTCACCCCTGTTGAGCGCCGCCGGCCCCTATCTCGACCAGACCGCGGAGGAGATCGGCGATACGCTCTTCTTCACGCTGCGCGCCGGCCTCGAGACGTTGTGCGTCGCGCGGCGCTTCGGAAGCTATCCGATCCAGGTGCACGTGCTCAGCGTCGGTGTGAGGCGTCCGCTGGGGTTCAGTGCCTCCGGCATCGCCTTGCTGGCGAGCATGGCCGAACGCCGGGCGCGCGACATCCTCTCCAAGAACCGCGCCCACCTGCGCGCGCACGGCGAGACGATCGACAGTGCCTTCGCAGCGGTGCGGAAAGCCAGGCGATCGGGATTCGCTTTCCGTGAGCGAGGACTCGTCGTCGGCACCCGCGCGGTCTCGGTCGCCTTCGGCAAGGGCAGCGGTGAAGCCCTGGCGACACTGACCGTCGCCGCGGTCGCGCGACGCCTGCCCCTTCCTCGCGTCAAATCCGTCGTGGCACGTCTCGAAAGATGCGCCGCCGACATCCAGGCTTCACTGGAGTCCTGACGCGGAGCGGGCGCACTGTCGGCGGCCGTCCTATCCTTCCTTCGTCAAGGCGGCCTGCAGGCGGGTCAGGGTCGTGGCGGGCTCATCGGGCGGCAGGAAGAGGAAGTTGTTGACGTAGTGATCGAAGTGCGCGCGCGGCAGGCCGAGCTCGTAGGCGGCGATGTCCTCGCTGCGTTGCATGCGGTCGCAATCGAAGTGCTCGATCGGCGCGAGGTGGCGCTTGAAGACGAAATACCCGCGATAGCCGAACCGACGGAAGAATGCGCGAACCCGTCCGACCGAGCCCGGCACGTGGCGTTCCTCGGCCTCGACCAGCACGCGCGGCCGGCAGCGGGCGATCGTCCGCTCGGCGCCCTGCAGCACGCTGTCCTCATGTCCCTCGACATCGATCTTGATGAAGCCGACATCGCCGGCATAGACGTCGTCGAGGAGCTTCGTCTCGACGGCGATGTCGCGGCACGGCGCTTCCTTGGCCGCCACGTCATCGGAGAGGGTCGCGAGGCCGGTGACCGGCGTGCCGTCGATCACCGGGATGTGAAGCACGGTGCTGCTCTCCTCGCGCGACAGGGCGACATTCTTGACGATGATCTTGCGCCCGAACTTTCTGCCCAGCGCGTGCGCCAGCCACGGCACCGGCTCGAACGCATAGACCCGCCGTGAATGGCGTCTCATGGCGTGAAGATAGGTGCCGACATTGGCGCCGATATCGATCGCATCCTGATCGGGTCGGCAAAGATGCTTGACCATGCGCAATTCGATCTCGCCGAATTGCGAGAAGTAGAGCTCCTCGCACCAGGCAATCATCGGCCAGGGCAGGAAGGCGCGCACGGACGCCTTGGCCCGCTGTAGCAAGACGCGCTTCGTCGATGGATCCAGGAGTTGCTGCATCCCATGACAATCGCGTTCGCTGCAACGGGTTGCGGCACATTTTCGTCTATCTCGCAGTCGCTTACGGCGAGGCTCTCGCCAAACTTGTGATCGGCATCTGCAAGGACCTCCGTATGCGAGCGCCGTTCACGATGCCGGAGCGGACATCGTTGCGTTTGCCCTGCTAGAACCTTTACGCTGGCGCCGGCACTGACGCCCAAAACCGGATCGAACGGTCATGTCTTCGGGGGAGATTTTCGGCTACATCGCCTCGGCGCTCGTCTTCGCGACCTTTTACATGAAGACGATGATGCCGCTGCGCCTGGTGGCGATCGCAAGCAACGTGGCGTTCATCACCTATGCGACGATCGACGGGCTGGCGCCGATCTTCATCCTGCACGTGGCGCTGCTGCCGCTGAACGTGCTGCGGCTGCTGCAACTGCGCGACCTTGCCCAGCAGGTCGAGCGCGCCGCGCGGGAGGACTTCTCGATCCAGGCGATCGCCCCCCTGATGCGACGGCGCGTGGTGCGCGCCAACGAGATGCTGTTCCGCATCGGAGATCCGGCCGACGAGCTCTACTACGTGATCGACGGCATTCTCTTCCTGCCCGAACTGCAGCAGGAGATCGTGGCCGGCAACTTCCTCGGCGAGTTCGCCCTGTTCTCGGACTCGGGCCGGCGCACGGCGACGGCCGTCGCGCGCACCGACTGCACGTTGATGGCGCTGAGCCGCGGGGCGGTGTTCGCGGCCCTGCTGCAGCATCCGCGGCTCGGCATCCATCTCCTGAAGCTGATCACCGTCCGCCTGCTGCAGAACAGCGAACGCGACGCCAGGCTTCCCGTCGCGGCGGCCGGCATGGTCGTCCCTTTGGCCGACCCGTCGGAGAACCCGCCCGCCAACCGGCCGGCGAAGGATCCGGGGCGGCCGCACGGCCTCTTCGCCACCCGCGCCAGGCGCAATGCCGTGCGCCTGGCCATCGCCGCCTTCCTGGTCGTCATGCTCGGAGTCGCCGCCTACGATCCGCTCTACAGCGTGCTCTCGCGCAACGCTGCGGTCACTACCTGGCTCAATGTCGCGACGGCGCCGATCGACGGCACGGTCGAGGGCTTCGACGCCCGGCCGGGCCAGCGCGTGTCGGGCTCCGGCGAGGTCGGCCGCATCGTCAACCACAGCGCCGACCGCAGCGGCGTCATCCGCGCCGAGGGCGCGGCGGCGCGGGCCAAGGCGCACCTGGCCGAGCTGACCGCCTACGACACTCGCGTCGAGACGCTCACCAAGGAATGGCAGGACCGCCGCACGCGCTATGCCGACGGCTTCCGCACCGACCTCGACCTCAAGGTCGAGGAGCTGCAGCACCGCGTCGCGCTGCTGCAGGAGCGTGTCGCCCTCGCCGAGGTGACGGCGCGGCGCAAGCACACGCTGCGGCTGGCCGGCAACGGCTCCCAGGCCGACGAGGATACGGCGACCTCGACCCAGCGCCAGCTGCAGGCGTCGCTGACCGACACGACCAAGGAGCTGGAGCGCGTGCGCGAACGGCGCAAACTGGCGCAGGCCGGAGTCTACCTCCAGGCCGACGGCAAGGAGCCCGAATGGTCGTGGCGCAGCCTGGACGAGATCCGGCTCGAGGCGGCGCGCAGCGCCCGCTCCCTCAGCGAGGCCGAGGACGAGGTGAAGACCACCCAACGCCTTTTGGCGGGAGAGGAGAAGAACCTCGCGGCGGCATCGAGCGCGACGCTCAAGGTGCCCGACGGCATGACGATCTGGTCGATCTCGGCCACCAACGGCAGCTCGGTCAAGCGCGGCGAGCGGCTGTTCACCTGGATCGACTGCGCGCAGCTCCTGGTCGACGTTCCCGTCAGCGAGACGCTGGCGGTGCTGGCGGACGAAGGTACGCGCGCCGAGGTCACGCTCGAAGGCGAGCAGACGCCGCGAACCGGCGAGGTGCTGCTCAGTCGCGGATCGACCTCCCGCGTCACCAAGGCCGAGCTGATCAGCGTCTCCGGCTCCAGCACGCGCAAGACCTCGGCGCAGGTCATCGTGGCGCTGAGCGATCCGGTCGCCGGCTGTCCGATCGGCCGGCGGGCCTTCGTGACCTTCCCCGACATCAGCCTGTTCCAGGTCGTCCGCGCCTACCTGTCCCTGCTGTGAGACGGCCGCAGCCAGCCGATTCCTCGCCCGGCGAGCGGCCCGGCGACCGCATCACCCCATCCCGAGGAGACCGCATCACCGCATCCCGAGGAGACTGCGCAGCGGCTGTCTCGATCCGCGCGGGACAATTCCCATGGGGCACCCCCGCGCCTGGATGGATGCGGGCAGTCCGGCTGTTGCCTGTCCTTCGAGACGCCACGGTCCGCGTGGCTCCTCAGGAGGAGGCGATGCGCGTTCACTTCTTCCTGGATTTGGCCTGGTTGAAGGCGATGGCGGCGCGGACGAGAGCCTTGAGCGCTCGCGTATCGATCTTGTCGCCCTCGAAGAAGTCGATCGCCCGTCTCGCATTGCCGTCGAGGCCCGCGTTGAAGAGCTTGTCGGGATCCGGCAGCTTCGCCCCATGGAGGAACGTCAGCTTCACTTTGCCTTTGTGGGCGTTGGCGACCGCGATCATCCCGTCGCGCGACCACACCGGGCTTCCCATCCACTTCCAGTCCTCGACGATCTCCCGATCGGTCTCGAGGATGGCCTTGCGGATGCCGGCAAACGTCTTGCCGCGCCAGTCGGCGATCCCTGCGATCAGCCGGTCGATCCGTTGCGATGGAGTCATGTTGGTCCCCGACATGCCTCATACTGCCGGCGTCACTCCGCCCGCGCCAGGACTTGCTCCAGCTTGGCGAAGAACTGCTGCCATCCGTACCTGGCGCCCTGGTAGGCCTGCTGCTGGTCCGGCCGGAAGCCCACCTGCTCCATGCGCAAATGCGTTCCCGTGCGCGTCGGGGTGAGCGTCCAGGTGACGACGCTCTCCAGCCCCATCGCCGCCCAGGTGTAGGACAGCGTCCGGTGCGGCTCGATTTCCACGACCTTGCAATCGACGGAGCCCCAGTCGCCGCGAAGGCTGAACCGATGGTCCGCGGCCGGCTTGAAGTCGGTCTTCATCAGCCATTCCTCGATCAGGTGCGGTTGGGTGAGCGCACGCCAGATCTTTTCCGGCGGATGCGGGATCTCCCGCTCGACGACGACGGAGAGGGTTTCGGCCGCGCTGCTGGTCATTGGTCCATCCTTTTCAACAGGTCTTCGAGGCGATCGAACCGGTTCTGCCAGAAGCCAGCCATCTGGCTCGTCCAGTCGATCAGGGGAGCGAGCGCGCCGAGTTGCGCGCTGTAGTGCGTCTGGCGACCTTCGTGGCGATCGCGCACCAGACCGGCCCGCTTCAGCACGCCGAGATGCTTCGAGACGGCCGGTTGCGAAATCCCGGCCCGCTCTGTCAGCGCCGCGACCGTCTTCTCTCCTTCGCGACACAATCGCTCGAACAGCGCCCGCCGGGTCGGATCGGCGAGTGTCTTGAAGAGTTCGTCGTGAAGGGTCGGCATCCGAAATCCATAACTATCTGGCTATGGATAAACATATAACTTATTGGATATGGATCAGTCAATAGCACTGCAGATGGCAAACGCAGGCCCCGGATTTACATATCATTCTGGTTATGCGCCGTGCATGGCGCGGGGCACGCTCAGTGGGTCTGGCGGCCGAGCCAGACGACCTTCTGGTCTCCGCCCTTGAGCCCGAGCACGTTGGAGACGGCGAGCGGGCGGCTCAGGCCCTTGACCGTGAGCATGCCGATGTCGGCGAGCTCGGCCATCTCGGCGACGACGGTGGCGACGCGCGAGGTCACGAGGATCTGGCCGTCCTTCGCCTGCTCGCAGAGCCGTGCGGCCGTGTTCACCACGGTGCCGATGGCGCTGTAGTCGAAGCGGCCCTCGAAGCCGATCTGGCCCAGCGTCGCGAACCCCTGGGCGATGCCGATGCCGAAGCCGACCTGGTGGCCTCGCTTGCGCCATGCCGCGGCCAGCGCCGCCACCGCCTCGCGCATCGCCACCGCCAGCCGGACCGCGCGCTCGGTTGAATCGGGACAGGGCACCGGATCGTTGAAGAACACCATCAGCCCGTCGCCGACGAAGCGGTCGAGCGTGCCCTCGTAGGCCTGGATCAACGGCACCAGCGCGGCGTGATAATCCTGCAGAAGCTCGCTCACTTCCTCCGGCTCCGCGTTCTCGGAGAAGGCGGTGAAGCCGCGCAGGTCGCAGAACAGCGTGGCGATGTCGCGGCGATGGCGCTTCAGGATGTTCTCGTCGCCCGACGACATCAGCATCTCGGCGATCGAGGGCGCGAGGAAGCGCTTCAGCTTGTTCATCCGTTCGAGCTCGGCGACCTGCGCCGCCACCCGCTCCTCGAGCGTCCTGTTCCAGCGCTTCACCTCCTCGTGCGCCGCTTCGAGCTCGCGCCTGGCCGCCTCGAGCTGCCGGTTGAGCGCCGCCTCGCGCTCCTGCAGCAGGGTCATGTCGTAAGCCTTCTGCTGCAGCCGGCGCGCCATGTCGCGCTCGGACGTGACCTCCAGCAGCACCAGCCAGGTCTCGCCGCCGTCCAGCCAGAAGTGAAGGTCGGCGACGCGGCCCTTGATGACCTCGACCGACGGCACGAAATAAGGTGACTCGACCAGCGGCAGCAGCCCTTCGAGAAGATGCACCTGCTCGACGACGGGCTTGCCGGGCTCGAGCGCGTCGAGCCCGTAGGCCCCGAGATCGCCGCCGGCGGCGGCGAGGAGGAGCGCCTCGTCCATCCGCAACCAGGCGACGGCGCGATCGGCGAGAAGAAGTGTCCGCAGCCGCTCCAGAACCTGGGCCGGCAGCGGCGCCGAGGCCGGGGGTGGCGGACTGTCCACGCTCAGCCCAGGATGCGGGTCGCGAGATCGGCGAAGGCGTCGTCGACGCCCTCGCCCGTCCGGGCGCTGCTCGATTGCACCCACCAGCCGTCGCCGCGCAGCTTCCCGAGATCGGCGTCGGTGACCGTCCACTGCTCGGTGAGATCCTTCTTGTTGATCAAGAGCGCAAAGGGCAGCTGGCCATACTCCGCCTCGACGCGCTTGCGCAGCGACAGGGCCATCTCGAGCGTTGCCGGCCGCGTGCCGTCGGCCACCAGCATGTAGCCGGCCGCGCCGCGCATGTAGCTCAGCCGGAGCGAGGACATGTCGTCCTCGCCGGCAAGGTCCCACAGGATCAGGTTCACCGTCTTGTCGCCCAGCACCACCGCCTTCTTGTCGATCTTGACGCCCACCGTGGTCAGGTAGGTCTCCGAGAACACGCTTTCGACATAGCGCTTGACCAAGCTCGTCTTGCCGACCGAGAAGCCCCCCAACATGCAAATCTTCTTCTGAACAGCCATCGTCATGGTTCATCCTCGATGCGGACCGCAACTGAAACGCGGCGGTTCAGCGACCGGGCCGAGTCCGAGTCGTGCTGGTCGAGCGGATCGAGCTGGCCTGCGCCACCGATGGTGATCAGGTCGGCCGCGACACCGCGCTTCTTCAAGAGGGCCAGCACCGCGCCGGCGCGCGCGATACTGAGCGAGAGGTTGTAGGTCCCGGGGCCGGTGTCGTCGGAATGGCCGGTGAGCCGGATGCGCGCCCGCATGCGCAGGCTCGCGGCGAGTCCGGTCAGCTCGTTGATCGATGCGGCCAGATGGTCGAGCACCGCCTCCTGGCCGGGAGCTGGCAGCGATTCGTTGGTGTCGAAGCGGATCTCGAACGACTGGATGCTCTTGCGCAGGTCGCCCAGCAGGCTTTCGGCGATGTCCTGCACCTGCGAGTAGTCGAATTGCGGGCCGCCCGCCGGCATCAGGCGCGAGATCTGGCGCGCACGCGAGATCCAGAGCGGCGTCGCCGATCCCGTCGCGACGATACGGCCATCGACGACCGAGAGCGCGACGCTGGGCGGCGGCGCCAGCGACACCTCCAGCCGCTTCAGCACGAACTCGGGTTCCAGCGCCTGGTAGGGCTGCCAGCGACTGACGACGCGCGCCGGATCGACGCCCGAGCCATCCAGCAGCGCCTTCGGGTCCGCCGCCAGCGGGTCGCGCAGGCCCGCGACGATGAACTTGCCGTCGCGCTCGGCCGACTCGGTGACGACGATGCCGGGCTGGGCCCGCAGGCGATCGACATAGTCCGACCAGCGCTGCAACTCGGCGGCGCGGCGCGCGGCCTCTGCCATGCGCTGGCGCTCCTGCTCCTCGGCGATCCGCGCCTGCTCCTGCGCCTTCTCCTGCATGACCCGGTACTGCCACACGCCGACCCCGACGACGCCGGCCAGGAGCAGCATCGCAAGCGCGAAGGCGTACCAGGGAAAACCCTTCTTTCTCGTGGCGAGGCCCTGCTGGCGCAGCGCGGCGCATTCGGCCAGATGCGCCTCGATGTCGGCGAGACCCGAGCTGTCGCCGTCGAACGCCTCGAGGATCTGCCGGCGTTCCTCGTGGATGCGCAGGAGGGTTTCGCGCAGCTTGTGGCGCAGCTCCTCCGGCGGGTTGCCGCGGATGACCGCGACCAGCATCGCGTAGGGACCGGCCTCGCACCACAGGCGCAGGTCGCCCAGCCGCAGTGTGTCGACCGCCTGGCCCTCGCCCTTGAAGGAATCCTTCACGAAATCCTGGATCGCCGTCAGCATCGAGGACACGAGCTGCGGATCCTGGCTCGCCGCATCGGCGGCGGCGGCATGGGAGATCAGAAGGCCGGTGTGGTTGTGGATCAGGAAGGCGTGCTCGACCTGGTAGACCAGCGAGTGATTCAGCACCACCTCGGCGAAGGTCCGGCCCGTCCGCCAGGCTTCGATCCGCCAGCGCAGGCCGCGCCACGACAGGCTTTGCCTCAGCGTCTCGTCCAGCGACTGGAAGGTGGTGTCGACCTTCTCGCCGACCGACCGGCGGATCGCCGGCACGATCACCGGATAGAGGATATCGATCAGCACGCGCGGATCGTTGCGGATCGAGCTGGCTGTCGCCTTCTCCAGCACCGGCGCCAGCACCTCGCCCAGCCGCGAACCGCTGGCGGCGACCGCGGTCGGCAGGACGCGGCCGACCGCCGCGCCGAGCTGCTCGGGATCCTCGACCGTCTCGCGCAGCCGGCCCAGCACATCGATCTCGGGCCCGACCAGAACGCGGCGCAGCTCCTGCAGCCGCGGATCCAGCGGGATCGGCCGATCCGGCGGCGGCGCCGTCGTCGGTTCGACGGTCCGCGCGAGCTCGACGAGCAGACTGGCGAGGGTCTTTCGATCGATGCCGTCGCTGGGTCCGTTGCCGGACCCGCTATCGGGCGAAGCCGAATTGAAAAGCCACTCGAACTTCTCGGCGGCGGAGGGGCTCATCTCGCAAAGCGATCAGCCGGCGGGCCAACCGCGTGGCGCATCACTCTTGACCTTCGAGCCGTTGTCCAGGTTGAGGCATTTGGCGACCTCGACGAACAGGCCGGCCAGCAGGTTACGGTCGGTTTTGACGTTCGAGAGCTCCGCGAACATCTTCTCCATCGTGCGATGGACGTCCTCGTTGCGGTGCTTGATCTCGTCATGCAGCGACTGCACTTCGCGGGTCAGACGGTCGGCGAAATCGCGCTCGAGCTGGCTCACCTGGTCCGACAGCGTCCGCAGCCGCTTCTCCAGCGCCTGGGTCTGGTCGCGCAGCGAGCGCTCGAGATCCTTGTCGGCATCGGCGCGCGAGTCCTTCTCCTCGCGGAGCTGGCTGGCGAGCGAGTCGACCTGCTTCTTGGCGTTCGTGTCGTGCGCACTGAGATTGCGCGCCGTTTCCGATTCGATTTCCTTGAAGCGCTGCAGGAACCGTTCCTCGAGCTTCGAGAAACGACGGTCGTAGTCCTGCATCTGGTTGCCAAACAGCAGGTCGCGGATCTTGTCCACGCCGACCGCATCGTTCCCGGAAATGCCGTTACCCGGCGCAATGACCATGCTCGCCTCGGATACCGTAGACGCCGTATCCAGCGATGCCTTTTGCTTCTCTGCCATGTGCCCCCCTCCCAACGAAGGCAATACTGTATGCCTTCAGACGGTTGATTGACCAGTCTCAGTTCGGTGATCCCCTCGTCTTTGGCGATCCCCGCCCGACATATTCACCTCTCCTTTGCGCTCGTGCGATCGGCGCATCGGTGTGCGCAAGGTCCACGACTCCGATCCGAATGCGAGAATGCGGATATCGTGACGCTGACATCTCGGACGCATCGGCGCCGCGTCGCCTCCGCGGGATGGATCGACACGCCCTTCACACGCCCGTCCCACGGTTCCACCGCCGCCCATGAACAGCGCGGCCGCAGAGCCACCATCGCGATCCAGTTCACCAAGTTGCCAATTCGATGCCCGGATAACTGCAATTTGACTGTAATTTAATTTTGACACATCTTTTGCGATCGTCATAGAAGTAGCAGTCGACGATCAATTCAAAGAGGCTGCCTTCAACGGCCCACAGGAGCGTGCATGTCCAATGATGATGACAAAATCATCGATCAGGCCGATTCCCGGGCGACCTCGCTCCTCGACCGAAAGCCGTCCCCGAGAAAGCCCTATCACCCGCCGGTACTCCTGGAATGGGGAGCCTTTGAGGAGCTGACGCAAGCCAGCGGCAATCGCGGAAAAAACGATGGCGGGCACCGGCCCTTCCGCAAGACGCGCTGAGGCGCGCACGCTGCACGCCGACGAGTCACCGGCCTCGGTCGGAGGCGAGAGCTAACGTCGAGTTGGGCGCCTGTCGCCGCCATACGGGCAACCTTTGGCGTGATCGTCGCGGACATGGCAGCTTGAGCCGGCCACGCCTTTCGACGGCAAGCGATCGCGCATTCTGGTCGTCCGACAGCATGGACTTTTCGACCGTCGGCTTCGTCGTGCGCCTGCAGGACGGCCAGCGAACCGTGCGCCCGGCCGCCGCTCTCTTCCTCGACCGCTTGGCGCGCCAGCGGTCCATGGACGACCTGGTGCAGTGCTTCCCGCTCCAGCCCCTCGCCGTCGAGGCGCCCCTCTCCGACTTCCATGCGTTCCATGGAGTCATGTGACTCCGCTGGAATCGCAATCTGCATTCTCAACCTCGAGGTGCCGTCCCAAATCAACATATTCGGGCTGGTCCGATTTGATATTCGGGCTGGCCCGATTTGGCGATGGAGTGAAGGGATGAATGACGATTCGAACGCCGACACGTCTGGGATGGCACGCACGGCATGGGACGAAGCCATGGACAGGAAGGACCACCGTGCCGCCGTCGAGATCGGCATCGATGCCCACGTTCATTGCCGAGCGCGGGGCGACGAGAAAGATGCCGAAGCGGCGCTGGGCCTCATTCATATTGCGCTCAATCAGCTCTACCCCTCCACGACACGCCGCCTTCGACCGACTCCTGTTCGTTCTGCGGGCGGCCGCGCTCCGAGGTCCTGGTTGGCGCCGGCCCCAATGCCCCTTATCTGCGTCGATTGCGTGGACACCTTCCATACCCTCTGGCCATACCCTCTGGAAGGACGAGCGGCAGCGGGCTCCGGCGACCGGCGCCTCTCCGGCTCCTTCGAGGTGGTACCTCCAAATACCTCCTTCTTTTTCGTCACCCGGGTGAACGGTCACAAGCCGGCGCAGCCAATATGGCGCACACTCCGTACGCCATGAGCGGGCGGCTTCCGTCGTCCGGCGTCATGACCGCGGCCGGCTCCCACCACACACTCCACCCTTGGTAGCCGGCCGCTACCCCTCCCGGTTTCCCGGGACGGGACGTCAATCCGGGGCGATTCGCGCCGGACGCCGCCGGCAACGGCGACAACGACAGGGTGCGGCAACGTGGCCCGAACTCTGCCACCGCTTTGCTACATCTCGCTCACACCCGCGACCGGCCATCGTGCGTTACACAAGGATGGAGGGCCGCATTCTTCCGGCCCCGCCGCGTGGAGTGGCAGATGGCCGATATTGTCCTTCTCAAAGAACGTCGCGAGGCGAAGATCGCCGAAGCGAAAACCGCATATCTCCATGAGCTTCTGTGCCAGGCCGCCGTCGCATCGGATGCGCGCCACCTGAGCTGGGACGATCGCTTCCTGATCGCCAACGAGGTGGTGAACGCCGCCCTGGGGCCCGGCTGGGCCATCACCCGTGACATCTGAGATGCATCCATGATCCTGGACTCCAGCAGCCTGACCACGGGCGTCGCCGCGATCTTGCCGCTGGCCGCCGTGCTCTTCGTCGGCAGCGTCGCGGCACTGGTGTCGCTGGTTGTCCGTTTGTCGTTGCGCACGATGCCCATGGAGCTGCGCGTTCCCGTGCTGCGGTTGCTGCAGTTCGTGGCCGGCGCCAGCGCCATCGCCGGCGTGCCGTCGGTGCTGCTCGGCACGCTGTTCCTCTTCCGGCCCGAACGCGGCGATGCCATCGCCCTGATCGTCGGCGCCATCGCGCTCATGCTGGCTCTGGGCGCCGTCGCCAACTGGTGCGACCACCGGATCGAGGCCGACATGGCGGAAGCAGCGAAGAGCCGGCGCGCCGCCGCGCGCACGCCGGCGTATCAGCCAATACGCCAGGCGGCCCGCCAAACGGCGCATCGGTCCGATGCCCAGTCCAACGGTCCATCCACGCCGACGTCCCGGCCCCGTCGACGGCCGTTCTAGGCCACGTCGGGAAACACGGGAAACCGGACGGCCGCCGCCACAACATCGTCGCGTTACCGTCACGCCCGATACTGGCGCTCTCGACCAGGGAGAGCGCCATGCAACGCATCATCGGAATCCCGGCCTTCGGTCTCACCCGTCTGCTGCCCGGCGGCCTGCTGCCCGTCGGCCTGATGTTCGGCAGCCTGATGCTCGGCGGCTGCAGCGGCGAGACCCTGTTCCAGTCCTCGTTCAACGCGACTCAGACCAATCAGCCGCCTGCCCACAACCAGGCGACGGGCACGGCAAGCGTTGCCGGCGATCCGGGCAGCGTCGTGGTGAAGCCCCTGCCCAATTCGACCGAAAAGGCGGTCCAGATCAGCCGTGCCGGCACCAGCCAGGCCATCAATGTGCTCACCGGCACGCTGTCTCAGGTGAAGGGCGCAGGCACCTACGGCCTGATCGCCCTGATCAACATCCCGAGCGTCTCGCCGCCGCGGCGGACGGCGATGTCGGTCGAGCTCGATGCCACCATGCTCGGCCTGCGGGGGCCGATCCTGCACCTCGATTTCATGAACGACTGCGCCAACAGCGGCCAGCCCGGCGCCAACACGGTCCGCATCAACGACACGCCCGGCTACTGCTTCGGCACCTTCCCCAACGACCGCCCGTTCGTGCTGCAGGTCACGCTCCATGTCGGGACCGGAACGGCCAGCGCCGACGTGCAACTCGTGGGCGCGGGCGGCATGGCCTCGGGATCGGCCTCGAACATCCCGATCCAGTACCCGAGCCTTGCGCGGCAGTTCGGCTCCGTCGCCTTCTGGATGGGCTATCCCTGGAGCGGCGCGTTCGACGTCACCGACATCGTCGTGACCTACAGGAAGCCAGGTACGTGATGCGCCCGGCGCCGCATGTCGTCTTTCGCCTTCTGTTCAACCAGGCAGGGGAAAGCCACGGCCCTCATCGCATGCGGCCACCCGCTGGGTCGCGAGCCACCACGCCGCGGCACCGCAAGGAGCCCGTCGGCCCTCACGACACAGCAGAACCCGCGGCTCAAGGACCTCCGGTGACGCAATCCCGTTCGGACGCCGGCAGGTGAAGGATCCCGGCATTTCCGAGGACGACGTTGTCAGGCACGTGATGCCGAAGGACACCTGAACGGCCAGCTCACGACAGTCGATGACGTCGACGACTGCGTCCTGTTCTTCGCCGGTGCGCGGAGCAATGCCCTGACCGGCCAGTCGATCGTGGTCAGCCACGACGGGTCCATGCAATAGGCCCGACGGCGCGCGTCATACCCCTCTCCCCATCTCTCCTCTCACTGGGGAGAAAGCTAAGGTGAAATGTCGCCGCCTCTTGTCACGCTCCTCGCCCAGAGAGGGGGAAGGTGAAGTACCGCTGCCTCCTGTCATGCTCCTCGCCCAGAAAGGGGAGAAAGAAGGTGAAGTACCGCTGCCTCCTGTCACGCTCCTCGCCCCGCGAGGGGAGAAAGAAAGGTGAAGTACCGCTGCCTCCTGTCACGCTCCTCGCCCCCGCGAGGAGGAGAAAGAAGGCGAAGCGCCGCTACATCTTGTCATGCTCCTCGCCCCCGCGAGGGGGAGGGGTTGGGAGACGGGGTGGCGCGCAGCCGACGTGGGCTGCCGAGGCCGCTGCGATGGATCAGGCGGCGCAGCGTCGAGGGCTCGGCGTATCCGACCTGCCGCGCGATCTCGTCCAGCGGCAGCTTCGTCGTCTCGAGCAGCTCGACTGCGCGCTCGACGCGGAGCCGCTGCAGGAAGCGCACCGGCGACAGACCGACCGCGCGTTCGACGCGCCTGGCGAAGGTGCGTGGGCTGAGCGCTGCCGCGGCGGCGAGGTCGTCGACCGTGAAGTCCTCGCCCAGGCGCTTGCGCGCCCAGCGCTCGGCCCGGGCGACGCGCTCGTCGGCGGCGGCGAGGAAGCCCAGCGCCATGTAGCGCGATTGCGACCGTCGCTTGTCGAGCAGGAGGTATCGCGCGCACGTATCGGCGAGCCTGGCCCCGGCCCGGCGCGCCACGATGGCAAGCATCAGGTCCATCTGCGCCATCGCCGCCCCCGCCGTCGTGACCGGGCCATCGGTCACCACGAGCGCGTCGGGATCGAGAACGACCGAGGGATGCATCCGCCGGAACAGCGGGGCCAGCCACCAGGTCGTGCTCGCCCGGCGATTGTCGAGCAGGCCGGCGGCGGCGAACAGGAACGCGCCGGAGCACGAGGTCGCGACGTGCGCGCCCCGTTCCACCGCGTCGGCCAGCCGTCTTTCGGCCCAGGCCGCGTCGCGCCGCGCCAGCCGCGCCGTCACCTCTTCTTCCGTCGACATCCCGAGGCCCGGGACCACGACCGCGTCGGCGGCCTTCGTCGTGCACTTGGCGCTATCGGCCGTCGACAACCGTGCGCCCGCAGCCATCGAGGCGGCCATGCGGGCACCCGATCCGGCGAGGCGCACGATGAAGGCCGGCGACCGTCCGCGCGCCTCCTGCAGGCGGTTGGCGGTCGCGAGCACGTCCAGGGTGATCGCCACGCTCGACGGCATGGATCCCGTCAACACCAGCACCTCAAGCACCGGCGCCTCGAGCATCGGCGCCTCGATTTTCGTCATGGCGAAAAATCCCCGAACAATGTCGAACTCGACACTGGCCCGCTGCATGGCACGAGCCCTACATGGACGCAAGAGACAGGCGCAAGAGACAGGCGCGCGAGAGCGGTCGCGAGAGAGACAGGCGCAGGCGAGGAGGCCTCATGATCGCTGGCAGTTTGGGAGACGACACTCTCGAAGACTTCGAGCGCCGGGAGGTCACGCTGGAGGGGGTCGCCAGGACCGTTTACGTCGCGGGTGCCGGCCCGGCCGTGATCGTCATGGCGGAGATGCCGGGGATCAGCCCGCATGTCGCCCGCTTCGCGCGCTGGGTGCGGGAGGCAGGGTTCACCGTCTACATGCCTTCGCTGTTCGGCCGCGACGGTGCGCTCGCGAGCGCCGACGAGGGCGCTGACGTGTTCCGGCGTGCCTGCATCAGCGCCTGTTTCAACGCGCTGAAGCGCGATGCCTCCAGCCCGGTGACGCAATGGCTGCGGGCCTTGGCCCGGCTGGCGCATGGGCAATGCGGCGGGCCGGGTGTCGGCGCGATCGGCATGTGCTTCACCGGCAACTTCGCGCTCACCATGATGCTGGAGCCCGCAATGCTGGCGCCGGTGCTGGCCCAGCCGTCGCTGCCGCTGGACGATCCGGGCGGGCTCGAGATCGCGCCCGAGGAACTCGCCGCCGTGCGCCGGCGGCTCGACCGCGAGGACCTGACCGTCCTCGCCTATCGCTTCGCGGGCGACCATTTCTGCCGGGCCGAGCGGTTCGCCGCCTATGCGCAGGCCCTGGGCGACCGCTTCATCGAACGCACGCTGCCCGACAGCGCCGCCAACCCGGACGTGCCGCCCTTCTTCGCGCGCTATGTGTCCACGCCCCACAGCGTCGTCACGGTCCACCTGATCGACCAGGCCGGCCAGCCGACGATCGAGGCGCGCGACGAGATCCTCGCCTTCTTCCGCCAACGCCTCGCCGTCGGCGCGGCGGCCGGACGCTAAGCGAGGACCCGCACACCGCCCTTCTCCCTCCTTCTCCCTCCTTCTCCCTCCTTCTCCCTCCTTCTCCCTCCTTCTCCCTCCTTCTCCCTCCTTCTCCCTCCTTCTCCCCCAACGGGAGAGGCGAAAGAAGAAAGGAGAGAAAAGAGGCGTTGATGTTCCTCGCCCCCGCCGGGAGGAGAGGCTAGGAGAGGAGCGTGCTGCCTACGCTGCTGCACCGGGGAGGATAAAGATGACTCATGTCTCGCTGACCGTGCTGCTGGGCTTCGTCGCCTGGACGCTGATCTTGCTGATCGTGATGGAGGGATTGCGCACGCGGCTCGTGCTGACAAGAACGATCGAGTCCAACGCCTTCACGCCGGACAACGCCAACCTCTCGCCCTTCATGCAGCGGCTGGCGCGCGCGCATGCCAATTGCCTCGAGAGCCTGCCGGTCGTGGCCACGCTCCTGATCGTGGCGTTGATCACCGACCGCGCCGCCATCACCGATCCGCTGGCGCCCTGGCTGCTCGCCGCGCGCGTCGTGCAGTCCGGCGTGCACCTGGCGTCGCTCAGCGTGCTCGCCGTCAACCTCCGCTTCACCGCCTTCGCCGTCCAGGTCGCGATCGCCGTCTATTGGACCTGGGCCCTGCTGCAGGGCTAGACGGGAGCGGCAGCGCCCCCTTTCCCAACCTCTCCCCTCACGGGGGAAAGGAGAAAGAAAGAAGGACGGGCGCCGCCGCCCTCAAGTTCCTCGCCCCCACCAGGGGAATAGGAGAAAGAAGGATAGGCACCGCCCTCAAGTTCTTCGCCCCCACCAGGGGGAGAGGAGAAAGAAGGACAGGCGCCACCTCAAGTTCCTCTCCCCTCACGGGAGAGAGCAGGAGAGGGAGGAAGGCGGAGACCGAACGGGAGCGGCGCGCGCCGGGGAACGCGCAACGCGAGCGCAGAGGCTATGCCGCGCGGAAGTCGCGTTCCTTCCGGTCGCTATGCTGCCTGGGCGCCACTGGACTGGTGCGCTCCAATGACTTCGGGCGACGAGGGCTTGTCGAACACGACGCCCTCGTAGCCACTCATCGCCACCTGGTTGAGGATGCTCACGTACTTGGGCTGACCGCCGTTGTAGACGACGTAGCGGATGCGACCTTCCTCGTGGCCGGGCACGTTGGAATTGTAGCCCGTGAACCAGCCCTTGGCCTTGCGCAGCAGCAGCATGGAGTACATGTCCTGCACGTGCTTGGACCAGCGCGCCGCCGCGGCCCGCGTCGGCTCGAAGCGCAGATGGCCGTGCTCGCGCGCGTAGACCAGGAGGTCCGTGCACCAGTTGACGCCCAGCTCGATGCCGCGCGGGAAGTTCACCGAGGCCGAGCCGCTTTGCGGGCCGGTCGGCATCAGCACGTTGGGAAAGCCCGCCACCATCAGGCCGAGGAAGGTCGTGGGACCGTCCTTCCAGCTCTCGGCCAGCCGCTCGCCGTCGACGCCGCGCATGTCGATGTGGTCGTAGGCGCCGGTGATGGCGTCGAAGCCGGTGGCGTAGACGATGATGTCGAACTCGTAATCGCGCTCGGTCGTGCGCAAGCCTGATTCGGTCACGCGCACGATCGGCGTCTCGCTGACATCGACGAGATGCACGTTGTCGCGATTGTAGGCCTCGTAGTAGCGCGTCTCGAGTGGCACGCGCTGCACGCCGAAGCCATGGTCGCGCGGGATCAGCTTCTCGGCCGTGGCCGGATCCTTCACCCGCTGGCGGATGCGGCCGGCGATATATTCGGAGAACTCCGCGTTCGCCTTCTCGTCGGTGAAGATCTCGCGGAAGTTCCGCAGCCAGATGCCGAAACCCGGCTCGTCGTAGAGCCGATCCCACAGCTTCAGCCGCTCCTCGCGCGAGACCTCCCAGAAGCCGCGCCGGTCGGGCTCGTGCTCGAAGCCGCCCGGCGTGCGCGCACAGGTGGCGAAGATCTCGTCGTAGCGGCGGCGGATGTCGGCCATCTCCTCATCGGAGATCAGGCTGTTGTTGAGCGGCGCCGCCCAGTTGGGCCGGCGCTGGAACACGGTGAGGTCGCCCACCTTGTCGGCGATCTCGCCGATCACCTGGATGGCGGTGGCGCCGGTGCCGATCACGGCGACCTTCTTGCCCGCGAGCGGCACGCCCTCGTGCGGCCAGTCGAAGGTGTGGAACGAGCGGCCCTTGAACGACTCCATGCCCTCGTAGCGCGGCCGGGCGGGAATCGAGAGCAGCCCCAGCGCCAGCACCAGGAAGCGCGCGGTGAGCGTACGGCCGTCCGAAACAGTGACCCGCCAGAAGTTGCCCGCCTCGTCCCACTCCGCGGCATCCACGCGGCAGTTGAACTGCATGTGGCGGCGCAGGTCGAACTTGTCGGCGACGTGGTTCAGGTAGCGCAGGTTCTCGGGCTGGCCGGAGAAGCGCTCCTTCCAGTGCCACTCGTCCAGAAGCTCGCGCGAGAAGGAATAGCCGTAGGTGTAGCTCTCCGAATCGAAGCGCGCGCCGGGATAGCGGTTCGAATACCATGTCCCGCCGAGCCCGCCCGCCGCCTCCAGCACGGTCGCCTTGATGCCGAGATCGACCAGCCGCTTGATCTGGTAGATCCCGGCCACGCCGGCCCCGATCACGATCACTTCGTAGTCGAGCATGGATTCCGTTCCCTGTTTGTTATGGAACGATGGTAGCGCGGCCGGCGGCCGAGTACAGGCGGCAAAGAGGCCGTTTTCGAGGGGTGGAAGCCCTCCCCGGTATAGTCGAGGATATCTATAGGCTGCTCAGCAACCTAAGTATGGATCGTTCCGCCCGCTCACGGGAGCGCTACGCGCAATCGGCCACGTTCTCTGTCGAGATGACCATATGCGCGATATCGTGGGTTAGTGCGTCCGCAAGAGTTCGTTGCGCTGCAGTTACATAGGGTCACCTGAAGCCACTATACTCGCTGTTGGGGAGACTCCTATATGACTACAATCGAAAATATACTTGCTAGTCCAATCACCCCAAACGTGATCGCACTGATTTTGGGAGCGGCTGCACTTAGTGGAAAGATCGACGTAACCTCCGGCCAGATCTGCTTGGCTTCTGCATTTGTCTTCTGCGTTCTCGGATTTCGCAACGAGCCATGGCAAATCCAGGTTGGTGCTTCGATGACGATAGGTGGGGTGCTACTTCTGTTGGCCTATTGGATCAGGCCCGAAGTAGTTGCAGTCGACTTAAGAGACAATGAAGGCACCCTCATACCTGCAGATGTGGTAACGCCGGCACTACCCCAAGGCTGTAGTCCGCCCGCAGATTCGCTAATCATTCTCTTTGGGAACAACGTTTCTTGGGTGACCAAATTTCCACACACTGCCCTCACCATGGGTGGCTTACCTCTGTTCGAACTACAAAAAGGAGAGCGCGGTACTCTGGTCGTAGGCCTACTCAGAATTTTTGACGATCAAGATGAAATAATCGCGCGGATCGATCGAAATGGTTTTTGGGTAAAGAACACGAGCCGCAAGAAGCGCCCCGATACTCACACGCTCGTGGTGTTTGACCGCAGGGACGAAGAGGTGCTTCGAATCAGATTCTTGAATCCAAATGTCGTATCGGTCCAAGGTATCTTTAGAAAGGGCAAACTGCGGCCGTTGCGAATTACGGAGAATGCGATGTTCTTGGGGGGGATACAGATCACAAACTCCTGCATGGGCAACGCTCGTTACGGGATAGTGATCGGTTAAAAAGGAATGCCGAGCGTTGGCCGTGAGTGACCGCGCTTCGGAAACTGTGGCTGGTCAGCGCATCTCGAATTCCCGCCTTAGCGCGACCAAGGTTTCCGCCACGGCCTTGCTCCTCTTCGCGAGCCGCGGCTGGCGCCCCAGCCCCATGTACTCAGCGGCGATCCAGTAGAGGTATGCCGTGATTGCCTCGGCCGTCGCGCGGTCATCCATCAACATGACGTAGGCTTTGTCCGCGTATGTGTCGTATTCGTCGCTTACGCTGGAATTGCCGTTGATACCGATTGGGTCCCAGTCTTGAAACAGGATCCTCCGAACACGCGCCCGATTCTCTCGCGATTGGTATTTGTTCCGTCCGTTCGCCATCTCGATACCTACGCGGCGCCAGCAGGGTAAGGAGTAATACCTTCCCAATTCTTAGCGATAACGCTCGGCGCATCAGCCAGCCAGTGCGCCAGTTGCCCAGTGCCGCGCCATCATAGCCCGCATCCGGCGTTAACGAGTTTCGTTTAATACGTTTGCGACATCTAATTCGATTGTTTCGAATATTTCGTTTATGGATCGAATCCATATATTGGGATATTGGGCCCATCAACCGTGGAGACGATCATGCCGTTCGATGGACCTCTTTCCGAGCGCCTGCCGACGCCTGAGGAAGCCGAGAAGGCGCGCAAGGCGAGCGCGCTGCTGGCGCGTCACATGAACAAGCAGGGTTCGCTTTCGTTGCACCTCAAGCAGGGCGCAAAAGGAGAGTTCATGGAGTTGCCGCCGGCGGTGAGCCGTCTCGTGCTCGATCTGCTGCTGTGCGTCAGCAAGGGCGAGGCCGTGACGCTCGTGCCGTTCGGCACCGAGCTTTCGACGCAACAGGCGGCGGACCTGCTCAACGTGTCACGGCCGTTCCTCGTGAAGCTGATCGAGAACAAGGAGATCCCCCACTACAAGGTCGGGACCCATCGCCGGATCCGCGCCGAGGATCTGTTCGCCTACAAGCATCGTCGCGACGGCAAGCGCGGCGACGCACTCCGCAAGCTCGCCCGCCTCGGCCAGGAGATCGATGCCTGACAAGTCGACCTTGCATTTAGGTCGGCGACGGCAGATTTATACTGTAGCTGCCGGCCATTTGCCGCCGCTAGCACGATCATTTATGCTGCGTAACCCCTTGTGAAGGCAAAACAATGTCCTCGTCCAAGACTGATCTCCAATACCTGCTTGAAAAGTCTCGGGGCGTTTCCATGACAGCTGCCGAACTGGAGGAGCAGCGGCGCAGCTTCGCCTACGGCAATACGAACATCGAGAACGAGCGCATCACGCGTCACGTTGTCGATGAGCAGGCCGACAAGCTGAAGAACGCCAAGTAGGATTAAGGTAGGGATTCGTGGCGCCAACCGACCGCAAGAGCGAGGCGGTCGAACCGCAACTCATTGCCGATCCGGACGAGCAGGCAAGAGTAGAGGCCGCCAACGGACTCAGACAATACGATCACGTTGTTGGTCTGGTCCAGGAATGGACCGCGCCGGAGCGCACGTTCAGGCTTCGGCCATCAATGCTTCTTGGGCTTCAGCGCACGGCTCTCGAAGGACTTTCTTCTTATGCAGGGACGTGGCGGCCGGCTGACGTGCGAATTGGCGAGAGCACTCATACACCGCCGCAGGCTCATCTGGTGCCGGGCCTGATTGAGGATATGTGTGACTATGTGAACGACAACTTTGCTACGAGGACCGCCATCCATCTGGCGGCGTATGTCATGTGGCGATTGAACTGGATCCACCCCTTCACCGACGGCAACGGCAGAACATCGCGCGCCGCATCATATTTCGTATTGTGCGTCAAAAGCGGCAACGTTCTGCCGGGCAAGAAGACGATTCCCGAACAGATTGCCACCAACAAGAAACCTTACTACGAGGCGCTAGAAGCGGCCGACAAGGCTTGGAGAAGCGGGCAGATCGACCTCAAGGCGCTCGAGGAGTTGCTTGCGGCCGCACTCGCCACTCAGCTTGCCGATTACTATCGGGCGGCAACGGGCCAGAGCTAGCCCAATCACCATCCGTGTAAGAGGAACGTCTTCCTTACAAACCTATGCCCCCTCACCCATGCCGCGCCCGCCATTCGGCGACGAGCGACGGCACATCGATCGGGTTCTCCTCGAAGCACCTGATGTCCGCCGCCAGCGCCCAGGGATGCGCGGCGCTGGTCCAGACCTGTGCCACGGGCATCACGGCCTGCGGGCGATCGAGCGTGCCGGGGCGCACGTTGATGATGTCGGGATGAGCCATCATCTCGGTGTGCGTGCGGGTGAGGCAGTGCGGGCAGACATGCTGGCGATGCAGCGCGCCGCTGCCGCCGGGCAGGTCGCACCACAGCGTCTCGCCGGACGTCGTCTCGAAATCCTTGCGCCAGACGATCATCGACAGCGAGAAGGCGCTGCCGGTGCGTTTCTGGCAGTTGTCGCAATGGCACATGAACACAGCCAGCGGCAGGTCCTTCACGCGATAGCGCAGCGCGCCGCAGATGCAGCCGCCATCGAGCGGGAGAGTCAGGGTCATCGCGGGCCTCCGGGTCGGGCCGTGTCGGGTTAGGTGGGGCCGGGTTGGGCCGTGTCGGGTTGGGTCGGGTCGGTAGATTACTACGGCGGCGCCCGACGATCGCCGAGATCCGCGTGCGCGACGCCGGTATCATCGGGCGTCGGTTTCATGGGGTGCCGATTTCATCGGACGCCGGTTTCATCGGACGTCGGTTTCATTGGGCGTCGGTTTCATTGGGTGTCGGTTTCATCGGGCACCGGTTTCATCGGGTGCCGGTATCATCGACGGTATCTGGGGCTCGCCGAGTGAACCAGGCATGGGCGCCCGCACCAGGCACGAAGTGCGACTGCAATGCGCGGGCCGCAGACCAGACCTGACGCCGCACGGCATTGCCGATCGTAAGCATGCTTATGATATTGAGACTCGCATTCCGAGGCCGACGATGCGCCGCGATCTCCACAACGATCTCCTGATCCTGCTCTACGATGTTGCCCGCCACATGCGAACTTACGGCGACCAGATGGCGCGCGCTCACGGCATGACGCGGGCGCAGATGATCGTCCTGGCGCGGCTGGAGCGTCAGCCCGACCTGTCCCAGAACGAGCTCGCCGCCATCGCCGAGGTCGCGCCGATGACGATCGCGCGCCTGGTCGACAGCCTGGAGGCGCTCGGCCTCGTCGAGCGCGGCGTCGATCCCGACGACCGGCGCGTCTGGCGGCTGCGATTGACGCCGGCGGCCGCGCCGCTGCTCGGCGAGATCCGGCGTTACCGGGCCCGGCTCCGCAGCGTCATGACCAGGGGGATCGATCCCGCCGTCCTCGAGGACATGACCCTCGCCCTGCACCAGATGAAGGAGAACGTGAGCGCGCGACGGCTGGTCGAAGCGTCCACTTAGAACAGAGCACTGCAATGTCGAAAATTCAGAGAACCGATCGTCCCGCCCCCGATCGCGAGCCCCTGTCGACGGCGGCCGAAGACACTCAGCCGTCGACGTCGCGCGCGGACCAGGGCGAGACGCCCCCCGTCGAGCCCGCGCCGGAAACGCCGAAGTTTGCCGCCGCGAGGATCCGCGCGGAGAAGCGGCGCCCCGGCAGCCGGCAGCGGCTGCGCGCGGCGCTGTTCGCCCTGCTGCCTCTCGTCCTGATCGCCGGCGGCTACTGGTACGTCACCGGCGGCCGGGTGATGTCGACCGACGACGCCTATGTCGAGGCCGACAAGGTCGGCGTCTCGACCGACGTCTCCGGCCTCGTGCAGGACGTCGACGTCAGCGACAACCAGCACGTGACCGCCGGGCAGGTCCTTTACCGGCTCGATCCCCGCCAGTTCCAGATCGCTCTGGACAACGCCAAGGCCAACCTCGCCCAGACCGCGCTCAACATCGAGGCGATGAAGAAGGACTACGCGCGCATGCTGAGCGACACCGATTCGCAGCAGGCGCAGGTCGGGCTCGACCGGATCAACTTCGAGCGCGACACCGCGCTGCTGAAGAGCAACGCCGTCTCCAAGGCCATCTACGACCAGGCGAACTTCACGCTGCAGGCCGACCAGGGCAAGCTCGCCTCGCTCAAGCAGCAGGCGCAGGAGCAGCTCGCCCGGCTCGGCGGCAGCGCCGACCTGCCGGTCACGCAGCATCCGCAATACCTGCAGGCCAAGGCGCAGGTCGACGAGGCGCAGCGCCAGCTCGACCATACGGTCGTGCGCGCGGCCTTCGCCGGCATCGTCACCAACGTGCCGTCGATCGCACCGGGCAAATATCTGGCGGCCTCGACCACCGCGTTCTACCTCGTCGCCACCGATCATGTCTGGATCGACGCCAACCCCAAGGAGACGGAGCTCACCCATGTGCGGGCCGGACAGCCGGTCACGGTGACGGTCGACACCTACCCCGGCCTCGAATGGCACGGCACGGTCGAGAGCATCAGCCCGGCGGCGGCGCAGGAGTTCCAGCTCCTGCCGGCGCAGAACACCAGCGGCAACTGGGTCAAGGTCGTGCAGCGCATCCCCATGCGCGTGCGCGTCGACACGAACAGCGCCGCGGGTGGTGAGACAGGCAGCGCCGCGGGCGGCAAGGACCGGCCGCCGCTGCGCGCGGGCATGAGCGTCGAGGTCGCGGTCGACACCGGCCACGCGCGCGGCCTGCCGCATTTCGTGACGGCGGTCATGGGCTGGCTGCACGGGAGCGTGTGATGGCCGCGCGGCGCCCGGAAGCCTCCCTCAATCGGGCCGCGGTCACCGCCTGCGTCAGCCTCGCCACGCTGATGCAGGCGCTCGACACGACGATCGCCAACGTGGCACTGCCGCACATCCAGGGCAGCGTCTCGGCGAGCCCCGACCAGATCGGCTGGGTGCTGACCTCGTACATCACCGCCGCGGCGATCATGACGCCGCCCACCGGCTATCTCGCGAGCCGCTTCGGGCTGAAGCGCCTCTTCCTCGTCGCCGTCGCGGGCTTCACCGTCGCCTCGATGCTGTGCGGCATCGCTGAATCGCTGGTGGAGATCGTGCTGTTCCGAATCCTGCAAGGCGCGTTCGGCGCGGCCCTCGTGCCGCTGTCGCAATCCGTGCTGATCGGCATCTACCCGAAGGAACGCCAGGGCTCCGCCATGGCGCTGTTCGGCCTCGGCGTGATGGCCGGGCCGATCCTCGGTCCCGTCCTCGGCGGCTGGCTGACCGACAACTACAGTTGGCGCTGGGTGTTCTACATCAACCTGCCGGTCGGCGTGCTGGCCTTTCTCGGCATGACCCTCTTCCTGCCGGATGCGCACCCGAACAGGAAGGAGAAGCTCGACTGGTTCGGCTTCGGCGCCCTGAGCGTCGCGATCGGCGCCTTCCAGATCATGCTCGACCGCGGCGAGCAGAACGACTGGTTCGGCTCGGGGGAGATCTGGATCGAGGCGATCGTCGCCGCCGCGGCGTTCTACCTGTTCCTCGTCCACACCTTCACGTCGGACAGGCCGTTCGTGCGGCTGTCGCTGTTCCGCGACCGCAACTTCGCCGCCGGGACCCTCTTCATCGCCATCATCGGCCTCACCTATTACGCCTCGCTGGCGCTGCAGCCGCCCTATCTCCAGGGGCTCATGAACTATCCGGTCGTCACCTCCGGCCTCGTCATGGGACCGCGCGGCATCGGCACGATGGCTGCCATGCTGATCGTCGGCCGCCTGACGGGGCAGGTCGATACGCGCCTGCTGCTGGGCGCAGGCCTCGGGCTCACGGCCTGGGCCTTCTATGCCATGACCGGTTGGACACCCGACGTGTCGCAGACCGAGATCGTCGTCGTCGGCATGGTCCAGGGCGTCGGGCTCGGCTTCCTCTTCCCGCCGCTCAGCGCCATCGCCCTGGCGACGCTGCCGCAGCAGCATCGCACCGAGGGCGCCGGCATCTACAACCTGTCGCGCAACATCGGCTCCAGCATCGGCATATCCATCGTCAACGCCCTGCTCACCAGCAACACGCAGATCAATCACGCCAACATCGCGACGCATGTCACGGCGGTCAACCGGGCGTTCGAGGATCCGACGGTCGCGCGGCTCCTGGATCCCGTCACCGCCGCGGGCCGGGCGGCACTCGACGCGCTCGTCGCGCAGCAGGCGCTGATCATCGCCTATATCGACGATTACAAGCTGCTCCTGATCGCGACGCTCGCCGCGCTCCCCCTGCTCGCCATCTTCAGGAAGCCGCCCGCCCGCGACAGCGCCGGTCCAGCCGTGGTCGTCGACTGACCCGGGTGCGGTCCCTTCTATTGCGTGGGGCCGGGCGGATGGACGACAGCGAGGCGCGCCTTGCCGTCGAAGGCCGTGCCGGTGCCGAACCGGCCGAAGTAGATATTGCCGCGCGTGTCGCGCAGGTCGCTGCCGGCATAGACGGCCGTCGCCACGGCGCCGACCAGCTCGACCGTGCCTGACGCGATGTCATAGGCATAGAGGTTCGAGCTGCGGGCGCGGTGGCGGCGCGGAATGCCGTAGATCCGCGTCTCGTCGGCCGAGAGCGTGATGCCGTAGAGCTGATCCACCTGCTCGCCGGCCGCGATCTCCCGCTTCGGCAGGAAGAGGCCGAGAGACGTGAAGGCCCCGGTCGCGACATCCAGCCGGTAGAGTTCGCCGTTCACCGTCGCGAGATAGATCGTCCCGCCGTCGCGGGTCGCGGTCTGGCCGTTCCAGAAGCCGCCGGTCGCCGTGGATGCGGTCTCGGCCATCGCATTGGTCTCGAGATCGTAGGCCCAGATATGGTGCACCTCGCCGCGCTGCGCCGGATCCTCGGTGCCGCGATAGGTGTAGATCTTGCCGGCCTTCGTCGCGACGATCTCCCGGCTCAGCGGATTGCCGAGCCGCCACGGGATCCCGCCGACGATCCGCTTCACCCGGTTGCGCCTGACGTCGAACAACACGATGTCGCTCGATGGATGGGCCAGCCCGACCAGAAGATCGGAGCCGGCCGAATGGGCGAGCGCGATCAGGCCCTGGTGCTCCATCACCACGCCCTCCGGCAAGCGGCGGCTCACATCCTCCAGCTTCCCGCGGGCAATGTCGTAGGCGTAGAGATGCGATCCGCGATAGGTGGGGAGCGTGTCGAGCGCGCCTTTCAGGTCATGGAAGCCCTGCGAGGCCATGTACATCCTGCCGTCGATCTCGAGCATGTGGGTGTGGCCCTTCGGGATCTGTTCCCCGGGCCGCAGATTGCCGGCGGACTGCGAGGCCCCCATGAAGGTGCCGAGGAAGCGACGCGCGTTGGTCGATGGATCGTACCGGAAGGCGGCGAAATCCTCGCGGCCGTCGGCACGCCGGCTGGTGAAGCCGATATAGACCCGCTGCTCGCTGTCCATGCCCACCGCATCCCAGCACTGCTCCAGCCTGAGGTCCGCCGGCGCGAGATCGTCGAAGGCGATCGACCGTTCGTCGACCGGCCCCGGGCTGCCGGGCGGATTGGCGCGGGACGGCGGGCATCCGACGACCCACGCGGCGGCGATCGCGGCGATCCAGGTCAGTGTCGTTGCTGCCGTCATGCTCGGCTCCGTCCGTCCGAGGACATATTCCAGTGTCTCCCGCGCATGAACGCAACGGGCGTTGCGCGCCCCGATGAGGGGCGCTGGCCCGACGAACGAACGTGCTATCGCCGCCCGAGTGCGTCGAGGCTCCACGGGCCGGGGCCGGCGAAGGCGAAGCAGAGGAAGACGAAGCAATGACGAAGCAATAGCGCACGGCCAGGCAATAGAGCACGGGCCGGCGCGCCGCCGTTCAGGATCGGATGGAAGCCGCGCGGAGCGTGAAGAGGAGCAGCCCACCACCATCACGCCGGACACCAGGAACGCCCCCCGCCGCGTGAACAGACCGAGGATCACGCGTGAACGGGCCGGAGATCAGCGGAGGCCACCGACGCGCTCGAACGCGCCGGACACGCCGCCGGCCGCGTGAACGGGCCGAGGATCGGCGGGAGGCCACCGACGCGCCCGAACACGCCGGACACGCCGCCGCGATTCATCGGCCGGAAATTTGCATATATCGGCACGATCAGGACCTCGCGATCGGGGACCTTGAGATATTTGCCGTGCCATGCTGCAGGAACCCGAACCCCGCGACGGCACGCAGCAGGCTCTGGATGCGGAGGGCCCACGCACGGGCAATCGAATCCATCATCACAGCGCGCATTGCGGCGCGTCTGGCAGGATGATCGGCTGGCTCCGGCAGCCATGTGGGCGTGAGTCGCGGCGCAAAATCCACCGGCATTCCAACATTGGTCATGGAACCTTTGGCCTGCCGATGCGTAACGGACGGAATGTCTCTGCACCTCATCGCTCAAGGCGCCGCCCCCCAGGGCGCCGAACCGAGGACGGCGCCGTCGTCGTCCATGGACATCCACCTCTTCCTGCGCGGGCTGCTGCTCGCCCAGAGGCGCGGCCTGCGGCCGGACGAGGTCCGGAACGTCGCCGCAAGCTGGACGCTGGCTCGAGAGACGCCGGGCGAGGCGCAGGTGGCCGCCGGCTTCATCCTCGATATGGACAGGCACGAGCGCCTCTACCTGGAATACGACCGCCACGAGATGGACGAAGGCATGCGCGAGCGGGTCAATGTCGAGTCGTTGCCCCCTGACACGCTCTATCCCCTGCCCAGTTCGTGCCTGCCCCCTGTGCAATGGTCAACGGCGGTCGGTCACCTCAACCGGCGGCTGCCGCGGATGAGCTGGCCGCCAGAAGACTGAGCGGCAGGCCGAAGGCCTCGAACGGGCGCGGGCCGCCGCGTTTCGCAAGCACGGTGTTCTGCCAATACGGTGATCGCTGCGGTGTGCGACGACGCACCTGCTCCGAAGCCATCGTCCGGCCGCATCGGCACTGTCGTCAGGCCGCACATTGTTCGCCAACACGGTGATCGCTGCGGTGTGTGACGATGCACCTGGCTCCGAAGCCACCGTCCGGCCGCATCGGCACTGTCGTCAGGCCGCGTATTGTTCGCCAACACGGCGATCGCTGCGGTGTGTGACAACCGCGCCTGGCTCCGAAGCCACCGTCCGGCCGCATCGGCACTGTCGTCGGGCCGCGTATTGAAGGCGATCGCCGCAGCCGGCGCCGCCCTGTGGATGGCATTGACGACCACTTCGCGAGGCCCCCGGGCGCAAGGCGAACGCCCGCGCCGATCACGACACAGTCATAGGCTTTCGATGCCAGGTGACGTTCCACCGTCGAACCGGCTGTCCGATCGGGGCGGATGAAGCAGGTATCGACCCCCCAATCCTCGATCCGCCATTTGCTTCAGCGCGACCTGAAAGCCAGCGCGGATCTTTTCCGCCGTCATTCCCGGCGGCAACGCCGGGTCCGAGAAATCCACCGTCTCCGGATCGTAGCCGAGCAAACAGACTCTTGCCATGGAACCTCCCGGATATCTGCCTGCAGCGAGAACGGCGAACGACTACAACGACATGCCTCGATAACGACATGAATGCAGTCTCGATAACGACATGCATCAACGGCATGCATCCGATCGTCTTGATCGCGACCGCGCTTGGCCGCATCGTGCGGGTACACACAAAGATCGGAGGCGAGCGGATGGACGTCAGACGAATGATGTGCGGCCTCGCGGTGGCGGTGGTCGGATGTGCGGGAGCGCTGCCGGCGGCGGCGCAGACGGCCAAGGCGTCGCTCAAGGACGCCGCGGGCAAGGAGGTCGGCCGGGCCGAGCTCGTCCAGACGCCGCATGGCGTCCTCATCAAGCTCACACTCGCCGGACTGCCGGCGGGCGAGCACGCGGTCCACATCCACGCCGTCGGCAAGTGCGAGCCGCCCGGCTTCACCACCGCCGGCGGACATTTCAATCCCGGCAGCCACAAGCACGGCATGGAAGCAGCCGAAGGCCAGCATGCCGGCGACATGCCCAACCTGCACATTCCCGCCTCGGGCGCGCTCGCGATCGAGATCGCCAATCCCCGGATTACGCTCGCCAAGGGCCAGCCCGCTTCGGTGTTCGACGCGGACGGTTCGGCGATCGTGATCCACGCCCGCGCCGACGACTACAAGTCCGACCCCGCCGGCAATGCCGGCGACCGCATCGCCTGTGGCGTGATCACGGAGTGAGTCCATCCTCTGCGCCTCTCTTCCTTGGAGGAGAGGTCGGGAGAGCGGGGTAGGATCGACGCCGTCGCCACGGGCAAGGCGTATACATGCAATTCGCAGATGTGGTGGGTGCGCGACGCGCGAAGAGCAAGCGGCACGGCCTCTCACCTCCCACGCATCGCTTGTACTTGCATGGTGAAGAACCTACCCTTGCCTGATGGGGAGCGTCGTGGATTTCTGCGGCGCCCGGGTGCTGATCGTCGAGGACAACTTCCTGGTCGCGACGGACCTGAGCGCAATGATCACGGCGTCCGGCGGTACGGTGATCGGGCCTGCCGGCGACGCAGTGAAGGCGTGCGCCTTGACCAAGGTCGGGGGTCCGGATCTCGCTGTACTCGACGTCAAGCTTCACGAAGGCGATTCCCGCGCGGTGGTGGACGAGCTCGAACGACATCATGTGCCGTTCCTCGTCCTGACGGCGTACGAGCAGTCGGGGCTGCCGCCCTGTTTCGCCGGCGTGCCGTATCTCAGCAAGCCGTTCATGGAAGACGATCTGCTGCGCCTGCTGGTGACCCTGCTCCCGCGGCCGGCGACTCGCTCTCCCATGTAGCCGATCGGCGCGCGACAATGCGCTCGTGATGCCCGCCGGTCGGTCGGATCGGCGTGCAGGTTTTACTCACGCCCTTTCACGTAAACTATCGGTTGTATCCAACATGCCGGAGGCAGGCGTGCACGAGGGTAGTCGGTGCCCTATGCTCGCCGCCTTGGAGGATTGCGATGCCCAAGCTTGGATACCTGCTGCCGACGCGCGAGCGCGTCATGGAGAACCAGCCGGCGACCGGTGCGCTGCTGAGGTTGGCCGAGCGCGCCGAGACGGTCGGCTTCGATTCGATCTGGGTCGGCGATTCGGTGACGGCGCGGCCGCGCCACGATCCGCTGACCCTGCTCGCCGCCGTCGCCGCGCGCACGCGCAAGGCCGAACTCGGCACCGCGGTGCTCCTGCCGGCGCTGCGCAATCCGGTGCTGCTCGCGCACCAGGTGGCGACGCTCGACCGGATCGCGGAGGGCCGGCTGATCCTGGGCATCGGCATCGCCGCCGACATGCCGGCGATCCGGCGCGAGTTCGAGGCGACCGGCGTGCCGTTCGACAAGCGCGTGGGCCGCATGAACGAGGCGATGCGGCTCTGCAAGGCGCTGTGGAGCGGCAAGCCGATCGACTGGAGCGGGCTGTGGACGGTGAAGCAGGGAACCGTCGGCCCGACACCGCATCGGCCGGGCGGTCCGCCGATCTGGTTCGGCGGCGGCCTGCCGGCGGGACGCGAGCGCACCGGCCGGCTCTATGACGGCTGGTTCCCCAACCTGCCGACGCCCGAGGAGTATCCGGCGCAGATGGAGGAAGTGCGGGCCGCCGCGCGCGCGGTGAACCGCGATCCCAACGCGATCACGCCGGCGATGTATCTCACGCTCGCCATCGACGACGACGCGGCCCGCGCCGATGCCAGGATCAACGCCTACCTCGAAAACTACTACAACGTGCCGGCCGCCGGCATGCGCGCCCGCCAGCGCTCCTTCGCCGGCCCCGCCGCGCAGGCCGCGGCGTGGATCAAGAGCTACGCCGACGCGGGCGTCACCCACATCATGCTGCGCTTCGCCGGCGACCACGAACGCCACCTCGACATCGCCGCAAAGATCAAACGCGACCTCGGGTGGTGACGCTCCATGAGTTCCGGTCGCCGTCGGGTGCGCGCCTGCTTGGCGAACTCGATGCCGAGCTCGGGGAAGGTCGGGAGCATTCAGGTCACCGCCACGTTCTGGATCGTACCGGGATTGCCAGGCGCCGGGAGGCCAAACCGGTTCAACGATCGCTGACCGCCTCGGCCGATCCTGTCAGTTGCCGTTCGACAGCTTATTCCGATCTTGAGTTCACGCCTGCGATTTTCGGACCTCGATGGAACATGAGGGACCATAGTTGGCCTTCGCCAAGAATCTGGCTGATCTCGCGAAGCGCGAAGAACGGGAGCAGCGAGACCGCCATGATCGCCCAGACACAGCCCAGGCCGATCCACGTACCGCCCCCGATTACGGGAACGCTCGCCGCGGCAGACCTGCCTGCGAGCATCCCGACCGCCGTTTCTTCCAGCACGTGGAAGGCGATGAATACGATGGCGAAGAGGGCCGACTTGTAGGTGATCGGATAGATCATCGGCAGGTGATCGAACCGGCGTCCCAGCTTCAGACTCTCCGCGACCAGCATGACTTTCGCCAGGATGGCGGCGTTGATGAACGCAAACCCCTGCGGGATGAAGCTCACGTCCGCCTTGCCCAGGATCACCGCCTCGTTGAGCACAAACAGTCCGAACACCACCCAGAGATAGACGAACATGAGCAGGAAGCGGCGGAACTCGTCGATTCCCCGGGCTGCCAGGTCGCGCAGACGATCGCTACTCATGGGCACGCTCCCGGTCGGCCTCGTCCATGCGCTTCAGTTCCGCGGCGAGGATGGGCACACCAAGATTGCAGGCCTGAACGCCCTGCACGACGCAGAGCTTCAGCACCTCCATGACTTCCTCGACTGTCGCGCCGGCCTTGAGCGCACCCCTGATGTGGCGACGCGTGCCCGGCGCGTACATGTGCGTATAGGAGGCATCGAAGGCGATGCTCAGCAGCTCGACCTCCTTGGCCGTGAATGTTTTGCTGGCATAGATGCCGACCCCGGTCGCCATGAACTCGTCCGTCCAGGCCGCATCGAGCTCGAAGAACGGGTCCCAGGCCGTGTTCCATTGTCCTGCCGCCCGCATCCCGTCGCAGGCCGGAGTCGGTCCAACGACCTTCTGCGAGGGCCTTGCACCGGCAGCCTCCGCCTCCTCCAGCAGGATCGGCGCCCCAAGACTGCAGGAATGGATCGACATCACGGACGCCATCTTCAGGACCATGAGGATTTCGTTCCTGGTCGCGCCTGCAGCGAGAGCGGCGCGGATATGGCGTCGCGTGCCGTCCGGATCGAGATTGGTGCAAGCCGCATTGAGGCCTACGCCCACCAGCTCGATGAACTTGCGCGGCAGGACGCCATGAACCCAAGGATCAGTGGTCATGGTCCTGCAGATGGTGGCCCAGGCCGGATCCCATGCGTGCAATTGTTCGAGGGCCGCGTCCCAAGGCCCGGTTTCCATACCCGTCTGCATGCTGTTCCCTTTGGCCGTCAGATAGTGTTTGCGGTGCAGGCCGCGGTACCACGGACCCTGAAGGCCCGAGGCACCACGCGGCGATTGCTACAGGACGCTGACGGGACTGGTCCGTGCCTCCGTTGGCCTGGGCAGACGCCCGTCAGTGTCGTAGGTGAGGAAGCCCTTGTAGCCTTCCGGTCGGTTGGGCGGCAGGCCCAGCTTGAACAGCGTTTCCTCGACCGTGTCGTACCAGACGCCGATCTGCATCATTTTGCGGGCCTCGTCCGCAGTGGCGACCTTGCGGCCGAACTGCTCCGACATCTTCACGGCCCACTCGATCTGCTTCACCGTCGACCAGCGCTGCCTTCGCGCATCCCAGATGTTGTCCTCGTTCCCCACCCGGACATGAGTGCCAAGAATGATGGCAAGGTTCTGGATCGCGATGTTGCCGCGCATGCTGCTCCAGAACGTGACACTGGAAGCACCATGCGGCGTGCGACGAAGCATCTCCATCCAGTCGAAGGGATTGCGGCCCATCGAGCCGCCGCCGTAGCCGCAAAGGGCCACGTTCATCGGCCCCATGTAGACGCCGGAGCGAATCAGCCGCTCGATGATCTCGAGTTGATGAACGTGGCCGGGCACGAAGTAGGGTTGTATCCCATGAGCGCGCAGCCGCTTGAGGTGCTCGATGTAGAATTTCGATGTCGAATCCACGACCATGTCGGCCCACGCCGCCTGGACCTTGGGATCGTCGAGATGCGTTCCCTTGGCATCGCCCGGAATGAACGCCTGGGTAACGTCCCACAACGTGGTACCGGTGGTGATCGTGACGCAATCCGGCTTGGGATCGAGCTCGGTGAGCATGTGGCGCGTGTCGTAGTCGAGCCACTTGGCCTTCGCTTCTGCGGTATGAGGCGAGAAGGAGATCGAGCCCCCGACCTGCAGGATCATCTTGGGCACCGCCTCGCGGAGACGGGCGAGGAGATAGTTGTATTCCTCGAAGTTGCTTGAACCCTGACCGGTCTTGGGGTCGCGCACATGGACATGCAGCATCGTGGCGCCGGCATTGTAGCAATCCACGGCAATCTGGACCTGTTGATCCCAGGTCAGGGGCAGCTCCTCGACATCGCCGGGAAGCCACTCCGGGCCGTAAGGCGCCGCCGTGATGATGAGCGGCTGCATATTCTCGGGAAACAGCGAATCGTCCGTAAAATACATGAAAACCTCTCTCGCATGCCTTGATCACGCGAAAGGCAACCACATTGACGGCGGGAGGGTTTGACATACATGGGCAAACCTTTGGACAATTGGGGACACGGCCCCAGAACTTGCCACCGACCGCCTCCACGACCGAACTGATCCGCGCCGCCAGCCTGACGGCCTTCCCGGAAACCGCGCGGTCATTTGGCCTGAAACCGGAATCCCTGCTCTCCGAGGTCGGTATCGACCGGCGTGCGCTGGACGATCCCGAAATGCGCATCTCCGCACCCGTCTTCGGCCGGCTCCTCGAACTGGCGGCTCGGCAGTCGAAAGCCGAGGCGTTCGGGCTGCACATGGCCGAAACACGGAGCATTGTGATCCTGGGACCGATCGGCTTGCTGCTTCGCGAGGAACCGACGGTGCGCCATGCGCTCCGGTCGCTGGCCAAATACCTTTTCCTGCACAACGAGGTGCTTGCGTTGCACCTCGACGAAGTCGAAGACCAAGCTGTCGTGAGCCTGGAGATCCACCTCGCCAGGCAAATGCCGTTCCGGCAGGGTGTCGAGCTCAGCATCGCGGTTCTTTATCGCATCTTGCAGTCCCTGATCGGCCCGACGTGGCAGCCCATCGTCTGCCTCTCGCACGAACCGCCGGCACGCCGTGACGTGCACCACCGCGTGCTCGGGCTGCGAGTGGATTTCCGCTGCAACTACAACGGAATGATCTTTCCCGCGCGGGACCTCGACCGGCCCCTGCCCGGAGCCAGTCCAATATTCGCCGAACATGCGCGGCGTTATCTGGAATCCATGGCCAACAGGACCGGTGCAACGCTCGAGGCCAAGGTGCGCGAACTGGTCCGTGCGCAGCTTTCGTCCGGCCGCTGCACGGTCGACCGCCTGGCCCATCAAATCGGCTGCGATCGTCGCACACTACATCGCAGGCTCGCGCTGGAGCAGGTCACCTTCGACGCGATCCTGCACTCCGTGCGCGGCGAACTCGCCGTGCGGCTGTTGCAAAATCGACGGGCCAACCTCGCTTCGACTGCGGACATGCTCGGCTTCTCCAGCACCAGCGCCTTTTCCCGCTGGTTCCTCGATCGCTTCGGCACGCGGCCATCGGAATGGCGAAAGCAGTCCCTGCATTCCGGCTGACGCCTTCGATGCTGACGCCTTCGATGTAGGAGAGTCTCGAAGGGCAAGCCTCGACCGACCGGCGCCAGGCACCTGATACCACGCTTCGCCGGCGACCGCGAAACAGACGAAACGCAAATGGCCCGCCGCGACATCAACGAGTCACGGGAGCGGCGTGAGGATGGATGGTCGGCACAGATGTTGCCGGCATCGTAGGACACATCGCGGCAGGCGAATTTCCTGCCATCAGGACACTGTCATCTCGAGCGTAGCAAGTGAAGCCGCGGGCGCACCCGTAAGCGCCTATCGGCGAGTCATGCCCTGCGATTCTACCTGTGATTGGAGAAAGGACTTCATTTCAACCCAGAGAGTGAGGACAAAATGCTGTATTTCCAAGGGACCGATAATAAGCTGTGGGGCCTCAACGTCGACGGCACCGGGGGCATCAACCTCGGCGGATACAAGACGAGCTCCACGCCCGTCGCTTTCGGCTCGAACCTGTATTTCCAGGGGACCGACCACAAGCTCTGGAAGACGAACCTCGACGGCTCGCACGGCGTCGATCTCGGCGGCTACGCCACCAGCTCCACGCCGTTCCTGACCAGCAGCCACATCTATTTCCAGGGCACCGACGACAAGCTGTGGCAGGTCGCGCTGGACGGCAGCGGCGGCGCCAACCTCGGCGGCTACAAGACGAAATCCATGCCGTACGTTTTCGGCGAGTACGTCTATTTCCAGGGCACCGACGACAAGCTCTGGCGCGTCCTCCTGGACGGCACCCAGGGCATCAATCTCGGCGGCTACAAGACCGCTTCGACGCCGTTCGTCACGGCGCAGCATGTCTACTTCCGCGGCACCGACAACAAGCTGTGGCAGACCAACATCGACGGCACGCACGGCGTCCATCTCGGCGGCTACGACACCAACTCGATGCCCTTCGTCACGGCGAGCAACGTCTACTTCCAGGGCACCGACAACAAGCTCTGGCGCATCAACCTCGACGGCAACGGCGGGACCAACCTGGGCGGATACAAGACCAAGTCGTCGCCGGTCGTCGGCAACGGCTATGTCTTCTTCCAGGGAACCGACAACGCCCTCTGGCGCCTCAACCTCGACGGCTCGCATGGCGTCCATCTCGGCAATTTCAACACCGCCTCGACGCCGTTCGTCGTCGATCCGGCCAACCAGCCGATAGGCGGGTCCCTGTTGCCGCGATACTTCGTGTTGACCACGGTCTACTCGCCGCCGGGCACCGACGCAGGCGCCGCCAACTCGGGCAGCGGCACATCGTCCGTCGACTACGGCAGCAGCAGCAGCACCGGCACCACGACGACAACCGCCAGCTCGTTCCAGGACAGCGTGAGCGTCAGTGTCGGCATCGGTGGCGGCGACAAGGACATCGGCGGCCTGGGCGCCGACTTCAGCTATACCAAGGCGACGTCCGATTCCGTATCGGTCGAGGTCAAGAAGACCGCGAGCTTCGACATCAAGGTGCCCGGCCCGGCGGCGAACGGGATCGATCACAGCCGTGACCGCTTCTATCTCTGGCTCAACCCGATGGTGAATGTCACGATCGATCCCCAGAACAACCTGGCCTGGGAACTCGGCGTCAACGGGCCGACGATGATCATCCAGTATGTCGAGGTGGGCTGGCTGCAGAACCCGTCGACCATGCAGCCGGGCGTCAGGGCCCTGCTCGACAGGGCCGGGCTCACCGCCGACGACTACCGGGATATCCTGGCCCTCAATCCGTTCGCCTCGGGAGCCAGGACGATCGATCCCAATCGATTCGTCCCCTTGCCGCAGAGCTTCCCCTACGAAGCGCCCGACAATGCGAACGATTCGATCTCGACATCGACCTACGTCCTGCAGAACAGCGTGACCAACACGCGCACGACGCAGGTGCAGTACACCACCAACTTCAGCGTATCGGGCGGCCTCAACGTCCTGATCTTCAAGCTGAAGTCGTCGGCGAGCCTGCAGTGGACCAACACCTCGTCGACCACCAGCACCAATGCGACCACCCAGTCCGCGACGGCGGTCATCGGCGGGCCCTCCTTCGGCTACACCGGCCCGACGGACGTGCTGGCCTATATCGACACGATCTACAATTCGTTCATGTTCGCCTTTCCGACCGATCCGCCGGTCGCGGTGGGCAGCATAACGAACGCACAAGGCAAGGCGGTGGCCCACCAGCCGGTCACGTTGACCGTCGGCCGGTCGCACCTCAGCACCTCCACCGACTCGAAGGGTCAATACCGCTTCTACGGCAAGCTGAACGGCTCCGGCACCGTCTCCATCGCCGGCAAGGCCTTTCCTGTCTCCGTCGGCGCGGGATCGGCAAAGGCCACGCTGCATCTGCCCTGATCCGGCCTCGCCTTCGGCATTAACGCCCGGGCGCTTCGACCTTTTCCCGGCGCACCGCAAACATCGGAAACCGCCCCCGAGGGGGCGGTTTCTCTTCCCGGGCGACGCCCCGCGGGGTCCAATCGTCGTTGGAGCCCGCCTTAGTTGGTCGCTGGATCCCGCCTCAGTTGTCGCTGGATCCCGCCTCAATCGTTGTTAGATCCTGCCTCAGTTGTCGTTGGATCCTGCCTCGGGTGTCTGCGTCAGTGCATCGTGGCCGGCGACGAGAATGGCTTGGTGGCGTCGGTGACGAACATGACGAGCGCGACGAGGTCGCCCTTGCCCGTGCTCGAGACTTGCATGGGCGTTCCGGGTCCGCGCCCGGGCATCGACTGACCCGCCGGCACATGCCTCACGCCCTGCGGGGTTTCCTGGCTGAGTTCGCCGGTCAGCACATAGAAGCTTTCGGACCCGGCATGCATGTGCACCGGCGTCTTGACGCCGGGCGGTCCGCCCGTCCGGTTGATGCGCAGCAGGTACTCGGGCGCCGAGATGGGCGGCACCGGTCCGATCTCGGCGACCTCGATCCCACCCGGCGACGACCCTCCCTTCGGACCGAGCGTGAACAGCCAGGCCTTGCCTGACGCTTCGGCGACGAGCGCAGTCGGACCCGCTGCCGCCTGTGCCTGGGCGAGTGTCGGGAAGGTGTCGAGGCGCCAGAACAGCGGCCCGGCCGGCAACTGGCGGACCTTCTTCTCGGCGATCGCCTTGACTTCGAACTGCTGCGCCACGGCGGACGCCGATGCCAGCAGAGATGCCGCCATCGCGGCAAGCCACACAAAGGATGTGCGCCTGGTGGGTTCGCGGGAAAGCATCCTGGCTCCCTGGGTTGACTGTCCGTACACGCGTCGGAAGCTTGCTGCGGTCCCTACAGCGCGCGCTATTCAGTTCTCGCGCCGATGCTCAAATTTCGCCATAAAAGCGAGTCATCCTTTTGACATAAACCATGAAGTGCATCTGCGATGCAGAGATTTGGGTCGATTGCCTCAGCCGATCCGGACGGCGAGGCCGCGGACGACGCAGGGTACGCGGGAGCCCTGCCGGCTGACCTGGTTCGTGCCCTCAACTGGCTTCGCGGCCATCTGTCCGAGCCCGTCCAGCTCGACCTGCTCGCCCAGGTCGCCGGTGTTCGTCCGCGAACGCTGGAGACGCATTTCAAGATGTTCCTGGGCCTCACGCCGCTCGGCTGGGTTCGGCGCATGCGGCTGGCGCGGGCGCGCCAGGAATTCATTCGACGGGGCAAGAGCACCACGGTGACGGATGTCGCGCTCAACAGCGGCTTCACGCAATTCGGCCGGTTCGCCGCCGAGTATCGAAAAGCCTTCGGCGAGCTTCCGTCGGCGACCGTGCGACGCGCAAAGGAGACATCGACCGGGAGTTTCGATCGGGACCTGGACGAGGCCATTCGTCTGACATTGGGCGCCCTGCCCTTCGCGTTCGCCGTTGCGCGCACGCAATGCGACGCGGCGCTCGAAGAGCTGAGCCGGCCCCAGCACCTGGCCCCCGACTACGGATTGCCGAAGGCGGCAGCCGGTTGGTGCTGGGCGCAACGTGCCGCCCACAATTTCAGTTCGACGCCCGACGCGGATCGCCGGCGCGCGTCGGAACTCGCGCAACAAGCCTACGAGCTTGCCGGGGGCGATGCGCTGACCTTGACGTTGAGCAGCGGCACCCTCGTGCTGCTGCACGAGCTTGAAGAGGCCGACCGGCGGCTCGAACAGGCGTTGGCGCTCGATCCGTGGCTGGCCTATGCATGGATCCGCCGCGGCTGGATGTCGGCCTATCTCGGAGATGGCGACGGCGCCATTCGCGAGCTCCGGATCGCGCTTCATCTGATGCCGTTCGAACCGCTGCGGCACATCACCTGCATCGGCATGGGCTGCGCCCATTTTGCCGCCGAGCGGTACGATCGAGCGGCGATCTGGATCAGGAACGGCGTCGAGGCCTATCCCGAATCCTATTGGGCGCAGCGGGTCGCGGTCGCGGCGGTGGCCCTGACCGGCGCGGGGGCGGAGGCGCGCCGCATGGGGCGGCAGCTCATGCAGAAGGACCCCGGCCTGACGGTCTCGCAGGCCCAACGCGCATGGCCGTTCACCCCGAGGTTCATGTCGTGCCTCGGCGACGGCCTCGAGATCGCGGGCTTGCCACGCGCCTAGGAGCGATTGGTGACGCGTATCTGATACTGCGCTCCGCCGCGATCACGAACGCCACATCGACACCGCTGCAGGATCAATCGACACCGCTGCAGGATCAAACGTGACCTCGCATTGGATGACTTGCCTACAAGCATTGGATGACTTGCTTGCAAAGAGTCAGCTGCCAAATTCCCGTCGGCGTCGATCAACTCACGTTGGTACCATCGAGTTTCCTGCAACTGATAGAAAGCAAACCGGGCACCTGGAATTGCACCCGCTATTTCGAGGCCCGGCTTTCGCGAAGACGTGGAAAGACAGACCACCCATGGGCTCCTCCGATGCGCCGACAAGCAACGCGAACGCCGCGCGGCGACATCGCGGGCGTAGGTCGGGTCGTGCGATGGCGGTGCATGACCACGGTGCGGCGACCAGGGTGGGTGTCACGGAAACGGGCGTTCCCGCACCGCGCCGAGGGGTACCTCTTTCTCGTCCTGTCGCAATGGATCGACCCGGCGATGACCGGCATCGCCTGGGCGCGCGAGACCTGTCAGCAGATGGAACCGAATCAGGCAGAGAGTGAACTCTCTCGGCGGCGACGAGCCGGGTATGGATCGACCGGCGATGACCGGCATCGCCCGGGCGCGCGCGACCTGTCAGCAGGTGGAACCGTATCAGGCAGGGAGCGAACTCTCTCGGCGGTGACGAGCCGGGTGATGCCGTATCAGCCGCCTACGGACCGAACCACCGGCGCCTTCGGGAGCTGAAGACAAGGTGCGATCCGAACGACTTCCTCCGCATGAACCGGAACATCCGGCCATTGGGCTGAAACGCCGGGGCGAAGATCGCGATCCAGGTCCGCCGTATGTCAGCGGATCGTGATCTCGTTGCTGACGCTGCGCACGCCCTTCACGTTGCGGGCGATCTCCGCCGCGCGCTGGCGCTCGCGGTCCGAGTTCACGGCACCGGTCAGCCGGACGTTGCCGTTCAGCGTGGTCACGCCGACCTCGCCGACATGAACGATCGAATCTTCCACGAATCGGGCGCGGATGGTGTTGGTGATGGTGGAATCGTCGGCATATTCGGTGACGTTCTGCTTGCCCTGGAAGACGTCACAGGCCGTGGCCGGCACGACGAGGACCAGGGCCGTCGCCAGCCGGATCGCCAATGAAGCGCGTGACATGAAAACCTCTCTCGAATGACCGGAAGCGGTCGTTGTGAAGTCGAACGGCCAGCCATCGGCAAGGTTCCTTACCCCGGAGCGACCGCCAGCACCATCGCCGGCAATCTGAACCGGTCATCCCCGCAGCAAGCGCCAAGTGCGGACAGTTGGTGCGGATAGCTAAAGTGCGGACAGTCCTGCCGCCCGTGAAACTGTCCCGCACCTGGAACCGGGGTTCCCCCCATAACGCTCGACACGAAGCGGGAAAGCCAATGCGCGAAGTGCACATCATTCAGGTATGACATTCAGGTGTGGCGCGTTTCCGTCCCTTGGGAGCCTTGCGGTTCGCAAGCCTCCCAATTTCCAGGCGACCAGAGCAGACATCGAACGCGCGAATCCCGATGTACGATTCTGGCCTATCTCCAACGAACCGATTTCTGGCCCATCTCCGACGAACCGTTCGACGCCGCCAATGTCCGGTATCGGTCCGGAGGGAACGGCAAAGGGCGCGCCGCCGTCGGTTTCGATCCTAGTTCAGCACGTCACGCCAAATCAGGATGCTGTCCGCAATCCGGGCGCGCGAATCCCGATGTCCGATTCTGGCCCATCTCCGACGAACCGTTTTCTGGCCCATCTCCAACGAACCGTTCGACGCAGCCAATGTCCGGTATCGGTCCGGAGGTAACGGCAAAGGGCGCGCCGTCGTCGGTTTCGATCCTAGTTCAGGACGTCACGTCAATCAGGATGCTGCCCGCAATCCTTCTGCGGGACATTTGGAAGAGAATGCGCCGTCTGCGTCACGCCATCCAGGCGAGGAGCGTCTCACGAGACATTGAGTGACGCAGCGTCCGAATTTCATCATTTCGACGAAGCACGCCCCGGCTTCGATGGGACGAGAGGAAATCCGCCTCGCTGGCGTTCCCTGATTTGGGCAGATATCGTCTCGCGGATGACCAGAATCCGTGTCGCGCTTCGCGTTCCCGTCGGCCTGCCCCTGCCCGAGCTCGCGGCGTTCGTCGCCCGCTGCGAGGATGCCGGCCTCGATGGCGTCGGCATCCACGACCATCCGTCGAGCGGCCGCGACGCCTATCTCGCGCTGGCGCTGGCGGCCCGGGCGACCCGTCGCCTTCACCTGTTTCCCGCGACGTCGAGCCCGCTCGTCCGCCATCCCCTCGTCCTCGCCGCGCTCGCCCACAGTCTCGACGAGATCGCACCGGGCCGCGCCTTTCTCACCATCGCGCCCGGCTTCATCTCGACGCGCAGCATGGGCCTGCGGCGCGCGCCGGTGGCGATCATGCGCGAGGCGATCCGCGAGTTGCGGCTGCTGCTGGCCGGCAAGGACGTCGCGTTCGGCGAGACATCGACCCGCCTGCGCAACCGAAGCGCCACGCCGACCCCGGTCTATCTGCTGGCCGCCGGACCGCGCATGATCGAGCTTGCGGGCGAAGTGGCCGACGGCGCATTCCTGATGGTCGGTCTCGACGCGGCGGCGGTGCGCGCCGCGCGCGCTCATCTGGAGGCGGGCGCCAGGCGGGCCGGCCGCTCGCTCGACAATTTCCCGGTGGTGTTCGTGACCACCCTTGGCCTCGGCGACGAGGCGAATGTCGGCGCGCGCTGGGTGCGGAGCTGGTTCGCGCCCGGCCAGCCGTTCCTCAACTATCCCAGCGTGGCGAACCTGCGCTGGCTCGGGGAGGCCGGCTTCGAGATCGCCGAGACGCACGATCCGGCGGCGATCCCGGAGGACCGGGCGCAGCGCATCGCCGATGCGTTCGGCCTGTTCGGTCCGCCGGAGCGCTGCGCCGAGCGCCTCCTGCAGGCCCGCGAGGAAGCCGGCGTCGATCACGTGTTCCTGTTCCCCGCGCACGACCTCGCCGGCGGCTACGCCATGCCCGAAGCGCCGCTGCAGGCGTTCGCGCAGGTGATCCGCCCGAAGCTCGGGGGATAGAAGCGTTTGGGAAGAGGAGATTGCCAATGTTGCGATGTTCTTCGACGCCGGAGGCCAAGCCGCATCCCGCCGGCTGCCTGTGCCAAAGCCCGGCCTTTGCGCGGCTCGGCGCCCATCTCGATGCGAAGTTCTCGCGACGCGCCTTCGTCGCGGGCGCGGCTGCCATGGCCGCAGCGTCGGCGGCGGGAGCGAGACCGGCGTGGGCCCGCATCCCCAAGGCGCCCGCCACGGCGATCGCCTTCACCAACGTCCGCGTGTTCGACGGCAAGTCGGAGACGCTGCGATCCGGCCTGCGGGTGATCGTCGAGGGGCAGAAGATCAAGGCGGTCGAAGCCGCCGAGAAGCCGCTTGCGGCCGGCGTACAGACGATCGACGGCGGCGGCCGCGTGCTGATGCCGGGCCTCATCGACGCACACTGGCATGCCATGATGGCGGCCGTTCCGCTCACCACCCTGCTGGTCGCCGACGTGGGCTACATCACCCTGGTGGCGGCCGACGAGGCGGAGCGGACGCTGATGCGCGGCTTCACCAGCGTGCGCGACATGGCCGGCCCCAGCTTCAGCCTCAAGCGCGCGATCGACACCGGCCTGATGGCCGGCCCGCGCATCTGGCCGTCGGGCGCCATGATCTCGCAGACCGGCGGGCACGGCGACTTCCGCTTTCCCTACGAGGTGCCGACGCCGCCGAACGCGCCGCTGAGCCGCGGCGATGCGATCGGCGGCGGGGCGATCGCCGACGGCGTCGATCGCGTCCTGCAGCGCGCCCGCGAACAACTGATGCTGGGCGCGAGCCAGTTGAAGCTGGCGGCGGGCGGCGGCGTCGCCTCGAACTACGACCCGATCGACGTCGCGCAATATACCGAACCCGAGTTCCGCGCCGCCGTGGACGCCGCCGAGAACTGGGGCACCTACGTCGCGGTGCACGCCTATACGCCGCGCGCCATCCAGACGGCGATCCGGGGCGGCGTCAGATGCATCGAGCACGGACAGCTCATGGACGAGACGACAGCGAAGATGATCGCCGACAAGGATCTCTGGCTCAGCACCCAGCCGTTCCTCGCCAACGAGTATTCAAACCCGCAGAGCACGCCCGAGGGTCGGGCCAAGCAGTTGGAAGTGGCCAAGGGCACCGACACGGCCTACGGCTTCGCGAAGAAGTACAAGATGAAGACGGCCTGGGGTACGGATATCCTGTTCAATTCCAAGATGACCGCGAACCAGGGCGCCATCCTGACGACGATGACGCGCTGGTATACGCCCGTCGAGGTGCTGAAGATGGCGACCGGCACCAACGCCGAGCTGCTGGCCATGGCCGGCCCGCGCAATCCCTATCCCGGCAAGCTCGGCGTGGTGGAGGACGGCGCCTGGGCCGATCTCCTGCTGATCGACGGCGATCCGATCGCGGACCTCAAGCTGATCGCCGACCCCGAAAAGAACCTCAAGCTCATCATGAAGGACGGGCGAATCTTCAAGAACACGCTGACGACCTAGCGGGCTGTTGAAAAGGGGCTTTGAGCCATGCAGCCAGTCGATATCGATTCAGGATCGATTCAGGGGCAGCACCGGGACCGCGCGTCGGAGTCGGGGGTGTGCCGATCCCGATTCGATTGCGCGCCATGTCGTGGTTTCCGACTTTTCCAGCAACCCGCTGACGGGGCGGGAGGCACATGAACCCGTCCCGAGTCCGGGGGAAAGGGGAGCCTTGACCCTGCGCCCCCGGTCCGGCGCGAGACGTCATGCCGCTCGTCATCCGATCGCGCGGCTCGCGGCAGCCTGTGCGGTGCTTGCCGCCCTCTTGTCGCAACCGATCGAGGCGCGCGCCGCGCCCTCGGTCGACGACATCTGCCACACTCTGGCGCAGGCGGCGGCCAGCAACGAGCTGCCCGAAGAGTTCCTGACGCGCCTCATCTGGCAGGAAAGCCGCTTCGACCCGAACGCGGTCAGCCCGGCCGGCGCGCAAGGCATCGCGCAGTTCATGCCGCAGACCGCCGCGATGCGCGGGCTCACCAACGCATTCGAGCCGCTGGAGGCGCTGCGTGAATCGGCGAGCTACCTGCGCGAGCTGCGCACGACCTTCCACGGCAATCTCGGCCTGGCGGCGGCCGCCTACAATGCCGGCCCCAACCAGGTCGAGGCCTGGCTTGCCGGCCGCAGCGCCCTCCCGTTCGAGACGCAGGCCTATGTCCGCATCGTCACCGGCTATCCCGCGGAGGCATGGGCGTCGCGCCAGCCGCCGCGGTTCGAGTCCTCGGCCGCGCCGCCCTCGGGCCCGACGCCCTCGAGCACGACGTCCTCGAGCACGACGTCCTCTAGCCCGGCGCCCTCAAGCACGACGCCGTCTGGCACGACGCCGTCTGGCACAGCGCAGGGCGCGCGTTGTGTCGAGCTCGCCAAGCTGATGGCCGAGGAGCGCGCGCAGCCCCGCCCCGACCTCACGTCGAGTCCGGCCTGGGGACCGTGGGGCGTCCAGCTCGCCGGCAACTGGTCCGAAGGCCGCGTCCTCGCCACCTACGAGCAGCTACGGCGCCGGCACGCCGACGTCCTGGGCGATCGGCTGCCGCTGATCCTGCGCGCCCGCCGCTCCGACCTGCCGACCTTCGCCGTCCGGGTCTCGGAGCAGAACCGGGCGGATGCGAACGCGCTGTGCGCGAAGCTGCGCGCCGAAGGCGGCGCCTGCGTCGTCTTCCGCAACCCGCGGAACTAGACGACGCAGGCAAGTAGCAACCGCGCCGCTATTCTAGCACCCGGCTCTGGCAGTCGGAACCTAAAGAGAACATTCGTTAAGCCCCGCCGGGTAAAAGTGTTCGTACCCGCCGTGGAGATAAGCGCGTTACACGCTCAAGTTACGGCAACGTCTGGCAATTTCCGGCACGGCCGATCTGTCGTCTAATAAATTGAATTCATTGATATTTAGACCACTTTCCAAAATGGCAAAATAGGATGTTGACGAACGTTGCTGGAACTTGGATGCACCGGATACCTATCGATCTGAATCGCGTGACTTCTTCAGTTTAACCAAATTTTTGGCGTTATCCGAGTTACCTTCTTGTAAAAGCGATAGCCAAGCCTACATGGTAGTACTGTTGACTAGAACTACGAGCATAGAGATTCCATGGCGCGCGTCCGCAGTCCCAACTACCCCGGCATCAGCCTCCCTGAGGCGATCGCCCGAATTGGCCATATCCACGCCAAGGAACAGCACCTGCCGGCTACCCGGGAGGTCCTGGCAAAGCATATGGGCTACAATGGCATTAACGGCGCTTCACTCAAGGTTTTGTCCGCCTTAAGCAAATACGGACTATTGGAAGAGGTGAATGGCGACAAGATGCGGGTGTCCTCGCTCGCTATGTCGATCCTCTATCCCGCCAATGACGTGGAAAAGGGCCGTTCGATCCGCGATGCTGCGTTCCGGCCGCCGCTCTTCACGGAGATGCGGGAGGAGTGGGGTGAGGCATCGCCGAGCGATGCGAATATGAGATCATATCTTGTGCGTCGTAGTTTTGCGACAGACGCAATAGACCGCGTTATAGAGTCTTACCGTGACACGATGGAGCTCGTATCGCGCAGTGCGACGGAATTTAATCCGGTCCCTGCGCCAGCAAGCGTAACAGATGACATGCCTATGTCTGCATCGTCGCGCATGATCACCGCGCCTGCGCCGACTGCCGCGCCGATGCAGAGCATGTCACTGACCGAAAACACATTGCGCGTGTCAATGACAGACAGCGGTCTGGAAGTGCATGCGGGTTTAGTCGACGTGGAGGGCGTGGATCGGCTGATAAAGATCTTGGAAGCCAACAAGTTGTTGCTTCCTGCAGCAAAACCGCAGGGCGCGGCTGCTGTGTAGCGCACAAAAAAGGTGGGGGCGGCACCCGCCTAAGAGTCCGCCCCCTGATTTTGTCCGCAGCAGATATGCACCTTGCGGCACAGGGAAACCGACTGCAGCTCACAAACAGAACGTAAGATCGCTGGACCACCGATGCAAGACGTGACGAAGCTCGCTGAACTCTGCGCTACGAATCTCGTATCTCTAGATAGCGCAATGTCGAACAAGCGAATCGACCGCTATCTCACCGTCGCTAACGGTGATCGCGTCTTAGCGCTTCGGTATTACATGTGGAACCTCGAAATCTGCGAGGCATTCTACACGCCGCTGCAGTTCGCGGAAATCGCGGTGCGCAACGGCGTGCTCAAGGCACTCGTGGCGCGCTACGGCGAGAACTGGCCGTTTGAAACCGGTTTCATCGGCCGCATCAAACTCCAGCCGCAGTGCCACTCCGACCTGATGCAGTCCATTGTCGAGGAGCGGAAGCAGCACGGCACCAACTTGACGCACGAGCACATTGCCTCGTGCGTTTCGTTCAGTTTCTGGGATCACCTGTGCACGCAGGGCTGGCGCACGATGATCTGGGCGAAGGGCATCAAGGCGTCCTTCCCCAACTTCCCCGACAACACTGATCTCATCAAGCTGCAGCGCCGAATCATGGAGGTGCGGCAGTGGCGCAACCGCATCATGCACTACAAGACAGTGTTCGATCGGCAGCCGATCTATAAGCACAACGAAATCCTCGAGCTGCTGTCCTGGATGTCTGTGGAGCTGCGCGACTTCGTGCGCGATGTGTCGCGCGTGAGTTCGATCATGAACAGACGTCCATTCGCACTTCCGACGACGACGAAGGTCGCATAGTCGGCTGATACTCTCACGCAAGCGAGGCAAACGATGATTTGGGGCAAATGCCGGTTTGAAGACGCCGACTACGCGCCATACATGGCAAAGCTCGAACGGCTGCTTATGGCAGACGTCGCGCGAGAGAGACAGTACGCCATGGTGAGCGTCGAGGACGAAACTGGCGAGCACTACTACGTGGGCGTGCCCGATGCGATCCTTATGCGGTTCTTTGACGACTTCGAGCCGGTGCCCGAAAGTGCGCTCCCGAAGGAGATCGACGTGCTGCATGTGGACGCCGAAGCGGTCCAGCGGCTGTTCAAGTTCAAGGACAAAGAGGCTTAGACGGGAGCACGCAGTGGCTATCAGTAGTTTCTACGAGCTCGAAGAAGCATGGTGGGAGTGGGTGAATAAGAAATGCCCGCATAAATCACCTCGCGCGCACGTGAAGTGGATGTACAAAAACACCTTCGAATACGACGAGACCACCTGGACACAGTCCTAGCCTGGCCGCCTGATCGCAGAGGGGACTCAATCCGCCGATCGTTGGCTGGCGGTGTTGACCGCCAGTTGAGCGGCGAACGCCCGCTTGTAGGCGGGGCGCGCCTCGCCGCGGGCGACATAGGCGGCGAGGTTCGGGTATTCGTCCAGAAGGCCCGACGATCTCAACCGGAGCAGCACCGAGACCATCATCAGGTCGGCCGCGCTGAATGCCCCGTCGAGCCAGTCGGCGGCGCCGAGGTGCGCGGACAATTGGCCGAGCCTGACGCGGATGCGATCCTCGACCAGCGGCAGGCGCTCCCCGGTCCAGGGCTTGTCGCCTTCCAGGATCCGGGCGATTGCCAGGTCGAGGATCGGCGGCTCGACCGTGTTGAGTGCGGCGAACATCCAGGCGATCGCGCGCGCCCGGGCATGGGCGTCGTCCGGCAGCAGGCCCGCATGGTGCCGGGCGATGTGGAGCACGATCGCCCCGGTCTCGAACAGGGCGAGATCGCCCTCCTCGTAGGTCGGGATCTGGCCGAACGGATGAAGCGCCAGATGCGCGGGCTCCTTCATCGCCCGGAACGAGACAAGGCGGACCTCGTAGGGCTGGCCCACTTCCTCCAGCGCCCAGCGGACGCGCGTGTCCCGCGCCAGCCCCCGGCCGCCGTCGGGCGACCGTTCGAAGGCGGTGATGGTGACGGTCATCGTGCGGCTCCTCCTCGCGGATGTCGAAGCGGACATCGACCGAGGCCCGCGAACGCGCGGGCGGAGTCGCCGAGCCGCCGATGCAACAGTGGTCAGGTTCACGACAGCAATAAGGCGGAAAAGCACGGGTCGCCGCCGTGTTGGGTCCCCACAGGATGTCGTAGTACCTGGGGAGGTCATCCGGGAAGAGCTTGACGCTTTGCCTGATCGCGGGCGTGGCGCTCGGCCTTCCCTTGGCGCCGTGGTCGCGTCCCGCATGTCCGACGCGAAGACGGCGATGCGCCGATCGCCCGGGACAACGCCTATGCACCCAATCTGGCGGAGTGGCGTCGCAGCGGACGAAGACGCCGGAGGAGATCTGCAGGATGGCGTTCGAGGGCACCGACCGCGCCGCGCTGTTCACGCTTCGGTTCAAGGACGCGGACATGGGATCGGAAGGATCCGGAGGCCCGGGACATGCTCGGAAGGAAGGACCTCCATCCCGACCCGTGAAGGACAGAGCGCGACCGGACAACCGCTGCCCGGCGCGGACGCCCGTCACCATGGCCGATCCCGTTCGCTTTCCCTATGGGGCCCGTGCTAGGCTCCTCGTCGTGGCTCAAAGGACCAGATGACTCGCGAGTTGTCGCTCTTCGTCGGCACGTTCACTACCTTGCTGGCGATCATCAACCCGCTCGAGGTGCTTCCGGTCTACCTGAAGATGCTGGCCGGCAAGGACGACGCCACGCATCGAGCCGTGGCCCGGAAATCCTGCACCTATGCGCTCCTGCTGTGTTTCTTCTTCCTGATCTTCGGCACCCTCATGCTGCGGATCTTCGGCGTTCCGCTGCCCATGGTCCGCGTCGTCGGAGGCATCATCCTGGTGAAGATCGGGTTCTCCCTGTTCATGCCGCAGAGATCGGATCCGAGCTCGTCGGCAGCCGAGGCCGGCGACAGCGACATCGCGTTCGTTCCCTTGGCCATGCCCCTGATGTTCGGGCCGGGCGCCATCGCCACGATCATCGGAATGACCGCGACGATCGAGCAGTCGTCGACCGAACTGCTGTCGTTCGTCGCCCTCTCGGCCGCGATCGTGGCGACGATGGTCGTCACCTATGTTCTTCTGGCCAACGCCAAGCGGCTCACCCGAAGGATCGGCCCCATGGGGATCGACGCGGCCACGCGGATCGTCGGATTTTTCGTCGCGGCAATCGGCGTCGGCCTCGCGTTCGATGGCGTCATCGAAGCCCTCCAGATGCACGGTGTGACCTCGCTGCATTAGCCGACGAGGACTCGATCTGGACAATCGACGACTCAAGACGAGTGACGACTCAAGACGAACGACGGCTCAAAGCGAGCGACGGCGCAAGACGAGCGACGACGCAAGGCGAGCGACGGCTCAAGGCAAGCGACGACTCAAGACGAACGACGGCTCAAAGCGAGTGACGGCTCAAGGCGAGCAGCGGACCAAAGCAGGCCTCGCAACTGTGCCGCGGCGTTTTTCCCGGGCCGAACCCGCATAGCCGGACCCTGTCGGAGTCATCATCGATGCGGATCGGCCGCTGGGGCACATTGGGGATCGCGCCCGCCCTCCGTGCCGGCGGGACAACACGCGTCCATCGCAGCGCGTGGCTACCGGATCGCCGACGACGGGAACCTCGCCGAATATGCATCGTCGGGCGACAGGGGCCCCGAGCGCGGCGCCGGCTGGACCGCGACCGCGAGCAGGTCCCTCCCCGGCAATCAAACGGTCTCTCCCCATGCGGTCAAACGGGTCCCTCCCCGGCGGTCAAAGAGGTGGACGAACCGGGCGACGATCGCCTGAAATGGCGCTTCGAGGTGACCCATGGTTTTCTGGACTGCAAGCGGTGTCGGAGTGGCGATCGCCTATCTTCTGGGATCGACGCCCACGGGCTATCTGGCGGGCAGGCTGCTCAAGGGCATCGACATCCGCGAGCACGGCTCCCGGTCCACCGGGGCGACGAACGTGTTGCGCACCCTGGGCAAAGGACCGGCGTTGGCGGTACTCCTGGTCGATGTGCTGAAAGGCGTGGCCGCGATCGCCTTCGCACGCTGGTTCGCGCCCTGGGTCGCCACGATGCTGTCCGCCCCGCCGCCGACGGCATCCGATCTGCAAGGCTGGACGCCGTGGGCGGTCTGCCTGGCCGGGCTTGCCGTGCTGCTGGGACACAGCCGTTCGATCTGGTTGAACTTCACCGGCGGCAAATCCGCGGCGACCGGGCTCGGCGTGTTGCTGGCGATGTCCTGGCCGGTCGGCGTGGGCGCCGCGGCGGTCTTCGGCGCCGTGCTGGCCGTTTCCCGCATCGTTTCTCTGAGCTCGATGCTGGCGGCGCTGACGGCGATCGTCCTCGTCTGCGGCCTGGAGCAGGCGTGGCCCTATCGCTTGCTGGTGATCGCCGGCGGCGCCTACGTGATCGTGCGCCATCGCGCCAACATCCAGCGACTCCTGGCCGGGACAGAGCCCCGCCTGGGCCAGGCCGCGCGAAGTTGAAAGGCACAATCGGGAACTACGGCGAGGCCTTCGACCGCAACCTGGGCGACGGCAGCCCGCTCAAGATCGAGCGCGGCCTCAACAAACTGTGGAGCCAGGGCGGCCTGCAATACGCCCCGCCGATCCGCTGAGGCGCATCGCGCTCTTCCGGACCGCGAGCCTCCGGCGCGCTCATCCGGCGCGTGCATCCGGCGGGCCGCAGCCCGGCCGGGAATTGCCCGAACGGGGCGGGCCGCCCCAGCCCGCTCGTGGCCTCGCCGAGCCGGCGGCCGCGCCTGTCCGCGAGCTCCACCGCGTATTATCGAGCTCCACTGCGTATTCCGTCGTGTGCAGTCGAAGCAACTGGCGGAGGTCGCCGGATTCCGGGAAATAACAGCATTGCCGCCGCCGGAGGCGATCATGAGGCACGTTCTGGCTGTGACCGCTACCCTGCTCCTGTCTGGTTTGCCGGCCCACGCGCAGCAGCAGCCGGTTCAACCGCAACAGCCGATCGGCGGCTGGGCAAGCCAGAACAGTCCGCAGCCGCGACTCGGCGACATGCAGGATTGCCGCGCCGAAGCCCGGCGCCAGGCCGAGATGCGCTATCCGCCGCAGCGAATCGTCAACCGCGGACGGGAAGTGACCTTCGAGAACCCGCAGCAGTTCCCGGCGGAGACGTCCTTCTTCGGCGACTGCATGCGCAGGAAGGGCTTTTAGGGCCGATCGCGACAGCCAACCCGCTCCAACGGGCTGTTGGAAAAGGGCTTCGAACCATGCGTCCGGGCAATATCGATTCAAAGGCAGCGCCGAGACCGCACGCTGGATTCGAGATTGTACCGATCTCGATTCGATGGCCGCGCGTCATGTCGCAATTCCCGACTTTTTCGACAGCCTGCTAACGCGGGTTGTGCAGGGCACCGATCCCGGCAGACGCTGCCGGGGGCCAGCGGCTCATCGGACGCGGAGCGCGGCGACGCGTCAGCCAACAAGTCACCAATCCGTCACGTTTTGGCCGGAAACGGCGCGCCATCTGTTGGCGTCGGGGAGTCTTTGAACAGGAGACTTCAACCATGCGCACAAGCAGACGCGCGTTGCTCCTCGGTGCGGCGGCGACGCCGACAGTGCTCCTCCTTTCGCCGGCATGGGCCAAGGGCATCTACGATCAAGGCGCGAGCAACACCGGGATCAAGATCGGGAACACCAATCCCTACAGTGGACCGGCTTCGTCCTACAGCAGCCTGGGCCACTGCGAGACGGCCTACTGGAAGATGGTGAACGACAAGGGCGGCATAAACGGCCGCAAGATCGACTTCATCAGTCTCGACGACGGCTACTCCCCGCCCAAGACGGTGGAGATGGTGCGCCAGCTTGTCGAGGACGACGGGGTGTTCTGCTGCTTCAACACGCTCGGCACGCCCACCAACACCGCGGTCCACGAGTACTTCAACCGGATGAAGGTGCCGCAGCTCTATGTCGCGTCCGGCGCCTCCAAGTGGGGCGATCCCAAGCACTTCCCGTGGACGATGGGCTTCCAGCCCGACTACCGCACCGAGGCCATCATCTATGCCAAACACATCCTCGCGACCGTCAAGAAGCCCAGGATCGGGGTGCTCTACCAGAACGACGACTACGGCAAGGACTACTTCGAGGGCTTCAAGGCGGGCCTGGGCAAGCAGGCCGATCTGATAACGATGGCGACCACCTACGAAACCACCGATCCCACCGTCGACTCCCAGACGATCCAGCTCAGCAGTTCCGGCGCCAACGTCTACTTCATCATCGCCATTCCGAAGTTTGCGGCCCAGACGCTTCGCAGGGCGGGAGCGCTCGGCTGGAAACCGGTCAGGTACCTGAACAACGTATCGTCGTCGGTCACCGCGACGATGCAGCCCGCGGGCTTCGACAACTGCGAGGGCACCATCACCGGCCTGTACCTGATGGACCCGACCGACCATCAATGGGACGGCAACGAGGACATGAAGACGTGGCGTGCCTTCATGGCGAAGTACATGCCCGGCGCCAATACCGCCGACGGCAATTACATCTACGCCTACGCCGTCTCGTACCTGATGGAGCAGACCCTGAAGAAGTGCGGCGACACGCTGACGCGCGCCAACCTCATGAAGCAGGCCGCGAGCTTCCACCGTTTCAAGGTGCCGCTGCTGCTGCCGGGGATCACCGTGAGCACCAGCCCGACCGACTTCTATCCCCTCCAGGCCGTCCGGCTGGCCCGCTTCACCAAGGGGACATGGAAGCTGTTCGGTGACGTGCGGTCGCACGAGAGCGTTTGAATCGGACTTGAACCGGGGCCGTCGACCCACCCGTGGCGGCCCCGCTCTTCTCGATGTCTTGCGGATGCATCTTGATACCTCGCGGATGCATCCGCGCGTCGGTTCGCTGGAGACGCAACGCCACGGCATGGATATGGTGGTGCGCCAGGTTCGGGCTGTCATCGTTGCGCGGTATGGCCGATCGGGGCTGCAAACGGAGAGTGACCTGCCTTTCGACCTCCCGCTCTACACGATATCGACGTGGATCCTCCCGGCCCTGCTGGCCATCACGCTGCACGAGGCCGCGCACGGTTACGCCGCGCACCTCCTCGGCGACGACACCGCGTGGCGTCTCGGCCGCGTGACCTTGAATCCGTTGAAGCACATCGATCCGTTCGGCACGGTCCTCCTGCCGGCGCTGTTGCTGCTGACGAGAGCGCCCTTCCTGTTCGGTTACGCCAAGCCCGTGCCGGTGCAGTTCCGCGCCCTTCGCCGGCCGCGCCGCGACATGGTCTGGGTCGCGGCGGCCGGCCCGGGGATGAACATTCTCCTGGCGAGCATCGCCGCGCTCCTGTTTCACGTCGTCGGTTACCTGCCGCTCGAACCGGGCGAATGGGTGGCCCAGAACCTGGTCAATGCCATCGAGCTCAACGTCATCCTGGCGGTGTTCAACATGATCCCCCTCCCGCCGCTCGATGGCGGCAGGGTCGCCGTGGGCCTGCTCCCCAACGCACTGGCGCGACCGCTCGCAAGCCTCGAACGCTACGGCATGCTGATCGTGTTCGCCGTCCTCTTCTTCCTGCCGGTTCTGGCCTCGCCGCTGGGCATCGATGCGAATGTCTTCTTCCGCACCATCATGCGGGCTGCCGACGCGGTCATTCACGTCATCCTGCTCGTCACCGGCAACGTGCCCTGACCGCGCGCTGCAACTCGCCGCAGGCCAGCGATCAATCGCTGAACAGGATGCCGGCGGCACGCTTGTCGGGCGGGCCGGGTTCAACGATGCCGCGCAGTTGCTGGGCGGTGCGCTTCCCGCCAGGGCCGCGCGGAAGAACGACAGCGCATCGGGGAAGGCCGCGTTCAGGCCGCCGTTGTGCGTCGCTCCCGGATAGGTCTTCCAGACGATCGAACTGCCGGCGGAGCACAAGGCAACCACCGCCGCATACTGTCGTTGCGGCGCGAGCGTTGTGTTGGCCCGAAGGCCTGCAATACGCACCGCCGATCCGGTGAGGCGAACTCGTCCGGACCGCGAGCTTCCGACTCATCCGGCGCATTCACATGATCATGAGCGAGCACATGATCATGAGCGAGCGAGGCGCTCGCGGGCCGGAAGAGCGTGAGCGCATCTGGGCGCGTGCCTAATCGCCCTCCTCCTGCCGCCGCTTCGCCCAGTGGCGCCAGCAGGGGCCGATCTGGCGGATCCTGCGCTGGGCCTGGATCCAGCGCGCGGAGAAGCGGAGGCCGGTGGTGTCCTCGATGGCGACGGCGATCTCGGCGTCGGTGAACCCCTCTTCGTTCAGCCGCACCAGCAGTTCGGTGCACTCGGCGGTCCATCGGGTCGCGAACCGTCCCGCATTGTTCACGGACCGTCCTCCGTTTCACGTGGAGCCTTGGCGTCTCGCGCGCGCCCCGAGTCTTGCGCGCCTCTCGCGTCTGGCTCACCCTCGGCAGTCCGGGCGCCTCCCGCGTCTTGCGCGCCTCTCGCGTCCCCGGCGATCCGGGGGCCCCCCGCGCCTTGCGCACCTCCGGCAGTCCGGGCGCCCTTCGCGTCTTGCGCGCCCCCCGCGTCTTTGGCGCCTTGCCAGTCGGCGAGGATCGGGCGGGGCACGCGCGAGCGGCCGCTCTCGGGTCGTGGCCCCCAGTCACCTTCGAGCCAGAAGCCGCCCGGCCGATAGCCGCGCAGCCGCGCGCGCCAGTGCTGGTCGCTGTCGCGATCGACGGTGGCGGGCGCACCGCGCGCTCGCGCCACCGACATCGGTGCATCGGGCCGCGGCGTATCGGGTCGCCACGCATGGGCGCGCGCGATCCAGTTGCGCCAGTTCGGCCCCCAGCGATGGGCGGTGCGCGCGTTGGCGAGCGCGTGGTTGCGGAAGCGCTCGGTCTCGGCCGCGATCAGCTCGGGCGAGAGATCGGGCCGCGCCGCCTTCGCCCAGGCGAGGTCGGTGTCGTCCGGCGTCCAGTCCTCGGGCAAGGCGCAAGCGAGGCCGCGCGCTCGCCGCGTCGCCGACGCGTCCTCCCTTCCCTCCCCTTTCTTTCCTTTTCCCTTCTCTTCTCCTTCCCTTCCTCCCTGCGCGTCGCCGACGCGTGCCGACGCGTCAATGACGGGATCGGAAGCGGAAGCGGCACCGGCATCGGCACGGGCATCGTCGGGCGCCGCCAGTTTCGAGACAGCCTCGCGCGGATTGAGATGCTGGTGGCGCGGAAAGGTCGGGATGAGCGCGAGCCCGTCGCCATAGAGCACGACCAGGCCGCGCGCCAGCAGCTCGTCCGCCACCTGGTCGGCGTCGCAGGCATCGTCGGGCAGGTAGCGCCGCTTGAAGACGCGCGGCGTCCATACCAGCCGGCCCTCGCGGTCGGCCTCGCACCACAGGCCGATATAGAGCAGCCGCGCAAGCGGCGAGAGCGCGCAGATGTCGTCGGAGGTGAAGAACTCCGGCTTGATCGTCCGGATGCGCGCCATCAGGCGCCCTCCCGGCAAACAACCTTCTGCGCTGGGAGCGCGCCGCGGCGCGCGGGGTCTTCCCCCGCGCTGCAGCGGCGCTCTTCAAATCGTTGCGACATCCCATGAACGCGACTGGAGGCGCGCGCTCCCGGCAAGGAAGAAGGTGCGCGGGCGCCGGTGGGGGAGCCGGCAGCCCGCGCGGGCGACAGCGGAAGGGAACGACGCATGAGGCATCGTCACTGTCGCCGTTGGGAATCGGAGAACGGGGAATCGGGGAAAAGGGAATCGGGGAAAGGGGAATTGGCAGGAGGGGAATCGGGGAAAAGGGAATCGGCGGGAGGGGAAGCGGGGAAAGCGGATCACGACAGCACCGCCCGCAGCGCCGCCTCGCGGCCCAGCGCCTCGCGAATCTGCCGGTATTTCCAGCGCTGGCGCGGCGTCATCGGCGGCAGGCGCTTGCCGTCCCACCAGCGCTTCATGCCCTCACGACAGGCCTCGTTGATGCGCGCGCGCAGGACCGGATCGGCATTCATGCGGCGGACGTTGCGGCCGAGTACGGTCATCGCCGCTCCTCCGCCGGGACTGGGTTCGATCCGGGGACCGGCGCGGGGGCCGATAGCGGCGCCACGTCCTGCGCCAGCTCGGCCAGGAACGCCGCCGTCGCCGCCGGCCCGCGCTGCTCGATCAGCCGCGCCGCCGCGGCGCGCAAGGCGGACACGGCGCTGCCGGGCAGGTCGATCACCTCGATCGCACGGGCGCGGTATCTCAGGCGGCGCATGTAGCCGCGCTGCACCAGCCGGTCGATCAGCCACCGCACCTGCGACTTCGACTGCATGTCGAGGCCGACCATGATCTCGCGATAGGTCGGCGCCACGCCGTCGTGCCGGGCGGTGTAGTCGCGCACGAAGGCGAGAAGGCTGGCCTGGCGCGGCGTGATCATCGCAGCCACCAGACGAGAAGCATTGCGGCCAGCGCCACGGCAAGCTCGATCAGGAGCGCGTTCGCCACTCCCACCCAGAGCGCATCAGGCGCCCTCATGCCGTCCCCCGTGCGGCCGCTGGGGCGGAAGCAGCAGCGGCCGCGGCGCGGACCGGCTCGGACGGTGGTGGCGTGGACCGGGCCGGCGCGGGGCCGAAATGGTCGGGCCGGATGTCGTAGCGGGTGACGCGGCCCCCGGTCAGGACCTCGAGTTCGATGGCGCGGCGAACCGGCACGCGGCCGTTCCACCGGCTCACCGCCGACGGCGTGATGCCGAGAAGCCGCGCAAGATCGCTGTCCCTGCCGCCCGCCGCCTGGCGGGCCCGCGTCATGCCGTCGGAGATGCTCATAACGGCTAAGTTAATTGTTGATTAACCGTAAGTCAATTGATAATGGGCGGGAAGTTAACCAAAGGTCAAGTCACAATGGACGCCATGACCCAATTGGGCGACGCCATCGCCGCCGGCCGCAAGCGCCGCGGCCTCACCCAGGCCGAGCTCGCCGCCGAGTTCGGCATCTCGAAGTCGGCAGTGAACCAGTGGGAGTCGGGCAAGAACGTCCCCGACCAGCGCAAGCTCGGCAAGCTGGTGCAACTGCTCGGCCTCGATCCCGCCGTGGCCGCGGGCGTGCCGCAGGAGGCCGGCGCGGAGCCGGACGATCCCGCTCCCTCACCCACCCGCATCCAGCGCGAGATGCCGGCCAACGGCCGGCCCGACATCCCGGTGTGGGCCAGCGCCGAGGCCGGCCACGACGGCGCGATGGTGCTGGTGAACGACCCGATCGACTATATCCGCCGCTCCGAGCGCATGCTGGGCGTGCGCAGCCCGTTCGCCTTCTACGTGATCGGCACGTCGATGAGCCCGGCGATCGAGCATGGCGACCAGGTGGTGATCCATCCCGCCCTGCCGCCACAGCCGGGCAAGGACCACGTGTTCCTGCAGCAGCAGCCCGACGGCACCATGCTCGCCCTGGTGAAGCGGCTGCTGCGCTCGACCACGACGACGTGGCGGGTGCGCCAGTTCAATCCGCCCAGGGACTTCGACCTGCCCAAGAGCAAATGGTCGAAGGCACTGATGATCACCGAGAAGCGGGTGGGGTGAGCGGGCGCGGCGCGGCGTGGCCCGCCGGTCCCCGGAGCGTTGGACGCCCGATCGATTAACCGATCTCTCTTGACCGTTTGTTAATTATTAATTAACCTTCGGACATGCCTGACGACGCTCCCGCCTCTCCGCCGCCCGTCCGCATGACCACCGCCGACGGCTTCGTCGTGGTCGCCTCCTTCCAGGATCCCAGGGCCGTCGTGCCGCCGCGGCGCATCGCCTACACCTACGACCATCACGACCATCTCAACGACGCCGCCGACGCCTATGCCGCCTACGAGCGCGGCGAGTATGCCGGCTTCTCGGCAGTCGGCCTGTTCCCGGTGCGGCGCGGCCTGCCATTCGGCCCACCCTTCGCCGCGCTCGAGTTGGCGCGGCTCCTGCGCGAGACGGAGGCCGCATGATGCGCCAGCCCAACACCACCGAGCCCCCCTTCGAGGAGCGCATGGGCGCCGCCTACGAGGCCGGCCGCACTGCGCGCTCCAATGGCGCGCCCCTCACCGCCAGCCCCTTCACTCCGGGCACCCCCGCCGACACCGAATGGCGCACCGGCTGGTACGAGGCGAGCGTGCTGTTGGGCGATGAAACCGGCGCCCAGGCCGCAGCGTGAACTAGTTATTCCGACCCAATCGACCGCCATCCCCACTTACTTGACGGATGCGGCGGCATTTTTGCCTGAGCAATCCGATTGAACACCCTGTCGAAAGCCTTTGGCGACTTAGACGCTTCCACTTCGCGCGCCATCTCCATGGAAAGCGCTTGTGGTGTTCTGCATCAGTCAGTCGATCAGTTTCGGTTTCTTGGCAGGGGTGCGCGCCACGTCCAACACCCCAGCCCAGGGAGGCACTTAGTGCCGCGTATCCATTGGTCGGACTGCGCCATTCACAATGCTCCCGCTCTTGAAACAGGGGTTTGCGATTGCGGCAGCCTAGAGTTGGCAGATTATATTCTTGATGGCCTTGTCCCCACGCCTATAGCCGGGCCTGGGCGCACTGGATTTGTCAGAGAGAAGAGCCAACCCGACAGTCTCGTCCAAACGGAGAAGCTTCCATCCGATCGGCTCGTTACTGACGCTACCGCCGCCGATCTGCCAGACCCGCATCAGCAATTGTCGCTCAGCACCCCAGCCGACGGCGTGAACCTCAACGTCACGGACGAATCCGTCATAACTAATTCGTAGACAAACACCGGTGTTCAACGCCGCACATGGCACGGACCAATCCATGAAAGTCGCTCCTGCGTTTCTAACACCAATTGGATGCAAAAGAGCCGAGGGGCCGTTGCAGACGGCTTCCCGATTCCACCACCATACATCATCCAACGGAAGCAGCAGAACGCACGACACTTGGGGCAGATTACGCTTCCACAGCTGTTTTCATAGGCAAGCCAACTTGCCCGCGCGGGCACGCTTCTGGTCGGTGACGCCCAGCGCTTCCCAAGCGTTGTAGCGAAAATCGAACTCCGCAAGGTAGCGATGCAGGTGGCGTGCCTGCGGAGTGCCGCCCCTACCGCCGCCAGGCGCGCAGGGCGGCGATGGCGTAGGCCAGCACGCACCAGAGCGGGATCACCAGCGTCGGAATCGGGTCGGTGGCGATCGCGTGCCGGAGGTCGTGCTCCAGGACGACACTCGCCACGCTCGGCACCATCAGGAGCGCCTCGACGATCTGGCGGAGCGGGCTGTCCTCGGCCTCGCCCAGCCCGCGCTTCTTCGCCGAGCGACAGGCGAGTGCGGCCAGCACCATCGCCGGGCCCACCACCAGCCCCACGGTCAGCCCGCCCGCCAGCAATGGCAGGCTGCCCAGGGTATAGATCGCTCCCAGCACCATCGCGATCGTGGAGCCTGCATGTCGATACCAGGCGCGCGCCGACGCACCGCCGACCGGCCGTCCGATCATTGTCACGACAGTCCCCACACTCCGCCCACGCCCTGCTGCAAGTCTAGCGTGCGTGCACGGCGGCCGTCAGCCCTCGCCCGGCGTCATCGGTGTGACCGGTGCGTGGAACACCATGGCAGTGCGCCCTCCCGCCGATGCCTCTTCCCACGGGGCGCCCGGTCGCGGTTGCTCGAAGAAGTTGACGGGCCTGATCCCGATGCCATCGCGCAGCAGACGGCCGAGACGGGTGCCGGGATGGAGGCGCGCCACCTCGGTCGCTTCGTCCATCGACACGGCCGCGATCGGGAAGAAGACGCCGAACGGCTCCCTGGCCTTGGCACAGGGCCTGTCCACGACCTCGACCGAGCGACCATCGGGCCCTGAGCGTCCGGAACTCGTGTAGCAGGCCGAGCGAACCGGCCGGCCGGCAAGGGATCGCGGTCAGGACGCTCGGCACGGCAAGGGTGCGCAGGCGCCAGTCACCGAACAGGCCATTGAACGAGCAGCAGAGGTGAATGCGCCGTGCCATACATGCGGCGTGGTCGCGTCGCTCCGACGTTTCATCAGCCGTCTGCACGCAATCGCGCAACCAGAGCCTGGATGACGTCCCACGCATCCTGGCCGAGCTGGCGATCGGCCTCGTCGCTTCCCCCGTGTGCATTCACCGCAGATCGCGTGGCAAGCTCGCCCGGGAAGAGCACCCTGTGGCCAGCCTGCCGGTTCGTCAGCAGGAAATGCTCTTTTCCCGCCTCGTCCAGGCGCTCCGCCAAGGCGGCAGCGAATCGATCGGATGGCCACAACATGTCATCGCCGCCTGCCACGAGAACGTAGGTTGCCCTCGCCTGCTCGACACGGATGAGCGCATCCGGTATCGCGCCGGCGAATTTCTCGAGGCTGTGTTCGTGATAGGCAAGATAGACGTTTAAGCCATCGCGCGTTTCGAACGGATGAGACACGTCATACGGCACAAACGGCAGCGGCTGCCCGTTCAATGTCCACGACGAGCGCAAGGGCCAACCCATGCCGTCCCGTCCGGGCCCGCTGTTGGCCCAAACAACCGACGTCGGACTGATCGCCACCACGATGTCGATGCGGTCGTCGTATATTCCCAGGAGAGAGGCCGCCTCCGCGCCCTTCGATGTACCGAGGTACATTATCTTCCGGCATCCGGCTTGAACCAACCTGTCGGTTGCCGGCGTGAAATCCTCCAGCGGGACCTCGCAAATCCCCGGCACCTGCCCTTCGCCGCCGAACCAGCGCAGCGCCAGGACGACAGCGCCCGCTTCCGCCAACAAGCGGGCACGCGCCATGTCCACCCTGCCGCTGGACCCGCCAAGGACGACCGCCCCGAGCCCGGAAGGCCGGTCCGGGACCAGCATGTTCCCTTGCAAGAGGCCCGCCAGCGGAACCTCGTCGACGCTCATCCAACGAGCCTTTGGCGTGGTTCCATCGTCGTCCTCTTCGATGCGGCGAACGGCCAAAGACTAGCATGGAAGCAGCGGAGCACGCTTCGCCCGGATATTGGCGGGATATTGGCCGGGTATTGGAACGTGAGCCGCAGCGAAGCGGAGAAGCGGTTGGCGGCGTCGACCTTCAGCACGCCGGCGCGCGGCTCAAATCGCCCGCCAGCCGCCCGCGGGATCGCGTTCGAGCGTCGTCGTCTCGAGGCCGAACGGCTCGGGCGTGACGCCGCGGATCCAGAGATCCATGCGCTCCACCGCAATCTCGACGAAGACGGCGCTCGCCTTGTCCTCGGCGCCGGGGAAATAGGTGTCGTAACCGGGATTCCAGCGCCGGCGCACCTCGGCCGCCTCCGTCCGCAGCGTCGCGCGGCCGCTCAGGGTGACGTAGGCCTCGTCCGGATCGTTCTGGAACACGAGCGCGACCGCGCCGTCGCGCCTCAGGTCGGCCGCCTTGCGCGAGCGGCCGTCGGTGACGAAGCGGATCGTCCACGCATCCTCGCCCTTGTCGTGCAGCAGCCGGCCCATCGGCCGCGTCCGCACGCCACCGCCCTCGGCCGCGGTCAGGAGCCAGCAATAGTGCACGCTTTTCACGACCCTGGCCGCGCCGGCCAGCAGGCGATCGACGTCGGGTGCATCGCGCATCGCATCCTCCATGTGTAGACATATAAGTCTAGACTATATAGTCTACAACTCATGGAGCGGCCACTGTCCGGCCAGGTGGATTTCCCGCCGCGACGCGCGTCCTGGCGTCGCAGCGCAGGGCGGCTGCGGTCACGGTCGATCGATCACCGGGGATATCGAGGCGGCGAGAGGGCTCGTTCCAGCTTCGCTTCACCTCGCGCGAGGCATTTCCGGACAAGCTGTGGCTTGGCGGCCGAGCTCGCCGACCAGGAGGGCTTCGTGCGCGCGATCGCGGCTGGTGATGGCCTCGCTGCGGCGCTCCACACGCCGGTTGAGTGTACAGGAATTCGGCGATGCGCGGCTCCTGCTGCTGCGCAGCCGCCACGAATTGGTGCAGGGCACCTGGCCGGCGACGCTCAGCCACGGCGTGCGCGAGCAGATCAAGCGCCTCGCGACCTGCCCGCAGAGCGTCGCGCGGCAGGCCCTCGGCCGCGCCGGTCCCGCACAACTGCGGCGCGTCACCTTCGTGCTGGCCGAAGCGCCGATCGCCGCCGTGACGCAGCGCCTCGAACGCCGCGAACCGCCGCCGCTGGTCGACGGGTCAATCCGTGGCATCTACCGCGCGGTCGTCGACGGCGCAGCGGTCTTCACCGTCGTCAGGTGCGCGGCGGCAGGGACACCTTGGCGTCCTGCAACGCTTTTTCCAGTATCGGGATCGCCGTCTTTGCGTCGGTGGAGCATTTGCCCATCGCGGCGGAGACGTTGCTGGGCGCCGTGTTGTGGCTCTTGCCTTCCGAGGCCAGGACGTACTTGTTGTACTGGTGGCTGAGCGCGTCGCAGTACTTCGCGTCGGCCGATTGCGCGAACGCCGCACTCGGACCGAGCACGGCAAGCATCGAGCAGAGCAGAACAACCGTCGATTTCATAACATTCTCCTTCAAGTGTGGCTTTGCGCTACACTCTCGTGAGTTTAGCCCGGGCGTCTTACCTGAAGCTGACGCGGCGAATCGAATTACGCGAACCTGACCTGCTCTGTCGTTGCTCCAGTGGCACTGCGTTTGATACCAACGCCGCGCAGCCAGGGAGTGGCGATGAGAGTCCTCATCGTGGAAGACAACAAGCCGTTCGCGGCACTCGTTGCGCAGTATCTCCAGCGCGCAGGATTCGAATCCGATCGGGCCGAATCGCTGGAAGAGGCGGAGCATGCCACCTCGACGATGACCTACTCCGCGATCGTGCTCGATCTCGGCCTGCGGGATGGCGACGGCATGGAGTTGCTGCGCATGTTTCGTCAGCGCGGCGATTCGACTCCGATTGTCATCATCACGGCTCGTCACGGCCTGGAGGACCGCGTGCGCGGCCTGCGCGAGGGCGCCGGCGACTACCTCGCCAAACCTTTCTCCATCGACGAGTTGGTGGCGCGCCTTCACGCAGTGATGCGCCGCCCGGGCAAGCTTCTGAACCAGGTTCTGCGTGCAGGCAATATCACCCTCAATACCAGTCGATGGTGCTGACGGCCTTCCGCAACGTCGCCGACACGCTGCGGTCGCTCGAGAACGATGCCGTCACCTTCAAGGCCGCCGTCGATGCCGAGCGCGCCGCCCGGCTCAGCCTCGACATCACGCATCGGCGGATGGCGGCGGGTGACGCCGGCATCCTCGACGTGCTGACCGCCGAGTCGACCTATCGCGCGGCATTGAACACGCTCGTGCTGGCACGCGCGGCCCGCTACTCCGACACCGCCGCGCTCTTCCAGGCGCTGGGCGGCGGCTGGTGGAACAGGGATGCCGCAGGCAACCCCGATCTCGCCCGGCGCGCCGCCTGCAAGCCGCCGTCGAAATGAGGCTCTTCGGACCGCGAGCGTCAAAGCGCGGAGGTGACTCCGCGCGATGCTCGCCCATGCTCATGGGCGAGCTGGACCCTTCGACAAGCCCAGGGCAGGCGCGCGCGGTCCCGAAAGAACATGAGCGTCGATGACTAGGCCAGCGCGATGCGCTGGTCGCCGCCCTCCCAGCGCGCGTCGGTCTCCATATATAAGGTGAACTCGAGCGAGCGGTGGCCGGCGAGGTCGACGGCGCCGAGGCGCACGCCATGGCGGCCGAACGGCAACGGCGCCGATCTGCGGTCGGCGATGCCCTGCCAGCCGTCGAAGCCCATATGCAGGGTAAAGGGCTGGGCGAGGTCGATCACCAGCTCGCGCTCCGCCGGCAAGGCGTCGAACGGCGTGTCGAGCCGCCAGAACCACGTGCCGGCCCGGCCCCCGGTCGCGGCGAGATGCGCCTCGACGCTCGCCAGCAATTCGAGCGGCCGCTTCTTTTCGCGCGCAACCAGGAGCTTCAGGAACTCGGCATGCGCCCAGACCAGCGGCATGGCGCTGCCCGAGGGCTTGCCGGGCTCGAGCATGCGCGCCGGGATCGCCGGCCCGTCCCACACCTGCTCGGGGATCAGGCCGCCCGGTCCGGTCATGCGCGTCATCGTCTCGAGCCAGGGCAGCGGATCCTGGCCGGCCAGCAGGTCGAAGTGGCCGCGCTCGCCTGCCAGCAGCGGCCAGGCGCGGCCGATGCCGCTGCCGTCGAACGGGCTGCCGTTCTCCTTCTCGCCGTAGCCGTCGCCGTTGTAGCGGCGATAGGCGATGCCCTGCGGCGTCTCGACCCGGAGCAGCGCGTCGGCGATCCTGAGCGAATCGAGGATGCGCGGATCGTCGGCTTTGCGCAGGCCGAGCCGCACGAGATAGAGGAACTCCATGCCCACCAGCGCCTTCGCCTCGACCGTCTCGCCGCTGCGGTTCTTCACATTGATGCGTCCGCACAGGCCGCCGTCGAGCACCGCGGGCCCCAGCCGCACGTAATAGCCGGCAACGCCGTGCGCGACGGCCAGCGGGCCGTCGGTCGTGTAGGTCCAGTCCTCGATGCGCTCGTTCCAGCAGTCGGCGAGCGCCAGAACATAGTCGCGCTCCTCGCCGTCGAGGAACGCGGCCGCCGCGATCAGCGCCACGATCTCGATGCCGAGGGTGAACGGGCTGATCCCGGCATTCTCCTCCCAGCGATCCTGCGCGCTGATCGGGCCGTGCTGCACGAGATAGCCCACCGCGCGCCGCACCATCGCCTCGACGCCGCCGACGCCGTTCAGCGCGCCCTGCTCGGCGAGCTTGGCCGCGAGCAGGATCGGAAAGCCGACCTCGTCGAGCTGGATGCCGTCCCAGAAAGCGCGGCCGTCGGGGAAGGTGTTCTGGCTCCAGTGGCCGTCGTCGCGCTGGGTGGCGATCAGGTAGCAGAGCATCCAGATCGCATCCTCGATCTCGCCGACCGCGATCAGCGCCAGCCCGGCCTCGACGCAGTCGCGCGCCCACACCAGGTGATAGCCGCCCGAGCTGTCGCTCGAATTGCCCCACGGCACGCTGAGGCTGGCCACGATCGAGCCGGGGAAGCTGCGATCCTCGTGGACCTTGAGCACGACCGCCGAAAGATAGGCCTCGCGCTGGACCGCGAGCGAGCCGGCCGGGATCACGAGCTTCGTGCCCCACGCCTCCCAGTCGTCGATGAAACGCTGGCGCGCGCCGTCATAACCCTCGGCTAGCGCCGAGCGGGCGAGCGTGCGGGCGCCCTCGACATGCTGGGAGAAGCCCAGCGCCAGCACGCCCTCGCTCCCGCCGAGCTCGCCCAGCAGCGCGACATTGCCGTCGCGCGCCTCGGAGAAGGTCCAGCTCATCCGGCCGTTGCGGTCGAAATCCTGCCAGCCGTCGGAGACGCCGACATAGCCGGCGCTCGCGCGCGAAAAGCCCGACTCGCTCACCAGGCAGAGCGCGTTGTTGCCCTTCCAGGCCGCGAGATCCGCACCGGCCTCGGCGGTGTTGCCCTCGCCCGAGTTGCCGAGATGCGGCGACAGCAGCACGTAGAGCGTGTTGCCTTCGCCTTCGAGCTGCCACGAGATCAGCAGTGCGTCGCGCAGCGGATCGGGCAGGAGCTCGATCGTGAGCCGGTAGAAGTCGCCCTCGTGCACCACGCGCGGCAGCGGCACGTAAGGCTCGGGCACCGAGACGGTATAGTGCGCGACGCGCTTCACCTCCGACCAGCCACCGGGCCCGGCGACGATGAAGCCGAGGTCGCGGATCTGCGGCGTACCCGTCGCCGGCCAGTAGATCTCGTTCACGATGCCGAAGCCCATCGTGACCCACAGGCGCGCCGGTCCCAGCGCCGTCGTCACCAGGTCCTTGGCGCTCGACGTCCAGGTCGGCCGGATGCCGGGCGCGCCCGGCGCAAGGGTCGAAGTCGACATGCCCGGAGGGTGCCGCTCTATCGCGCCACGGGCAAGCGGCGTGGCCGTCGCAGGAATTTCGCGATATGCGATCGTCCTCCCCGCGGAATGGGCCCGCGGAATGGGCCCACGGAATGGGGAGGTGGCACTGTCACAGAGCGACGGAAGGGCCGGTGTTCCCCATCGCAACGCTCATGCCCCTCCGCCTGCAGCGCGGGGTGCCTCCCACTTCGTGGGAGGCAGTGCCGCTGTGTGCCTTATTGAGCTTTCACGGCAGAGGGAGCGGCGTGCACGGACCGCTTCAGCGCATCGGCCATCTTCTCGGCGATCGTCACCGTGGTGAGATGGGTGTTGGCGCGCACCACCGTGGGCATGATCGAGGCGTCGATGACGCGCAGGCCGGTGCAGCCGATCACCCGGCACTCCGGATCGACCACCGAACGCGGATCGTCCGGCGCACCCATGCGGCAGGTGCCGCTGGCATGCTGGGCGTCCGAGCATTCGGCGAACATCCAGTCGTCGAGCGCCTGCGGCGAAAGCTCGTCCTCGATCGAGCGTCCGGTCGAGCCGTATTCGACGCGCGTGGCGATCGCCTGCATGTCGGGATGGCGGCAGAGCTCGCGCATCCGGCGCACGCCGTCGGCCATGCGCACATAGTCGCTCTCGTGCGAGAGCATGCGCTCGTCGACCTGCGGATCGATCGCCGGATCGCGGGTGGCGATCCGCACCGTGCCCTCGCTCAGCGCCTGGAACGCCGAAACCGCGAGCCGGGCGCGCGCCGTGCCGCCGTCCTCCTCGGGCCGGAGGTTGCCCGCGATCATGATCATGTCGTTGACGCCGGCGCCCGCGAGGTTCGAGGAATAGCGCACGCAGCAATTGGTGTGGCGGTGCATCAGCGTCGAGACACGCGCCGTCTCGCGCAGGTCGAGCATCAGGCTGAGGATGGGATGGTCGAGCAAGTGCTGCCCGACCGGCCGGTCGGCCACGACCTCGATGCCGAAGCGCCCCAGCAGATCGCGCGGGCCGATGCCGGAACGTTGCAGGATGGCGGGCGAATGGATGGCGCCGGCGCACAGCAGCACCTCGCGCCGCGCCCGCACCGTGCGCGCCTCGCCGTCGATCCGCACGCTGACGCCGCTGGCATGGGCGCGGTTGCCCTCGAAGGCGAGCGTGTCGACCAGCGCATGGCCCACGATCGTGAGGTTGGCGCGCCCGCGCGCCGGTTCGAGATAGCCGTCGTTGGTCGAGATGCGCAGGCCTGCGCGGCTGTTGATCGCGTAGGGCGACACGCCTGTCCCTTTCGGCGCGTTGTGGTCGTCGCACCAGCCGTAGCCCAGCGCCAGCGCCGCGTCCTTGACCGCGCGATCGACGTGGCCCCACGCCTCGACCGGTGCGCGGTAGACCGGGATCGGTCCGCTCGCGCCGTGGTAGGGCGCGTCGGGGAAATCGACGTCGCTCTCGAGCTTGCGGAAATACGGCAGGACCTCGTCCCAGCCCCAGCCGCGCGCGCCCGATGCGACCCAGTCCTCGAAATCCTCCGGCAGGCCGCGGATCGCGATCTGGCCGTTGATGGTCGAACTGCCGCCGATCGCGCGCCCGCGCCACAGGAGCTTCGGCTCCTGCCGCTCGGTGCGCCGGGCCAGGAGCCTGGGCCAGCGATAATCGTCGTCGCCGATGGCGCGCAATGGATTGGGGATGCGGATGTGCGGCGGTGTCTCGGCGGTGCGGAAGTCGCGCCCGGCCTCGAGCAGCAGCACCCGGATCGCCGGATCTTCGCTCAGCCGCGCTGCGAGAACCGCGCCGGCCGAGCCGCCGCCAACGATGACAAAATCGTACTCGTCGTCCATCGATCGTCCTTGTTCCGGTGTCTCCTCCGCCTGCCGGCGAGAGGTGATTTGGCCGGGCGAGAGGTGATTTGACAGGGAAGTGTTATAGGCTCATGCAAAACGATCAGCACCATGAGCCAGCACCATGAGCGCGAACTGTTGCCAGCATTGCGAGCCCGATGACGGTGGTCCGGCCTATCGCCGGGCGCTTTGGATCGTGCTCGCCATCAACGCGGCCATGTTCATGGTCGAGATTGGCGCCGGCCTGCTGGCCGGCTCGGCCTCCCTGCAGGCCGATGCGCTCGACTTCCTCGGCGATGCGGCCAACTACGGCATTTCCCTCGTGGTCGTCGGAATGGCGCTGCGCTACCGCGCGATGGCGGCGCTCGCCAAGGGCGCGGCGATGGGCGCCTTCGGGATCTGGGTGCTCGCCATCACCGGATGGCATCTGTGGCACCACACGGTGCCGCAGGCCGTCACCATGGGTGCGGTGGGCGCCACGGCGCTGATCGCCAACAGCGCATCGTTTGCGATCCTCTGGCGCTATCGCGGCGGCGACGCCAACATGCGTTCGGCGTGGATCTGCACGCGCAACGATGTCCTCGGCAATCTCGCGGTGCTGATCGCAGCGGCCGGCGTATTCGGCACCGGGACAGGCTGGCCCGACGCCATCGTCGCCGCCATCATGGCAGGACTCGCCCTGCAAGGAGCTTGGGTCGTGACGCGGCAGGCGCGCGGCGAACTGCACGTCTCGCCCGTTCCGATCGCCGCCGAGTAGGCGGCGAATTGCCACTCACCGATCGGATTTGCCACTCACCGATCGATGCCTAGCGCACTGGACAGCCCAGGTGTCCTTCCTGGCAATTCGACAGGAGTTCGAGGTCCTTCACGCGCTGCAGGGTCATCCGCGTTTTGCATTGATCGACGAGCATCGGATGAATCGAGCCACCGACCGTGTCCCTGGTTTCGAAGGCGCACTCGATTTCCCTGAAATGAAGCCATGCTTCCTGAGTTTCACGAAAGCCAGCCATGGTTTCGGCTGCGTATTTCGTCTCCAGGCGCGTGTAGAATCTCCTTAGCTGCTCCTCCGCCTCCCGAAGCCCGCGTCCCGCCTGCCCGTTCATCTCCGATTGGGTTTGCGCCCAAGCTGGAGCTGCGAAAATCGTCGTCACGACCAGGCCGATGGCGACAAGATGATGATTAAGATGATGTGGTCGCATCGCTGCACGTCGTCCCTCTTTTGCGCCACCATGCCGCCGAGCCGCGTCACCGGGCCGCGTCACTGGGCAACGTCACCGGGCCACGTCACTGGGCCACGTCACTGGGCCACGTCACCGCGCCACGTCACCGGCAAACGCATCCATCGCACGTATGACGAGAATCGCGATAGACAAGGCCATCGTTCGTCTGGCAGCGTGATCGCAGATTGACAGGCAACGTGCGGAGGCGACGATGGGCCTGATGGACATCCTGAACGGCATGCAGAACGGACCTCGCGGCGGGGCGGACCGTTCCGGCGGCGGCGGCATGTCGCCGCTCACCATGGCCCTGCTGGCCCTGCTGGCCTACAAGGCGATGAAGAGCTTCGGCGGCAGCCAGGCGACGGCGCCTGCCGCTCCCGCTCCGACCGGCACGCCGTCCCTTCCTGGCGCAGCGCCGACCGGCGGTGCGGCCGGCGGCGGCCTCACCGCCGGACTCGACGATCTTCTGCGCGGTGGCGGCGCCAGTGCAGGTACCGGTGCGGGCGCGGGTGCCGGTGCGGGCGGCCTCGGAGGACTCGGTGGAATCCTGAGCGGACTCCAGGGCGGCGCCGGCGCGGGCGGGCTCGGCGGGATCCTGGGAGGCCTGCTGGGCGGGGCCGGCGCGGCCGGTGGACTCGGCGGCCTGCTTACCGGCGGGCTGGGCGAGCTGCTCGACCAGTTCCATGGCGCGGGCAAGGGCGCTGCGGCGAGTTCGTGGGTCGGCGGCGGCCAGAACCATGCGCTCTCGACCGAAGATCTCGCACAGGTGCTGACGCCCGACCAGATCGACTTCCTCACCCAGCAGACCGGGATGTCGCGCCAGGCGCTGCTGTCGGGCCTCAGCGAGCAATTGCCGGGCCTGGTCGACCAGCTCACACCCGACGGTCGCCTGCCGACCGCCGACGAAATGAACCGCGTCGTCTGACTGGAACGGAGCAACCATGGGCGGCTTTCTCTGGATCGTGCTGATCGGCTTCGTGGCGGGCATCCTCGCCCGTCTGCTCTCGTCGGCGCCGAACAAACCCACCGGCTTCATCCTGACGACGGTGCTCGGCATCGCCGGCGCCTTCCTCGCGACCTTCGTCGGCCAGGCCGTCGGCTGGTACGCGCCCGACCAGGGTGCGGGCTTCATCGCCGCCACCGTGGGCGCGATCGTGGTGCTCTTCATCTGGAGCCGCATCGCCGCCGCCCGCGCGCGCTAGGTTTACGCGCGCGCACTCTCTCGTCTGTCAGCGCCGCCGATCAGCGGGGCTCCAGGCGCAGCGTGGTCGCGAGCACGTGGGGCTGCACCATCGATTGTGCGTAGGGGCTCGCCCGGTACTTTCTGAGATATTCGCGGCTCGCGCGATCCACGGCCGCCGGGTCGGTCGCCGGGACCGCCTGCACCGCGAGCTGCCGGCCGCCGACGTCCAGCATGGCCGGCCCGCCCTTCGCGAGGTCGCGATACCAGCGCCCCTTGGGGCCGCGCACCGAGCGCACGAAGACCTCGTCGTCGGACACGACCGCCCAGATCGTGACCGCGTTCGCCGGGTGACTGCCGGTCCGGATCGCGACTTCCTGCTGATCGTGCACGGCCTTGAGCGTGTCCGCAGGGAACTGCGTCATGGTTCGACCTCCGACGTGAGAAGGAAGCGATGGTGCTGTGCTGAAGGAGCCTGTGTTGAACCTGTGCTGATGGTGCCTGTGCTGAACTTGTGCTGAACCTGTGCTGAAGGCGCCTGTCAGGCTTTGCCTTCAACGCAGGAGAGGCTGCGGCGTTGCGTTTCGACGGCAAGGATGACGGCGAGGACTCGGGCCGGACGCATTGCGGCTCCATGCGATGGATGCCCGGATGATCTCGAACCTTGCGATCCACCCGCAAGCGGCCGCCAGTTATTGCCGTGCTGGCGATGATCGACGCTGGGGGGCAGGACCTGATCCAGGCCGCGACCCTGCTGGAAGGTCAGGCAATGTCGTGCCCCCGGTGGGCGGGTTCCACCGACACCCGCAGCCCCTTCCCGCCTTCCCGGAAGAAGACGCAGGAGCGGTCGAGCCGTCTGTTGAAAAGCCGGGGACTACGACATGACGCGCTGCAATCGAATCGAGAGCGGCACACTCTTGAATCTCACAATCCTGAATCTCGCAATCCCGAACCCAGCGTGCGGTCTCGGCGCTGAATCGATATTGCCCGGACGTGTGGTTCAAAACCCTTCTTCAACAGCCTGATAGCTGCCCTTGAACGATATTGCCTGGACGCGCGGCTCAAAACCCTTCTTCACCAGCCTGCTAGCTGCCCTTGAATCGATATTGCCTGGACGCGCGGCTCAAAACCCTTCTTCAACAGCCTGCTAGAAGAAGACGTAGGCCCGGACCACGACGTTCTTGCGGCACCGGGCGGTGGCGGGCGCGGTCGGGTCGATGCAGGCCGTATGGAAGGACCAGCGCGAGACGGAGCCGTCGGTCACCGAGTCGTAGCACTTCAGCATCGAGACCTCGGTGGGCGTCTGCTTGGGAAACCAGTACCACTCGTGGTCGGGACGATAAGTGAAGCGGGTGGTCTCGCCGACACGGTCGTCGTAGATCCGGTAGTTGGTGATGTACGGCTGGTCGGCGAAGGACGGCCAGGCGCAAAGCACGAACGGGAACTGCTCGACCGTCTCCATCGGCTTGGCGAGATTGATCGACATGAACCGCCGCGACATCTTCGCGTCGGCCTCCTCCTCGGAGCAGTGCTGCGTGCGCCCGAAGTTGCGCAGGTTCTTCGTGAGCAGCTCACGGCAACGTACACGGCCCGAGTTGTCGTTCAGGTCGTTGTGCACGAGGTTGACGTAACGGGCGTTCACGCCCGGGTTCTTGTTGTCCTGGTCTTCCGTGCGGTCGCCTGTGTAGTCCTTGTCGAACACGTCGTGGTTATAGACCAGCGCATCGGTCGCACCCGGGAAGAAGTCCAGCAGCAGCTTCTCGATCTCGGGGTAGAACACACGCTCCACTTCCGCCGCATCGTAGAAGTTCGAGCACCTGGACTCGAGATGCGCCAGCGAAACGCCGAGCCGGTCCATGCACTCGGGGCTCGAGGGCGAAAGGCCGGGATAATACTCGCCGATGCGCCGCGCATCGCGCAGCACATGAGGGAAATAGAGGTTCCGCCGCCGGTTGTCCTCCTCGTTCCGGCGCAGGATCGCCGCCGTCTCGGCCTGCGCCGGGTCCCGCCAGAGCGCGTTGGATGGAACAACGGAATACGACGGCCGATCGTAGACGGTATAGGCCAGCGGCAGCGCCACGCCGCCCTCGGGGACCTTGAGGCTGTTCGACTCGCGGATGTACCTCACACACTCGTCGTAATCGCGGAACGCGAGGCCCCATCGGGTCTTGATCGGGCCCGGCGGCGCCTTGTCGATCATGTCGATGACGCGTTGGCTCTCGCCGCTCGCGATCTCGGCCAGTGCGTCCCTGAGCGCTTCCGCGGTTCCCGCATCGCCGCCGCGGTCGAACGACATGTAGGACAGGCCGCCGTGCGCCGCGACCGGCGGCGGCTGGCCTTCCGTGCGCTGCAGCGACGGCACATAGGCCGACGGAACACTCCTCATGTCTGCGGCAACGTCGTTCTGGCTGCCTGTGGCAACGTCGTTCTGGGCGACATCGAGCTGGCTCATGGCGCGCCTCCGGATGGTTTCGGCATCACCGTGGCACGCGGAGCCCGCGCGTTCCAGATCATGAATCTATTCCGGGTCATAAATCCGCGTCATGCGAACGCGCCGGCTGTCCGCGAGACGACCCCTCCGGTCATGCCTGCAAGGACCGCGAGCACCGCGCGGCGTCATCCACGCGCTTCGATGGCGTTCATGCCTTTCCGGACCGCGAGCGCCTCGCTCGCTCAAGGGCATGTGAATCCGCAGAATGAGCAAGAACCGCCCGGAGGCGATCCGGTAGAGGTCTCCCCCGGCGTCACTCGTTCTGAAGCAGGTACCGCAGCCAGACGGCGCCGCCGTCCAGCACCTCGCAGCTTTGCAGGGCCATCGCGGTCAACGGCGCGCGAATCCCGGATTCCTCGCTGCTCGAGTCGAACACGCTCGGCGCTCCCTTGGCGCCATCGACCGCGGGCAGGATCGCGAGGCTGATCTCGTCGACCAGGCCGGCGCGCAGGAAGGCGCCGTTCGCCCCGCCGCCTCCTTCGAGCAGCAGGCGCTCGATGCCGAGCTCCTGGTTCAGGATCTCCAGCGTCAGCGCGAGATCGACTTCGGCCCGTCCGGCGAAGACGTACGACACGCCGTCGGCGCGCAGCGCCGCGAGATGGGCGTCCGAAACCCGTTCGGTCAGTACGGCGACGATCGGATCGCCGCCGATATCGGCGCGGCCCCAGGCGATCTTGCCGTGCGCGTCGAGTACGATGCCGTAGGCGTCGGCATCGCGGCGCACGAACCAGGGCTCGCGCGGATAGGTCCGGTCGGCCTGCGCCGGATAGACGTCCTTCTTGGCGAACTCGCGGCCGGTGACGCGGCCCACCAGCCAGGCATCGCCTTCGAGCTGGTCGTGCAGGCGCTCGAACAGATTGCCCGAATTGGCGCCCTTCGGCCGCCAGCGGCTGTTCAGGATGCGGCCGTCCACGCTCGAGACCATGTGGCAGATCACGTATGGCTTCATCGATGCCCCCTGCGATCAGATCGGCACGGAGCATAGCGCGGCCGGGGCGCTCGCACGCCACATGTCCGTCAGTGGACGAATGTCTCCACGGCGTGGACGAGCTGAAGGGCGCTGTACGGTTTGGGAAGGAAAAGGCCGCGTTCCGGCAGGTCGACGTCGCTCACCCGCACATGGCCGGACGTCAGAACCAGTTCGACCGGCGGCCATCGGTCTCGGATCGCGGCGGCGAGGCGCAGGCCGTCCATGCTCCCCGGCAAGTCGACATCGGCGAACACGATGCCGATCCGGCTGTCGGCCTCGAGCAACGCGATCGCCTCTTCGGCCGAGCCGGCCTCGCAGGTCTCGAAACCCGCCTCCTCGATCATTGCGGCGGCGCTCAGCCGCAACAGCGGCTCGTCTTCGACGATCAGCACCACGGGATTGGACACGACCACCTGCTACTCTCGCCGCGACGCCGGCTAGGAATGGGTCAGGAACGCAAGCGGGGCGCGGAACTCCGCCTGCAGACCTGCCGATTCGTAACGAATATCCACATGTCCAGTTCCCGCCAGACCTGACTGGATCAGCCGCGAACCGAAACCGCGGCGCTCGGGCGGCGACGCGGCGGGACCGCCTTCCTCGCGCCAGGCCAGAACCAGCTCGGCTTCCTTGACGGTGTCCTCGATGCGCCAGTCGACGACGACGCGGCCCCCCTCCTTCGACAGCGCGCCGTACTTCGTTGCATTGGTGGCAAGCTCGTGAATCAACAGCGAGAAGGAGAGGACCGAGCGCGCGTTGATGTCGATTTCGGGTCCCTTCAGGACGACCTGGCGCGGATCGACGAGCAACCCGACCACGCCTTCGATCGCGGAGCGGATCGGCGCGCCCGTCATCGATTGTGCAAGCAGCACCTCCTGTGCCTTGCCGAGCGCCATGATGCGCCGGCTGAAGGCTTCGAGTGCCGCCTGATCGGCAACGTGATGGAGAGTCTGGGTGGCAATGGCATTGACCAGGGCCAGTGCATTCTTCATGCGGTGGCTCAGCTCCTGGCTCAACATCTGCTGGCGTGCTTCGAGGTGCTTGCGCTGGGTGATGTCCTGCACGACGCCGCGCAGGCGCGTCGGCCGGCCCGTGGCATCGTGCTCGAAGGCGCCACGGCGACCGATCCATCGCACCTTGCCGTCGCTCGGCCGGCGGATGCGGTATTGCGTGTCGAGCGGCGCCGTGCCCGATGCGCGCGTGAGGCGGCTGGAAATGGCGTCGCGATCCTCGGGCAGCACCAGCCGCTCGATCTCGGTCGCCGCGAACGTCTGCCGCGCGGGCAGGCCGAACAAATGGCAGAACTCGCTCGACGGCAAGAGCGTGCCGCTTGCGATGTCGATCTCGAAGATGCCGACGCCACCCGCACGCTGCGCCGATTCGACGGCCTCGATGCGATGGCTGAGGGCACGACGGTATTGCAACAGCAGCATGGTCTGGCGTGCGAGCGCCAGCAGCGATTGCTTCTGGTCCGCCGTCAGCCCGCCGGGCCGCGGCTTGGTGTCGATGACACACAGCGCGCCCAGCGCCTGGCCTTCGGGAGTCCGCAGCACCGCGCCGGCATAGAAGCGCAGCCGCGGTCCGCCGGTCACCAGCGTGTTGATCCGTGTACGCTCGTCCTGCGTGAGGTCGGGAATGACCAGCAGGTCGCGCTCCTTGAGGGCGTGAATGCAGACCGACTGGTCGAGCGGCGTCTCATGCGCCTCGAGGCCGATGCGTGCCTTGAACCACTGCCGGTCGGCCGCCACCAGGCTCATGAGGGCGATCGGAGTCGCGCAGAGCGTCTGCGCGAGGCGGACAATGTCGTCGAACTGCGGCTCGGGCGGCGTATCGAGCACATCGTATGCCCGTAACGCGGCAAGCCGGGTCGCCCCCTCGTTGATGTCGTCGCTCATGGGAATGTGGGAACGGGGTGTGGTCTTGCCGGTTCCGCTCAGTGTCGGTCATTGCCGGCCTCAGGGCAAATCGGCGGCGATTCTGGGGCATCCGGAACGCCTCCCGGCGCACGGCGTTCATGTCGCCACCGTGCACATTCGCACGAAGGAGATCATATGCAGATCAAGGAAATTGTCCTGACCGTCGCGCTCACCGCCCTCATCGGCGGGTGCGCATACCGGCACGAAACGGTCGTGGAGAGACCCGCGCCCGCGCCCCAACCGGCGCGCGTCGTGGTGGCGGATCCGCCGCCGCCGCCCGGCACCGTTGTCGTGACCGATCCGCCGCCACGCACCGTCTACGTGCCATCGCGGTAGAGGATCCGTGCCATCGCGGTAGAGGATCATCGTGCGGGTCAGCCGGCGGGATAGATCCCGCTCAGCACCCGCTTGAAATGCTCGTCGATCGCCGCTGCGCAGGCACAGGACTGCCTGCGCAGCCCGGCTTCGTCCTTGACCACCAGCCGGCCGCGCCGGCTTTCGATGACGCCGCTGTTGCGCATCTCGCCGATCACGCGGCTGACGAAGGTGCGGCCGACGCCGAGCATTTCCGCCAGTTGATCCTGGGTGATGGCGACGGCGGGATCGCCGGTGCGCGTCAATGCGCCCAGCAGGAATCGTGCGGTGCGTTGCCTGATCGTGTGCGTGGCGTTGCAGGCCGCGATCTGGAACACCTGCGCCAGCAGGCAGTCGGAATAGCGCGAGAACCAGTGGCGCAATGCGAGCGATTCGAGCTTTGCCTGCTCGAGCATCGTTGTCTTGATCCTGACGAAGCGACCGGGCGAACGCACCAGCGCGGTCGAATAGGCCGGCAGGCTGCCATTCGAGACGATGCCGCCGACCGCGCCTTCGCGCCCGACCAGCGCGACATCGATCGCATCGCCGCCCTCGATGTCGAGGTTGAAGGCGGCAAGAGCCGCGCCGAGCGGGAACCATGTATCGACCACGTCGTCGCCGGCGTGATGGAGGATGTGTCCGACCTCCAGGACAGCAACCGTCATCTGCGGGGCAAGCCGCGCACGGTCTTCTTCGACGAGCACTGCGAGGAGGCCATTCTGCACCAGGTCGGCCTTGCTGGGGGGATTGATGTGACGCTCCTCTGTCAGACGACGCCGACCCCCGGGGTCGCACGGTTCGTCCAAGTGTCCACTTGTGCACGGACAAATGGGACCGGGACTGCTATTCGAGACCTGCATTCTTAAGACGGCACGAACGTGCAGGAAAAGAGAAACAAGGAGCCCGCGTGCCTGTTTTGTCGGCGCTGAACGTTCTGATCGTCGAGGATGAGTTCCTGATCGCCGTCGATTTCGAGGACATGCTGCGCTCGCTCGGCGCCGCGACCGTGCTGCTCGCCCATAGCGTGCGCGATGCCCTGGCGGCGCTGCAAAACCCGAGGCGACCGGACTGCGCGCTGGTCGATTTCGGGCTCGGGGCGCAGACGGCGGAGCCGGTGGCCGACGCCCTCGTGACGCACGGCATCCCCTTCATCTTCGTCACAGGCTATGAAGAGAAGGTCTCGATGCCCAAAAGGCTTCTCACCGTGCCTGTCGCGCACAAGCCGGCCGGCCTCGCCGACCTGACCGCGGCCTTCGACCTGATCCTGGGCCGCAGCATGTAACCCGATCGTGGGCCGCAGTACGTAAATCCGCTACGGGCCTCGACAGGACGCCTCCGGCTGTGCGCCCTGTCCCCCGCACCCCGAGCTCCACTGGAGACCCATGCCGCGATGAGGCATGAAGTTCTCCGCCAAACGAGGAGAGTGCGGGTGACGTTCAAGAACCTCGACTACACGGTGCGCGAGCGGGTGGCGGAGATCACCATGCGTCGAGAGCCGGTGAATGCGATCGACCACGGCCTGATCGAGGAGATCAACGCCGCCTACCGCCAGGCCAAGGCGGATCCGGGCGTGCGCGCCGTGATCCTGACCAGCGCCTTCGAGCGCGCCTTCTCGGGCGGCATGGACCTCGCCATGATCCGCGGCAAGCGCGGCCTCGACCTGCGGCGCTACCTCGAGAAGCTCTACCTCGAGATGCACGACCTGCAGTACCGCCTGGGCAAGCCGACGGTCGCCGCCCTCACCGGCCCGGCGCGCGCCGCCGGAGTCACCCTCGCGGTCTCGTGCGACGTGCTGGTCGCGAGCGAGACGGCAAGCCTCGGCTATCCCGAGATCCTGGTCGGCGTGATCCCGGCCATGCACTTCGTCCACCTGCCGCGCCAGATCGGCCGGCACAAGGCGTTCGAACTGCTGTTCAGCGGCAAGCCCGTTTCCGCCGCCGACGCCTGCGCCATGGGCCTCGTGAACCGCGTGGTGCCACAGGCAAAGGTGATGGACACTGCACGCGAGGTGGCGCGCGACTTCGCGGCGAAATCGCCGGTCGTGATGCAGCTCGCGCGCGACGCCTTCATGCGCGCCAACGATTTCGAGTACCGCCGCGCGATCGAGAACACGGTCGAGACGATCTGCAACATCATCGAGACCGACGATGCGCAGGAAGGCCTCGCCGCCTTCAACGAGAAGCGCTCGCCGAGATGGTGACGCTCCCCTGACGGGCCGTTCGCGACACCGAGCCGTCGTTGCGAGCATCGCCGACGTTGCCGACATCGAGGACAGGAAGATGACGACGTTCGAGATTCCGACTGTCACGACCGAGCGCCTGCGGCTTCGCGCGTTCCGCGCCGGCGACCTCGACGCCTACGCCGCGATGCAGGCGAACCCGGAGGTGATGCGCTACATGGTCATGGCACGCACCTCCACGCCGGCCGAGGTCTGGCGAACGATGCTCATGTCCCTCGGTTCGTGGGCCTTGCGCGGCTACGGGATGTGGGCCTGCGAAAAAATCGACGACGGGACGTTCATCGGCAGCGTCGGCATCTTTTGTCCGCTCGACTGGCCGGAACCCGAAATCGCCTACTCGCTCGACCAGCCCTTTTGGGGCCGGGGCTTCGCCACCGAGTCGGCGAGAGCGGCGCGTGCGTGGTTGTTCGACCGTTTTCCATTGGACCGGGCGGCGAGCTTCATTCGTCCCGACAATCTCGCCTCGAAACGGGTCGTCGAGCGCCTCGGCGCGGTCTGCGAGCGAACGTTCGAATTGCGCGGCTGCGCCTACGAATACTGGGTGCACCACCGTCCGGTCGAAAACCGTCCGCTCGAAAACCGTCCGGTCGACAACTGAAATCGAATCGCGACGCCGTCCCCTCGGCGCAAAGCGGCAGGATGCGCTTCGCTTGGCGGCAAACGGATGCTAGATTGGCGCCGCCCACGGTTCGCCGTTTGTGGGGGCGCACGCACACGCTTTTCAGGTCGCGCGATCCGGTTCCGGCCGGAGCGATGGTGCATGCCTGAATTCGTGGGCCTGGAGATTCGTGGGCCTGGATTCGTGAATGGGATCGACAATGGGCTATTGGGGGCAGGTTCATCGGCGGGCGTGGCGGAAGACGGCGACGGACATCGCCGCGACGCCGCTGCGCTGTCTCGCCTGGCTCCTCGCCCAGGCCGTGGGCGCAGTCGCCGTCTGGTTTGCGCTCGGCCACCTCGGCCTGCCGTCGGACGACATCGGCCGCCGCATCGCCTCGGCCGTTCCTTTCCTGTCGCTGCCTCTGCTCTACTTGCGGCGGCTCGCCGGTGCGCCGGCTTCGCTGTACCACGAACTGCGGAACGAGATGGAGGACCGCCAGTCGACGGACGCCGGTCGGATCGCCAACCTGGAGCGGGAGATCGCCCGGCTGAAGGCCGAACCGCCGCCCGCCTCGCGCGACCCGGACGGCATCTTCCAGAACGGCGTCCAGGTCGGCCGCGTGATCCTGGCGCTGACCGACCCGGTGGCCGGCTCCGCGTCCTTCCAGCAGATCGTCGAAGCGGCGGATTTCGACACCTCGGCCGAGTTCGATTACCGTGACTGGGTGCTGAGGCTCGAGGGCGTGGGTGGCGACATGCGATCCCAGATCGGCGGCACGCGGTCGCGCTCGCTGAGCCGCGTCGTCTGCCGGATCGAACGCAAGCGCGCGTGGCGCGACTGAAGGCGACCGCGACGGCGGCACAGGCGGGAACGACATGATCACGCTCTATTCCTATCCGGCGCTGTTCGGCGTCGCCGACAACAATGGCTACGGCCTCAAGGTCTATGCCTTCCTGAAGCTCGCGCGGCTTGCCTTCACGCACGAGCACCTGTTCGACGCCGCGGCGGCGCCGCGCGGCCAGCTTCCCTATATCGTCGACGACGGCGAGACGATCGGCGACAGCGACACCATCCTGGCGCACCTTTTCGCCAGGCACCGACCCGACATCGACCGGGGGCTGACGCAGGCGCAGCGCGACACCAACCTTCTGGTGAGCCGCCTGCTCGACGACCTGTACTGGGTGATGTCGTACTCGCGCTGGAAGGACGAGCGCTACTGGCCGCTGTTTGCAGCGGCGCTGCGCCGCGAGCATCCGCACCTCACCGAGGCCGGCCTCCTGAAGGCCAGGGAGTTCAACGCCCAGCGCTACCACTTCCAGGGGGTCGGCCGCTATGCGCCCGCTGCCGCCTATGCCCGCGGCCTGGCCGATCTCGCCGTGTTGGCGAACCTCGTGCCCGCCGCGGGCTTCGTGCACGGCCCGAAGGCGGGCAGCGTCGACGCGGCGATCTACGGCTTCATCGCCAACATCCATTTCTACGATATCGACACGCCATTGAAGCAATTCGTGTCTACGCATCCCAATCTCGTGCGCCACTGCACCGAGATCCACGCCGCGACAGGGGCCGCGATGGGGGCGTCATGATCAGGATCGAACGCGCGACCCGCGCGACGGTCGACGAATGGGTCGCCCTGCGCGCGGCGCTGTGGCCGAAGGCCGACCGGCGCGGACTGGAACGCGAAGCGATCGCGCTGCTCGACCAGGAGGCGGCGGCAGCCGCCTTCGTCGCCCGCGACGAGACGGGCGCCGCCGTGGGCTTCGCCGAAGCCACGCTGCGCACGGACTACGTCAACGGCTGCTCGACCTCGCCGGTCGGCTTCCTCGAAGGCCTCTACGTGCAACCCAAAGGACGGCGACGCGGAACGGCGCGGCTCCTGTGCGCGGCGGTCGAGGCGTGGGCCCGCGGGCTGGGCGTCGGCGAACTCGCGTCCGACACCGAGATCGGGAACGAGGCCAGCCAGCGAATGCACGCAGCGCTCGGCTTCACCGAAGCCGAGCGCTGCGTCTGCTACTGCAAGCGGTTGCCGTGACCGCACAAACGAGAATTAGCTAAGGCACAGCGGTCGGGTCGGCGCGCAGGATGAGGGTCTTGCCGTCGGCGTCGCGCTCCAGGTGCAGGAACGGCAAGCCCGTGGGCAGCGGCGCGTTGCCTGACAGCGGCGTGTCGAACTCGCGGTTGATCTCGCCGAGCAGCTTGAAATAGAGCCGCCATTCGACCGTGCGCGCATCGAGCGGCACGCGCACCGGCTCGTTCCAGTCGAGCGCCCGCACGCCGGTCTTGAGCGGCGCGTCCTCGGCGCGGTTCTGCACCACCGTCGCCTCGAACCGGCCGATGGTCGCGGTGCGCGCCTGGGGGTCGGCGGGCTTTGCCGTCACGATCAGGCAGATCTGGTCGGGCTTCTCATCCTTGGCGAACTCGACCGAGCCCTCGTTCTGGGTCGGATCGCTCACGTCGCCGATCCAGCCCAGCCGCTGGACCTCGATGACGCGTCGATCGGACTTGTCGAAGCGCGCGTCGGCCGGCGGATCGAAGCAGTGGCGCACCGTCGCGGTCTTGCCGGCCTCGGCGCGCGCCAGAAGCTCGGGCGACACCAGCGTCTTCGATTCGGGCACCATCGTGCGCACCTTCTGGTCGAGCGCGAACTGCCCCAGCCGGTCGGGCAGCGCGACGAACAGGAGCTGAAAGCTCACTGTCCTGCCGCCATGGCGGAAGGACAGCATGCCGGGGGCGAAGGTCGAGCGCGCCGGGTCGGTCGCGAAGGCGCGGCGCGGCACCGAGAAATGCAGCCGCAGTGGCGTCACCCGCGCCGGCCCCTGCCAGGCGCCGACCATCAGAACCGGCGGGTTGTCTTCGTCGAAGCCTACCGCCGCGACCTCGATCTCGACCGGCGGATCGTCTCCGGGCGCGGCGAAGGCGGGCACATAGCGCGGCACCGTCACCGACTCGGGTCTCTCGGATGCGGGTTTGTCGGACGCGGATGCGTCGGGCGCAGGCTTGTTCGATGCGGGTTTGTCCGATGTGGATTTGCCCGATGCGGGTTTGTCGGACGCGGATGCGTCGGGCGCAGGCTTGTCCGATGCGAATTTGTCCGATGCGGGTTTGTCCGATGGAGGCGGCGCGCCGGCGGGCGCGGCCGCTTCGCCAACGGTCTTCGCCGGCGGCCCGGCAGTCGCGTCGGGCGCGAGGGCGAGTTCGCCGCTGGCACGGCGCGGCGGCACGAAGCGCGGGCTGAACTGCAGCACCAGCGGCTTGCCGTCCCCCGCCATCTTGTCGAGGACCTCCTGCACGCGCTTCTGCGGGGCCGCGACCGCCTGGCGCGAGCCCTCGCCCGGTCGCGCCAACGCCTCGGTCAGGGCCGCATCGAGCGCATCGATCTCGGCGAAGGGCTGGCGCTGCGCCACACCCAGGCTCGCGAAGGCGCGCTCGCGCTCGCCCGCCATGCGCACGGCGATGGCGTCGGTGAGCAGGCTTGCGACCCGGAAGGCCGAGACCAGCTCGAGCCGGCTCTCGCCGTCGGCCTTCGCCTGCAGCGTCGCGCGCTCGGCCTGCAGCGCCGCCAGCCGCTCGCCCACCGTGATGCCTGGCATCGGCGTCTCGCGGCCAAACAGCAGCCAACCTGCAACCACTGCCGCGAGCGCCAGCATGGCCGCCGCCGTCGCCGGCCATCGCGGTCGACGACGTGCCCTCAGCACGATGGGAAGATTCCGACCCGTTGTCATGGCCGGCCTTCTAGCACACCCGCCAGGCGCGCACGCGTGGCCAAGCGCGCAGCCGGCGGCGTGCGTCGCCCCTTCTCCCCGCCTCTCTCCCGATCGGGGGGAGGTAAAGAAGACGTGACGAGCGAGTCCCTCATGCCCCTCATCCCCGCCAGGGGAAGAGTCGGTCGAAGGATGAGAGACTCGCGTGCGCCTTATGTCCCTCACCCCGATCGGAGGCGAGGTGAAGAAGAGGTGAAGAGCGAGTCCCTCATGTCCCTCGCCCCGCCAGGGAGAGGGCCGAAGGAAGAGACGTGCGCGCGTCCCTCATGTCCCTCGGCCCCGGCCAGGGGAAGAGTCGAAGGAAGAGAGATGCGCGTGTCCCTCATGTCCCTCGCCCCGCCAGGGAGAGAGGCGAAGGATGAGAGACGCGTGCGTCCTTCATGTCCCTCGGCCCCCGCTCGGGGGAGAGGCTAGGAGAGGGGAAAAATGAAGGCTCGCGCCATTCAGTACGAGAACAGCACCGGCAGCGGCGAGTGCAGGATCAGGTGCCGCGTCATGCCGCCGAAGATCATCTGGCGCAGCCGGCTCTGGGTGTAGGCGCCCTTCACGATCAGGTCGGCGCCGCCGGCCTTCGCCGTATCGACGATCGCCTGGCCGGCCGAACGCGTGCCGGCCTTCACGACCTGGCTGGTGACCTTGAGGCCGTGCGCCAGCAGCGACTGGGCGATCTCGGCCGCGCTCGGCCCCGGCACGCCGGCGCCCTCGACGCTCATGACGTCGATCGACTCGGCACGGGCGAGCATCGGCATGGCGAGCGAGATCGAGCGTGCACTCTCGGTCGAGCCGTTCCAGACGAACAGGATGCGCTTGCCGACCATGCCCTGAAAGCCCTGCGGCACGACCAGCACCGGCCGGCCCGAATCGAACAAGGCCGTCTCGAACACGCTTTCCGGCATCTTGGGCAGCGGCCCCGGCTGCGGCATCACCAGCAGATCGAAGGCGCGACCGACCACGCCGATCGCGGTCGGGCCGCTGTCGTCGGCGGCGCGCCACTCGGAGGCAAGGCCAGCCGCACTCTGCTCGAACGCCTGCTTCACCGCCGCCACGCGCTGGCGCTCCTCGGCGTCCTCGGCCAATCCGCCGCCGATCGGCGCGCCCATTCCGGCATCGGCCCAGGCCATGCTCATGACGCCGTAGGATGGCGGCTCCAGCCCCACCAGCCGCGCCTCGAAGGTACGCGCCAGCTTGGCCGCCAGGACAAAGGCCGCCGGATCGTCGGCCGCCCAGATCATTGTCAGGATTGATTTCACGATCGTTCTCCCTGTTGCTGGAACGATAGCACGGTCCGAAGATGCGTTTGATACAATACGTTCATTGAGTCCGTCATTAATTTCAATATTTTACAGGAATACCTCAACGTATTTAACGAGGTTGAGCCGCTTCACGACCAGCCGACCAACCTCGGCGGCATGGACGGTCAAGAAGAGTTTGGCAAGGCAACGCATTCTTTTGGAGATACTGATGCTGTCCATTTTTCGCCGTCTGATGAAAGACACGGATGGTGCCACCGCCATCGAATATACGCTCATTGCCGCCCTGATCGCCGTGGCCGCCATCACCGCAATGACCACGCTCGGCAAGACTGTCAGCAACGTGCTGAGCAACGTCGCCGTCAGCATGTGATCCTTTGCCGGTCGGTCGACCGCAAGGACAAGGGCGGAGCCGCAAGGCCCCGCCCTTTTTCTTCAGCGACAAACCATACCAACGTTACCTTGGTCCCGGCGCGTACAGGCCTTAATCTTCAACTGTGTTCACGGAGCCGGGTGATGCCGCCCATCCTCAATCGCCTTCTATCGGACGAGCGCGCCGCGACCGCGATCGAGTACACGATCATAGCGGCATTGATCTCGATCGCCGCTGTCGCTTCCCTGACAACCCTCGGCCAAACGCTCCTGAACACGCTCAGCAACGTCGCGACCAGCTTTCCCTGATGTCGACCCGCCTCGTCCGCCTGCGCCGCCGGCTGATCGACGCACGCAGCCATTCCTTCGTACAGTACAGCTCGCTTACGCTGCTGCTCGCGATCGCCGCCATAGCGATCTTCGCCCAGCTCCCGCTCACGCGGTAAGCCGCCCTTCGTCCTCCTCGCCACCATCAAGGCAAGAAGTTGGGTAAGGGCCGTCAGGGCTCGCTCGGGTGCCATGCCTCTCTTCCCACCTGATGGAGGAGAAGCTCTCTTCCCACCTGATGGAGGAGAAGCTCTCTTCCCACCTGATGGAGGAGAAGCTCTCTTCCCACCTGATGGAGGAGAAGCTCTCTTCCCACCTGATGGAGGAGAAGCTCTC
>JAFEBU010000018.1 GCA_018242505.1 Pseudomonadota bacterium
GGCGCGGCGGGACAATTCGGCATGCATTTGATGCAGTCGGACATGCTGATGAAATATTCCAAGAACCAGGATGCGGCGAAGGAATTCCTGAAATGGATCCATGCCGAAAAGAACTACGCAAGATGGTTCCAGTCGCAGAAGGGCTTCGCCACGCCGTGCACCGAGAAATGGGAATCGGACAAGCTCTGGAGCGAAGATCCCGTGATGGCGCCGTTCAAGATCGCCGCCAAGCTCGGCCAGGCTCCCGGATACGCCGGACTGCCGAACGCCAAGGCTGCCGAAGCACTGTCGAAGTACATCATCACCGACATGTACGCCAAGGCGGTCCAGGGCATGGCACCCGAGGAGGCGGTGAAATGGGCCGAGGGCGAACTGAAGAAGATCTATTCGGCGTGAGGCAGGTGGCGACGGCTTAACGCAACCGGTGGGCAACACATGACAGTGACCGCAGTCCCGGACGTGGCAGGACGGCGCCCTGCCGTACGGCTGCGGAAGCTGGAAGACGAGCGCTGGCTTGCGTTCGCACTGCTGTCGCCCACAGCGGTTCTGCTCGGCCTTTTCATCGCCTATCCCTTCGTCGAGGGCGTTCTGTTGGCTCTCAGCGACGCCAAGGTTGGTGACCCCGGTCACTTCGTCGGCTTCGCGAACTTCGCCAAGCTCTGGGACGACAACATCTTCTGGACGTCGGTGTGGAACACCTTCTGGTATACCGGCGTCACAACAGTGTTCAAGCTGGGGCTCGGGCTGTGGCTTGCCATGCTGCTCAACCGGCATTTCCGCGGCAAGGCGCTGGTGCGCGCCTTCATCCTGCTGCCCTTCATCATTCCCACTGTGCTGTCGACGTTCGCCTGGAAGTGGATGTTCGATCCCACCTTCAGCGTCATCAACTGGACCCTGTTCCATCTCGGCTTCATCAGCCAGCGCATCAACTGGCTGGGCGATCCCGGCCTCGCCATGTCATCGATCATTGTCGTCAACATCTGGCGCGGCGTGCCGTTTTTCGCCATCAGCCTGCTGGCCGGCCTGCAGACCATCAGCCCGGAACTGAACGAGGCGGCCGCGATCGATGGCGCCCGGCCGTGGGCGAGATTCTGGCTGATCACCTGGCCGCTGCTGCTGCCGGTGACCCTGGTGGTAATGCTGTTCTCGGTGATCCAGACCTTCGCCGACTTCCAGCTCGTCTATGTCATGACGGGCGGCGGACCCGCGAATGCGACCCACTTGTTCGCCACCTACGCCTATCAGATCGGCATCGGCACAGGCCTCCTGTCACAGGGCGCGGCGGTATCGCTGGCCATGTTCCCGTTCCTGTTCGCGATCGTGGTGATCCAGCTTCTCTATATCCGCCGCGTGGAGGTCCGCTGACATGGCTGTTCGCGGGGAGACGCACGAATGATCGAGGGTGCGCTGTGGCGACGGTGGGTGTTCTACAACATTCCGCTCATCCTGTTCGTCTTCGTCCTGCTGTTCCCGTTCTACTGGATGATCGTCACCAGTTTCCGGCCGGACGGCGAGCTCTACCGGCCGTGGAACGCCATGAACTACATGCCGTTCTGGACGAACAAACCGACGCTCGAGCACTTTCGCTATCTCTTCGAGGAGACCGACTTCGGGCGCTGGATGGTGAATACGATGTTCATCGCCGTGGTCTCGACGCTGATCTCGCTGTTCTGCGGCGTTCTGGCGGGCTATGCGCTGGCCCGGCTCAATTTTCCCTTCGCCGGCAGCCTCGGCACGGTGATCTTCGTCACCTATCTCGTGCCGCAGACCCTGCTCTTCATCCCGCTTGCCGAGATCATCCGCGATTTCCACCTCGGCGACACGCCGTGGTCGCTGATCCTCACCTATCCCACGTTTCTGATCCCGTTCTGTACCTGGCTGATGATGGGCTACTTCAAGGCCATCCCGAAGGAACTCGAGGAGTGCGCCCGCATCGACGGCGCCTCGCGCTGGAAGGCGATGCTCTACATCATCATCCCGATCGCCGTGCCCGGCATCCTGTCGTCGGGCATCATTGCCTTCACGCTCTCCTGGAATGAATTCATCTACGCTCTCGTCTTCCTTTCCTCGCCCGAGCAGAAGACGGTGGCGGTGGGCGTCACTTCGGAGCTGATCCGCGGGGACGTGTTCTTCTGGGGCTCGCTGATGGCCGGTGCCCTCCTGGGTTCGGTCCCGGTGGCGATCGTCTACTCGTTCTTCGTCGAACACTATGTGTCGGGCCTCACCGGCTCGGTGAAGGGTTAACGTCCATGGCCGAAGTCAGCCTGCACAAGCTCAACAAGCGGTTCGAGGCCTTCCATGCGGTGAAGGACGTCGATCTCCAGATTCGCGACAAGGAATTCGTCGTCCTGGTCGGGCCCTCGGGCTGCGGCAAGACCACGACCCTGCGCATGATCGCCGGCCTCGAGGCGGTGAGCGACGGCGAAATCCGCATCGACAATACCGTGGTGAACGAAGTGCCGCCGATGGACCGCGACATCGCCATGGTGTTCCAGAACTACGCGCTCTATCCGCATATGAGCGTCGCCTCCAACATGGCGTTCGGTCTCAAGATGCGGAAGTTCCAGAAGGCTGAGATCGAGGAACGCATCAAGCGCGCCGCCACAATCCTCGGCATCGAGAGCCTGCTCGGCCGCAAGCCGCGCCAGCTCTCGGGCGGGCAGCGCCAGCGCGTGGCGCTCGGCCGCGCGATCGTGCGCGATCCCAAGGTATTCCTGTTCGACGAACCGCTCTCCAACCTCGACGCAAAGCTGCGCGTGCAGATGCGCGTTGAGCTGAAGAAGCTGCATGAGCGGCTGGGAACCACGGCGATCTACGTCACGCACGATCAGGTCGAGGCCATGACGCTCGGCGATCGCGTCGTGGTGATGAAGGACGGCGTCGTTCAGCAGGTGGGCGAACCGCTTGAGCTCTACAACACTCCGGCCAACCGCTTCGTCGCAGGCTTCATCGGTTCTCCGGCCATGAACTTTGCGGAGGTGACGCTGGCAGAAAGCGGCGGCCGGCTGGTCGCGGAAGCGCCGGGCCTCAAGATTTCCCTGCCGCCCGAGCTTGCCAAGCACGGCCGAACGAATCTCGGCCGTGGGGCGACGCTCGGCATTCGGCCGGAAGACATCCACATCGCCGGGCCGGAGGACGACGCTGGGCACTGCTTCGATGCCAGCGTCGAGGTGGTCGAGCAGCTCGGCTCGGAGATCCTGCTCGACACCCGCGTCGGATCGGCCCTGTTCATGGCGAGCATCGATCCCACCATCCGCGTGCGCCCGCACGAGAAGCTGCGGCTCGCACTCAAGCCCGACCGCCTGCACCTGTTCGATGCCGAGAGCGAAAAGGCGCTTTGACGCCTACTGCTTCGGACCGCTCCAGCTATCCAGGACGTCCCACTTCGCCTTGCGCTGTTCCTCGCGCGACTTCCTGAAGTCGTGACCGAACGGCGCGGTGTCGAATGAGCCATAGGTCGGATTGGCGATCACCAGCCAGTCGCGGCCCCAGTGTGCCTTGTCCTCCTCGAAGACCTTCAGCCGCTCGGCCTCGCTGCTGCGATAACGGTCGTCGAAGTCGCCGAGGTTGTCGCCGAAGTTCAGGAGGATGCGATAGTCCTTTGCGATGACGGCCCGCCGCGAGCCCTTCTGGCTGCCCCAGCCAGGCTTCTCGTTCTGCATCAGGAAAGTGTCGACATTGCCGCCCATGGGAAAGCCCAGTTTCTCCATGTTCTCGCGCGTGTCCTTCTCGGTCACGGCATCGCGGTTGCTGATATAGAAGACCTTCACGCCCTTGGAATCGGCATATTGCGTGAACTCCACGGCGCCCGGAATCGCCTTCGAGATCTGCGCAGCACAGAACTGGTTCCAGGTCTTGGTGCTGAAGGACTGGTTGGCCTTCATCATCCAGACCTCGTAGGGCGAGTTGTCGAGCACCGTCTCGTCGACATCGAGGACGATCGCAGGCGGAAGGTTCCCGAAGTCGCCTTTCTGCTCGACAGGCGCTGCCGTCCAGCTCTTGTCGGCCAGCGCCTCGTCGAGGCGGATCCGCGCCAGCGCATAGACGGTAAGTGCATTGCCCTTGTACTCGACCGATCGTTGGTTCCAGAGCGTCGCCAGCAACAGATCGTTGGGCACGGGCTCCTCGGCCTGCACCATCCCTCCTGTCGTCATCGCGCCGATGACGACAGCCAAGACAAGCCCCCCGCTCCTGATCATGGTTGCATCCCCTTCAACAGCCGTTCTTTGGTCTCCATATCCGCGAACGACGCCTCGATCGCCGTACGCGTGACCTGCCGAAGCGCCACCTCATGGAGACGCGCCTGGTCGTACTCGGCGCCAAGCGTCGTATGGAAGAACGGCGGGTCGTCGGAATTCAGCGTGACCCGCACGCCGGCTTCGATCAACCGGTGAAGGGGATGGGCCGCGCGGTTCGGGTAGATGCCGAGCGCGATATTGCTGCCGGGGCAGACCTCGAGCACCGTGCCGCGCCTTGCCAGCTCTTCAAGCAGGGCCGGATCCTCGGCCGATCGGACGCCATGGCCGATCCGGGTGACCGGCAGCGCCCGGATTGCCGCCCAAACGCTCTCCGGCCCAAGCACCTCGCCGGCATGGACGGTGCAGCCGTAGCCCTTGTCATGCGCCAGCCGGTAGGCCGGCGCGAAATCGGCAGGTTCGTATTTCGCCTCGTCGCCCCCCATGCCGAAACCGACGATATAGGGATGTGGTTCGGCGACCATGCGCTCGACCATGGCAAGCGCTCGGTCCGGCCCCAGATGCCTGATGCAGACGACGATGATGCGGCCGACGATGCCAAATTCCCGGCCGGCCCGGTCGATGCCATCGGCCAGCGCCGCCACCCAGTCCGCGTAGGGTATGCCAAGAGCCTGCGGCCGCTCGGGCGAACAGAACATCTCGACATAGACCGCCCCCTGCGCCGCGGCGCCGGCGAGATAGGAATAGATCACGTCGCCGAAATCCCGCGGCGTCTTCAGCACGCCGCACACCCGGTCGTAGGCAGCGAGAAAACTCAGGAAGTCCCGCCACACGTAGACGCCGTCCGGGCCGAACAGCCCGTCCGGGAGGGCAAGCCCGTTGCGCGCTGCAAGCTCGCGGGCGAGTGCCGGCGGGATCGAGCCTTCGAGATGGCAGTGCAGTTCAGCCTTGGGAATCACGCGAAACCTCTCAACGGCAGGCCGGGACGCTGCAGCCAGTTGTCGATGTCATAGACGGCCCGGCCGTCGATCAGATGCAGGGCATAGGCATGGCGCGGCCGGTCGGAGCGATTGGCGACGCTGGCGTGCGGCAACAGACCATGCAGGACCACCAGCGAGCCGCGCGGCACTTCCAGGGCAACGGGCTCGGCCTCCGGCCATGGCGTGGCATCGAGCCTCGACGTCACCAGATCCGCGCCGACACGATGGAAGCGCTCCCGCAACGGCCCGCGATGCGCCCCGGCGAACGCCAGCAGGCAACCGTTGTCCCGGTCCGCATCGTCGAGCGCGATCCAGAAGCCCGCCACCGTCGAGGGTCGCGTATGAAGATAGGTCGCGTCCTGATGCCAGCCGACTTCGGCTCCGATGCGCGGCTGCTTGAAGAAATACATCGATTGCAGCAGCAGCGGCTGGACGAGGCCCAGCGCCGTGGCGAGCGCGGCGAGACGCGGCTGGCGGGAGACGCGATCGAACACCGGATCGAGATCGTGCAGGGCATGGCCAATCTTGTTCAGCGCAAGCTCGGGCCGCCGGTCGCCGGCTTCCTTTTCGAAGAAAAATCGGATCGCGCCGCCGGATTCCCGGAAATAGCGGTCGCGGGCATGACCTTGATCGCAAGTGGAGAAGATCGTGCGAGCGGGGCCGGGATCGAACCCGGCCACCAGCTCGGCGGCCCGCGCCTGCAACGCATCGCAATCCTCGGCCGGCACGTACCGTTCGAGAACGAGAAAGCCGTCACGATCGTAGGCGGCAAGGTCGAAGCGTGTCATTGGACGATCCGCGCCATCACCACCGACCGTGCGTCGGGTCTCGCGTCACCGATACGAACTGCCGCGCGTATGGCGGCAATCGCCGAATCGGCGTCGGCCTCGTTGGCGGCATGGACGACGCACAACGCCTCGCCAGGCTGGATCCGGGCGCCGGCATCGATCACGTCGGTCAAGCCGACGGACGGATCGATCGCATCGTCGGCATGGCGGCGGCCGCCGCCCAGCGTCACGACGGCAATGCCCACCTGCCGCGCATCCATGCCGGCAATGTAACCACCGCGCTCGGCAAGGCACGGCTTCACGACCGGGGCACGCGGGAGATATCGATCGACATGATCGACGAAATCACCGGGGCCGCCCAAGGCCGCGACCATGCGTGCAAACTTCTCGGCGGCGCGGCCATCGGCCAGAGCAGCTTCGGCACGGGCCGACCCGGCTGCAACGCTCGGCGCGAGGCCGCCGAGGGCAAGCATCTCTCCAGCCAGCGCCATCACCACCTCGTGCAGACGCGGATCACGCCGCCCTTCGCCCTTTAGATAGGCAACGACTTCGGCCATTTCGAGCGCGTTGCCGACATTCCTGCCCAACACGCGGTCCATGTCGGTGACGAGGGCTACGATCGGCAGGCCGGCACGATGGGCGACGGCGACGATGCTCCGGGCGAGATCGCGTGCCATCGGCTCGCTGTCGCAAAATGCGCCCGATCCGCATTTCACGTCCATTACCAGCCCGTCGAGACCAGCCGCGATTTTCTTGCTGAGGATGGACCCGACGATCAGCGGAATCGATTCCACTGTCGCCGTGACATCGCGCACGCCATAGAGCCGCCGATCGGCCGGCGCGAGATCGTCCGTCTGGCCGATGATGGCGCAACCCACTTCGCGCACGACCTTGCGGAAAGTCGCGACATCCGGCTGCGTTTCGTAGCCGGTGATCGAATCGAGCTTGTCGAGCGTGCCTCCTGTATGGCCGAGGCCGCGGCCCGAGATCATCGGCACGAACCCGCCGCATGCGGCGACAATGGGCGCAAGCATCAGGCTCACCTTGTCGCCAACCCCGCCGCTCGAATGCTTGTCGATCACCGGTCCGGGCAGGTCCAGGTCCGACCAGTCGAGGGTGACGCCGGAGCGGGCAAGGGCGAGCGTCAGCGCCACCCGTTCCTCCAGTTCCATGTCGCGGAAGAACACCGCCATGGCAAAGGCCGCCACCTGCCCTTCGCTCAGGCTTCCGTCGGTTATGCCGCGCACGACATGCGCGATCTCCTCCGCGGAGAGACCCTTGCCGTCGCGCTTTTTCCGGATGATCTCCTGCGGCAGCATCGTGCCTCAGCCGTAGCTTTCGAGAAAGCGGCGCAGCAGCAGCCGAAGTTGGCTGGAGGAAGCGTTCGCGACCGCAATAGTCTGGTCATGCCCGATGACGCCGGGCACGAGGCCGGCGGCGAAATTGGTCATCACCGACACGGCCGCCACTTTGAGGCCGGCATGCCGCGCCAGGATGGTCTCAGGCGCGGTCGACATGCCGACCGCATCGGCACCCAGCGTGACCGCGGCGCGGATCTCGGCCGGCGTCTCGAAGCTCGGCCCGCAAAACCAGATATAGACACCGTCATGGCAGCGAATGTTCGCGGCCTTCGCCGCCGCCAGCAGCCGCCGGGCCAGAGCGGGATCGTAGGCATCGACCATGTCGACGAAGCGCCGGTTGGCGCCGAGGCCAAACAGCGGATTGATGCCGGTGAAGTTGATGTGATCGGTGATCACCATCAGTGAGCCCGGCGGCATGTCGAGCCTGAGGCTGCCCGCGGCATTGGTCTGCACCAGGGTCTCGCAGCCGAGTTCCGCCATCGTCTCGATCGGCACCCTCATCTCGTCGGCGCGGCCGAATTCATAATAGTGCGCCCGGCCCTGCAGCACGGCGACCGGAGTCGATCCGAGATGGCCGAGGACGAGCCGTCCTTCATGGCCGCGAACCGTCGGCCTCGGGAACCCGGGCAATTCGGCATACGGGATTGCAGCGAGGACCTTCATTTCATCGACGAAGCTGCCCAGGCCCGACCCCAGGAGCACCGCTACCCTCGGCCGGAAGCCGGGCGCACGGCTGGAGATTGCTTCGATCATGGGCGACCGAGATGATGCGGGCCGAAGGACAAGGGAAAGAGCTCGCCCACCGTCATCGTGCGATGCAGGCCGTCTGGGCCGCAGAGATGGACCTTCGTGTCGTCGGCCGCGAACTCGCGCAGCTTCTGCCGGCAGCCGCCGCAGGGCGCGATGACCTCCGGTCCCGGGCCGATCACGACGCATTCCAGCACGCGCCGGCGACCCGACGCCACGAGAGCGGCGATGGCCGCCGCCTCCGCGCACATTCCCTCGGGAAACGCCGCATTCTCGACATTGCATCCGCCGTGGAGACCGCCTTCCTCGTCGCGCACCGCCGCTCCGACATGGAACTTCGAATAGGGTGCATAGGCCCGTACCATCATGGTGCGGGCGAGACGGAGCAGATCGTCCATGTCAGTGCTCCTTCTCGTAAGGAACGCCGATCGCCTTGGGCGCTACGGCGCGCCCGATGAAGCCGGCCAGCAGGAACATGGTGAGAAGATAGGGCAAGGCCTGGATGAATTGCACCGGCACTTCACCCAATCCCGGCATGCGGACGCCCTGCAGACGAATTGCAACGGCATCCAGCAGGCCGAAGATCAGGCAGGCGCCAAAGGCAGGGAACGGTCGCCATTTGCCGAAGATGATGGCCGCGAGCGCAATGAAGCCCTGACCCGCCGTCATGTCGCGGCTGAAGCCAGCGTTCTGCGCGATCGAGAGGTAGGCGCCGGCAAGGCCCGCGAAGAGGCCGCACAACAGTACCGCGCGGTAGCGGAGCCAGGAGACGGAAATCCCGGCGGCGTCGACCGCCAGCGGCATCTCGCCGACTGCCCTGAGCCTCAGGCCGAAGCGCGTGCGCGCGATCAGCCACCAGGTGAACGGAACGCTCGCGAGCGCCACGTAGACCAGGATATTGTCGCCGGCACGCGGAAAGAAGACCGGCATCAGCCGCTGTCCTGGCGCTTCGAGAGCCGGTGTCTGGCCGCCCTGGTGAAACCACGCATTGCCCAGCACCACCGTGAGACCGGCCGCCAGGATGTTGAGCGCGACGCCGCTCACGACCTGATTGCCGCGATAGGTGATGCAGGCGAAGCCATGCAGCAGGGCCATGATCTCGGCGGCGACGATCGCGGCGGCCACGCCCCAGCCCGCCGATCCCGTCACCGCGGCGATCGCCGCGGCAAAGAACGCGGCGATCAGCATCTTGCCCTCGAGGCCGACATCGACAATGCCGCTCCTCTCCGAGAACAGACCGCCCATCGCGCACAGGACCAGCGGCGTCGCCGTCCTGAGCGTCGCGGCGGCGGTGAGGAAGGCTATGGCGGCCAGATCGTCCACGCGTCAGCCGCGACGTGGCAAAAGGGCGGCGAGCCAAGGCCGCGGCAAATGCTCGAGCGCGCCCGAGAACAGGATCACCAGTCCCTGGATCACGACCACCATTTCACGCGTGATCGTGGGTTCGTCGAAGGCAAGCTCGGCGCCACCCTGCTGCAGGGCGCCGAACAACAGCGCCGCCAACGCAACGCCGAGTGGATGGTTGCGGCCCATCAAGGCAACGGCAATGCCGGCAAAACCATAGCCCGCCGGAAAATCGAGCACGATGCGATGATGCACACCCATCAGCTCATTGACGCCGACAAAGCCCGCAAGCGCACCTGAGAGACACATCGTGAGCATGGTCATGCGCTTGAGGTCGGTCCCCGCATAGTGCGCGGCTTCGGGATTGTGGCCCATGGCGCGCAACGCGTAACCCCAGGGCGTGCGCCACAGGAACACCCAGACGGCCACGCAGCAAACGAGCGCCAGCACAATCGACAGGTTGAGGGCGGATCCCGGCAAGGCCGGCAATTGCCCCGACAGACCGAAGCCGCGACTTTGCGGCGTCATCGATCCCGGCGCGATCAGCAC
>JAFEBU010000019.1 GCA_018242505.1 Pseudomonadota bacterium
CGCGAGGGGTACTTGTCGGCCGAGAGGCCTTGAGACGGGTTGTAAACGAGCCGGTCGCTCCGCTCAATCTTTGGTCGACTTCCGTTCTCCGGTCTGTTGCTTGGCGCGTGCTTGAGCCTTGCGCCGCTTGAGGTTTTCACGCAAGGCGGCGGCCAGACGCTCAGCGCGCTCCTCCTTGGTGCAAGCTGGGGCAGTGACGGGCTTCGCGGGCTCTTTCATCGGACGAAGGATACAGGATTGGCCGCCCTGCTGCGTACCCCCGACGACCGCTTCCTGCCCCCCTGACTGGCCTTATCCACCCTGCTATTGGCTTCGGCCGGACGAACTTCAGCTGCACCAGGTAGATACAGGCCCCAGTCAAGCCAAGAAGACTTGGCTATGCCCGCACGGCCAGCTCATCTGGGTTATCTCTATCGACACACGATCCCTATCTTCAGGGCGGCCGGACATCGGGTGATCGTGCCCGATTTCCAGGGCTTCAGCCGCAGCCTGCATCTTCAGGCTCCATCATGAGGCGATCACGAGCCTGATCGAGGCGCTCGATCTCAGGAAGATCGCGCTGGTGGTGCAGGACTGGGGCTGATCTGCCTTATCCTGCCGATGGCGATGCCCCAGCGCTTCGAGGCATTTCTGGTGATGATCCTTGCCCCTGCGATGTTCCCCCAGCCCAGGTTTCCTCGACTGGCGCGCCTTCTCCAACAGCAGTTCCTACAGGATGTCGCCCGGCTGATGCAGCACGCCTGGCCCCACCTCAGGGCCGCCCGTGGCCATGGCCTGCGCCGCCCCCTTCCCAGACCGCCTGGTTCAAGTCGGGTGTGCGGCGCTTTCTCAACCCGGTGCCTGATCGCCCGGAGGCCGATGGCGCCGCTCTTTCCCGGCAGACCCGGGACTTCTGGCGCCATGACAGGGCCAGCCGGAGGCGGTCTGCGTGACCGATCCAGTGTTGGGGCTGCCGGGTGATGCGGGCGCTGCACAACCAGATCCAGTCCTCTGCCACCGGAGATCGCAGAAAACAGCCATTTCATTCAAGAATGGGGCGCATCGATCGCGCAGGTTGCGGTTAACCGACGGCCTGTCGCATCTGGCCTTGCCTCGACCAGAGACCGGGCACGAGAGGCTTCCATGACGTTCGATTGACTCGTCGGGGCGTTGCGTTCACTCGGCGGGCGCCGGCAACATCTCGTCCTCAACCTTCTTGTGATGGTCTCCCGCCAGCAGGACATAGACCGCCGGCACCACGAACAGCGTGAAGAGCGTACCGAGCGCGATACCGGTGGCGATCACCAGGCCCATGCTGAAACGCGACAATGCGCCCGCGCCCGAGGCGGTGATGAGCGGCAGCACCCCCATCACCATTGCAGCGGTGGTCATCAGGATCGGCCTCAACCGGATGCCGGCCGCTTCCACCACCGCCTCGCGCTTGGTCTTGCCGGTGCCCTGCAGCTCGTTGGCAACCTCGACAATCAGGATGCCGTGCTTGCTGATCAGCCCCATCAACGTCACCAGACCGACCTGGGTGTAGATGTTGATGCTGGCGCCGAGCACGTTCATGGTGCTCAACACCATCAAGAACAGCAGCGCCCCCGCGATCGACATCGGCACTGAGAACAGGATGATCAGCGGATCGCGGAAGCTCTCGAACAATGCCGCCAGCGACAGGAAGATGATGATCAGCGCGAAAGCGAAAGTGGTGATGAAACCACCCGACTCCTGGATGAATTGACGCGACTGCCCAGCGTAGTCGACCGAATAACCCACCGGCAAGGTCTTTGCGGCCAGATCCTGCAGATACTGCATCGCTTCGCCCTGGGAGACGCCGGGGAAAGCGACACCCTGGATGGTGGCGCTGTTGAGCTGCTGGAAGTGGTTGAGTGACTCCGGGATCGTCTTGGGCACGAGCTTCACGATGGTTGAAGCCGGCACCACACTGCCGTCCGCAGCCTTGATGTAATAATTCAGCAGCTGATCCGCATTCAGGCGCGAGCGCTGCTGGACCTGCGGCATGACCTTGTAGGAACGTCCGTCGAGATCGAAATAGTTGGTATAGCCACCGCCCAGCATCCAGGCGAGAGCTCCGCCGACATCGCTCATCTTGAGGCCGAGCTGGGCGGCCTTGTTACGATCGATCTGTGCAACGAACTGAGGCTGATCGACCCGAAGGTCGGTATTCAGAAACAGGAACCTGCCGCTGCCCATGGCTTCCTTGAGGAAGTTCTGCGCGACTTCGTTCAGGCGACCGAAGTCGCTCGTGGTCGTGATGACGAACTGCACCGGCAGACCGAAGGCACCCGGTAGCGGCGGCAACGGGAACACCACGACCTGCGCGCCGGCGATGCCCGCCAGCTGCTGCTGGACGATCGGCTGGAGCTGGTTGGACGTCTTGGACCGCTGGTCCCATGGCTTCAGCGCCATGCCTGCGATCACCTGGCCGGGGACATCGATCTGGAAGACCTGCTGGGTCTCGGGATGGCTCATGAAGACGTCGTAGACCTGGCGCGCATACATCAGTCGCTGGTCGATCGTTGCAGTCGGCGAGTTCGTCGACAGCGCGAGTAGGATGCCCTGATCCTCTGACGGCGCGAGTTCGCTCTTGGTGGAAGAGTAGAGGAAGTAGATGCTGCCCAGCACGATGGCGGCGAACACCGCCGTCACAGGCAGATAATTCAAACTGCCGTCGAGTCCGCGCTTATAGCCGTCATGCAGCCGGGTGAAATTTCGGTCGATAAAGGCGATGAACCAGGCTTCCCACCTGGCCGTGCCCTCGCCGTGTGGCTTCAGAAGGCGCGAACACATCATGGGAGAGAGCGTCAGAGCCACGATGGCAGAGACCGTAACCGCACCTACCAAGGTGAAGGCGAACTCGGTGAACAGCGCGCCCGTCAGACCCTTCTGGAAGCCGATTGGCACATAGACCGCGACCAATACCACCGTCATGGCGATGATCGGGCCGCCAAGCTCGCGCGCCGCCTGGATAGCGGCGGGGATGGGCTTCATGCCCTCTTCGAGATGGCGGTTGACGTTCTCCACGATAATGATGGCGTCATCGACCACCAGACCGATGGCGAGCACGAGCGCCAGCAATGTAAGGAGGTTGATGGAAAAGCCGAAGATCAGCATCATCGTAAAGGTGCCGACGAGCGACAGCGGAATCGCCACCGTCGGAATCAGGACCGACCGCACCGATCCCAGGAACAGGAATACGACGACGGTGACGATGAGCAGTGCCTCAATCAGCGTGCGCACCACCTCGTCGATCGAGCTGTTCACGAAGTCGGTCGTATCGTAGACGATCTTGCCTTCGAGGCCCCGCGGAAGCTGGGCTACGATGTCGGGAAAGATTGCACGCACACCTGCGGCGACGTTAAGCAGATTGGCCGCCGGTGCGACCTGGATGCCGATATAAACGGCCTGCTGGTTATTGAAGCTGACCTGAGTCTCGTAGTCGTCGGACCCCAGCGTCACCTTGGCCACGTCCGACAGGCGCACGATCGCCCCGCCATCCTGCTTCAGCACGAGATTGCGGAACGACTCCAGCGTACGCAAGTTGGTCGAGGCGCTCAGCAGCACCTGAACCATCTGGCCCTTGGTGGAGCCAAGACCGGAGATGTAGTCATTGCTGGAGAGCTGACTGGCGACGTCGGCTGCCGTCAGCCCGTAGGCCGCTAGTTTTTGCGGGTCGAGCCAGGCGCGTAGCGCGAAGTTCTTGCCGCCGATCAACTCGGCCGTTTGCACGCCTTCGACGGCCTGCAGTTTGGGCCGGACGACACGCACCAGGTAGTCCGTGATCTGGTTGGGCGCCAGCGTGTCGCTGCGAAAACCAAGATACATCGCGTCAGTGGTCTGGCCGACCTTCACCGTTAGCACCGGCTGCAGCGTTCCTGGCGGCAGCTGGTTGATCACCGAATTCACTTTGGCGTTGATCTCGGTCATCGCCTTGTTGGAATCGTAGTTCAGGCGCAGATTGACTGTGATCGTGCTGACGCCGCTTATGCTGGTCGACGTCATATAGTCGATGCCGTTGGCCTGCGCGATCGCCTGCTCGAGTGGCGTCGTGATGAAGCCCGCGACGATGTCGGGATCGGCGCCGTAGTAGGTCGTCGCGACCGTAACGACGGCATTCTCGGTCCGCGGATACTGCAAAACCTGCAGCGTGGTCCCTGCGCGAATGCCGACGACCAGGATCATGAGGCTGACCACCGACGCCAGCACGGGGCGGCGGATGAAGATGTCCGTGAACTTCATGGCGCGTGGCCCTCAGTGATCGACCGGCTTGGGGTTGGCATCATCCTTCGGTACGACCGTGTTGTTGACCACTACGCTGATACCGTTGCGCAACTTCATCTGGCCGCCAGTGACGACAGTCGCGCCTTCCTTCAGCCCCTTCGTGATCGACACCTGATCGCCACGCGTGGCGCCGACCGCGACGAAGGTCTGCTGGGCGACGAGATTCGGCTTGCCGTCCGGACCTTTGCCCTCCTCGACGACATAGACCAGGCTGCCGTACGAATTGTAGCTGATCGCTGCTTGCGGCAGCGTCACCAGCTTCTCCGGCTTGCCGGTCACGGTGTCGACCGTGACGAACATGCCGGGCGTCAAGAGCTTCTCGGGGTTCTGGAGCAGGGCGCGCACCTGCACATTGCGGGTGGCCAAATCGACCTTGGGATTGATCGCGGTGATCTTGCCCTCGAAGGTCTTGCCCGGATACGTATCGGCCTTGGCCGTCACCGCCTGGCCGACCCTGATTTTGTCGAGCGCCTGCTGCGGCAAGGTGAAGTCGGCGTAGATCGGTGTCAGCGCCTGCAGCGTCACGATCACCGTTCCCGGGGCAAGGTACTGACCGAGATCGACCTGGCGCAGGCCGAGATGTCCGGCGAAGGGTGCCCTGAGGATCTTCTTGTCGACGATCGCACGCTGCTGTTCGACTTGCGCATTGTTGTTCTTGAGGTTGGCAGCGTCGGTGTCGATCACCGCCTGACTCACCGCTTGCGCCTTGAACTGCTTGAGATCGCGGTCATAGGTCACCTTGGCGAGCTTGGCGACCGCCTCCAGCGATTCGAGCTTGGCGACGTCGTCATCGTTGCGCAGGCGCAGGAGCACCTGGCCGGCCTCGACATCCTGGCCCGACTCGAATTCGATCTTGTCAACCACGCCCGCAAGCTCGAGCGACAGATCCGCGCCGTTCACCGCGCGCAGGGTGCCGACGGCTTCGACCTGATGCTGCCAGTCGGTCATTTTCGCGACAGTGGTCGACACCGTCTGCGGCGCGTTGCCCATGCCGGACATCACTTCCTTGATCTTGCCGTTGACGAAGCTCTTGAAGCCGAAGACCCCGAACAGGGTGGCTCCGACCAGCACCAACATGATGAGCATCCGCTTGATCATAGCGTTCGTCCTTCAATGCCCCGGCCGGGGCGGCTTGATATCCTGCACCGGTGGCACATTGACGATGCCGCCAACGCCGCCCGGCTTGCCCTTCGATTCAGGCTTGACATCGTTTCTGTTCCACCAACCGCCGCCCAGCGCCTGGAATAGCGCGGCGGTATCGGCGTAGCGCTGTCCCTGCGCCCGCACGCGGTTGACGAGTGCGCTCTGGTACTGCTGCTGCGCGCTCAAAAGCGTCAGGTAGTTGACCGCGCCGAGCTGGTATTGCTGTTGAGCCAGATTGAGGCTTGCCTGCGCCGTCTGCTCGGCCGCCACGGTGGCCTTGAGCGTGTCAGCATCGGACTGCAGGGCGCGCAGCGCATTGGCGACGTCCTGGAATGCCGACAGCACGGTGCTGCGATATTGCGCGGCCGCCTTGTCGTAGGCGGCGGCCGCCGCGAGTTTCTTGTGCTCGAGTTGGCCGCCGTCGATCAGCGTCTGTGCAAGGCTGAGACCGAGACTCCACACACCCGACCCTGGAACGAAGAAGGTGCCGAGGCCGGCCGACGCCACGCCCCACAGACCGGAAATCTGGAACTGCGGAAGTTGCGCCGCCTCAGCCACGCCGACATTGGCGCTCGCAGTATGAAGTTGCGCTTCGGCCGAGCGTACATCGGGCCGCTGCTCGACCAGTTGCGAGGGCAGGCTGAGCGGCAGTTGCTCCGGCAGATGCAGCGTGGAGAGCTTGAGACCTTGCCCTGCATCCTCGGTCGGCGGCTTGCCCAGAAGGGTCATCAGCTGGTTGCGCTGCTGGGCGAGCTGTTTCTGTAATGGCGGAAGCAGCGCCTGCGTGGCGGTGAGTGCGGCCTGCTGCTGCAGCACGTCCGAACGCGCGGCGCCGCCCAGGTTGAACTGGGTCTGCACCACGCGCAGTGAATCGGTCTGGATGCGGATATTTTCCTCGGTGGCGGCGATCTGGGCGCGCAACGAGGCGAGGTTCACCGCCGCCACGACGACATTGGAGGTGAGCGTGAGGTAGGTCGCCTCGAGTTGAAAGCGCTGGAACTCGGCCTGCGCCGCCTGCGCCTCGACCGACCGTCGCGTGCCGCCCCAGATATCGGGACTGTAGGCGACATTGAGCGAGCCGGTGGTGACGCCGAACACTTGTGCGAGCCCAGGCTGTCCAGTGGTCGCACCATTGAGTTTTTGATGCGTCGCCTGCCCGTTGGCGCTGATGGTCGGGAACAGTGAGCCCTGTTGGGCATAAAGAAGTTCGTTGGCCTGCCGCAGCGACGCCTGCGCCGCGTCGAGATCGGGATTGGCCTTCAGTGCCTGGTCGATCAGCCCATTGAGCTCAGATGAGCGATAGAGCTCCCACCACTGGCCGGGAATATCCGCGCCGGGATCGAAGGTCTGCGCCGCACCCCCGTCGACAACGCCAGCCGACGCTGTCCGCGGCACCAGGCTCTCGGGCGTATAGCCGGTTTCCCCGGGCTTGGCCGGCCGCTTGAAATCGGGGCCGACCGAGCAGCCGGCCATGGCGACCAGACTTGCCAGGGCGAGAGCGCCAAGACCGGAGCGACGGGCAGCACGCGGCAGGAAAGAAGAAGAAGATCGCGTCATGGATTACTGCCCGCCCGTCGGTTCGGTCCGTGACGCCGCCATGGCATCACGCATGATGGCTTGGGTGTGGGAGCGCGCGAGCGCCTGGACCGTTCGCATGCGCTCTTCGCTGAAGAGATCGAGGCCGAGCGTCTCGCGCACACCGCGATTGCAGAAGATCGTCACCTGGCCCATCAGCGCCACCGTACGCAACACGATCGCCTGATCCTCGACCGATCGTCCGAGCAGTGCGCCCACCAAGGCAAGGCAGGGCTCGAAAATCTGTCTCATCCCGGCTTTGTGCAAAAGCTCCAGTCCTGCCGTCCGCTCGATCTCGGCACGGGCATAGAGAAGGCGGATGCTTTCGTTCTGCGGTCCCCCCGAGATCAGGGTAACGAAGGCCTCAAGCAACGCGCAGAGAAGCTCGAGCAACTCCTCGGCCGGCGTCTCAGGATAAGCGAGAGCAGCACGGATCTTCACAGCCAACGGTGCCATGCAGGCTTCGTTGCGCTGCACGATCTGCTCGATGACGGCACGGTAGAGGCCTTCCTTGCTGCCGAAATAATATTGGATGGCAGGCAGGTTGACGCCGGCGCGCTCGGCCAAATGGCGTGTGCTCGCGCCTTCATAACCTTCGGTGGCAAAGATCTCGAGGGCCGTCTCGAGAATCCGGCGTCGGGTATCCTCGCCACGGGCATAAGCTCCCGGTCGCTGCCGTAAGACACTCTGACTCATTCGATCCGCTCTGCAGTGCAGCGCGGCTCTCTATACGCATGGCGAAACTATGTCAATCGAACGATATCTTTTCCCGCATATTAAGGAAATTGAAGTGAAATTAGGGGAAGCAGACGCGGCTCAATCCGAACATTCGTGTTCGCCGAAGGCTGGCCTAGCAACAGTGTGCCGGACCATCTGGTTTCGCACCGTCTGTTTCACAAGAGGGCCGAATCTGCCTTTTTGGATTTTTTCTTCAGATGAATAGTTTTGCATGGTGAATATGCAGGGGCACAGAAACGGGACCTGAGCGACAGCATCGCGCCTCATCATGCGCCCCGGTTCGGCAGGTGTGAGGCTGTCTCGGGTTTCCGCGAGACCCTGTTCGCGCCGATATGAAGACTATTACTTGTACCTCTACCTCTACTTCTTCTTGTTGTTGTTTTTGCGATGGACGAATTCAGTCATCGGCTCGATGTGCTCGCCTTCGGCGATTGACTGGGCGAAGGAGTCGATGCCTGCCTGCACCGCCTCGTCGAGCGACAGCCGTTCCCATCGACGCATCAGCCGCTTCTGGCTGCGCACTGCGGCCGGTACCGCCTCGACGATGGCCCGTACCGACCGCTCGATTGCCGCGTCGAGCTCATCGGCCGACACAACCTCCTCGACCATGCCCCACGCTTCGGCACGCGCCGCGTCGATCGTCTCCGCGGTAAGCAACAGCCGCGAAGTGCGACCCCAGCCGATCAGGCGCGGCAGAAGGGCCGCCTCGACCACTGATGGCACGCCCACCTTCACCTCGGGCATGCCGAAGAAGGCGGTATCCGCAGCGATGCGCATGTCGCATGCCGCCGCAACCTCAAGGCCGGCGCCCAGGGTGTAGCCTTCCATCCGACAGATCACCGGCACCGGGCAGTCACGAATCGCCTGGCAAAGCTTGTGGATCAGCGTAATGAAGGCGCGCCCCTCCTCGCTCTGGCGCAGTGCCGCCATGTGGTTGATATCGGCGCCACCGATAAAGGCACGGCCACCTGCTCCCGACAGCACCACGACGCGCAGGTCGTCATCCTTGGCGAGCGTATGAAAGGTATCGGCAAGATCGCGCAAGGCGGCCGGGCCGACCACGTTCAGTCGACGCGAATGGTCGTAGATCACATGGACGACCGCCCCCCGATCGCGCTGCTCGCGACGTACTTCGATCTTGTGCGCGGCAGGCGTCATGAGGTTTCGCTCCGTGGCTCTTTGTCGTCAGGAGAAATTTCCTCTAATAGAGCCCGCCTGCGACGTTTCACAAGAGCCGACTGGAATGCCCGATACCGCCGCCTCTACCGCCATCGATCTTGCGCGCTATTCGACATTCGTGCCGCCCGATCCGTTCGAGGATCATATCGGTCCGTTCTACTTTCGCATCGAGGGCGATACGCGCACGAAGAACAGCATTCACTGCGTGTTGCCGACAGAACCGCGCCACGCCAACTATGCCGGCGGCGTGCATGGCGGCGCGATCCTGACTCTTGCCGACTACGCGCTTTGCCTCGTCGCTGGTCGCGCCGCCGATGGCGGCAGCAACAGTTCCTTCGCGATGACGGTGAGCCTCGCCGTCGAGTTCCTGAGCGCGGGCCACGTCGGAGCGCCACTCGAGGCCCGCGGCGAACCGCTGCAGGTCACCGGCCGCCTCGCCTTTGCGCGCGGCAGCGTCACGCAGGAAGACCGTACCATCGCATTGTGGTCGGGAGTCTGCCGGCATGTGGCGCGCGACAAGGCGATGGCGCGCAAGGATGCGTCACAGTCGGCGCTCGCGAATGCCGGATCGCAGACCGTACCGCCCGGCTTCGAATTTCTGGCCAATGCCAGTGTCTATTCGCGCCACATCGGCCCCTCCTATGCACGCAAGGAAACCGACGGCGCCACGCTCATTCAACCGACGCTGCCGCATATGAGCAACTCGGGAGGCGTGTTGCACGGCGGGTACATGATGAGTTTTGCCGATTCGGCGGTGACGCGCGCCGCTGGCCTCATCACCGGCCTGGCGCCCAGCACTGTTTCCTTTGCCGCCGAGTTCCTCGCCGCCGGCGATCCGCTTTCCCCTGTCACGACCCGCGTCGAAGTCCCGCGTCACGGCAAGACGCTCGCCTTCCTGCGGGGCGTCCTGGAGCAGAACGGCAGACCGCTGCTCTCGTACTCATCGACGATTCTGTTGCGCGCACGGGCATAGATCCTGCACGCATTAAGGAGACGCTACTCCGCTAACCCGACCTGGTCGGCGACGCGCTGGACCTCGTGCCGAAAGACATCGTGAATGCGGCGTACAGCCGGCAGGTCCTGCGCCTTGGCGGCATATTCGACGGCTTTTGCAATCTCGTGCAGCGCGGCGGCGCCGATCATGCCGGAGGCGCCCTTGAGGCGATGCGCGGCACGCGCGATCGCGGCGAGGTCGTCGGTCGCCTCGATCTCCTGCGCGGCCACGCAGGCGGTATCGAGAAATTCGCGCTCGACTTCAGCCAGCGTCGCGGGATCATCGCCGAACAGCTCGATGAGCCGCGTGCGATCGTAAGCATCGCTCATGTCGTGCGCTCCATCCGCATATCCTTCAGCCAGACATCGAGGGTCGCACGCAACTGCTCGATGCCAATCGGCTTGGTGATGAGACCATCCATCCCGACCGCCCGCGTCTTGTATTCGTCGCCCTCGAGCGCGCTCGCCGTGATGGCCAGGATCGGCGTACGCTGACGCCGGTCGGCTTGCTCGCTCTGGCGGATGCGTCGGGCCAGTTCGAAGCCGTCCATGCTGGGCATCTGCAGATCAGCCAGCACAAGGTCGTAGCGCCGCTGGCGCCACAGCTCCAGCGCCTCGTCGCCGCCGGCGGCGGTATCGGTCGAAGCGCCGGCAAGCTCGAGCTGGCGCGCCAGGATCTTGCGGTTCACCGAATTGTCGTCGACCACCAGGATATGGCCGCCCACCCGCTCCGGCACCGCTTTCGCATCCGTGCCGCGTGCGAGGATCAGCGCGCGACCAGCGGCCCGTGCCACCGCGCGTACGAGACTGTCCCGACGCCATGGCCGTGGCTGACCTTGCGCCAATCCAATGTTGCGCGGTGCCGGCCCGTCGATCAGGGCCACTCGCCGTTCGGGTGCGCCGGCTTCGATCAGGCGGATGCCGGTGAAAGAGGTGCCCGGAATGCCGAGGCCGACCCGGGCGCCGGCCTCGGTAAGATAGCGCGCAATTGCCCGCGACTCTTCGGGATCAGGCAACGACAGGGCGAGCGTCAGTCCGTCGAGCGGCAGCGGACCGGCGGCGACGCACGGCACTTCATCGAGACGTATGGTGACGGTGAAGGCGGAGCCCACCCCGGGTGTGCTCTCGACCGCAACCGTGCCTCCCATCGCCTCGGCCAGGCGTTGGACAATGGAAAGGCCGAGCCCCGTGCCGCCGAATCGGCGCGTGGTCGAGTTGTCGGCTTGGACGAAGGGCTGGAACAGCTTCTCCCGCTGCTCGGGCGTGAGGCCGATACCGGTGTCTGCGACACGGATGGAGAGTGTGTCTTCATCTGTCCGTTCGAGCGTAAGCCGCACCGAGCCCTTCTCGGTGAACTTGAGCGCGTTGCCCAGCAGGTTGAACAAGATCTGCTGCAGGCGCAGCGGGTCACCCATCACCCGCGCCGGCGCGCCGGCGGCGACGTAGGCCATCAGCTTGACACCCTTAGCAGTCGCCTGCGGAGCGAGCGTTTCGGCCGCACCTTCGATCAGCTCGACAGTCGAGACCTCGATATGCTCGAGGTCGAGACGTCCGGCTTCGATCTTGGAGAAGTCCAGAATATCGTCGATGATCTTCAGGAGTGCCGAGGCTGAGTAGCGCACCGTGCCGAGTGCATCACGTTGCTCCGCCGTCAGCGGCGTGCGTTCCAGGACATCGATCATCCCCAGCACGCCATTCATGGGCGTGCGGATCTCGTGGCTCATGGTAGCAAGGAAGATCGACTTCGCCTGGTTGGCCTTCTCCGCCTCGCCCTTGGCCGCCAGGGCCGTATCCCGCGCCAGTCGCTCTTCGTCGTAGGCGACCTGCAAACGTTGGGCCAGTTCCTCCTTCTGGTAGGCAAGGGCAATGTTGTCGTACTGCCAGCGATGGACGTCGCGCACATAGGCCATCAGGTGACCGACATAGGCGCCGCCGGCGATACCGACGAGTTTGTAGAAAGGGTCGGCCGAAGTCAGCAGCACGAAGAGCAGCGGCGCCGTGGTCGCGAAGGAGAAGGTGTAGAAGGTCGGCGGATGGGCCGAGCGAATCGGCACTGCCGTCGTGATCGTGGCCAGCAGCACCAGCCCCAGAAGCATGCGCTGCAGCTCATAGTCCTTCGAGGCGAGCAGGTAGCCTGCAGCGCCCCAGCATGCGCCCGCCAGGAAGGACAGCGCGGCAAACCACCAGCCCCAGCGAACCACCTCTTCGTCGGGCGGATTGGTCTCGGTAAACTTGCGCCGCAGGATGTCGAAGGCGACCGTGACCGCGAGATGCGCCACGAAGGGCGGCACCAGCTCCATGAGATTGACCTGGCGCCAATAGATGGCGGCGATCACCGGCCACAGGACGAAGGAGAAGTAGCGTGACTGCTTGGAGCCGTCGAACAGCCGACGGATGAGTTCCGCGCGCACGAAGGCTTCCTGCAGCGCGGGATTGGCGACTTCGAGTGGCGAGACCGGTGCGGCGCTCGCCGGTTCAGAGGCAAGCGACATGCGACACCAGCCGGGAAACAATGGATGCCAACATTTTATATTTGGCCCCCAAAAAAGCCCTTTATTGTATCAAAAATATTAAGAATGGACTATAAATTGTTGCAAAAGCTTGGTATTTTACACGGATAGACTTTATTCATATTCGGATCAAGCCATGCAACAGCCTTCCGTATTATTGGTCGAAGATGACGCATTTCAGCGTAAAGCGGCCGAAACCTATTTGATGAATCACGATCTCAAGGTGATCGCCGTTGAGAACGGTGCGCAAATGCGCCGCCAGGTGTCACGGGCCATGCCCGACCTCGTGTTGCTCGATGTCCAGCTTCCCGGTCAGGACGACGGTTTCGCGCTCGCCCGCTGGCTGCGGGAAAGCAGCACCCGGGTGGGTATCATCATGCTCACAGCCGCCGGCGACTCGGTCGACAAGGTGTTGGGTCTCGAGAGCGGCGCCGACGACTATGTCGCCAAGCCTTACGAGCCGCGGGAACTGCTCGCCCGCTGCAAGAGCGTGCTGCGTCGCTCGGCCCACAAGACGACGCCGTCCCGGATCGAGCGGGTGCGCATGGGCCGCCATACCCTGGATCTTACCAAGCGGGCACTTCAGGATGACGCAGGGCAGGAAATCCCCATTACCGCCGGCGAATTCGATATCCTGAAGATCTTTGCCGAGAACCCGAATCGGCCGCTCAGCCGCGACTGGCTGCTGGAGACCACCAGCCACCGCGCCCGCGACCCGTTCGATCGGGCGATCGACCTGCGAATCACACGTATCCGGCGCAAGATCGAGCCGTCGCCTGACAAGCCCACGGTCATTCGCACGGTGCGCGGCATCGGCTATATGTTCGTGCCGCCCGCCGAATGATGTAGTAAGCGGGCCTCGGCCAGCGCTGGTCGGAAGGGCCCGTAGTTCAGTGGTTAGAACGAGCCGCTCATAACGGTTATGTCGCAGGTTCGAGTCCTGCCGGGCCTACCAACCAGTCTCTGGAGTCTATCGGGCTCCAGAGATCGGAAGTGTCGGCGAAAATGGCCCCTTTCTCGCCTCCGGCCTGACTGGAGGCGCAAATTTGCTCTCATTCTCAGGTGATTGGTCGTCTGGACAAACTGTCCTTGCTCGGACCCGATGCCAGTCACACCTTCACATTCGAACCATTGCCATGTCCGGCGTTCGAATCGTCAACTCTTGCGTACGATGCTGCGATGCAGCGAAAGCAGGCGGGCCTCACTCGCTTGTGGCCTTGCAGCAGTCTTTCCTGTGCCATGGCAGGCTAAATAGGCGGACGGCTGGCCATCTTCACGCGCGGTGATCACGCCCGATGCCGCAGACAACTCAATGATGCGATCGACGACCCGAGGCACGCGCGCAGACAGTCCTAAAGCGGGCCAGATTCGATGCGAGGTCTTTTCGGATCTCCGCATCACCCCGATATCCGGTATAGGCCCGCGTTCCGCCTAGATTGACTGCTGCGACAAAGGCATCAAGAGAGTCTAACGTTGGCTCGAAAGCGTCGACATTGCCGTGAGATGGAGTCAGCTGGCACGCTCCCGAGTTGACTGCCGATAAGGAGAGCGAACAGATCGCCGATTCTCTGGCGAACCTCTCGCCCATGGCGCATTCTCAATCGCCAAGCGTTCAAATTTCTCATCAAGCGATATTATGGCTTTGCCAATGCGTCTGTTCGATCGAGGCAATGGCCGATCCGTTTGTGAGTGCAGTCAGTCGATGGCGCTCAGCCAGCCGAAGCCATACGGGGCCGCCCCTTGTGGAGCGCTACAAGCTCGGCCAGTGAATTGACCGTCAGATGCGGCTCCGCTTCGGTCGCCAAGGTAGCTCCGCTACCTGCCCGATCATGCCGACGATTGACCCAGACCGTCGTCAACCCGAGCTCCCGGCCAGGCTTGATGTCGTGATGCTTGCTCTGCGCAACGTGAAGAATCTCGTCTTTTGCTATTCCCCTCGCGGCGAGTTGTTCGATGGCGCGGGTGAAATGCGGCAAGCCGGGCTTGTAGGAACTCACGTCCTCGGCCGTGACGGCAAGCTCGAACGGCACATCGAGATGTCGCCGCATCGTTTCCGACAAGGATGCGTTGTCGACATTCGACAGGATCACGAGCTTATAGAAGCGTGAGAGATACCGCAGGCTCTCGACCGTATCTGCGAAGGCGGGCCAGCCTGGAACCGAGGCCGCGAACTTTGCGGCATGGTCGGTATTCTCGATCCAACCAAAGGTCCGCTCGATATCCTTCCACGTTCTTGCCAGCACCTCTGGATAGAGCAACGTCGGTCGCGTCTGCTGATGCTTTGCCTGATGAAGAGCAAAGGACGTGATGACAAGGTCTGTCGGGATTGCCCGATTGAGCGTGTCGAGCCACGGCCGCACGAGCGTGGTGATGCCCGCCTCCCAGTCGATAAGGGTGCCATAGCAATCGAACGTGACAGCTTTGAATTTATCGAACTCGATCACTCGATGTCTCCTGAGATTTTCTGGAAAGGGGGCGTTTGCGCCTGATGGGCGTCATTTGAGCCCTGACGGCACAGAACGATGCCGAATGCTCCAAGCGGTGTTGCTAAAGTACCTTCGACAAGAATGCCTTCGTCCGATCGCGCTCCGGCTTGCCCAGGACCTGCTCGGGACTTCCGGATTCGACCACGACACCTTCGTCCATGAATGTAACGACGTCGGCCACCTCGCGTGCGAAGCCAAGTTCGTGTGTAACGACGACCATGGTCTTCCCAGTCCGAGCCAGCATCTTCATTACGTCGAGCACTTCGCTCACACGCTCGGCGTCGAGAGCCGAGGTCGGCTCATCAAACAACAGTACACTGGGGTTCATCATCATCGCCCTCGCAATAGCCACGCGCTGCTGTTGGCCGCCCGAGAGCTGGGCCGGAAACGATGCCTCGTAGCCCGACATGCCGACCATTGAGAGCAGTTCGCTCGCCTGCTTACCTGCCGCTGTCGCCGTTTGCTGGCCCAACAGCATCGGCGCGCATGTCAGGTTCTGAATAGCGGTCATATGCGGGAAGAGATTGAAGCTCTGGAAGACCATGCCAATGCGTTCGCGTTGCTGGGCCAGGCGAGCCGGTGAAAGCCGGCGATAGCCGTTGCGGAGTGTCGCGTAACCCTGAAGCTCGCCGAACACACGTACTTCCCCGCCCTGGATCTCCTCGAGGCTATTGAGGCAGCGGAGCAGCGTCGACTTGCCCGAGCCGCTCGGCCCAATGATGCAGGATACGTGACCGGCCTGGACGTCAAGGTCGACGTTGCGCAACACGGTGTGCAGGCCAAACCGCTTTACAAGCCCGCGAACGGAAACAGCTACCTCGCTCATTGGTCTCCAACACTCTGGCGCGCAGCTTTCAGCTTCGCAGGAGACCGACTTCTCGTATCGCGGCCGTAGGCACTTTCGACGGCATGCTGAACGACAGTGAGCACGCTCGACATGGCCAGGTACCAGATGGAAGCAACGATCAGCAGAGGAATTGTCTGGTAATTCGTGCCGTAAATGATTTCCGCACTATGCAGGAGCTCGGACACGCCCAACACCGAGACGAGCGAGCTGTTCTTCAGCATCGCGATGGCCTGGTTCCCGATGACGGGAACGATGACCTTCATCGCTTGCGGCAGCAGGATGCGGAAGGTGACGTGCCGCGGCCTGAGACCGAGGCTGCTCGCCGCCTCGGTCTGGCCCCGATGGACACTTTCGAAGCCGCCGCGAATGATCTCCGCCATGTACGCCGCTTCGTTGGTGGTGAGGCCAATGATCGCCGCGAAGAAGGGCGTGATGATATGTGTGGCGTTGACTGTATAGGCACCAAGGCCGATCGTCGGATACAACGCCGCGAGATTGAACCAGAAGATCAGCTGAACAAGCAGCGGCGTGCCACGGAAGAACCAGACATAGGCCGATGCGAGCCTGGCAAGCACGGCTGATTGCGAACGCATCATTACGGCCAATACAGCGCCGATCAACACACCGAGAACGATACTGACGGCGGTGAGCATGAGAGTCATCCAGACTCCCGCAAGAATGATCGGCGCCGCGAGATACTCGCCGACGACCTCCCAATGGAAGTTGGGGTTGGTCACAGTCGAAAGCAGCAACAGTGCCACAATGATGATCGCCGCGGCCCAGCCGGCATACTCCCATCTAGAACGGTAGGGTTTTCTCGCCCCGAGAAGCGATCCAGGAGGTGCGACATCGGTCATGGCTGGATCCAATCGCAATCAGACGAGCCTAGTAGAGCTTTACCTGGTCGATCGCGGCATTTGGCAATCCCCAAACCTGGAAGATCTCGCGATACTGCGGCAGATGCACAATATGCTTCATGGCAGCAATCAGGGCTGGCGTGAGAGAACTGCCCTTCTTCGTCGACAGCGTTATGGGAAGCGGCCGTATCTCGTCCCCCGCGACGCGGAAGATCGGCTGCTTCAACACCGCGTAACTCATGACCGGCGTATCGCCGAAGGCGGCATCCAGACGGCCGGAGGTGAGTTGCGTCAGTGCATCCTGCTGACTCGGAAGGCCGACGATGTTGATGGCCTTCTTGCCCTTGCCGGTGCACTCGCTGGACAGCTCCGGCAATAGCTTCGCCAGTTGAAGAGAGCCAAGCTGGGCGCCAACATTCAGCCCACAGAGATTATGGACGTCGACGTTGCTGGTTTTCAGGCTGACCGCCTCCGAACCCCATTGGGCATAGTCGATCATGTCGAGCACCTTCGTGCGCTCGGGCGTCACGCCCATGCTGGCGATCGAGAAGTCGAACTGTCCGCTGAGCAGACCCGGGATGATGCCGTCGAACGCCACGTTTGAGAATTGCACCGGAACACCCAGAACTCTGCCCATGAGTCTCGCGAGATCCGGATTGGTGCCAAGTGCTGTGCGACCATCGGCGGCGAGAAACTTGTTGGGCGGCGTGGAGAGGTTCATCGCCACGTTCAGGCTCTTGGTGCCGGGCGGCAGCAAGGAGGCGATTTCCTTGATGGGCGCGACTTCCGAGAAGTCGTTGGCATTCGTGGTGCTCAATGGCGCGGCAATGGCTGCAGGCGCAAGAGACATGATGGCGCTGAACGCCATCGCGGCAGTCAGGCTTCCAAACAGCGAGCGATAGCTCATGAAATCCATCATTGTCTTTTCCCCCTCGATTGATTTTGCACGTTTGATTTTGCTGGCTGCATCGCCAGCGATGTCTCCAGATCTGGCGTAAACAGTCGCGCTTTGGAACTACACGCGAAGCATCACTTGATGCGTAGATTGGTCGACGGACCCTGGCTCAATGGGAAAGCCATCAGTCCTCTTCATCCATAGAAACGGTCATTGGAAGCTGATCGATCATGCGATGCATGGCGTGCTCGATTTGAGCGCCGGTCATACGCGCCGCTTCGTCCACATCACCCGAGCGAAGCGCGTAGACAATCTCATGATGGGTATCGCCCCAGTCCGAGGACAATCCCACCGTTCGCCAGATGGGAAGTACGTAGCGGTTGATGGCGATCTGGAGTGATGAGATCTGCGCGAGCAAACGTGGCCGACCGGAGCGGCTGTACAATCGGTTGTGGAACATCCAGTGCGAGGCTGCCGCCTCGGAGCCAAGCGCGGACGGACGGACCTGCTCCAGGATTCTCTCAGCTTCATCGTAGTCGGCCGCACCGAGGTGGGGCGCCGAGAGACGCAATGCATTGGGCTCCAACAGGGCCCGCAGTTCCATAATGTCCTGGAAGTCAGCTCGGCTCAGTGGCGCAACACGTATGCCCTTGTTGAAGCGTTGCACCGCCAGGCCTTCGGTGACGAGCTTCGCCAACGCTTCGCGGACAGGAACGCGGGAGACCCCGAATTGCTGGGCGATGTCGTCTTGATGCAGGCGCTCATTCGCAGCGAAAACACCCTCGAAGATCGCCTCTCGCAGCGCTCGTGCAATGGCGTCTGGCAAGCCATCACGCCCCCGAATGTGACGTTCGGCCAATTCTCCCAGCAATTCCGGTTTCGATAAGTCTATCATGGTTTTCAATAATGTCGAATGTATTCATTTTTGAATTTGAGTCAATACCGCAGCCCCGCAGGTGGCAAACGGCCATTTCAATTTCGCCTTCTATTTCCTATTTCGCTCGAATTCGTTGGCATCCCCGCTGGGC
>JAFEBU010000001.1 GCA_018242505.1 Pseudomonadota bacterium
ACAAGAAAGGACGGGTCTTGCTGCCCGCTTCCTTCCGCGACGAGCTGCCGGAAAACGACCGAGGGGCTTTCGTCCTGTACCGCTCGCCCACCGAAAAAGGTGTCATCAACGGCAACAGCCGCACCGGCTTCGACGCCATGGTGGCCCGTGTGCGCGCCGAACTGCTGGCGGAAAAGGGCGCCGTCAAAATCGATCTCGATGACGAGGGCTTCAATCCCGTGAGGCACCTCAACTCCATCGCGCGCAACGTGCCGATGGAACCCGATGGCCGCTTCACCCTGCCGGCCGACTTCGCCGAGCTGCTGGAAACTGCCGATGGCGTGATGCTGGTCGGCGCCGGCGACATGTTCCAGCTCTGGAATCCCAGGCGCTGGCAGGCGCGTCGCGACGCCGACGAAGAGAGGATGGCGGCTTTCGTGCGCGGCGCCGGACGGAGCGGGGCATGAGTCACGTTCCCGTCCTCCTGACCGAAGTGATCGACGCGCTGCAGCCGCGCGACGGCGGCCGCTATCTCGACGGCACGTTCGGCGGCGGCGGTTACACGACCGGGCTGCTCGACCGCGCCGACTGCCAGGTGATCGCGATCGACCGCGATCCCGACGCCGTCGCCGCGGGCCAGGCGCTGGCCGAACGCTATGCGCCGCGGCTGCGCCTGATCGAGGGCCGCTTCGGCGACATGGCCGACCTCCTGTCGGCGGAAGGCGTCGAGGAAGTGGATGGCGTGGCGCTCGATCTCGGCGTCTCGTCGATGCAGTTCGACCAGGCCCAGCGCGGCTTCTCCTTCCGCGCCGCCGGTCCGCTCGACATGCGCATGGAAAAGCGCGGACCGTCCGCCGCCGATCTGGTGAACGAGGCGGACGAGGCCGAGCTCGCCGACATTTTCTGGCGCTATGGCGAGGAGCGCCGCAGCCGCCGGGTCGCACGGGCCATCGTCGAACGGCGCAAGGACAAGCGCATCGAGACGACGGGCGAGCTGGCCGAGATCGTGCGCCGCGCCGTCGGTCCCTCGGCCAAGGACGAGAGCGACCCCGCGACGCGCACCTTCCAGGCGCTGCGCATCGCGGTGAATGACGAGCTGGGCGAGCTCGAGCGTGGCCTTGTCGCCGCCGAGGCGGTGCTGGCCGTCGGCGGACGTCTGGCCGTCGTGTCTTTCCATTCGCTCGAGGACCGCGCGGTCAAGGATTTCGTGCGCGCCCGCGCCGGCCGTGCACCGTCGCCGTCGCGCCACGCTCCGCCGGCAACCGATTCGCGTGCGGCGACGCTGCGCGATCTCACGCGCCGGCCGGTGACGCCCGGCAAGGCCGAGGTCGCCGGCAATCCGCGCGCGCGTTCGGCGCGGCTGCGGGTCGCCGAGAAGCTCGGGAGCTGCGCATGATCCATCGCGGCCTCCTGTTCTGGTCGGTGGTCGCCGTCGGCACGGCGGTCGGCCTGTTCAGCGTCAAATACAAGGTGCAGGACCTCGAGGAGAGGATCGACCGCACCAACCAGAAGATCGTCGAAAGCCAGCAGGCGACCCACATCCTCAAGATCGAGTGGGCGCACCTCAACGAGGCCGAGCGCATCGAGCACCTGGCAAATGCCCATCTCCACCTCGAGCAGGCCTCGATCAAGCAGGTCGTCCGCCTCGACTCGCTGAAGACCCAACCTGGTCAGAACCAGACGGTTCAAAACCAATCTGTCCCCCCGCGACGCGATTCGCCACTCCCTTCCCCCCCACGCACGGGCAACGACGTCCCCTCGTCGACATTGCCCGGTGGCGGTCGCGTCGCAGCGGAGGCCGGCAGCCCCTCGCCGGCCTCCGCACCCCATTCAGGGCGTACATCCGGACCCACGACGCCCCCTCGACCGGCTCTCGCAGAAGCGCCGGCCCCCTCGGGTCCGGGAAAGACGGGCCGCGGCGCCGCGGTCACCATCGATGACATCCTCGCGCGAAACGAAGGGGAGCGTCGGTGAGGCTGTGGCGCAAGAATGGTCCGTCCGAACCGGCCGCCGCGTTCCCCGCGGCGGCCGGCGCGCATTATGCGTCGCCGAAAGAGCGCTCCGCCAAGGAGCGCTACAAGGGCGATGTGCAGGAGACCGCCCGCCATCGGCTGGTCGTCACGGCGGCGCTGATGGTGGTCGCCTTCACCGCGATCGCCGTGCGCATGTCCTATGTCTCGTTGCTGCGCGACAGCGGCGAGCCGACCCAGCGCGTGGCGGCGCGCGGCGGGGCGATCCAGTCGGAGCGCGCCGACATCGTCGACCGCAACGGCGTGGTGCTCGCGACCTCGCTGCCGGTGATGTCGGCGTTCATCAATCCGCACCTGGTGATCGATGCGCAGGACGCGGCGCGCAAGATCGTCTCGGTGCTGCCTGACCTCAAGTACGACGAGGTCAAGGCCAAGCTCGATTCCGACAAGACCTTCGTCTGGATCAAGCGCGGCCTGAGCCCGCGCGAGAACGACCTCGTCAACCGGCTGGGCATTCCCGGCCTCGAGTTCCAGGCCGAGGAACGGCGCATCTATCCGCAGGGCAAGACCGCCGCCCATGTCGTGGGCTACGCCAGCATCGACAATGCGGGTCTCGCCGGCGTCGAACGCTATTTCGACCAGCAGCTCCAAAGCGGCCAGACCGTGCAGCTCTCGATCGACGTGCGCCTGCAGCGCATGGTCGAGGACGAGATCGCCCACGCGGTGCAGAAGTTCTCGGCGATCGGCGCGCAGGCGATCGTGATGGACGTGACCAACGGCGAGATCCTCGCCATGGCGTCGCTGCCGACCTACGACGCCAACAAGGCCAAGACCATCACAAACGAGGCCCTGTTCAACCGCGCCACGCTCGGCGTCTACGAGCAGGGCTCGATGTTCAAGGTGTTCAACACCGCGATGGCGCTCGACAGCGGCAAGGTGACCCTCAACGACCGGTTCGACGCCAGCTCGCCGATCAAGATCGACCGCTTCACCATCCACGACGATCCCGACGTGCCGCACCGCGTGCTCAGCGTGCCCGAGGTGTTCAAGTTCTCGTCCAACATCGGCTCGGCCAAGATGGCGGTCGAGGTCGGCACCGAGGCGCAGCGCGCCTTCTTCGACAAGCTCGGTTTCCTGAAGCCGCTGCATACCGAGCTGTCCGAGCTCGGCTCGCCGCTCTATCCGCAGCACTGGGCGAAGATCAACACCATGACCATCGCCTTCGGTCACGGCATGTCGGTGACGCCGCTGCACGTGGTGATGGGCGTGGCGGCGATGATCAACGGCGGCATCGAGTTCTGGCCGACCTTCCTCAAGCGCAATTCGGTAAGCGATTCGGGCCACCGCGTGATCAAGACCAAGACTTCGATGATGATGCGCCAGCTCATGCGTCTCAATGCGGTCGAGGGCACCGGCAAGAAGGCCGACCTCTCGGGCTACGAGGTCGGCGGCAAGACCGGCACGGCCGAGAAGGTGGCGCATGGCGGCTATGCCAGGAAGGCGCTGTTCAGCTCCTTCGTCGGCGCCTTTCCCATGAGCGACCCGAAGTTCGTCGTGCTGGTGTCGCTCGACGAGCCGAAGGGGATCAAGGAGACCGGCGGCTACGCGACAGGCGGCATGGTTTCCGCACCGAGCGTGAAGGTGATTATCGAGGATATCGTGTCGCTCTATGGCATCCTGCCGGGCGACTGGAATGCCCGGCCGGCCTCGCTCGAGATCGCGTCGCGGCCGGTCCAGCCCAGCAGCCCGGCCCGCACGATGCCGATCGCGGCGCACGGGCAAAGGATCAATCACAAGGCGCTGCCGTTGCGGGCCGGCGAGCAGTTGGCGGCGCCGGGAGTGCGTCGTGCCGCGGTTGAGTGACCTCATGCGGGAGAGCGCCGACACAGCAGCCGTCGGCGCGCTGCCGCGCGACCCTTCCATTGCCGGCCTCACCCTCGACTCGCGCAAGGTCCAGCCGGGCTTCCTGTTCGCCGCCCTCGCGGGCGCGCATGCCGACGGCGCGAGCTTCGTCGCCGATGCGGTGAAGCGGGGGGCGGTCGCGATCCTCGCCGGGTCCGAATCGGTGCTCCCGCCGCTTGAGGCCGGGATCGCCGTCCTGCGCGATCCCAATCCGCGCCGGCGCGTGGCGCTGATGGCGGCGGCCTTCGCCGGGCTGCAACCCGAGACCATCGTCGCCGTGACCGGCACCAACGGCAAATCCTCGATTGTCCATTTCGTGCGCCACATCTGGGCTGCGCTGGACCTGAAGGCGGCGAGCGTGGGCACGCTCGGCATCGTCTCGCCGGGCTTTTCGCGCGAGGCGGGCCTCACCACACCCGATCCGGTGCAGCTCCACGCCGATCTCGCCACGCTCGCGCGCGAGGGCGTGACGCATCTCGCGATCGAGGCGTCGAGCCACGGCCTCGACCAGCACCGGCTCGACGGGCTGAAGCTCGCGGCCGCGGCCTTCACCAACCTCACGCACGAGCATCTCGACTATCATTCGTCGATGGCGGCCTACTTCGCCGCCAAGGCGCGGCTGTTCGAGGAGCTGCTGCCTTCCGGCGGCACGGCCGTCGTGAATGCCGACAGCCCGCGCGTCGAGGCCCTGGCCGCGATCGCCGCACGTCGCGGCCTGCGCTTCTGGACCTACGGCGCCAGGGGCCGCGAACTGCGACTCATCGACGACGTGCCAACGGCGGCCGGCCAGCATCTCGCGATCGAGGTGCTGGGCACGCGCCACCAGATCGACATGCCGCTGGTCGGTGGCTTCCAGGCCTCCAACGCATTGGCGGCGCTCGGCCTCGTGGTGGCGACGGGCGGCGATCCCGCCCGCGCGGTTGCCGCACTTGCGACACTCGAGGGTGCGCCGGGCCGGCTGCAACTCGTCGCGCGGCACGCCAGCGGTGCGCCGGTCTATGTCGACTATGCGCACAAGCCCGAGGCTCTGGAGACGGTGCTGACGACGCTGCGGCCCTTCGCCAGGGGCCGGCTGGTCGTGGTGTTCGGCTGCGGCGGCGATCGCGATCGCGCCAAGCGGCCGGTGATGGGCGAGATCGCCACGCGCCTCGCCGATCTCACGCTGGTCACCGACGACAATCCGCGCTCGGAGGCGCCGGAGGCGATCCGCGCCGAGATTTGCCGCGGCATTCCGGCCGGGCGCAGGAACTGGACCGAGGTGGGCGGGGGACGGCGCGCGGCGATCGCACAGGGGCTCGCCGCGCTGCGTTCGGCCGACGACCTGCTCCTGATCGCGGGCAAGGGCCACGAGACCGGCCAGACGATCGCGGGCGTCACCCATCCGTTCGACGATTCGGAAGTTGCGCGCGCGCTGACACGTGCGGCTGCGCCGGGGACGGTCGCGCCGGGGAAGGCGCCGGCATGACGGCGCTCTGGACCTCCGACGAGATCGCGCGGGCGCTCTCTCCCGCGGCGATGCCCGATGCACCGTTCGAGGCAGGCGGCGTCACCTTCGACAGCCGCGCCGTCGGCAAAGGCGATCTCTTCTTCGCGCTCGCCGGCGAGACGGCCGACGGCCATGCTTTCGTGGGCGAGGCGCTTGGCCGTGGCGCCGCCGCCGCTGTCGTGTCGCGCGACCTGCCCGAAGCCAAGGGCAGGGTGGTGCGCGTCGGCGACACGATGCAGGCGCTGGTCGATCTCGGCCGCGCCGGTCGTCGGCGCAGCACCGCGCGGGTTGCGAGCGTCACCGGATCGGCCGGCAAGACCAGCACCAAGGATGCGCTGCGCGCGATGCTCTCGGCCCAGGCGCCGACGGCGGCCAGCGTGGCGAGCTTCAACAACCATGTCGGCGTGCCGATCAGCCTCGCCCGCCTGCCGCGCGAGGCGCGTTACGGCGTGTTCGAGATCGGCATGAACCATCCCGGCGAGATCGAGCCGCTGGCCCGGCTCGTCGAGGCGCATGTCGGGGTGATCACCAATGTCGAGCCGGTCCATATCGGCCACATGGGCTCGGAAGAGGCGATCGCCGACGAGAAGGCCTGCCTGTTCGCCGGCATGCGCGAAGGCGCCGTCGCCGTGCTCAATCGCGACAACCGCCATTTCGAGCGGCTGGCCGCCGACGCGCGCCGCTTCGGCGTGGCGCGGATCGTGGGCTTTGGCCGCAGCGAGGCCGCCGACGCCCGCCTCCTCGCGTGCTCCCTGCAGGATCGTGGCAGCGATGTTGTCGCCTTGATCCATAACAGGCGGATCGAGTATCGGCTGGGCGCGGCGGGCGAGCACTGGGTCCTGAACAGCCTGGCGGCGCTTGCCGCGGTCGAGGCGCTGGGTGCGGACCTCGCCGCGGCGGCGGCCACCCTCGCCACGGTCGAGGCCCTGCCGGGACGTGGGGCGCGACGGCATCTCGCCTTCGGCGCGGGAACGGTCGAGCTGCTCGACGAGAGCTACAACGCCAACCCCGTCTCGATGCGCGCCATGCTTGCGGTGCTGGCGCGGACCGAGCCCGGACCGGGCGGCCGGCGCCTGCTGGCACTGGGCGACATGCGCGAACTGGGCGAGCGGTCGGACGAGTACCATGCCGGCCTCGCCGATGCGGTGGCGCAAAGCGGTGCGGCGCAGGTTTTTCTCTGCGGCCCGCACATGAAGGCGCTGTGGCAGCGCCTTGCGGCCGGCCAGCGCGGCGTGCATCGGCCCGATTCGGCCGCGCTTGCGCCCGACGTGGCGGCGGCGTTGCGTGCAGGCGATGTGATTGCGGTGAAAGGTTCGCTGGCCTCGAAAATGAAGAGTGTCGTCGATGCGGTCCTCGCGGCCAGCGGCGGCGAAATGGAACGCTAGAATGATTTATAACTTTCTTTACCCGCTGGCGGATCTGTTTTCGCCATTCAACCTCTTTCGTTACCTGACGTTCCGCTCGATCGCGGCGTTCCTGACGGCACTGGTGCTGAGCTTCCTGATCGGCGGCCGTCTGATCCGCTGGCTGCGCAGCAAGCAGAAGCAGGGCCAGCCGATCCGCGAGGACGGGCCGACCAGCCACCTCATGGGCAAGAAGGGCACGCCCACCATGGGCGGGCTGCTGATCCTGATCTCGCTCGCGGTGGCGACGCTGCTGTGGGCCGACCTCACCAACCGCTATGTCTGGATCGTGCTCGGCATCACCGTGGCCTTCGGCGCGGTCGGGCTGTGGGACGACTTCCTCAAGGTGACCAAGAAGAATCCCAAGGGCGTGCCCGGCAAGATCAAGCTCGGCCTCTCGGTCGTGGTGGCCGCGATCGCCGCCTACTTCATCTCCCAGGCCTCGCCGCCGGCGCTGCGCTACACGCTGGCGCTGCCGTTCCTGAAGGACGCCTTGGTGCCGCTCGGCATGGGGGGCTTCATCCTGCTCGCCGTGCTGGTGATCGTCGGTACCTCCAACGCGGTCAATCTGACCGACGGGCTCGACGGCCTCGCGATCGGACCGGTGATCATGGCGTCGATCGTGTTCGGGCTGATCGCCTACGTGGTCGGCAACCTCGTCTACACCAACTACCTCTACCTGCATCACATCCCGCGTGCGGGCGAGCTTTCGGTCCTGCTCTCGGCCCTGGTCGGCGCCGGTCTGGGCTTCCTGTGGTTCAACGCGCCGCCCGCCATGGTGTTCATGGGCGATACCGGCTCGCTGGCGATCGGCGGCGCGCTGGGCGGCGTCGCCGTCGTCACCAAGCACGAGATCGTGCTGGCGATCGTGGGCGGGCTGTTCGTGCTCGAAACCGTGTCGGTGATCGTGCAGGTCCTGTCGTTCAAGTGGACCGGCCGCCGCATTTTCCGCATGGCGCCGCTGCATCATCACTTCGAGCAGAAGGGCTGGGCGGAGCCGACCATCGTGTTCCGTTTCTGGATCATCGCCGCCATCCTCTCGATGGTCGGTCTCGCCACCTTGAAGCTGAGGTAGCGCATGATCGATCTCGGCACCCTCAAGGGTTCGTCCTTCGTCGTACTGGGGCTCGCGCGCTCCGGTCTGGCGACGGTGCGCGCCCTGCAGGCGGCCGGCATCGACTGCATCGCCTGGGACGACAACGCGCCCTCGCGCGAGGCGGCGGCTGCGATCGGCGCGGAGCTGGTCGAGCCGGCGAAGATCGACTGGCCGAAGATCACCGCGCTGGTCATCAGCCCCGGCATTCCCAATCGGCTGCCCGAGCCGCATCCCGTGGCCGCAGCGGCGCGCGCATCAGGCACGCCCCTGATCTGCGACGTCGAGCTTCTCGCCCGCGTCCGCAAGGCCGCGCGCTACCTCGCCGTGACGGGCACCAACGGCAAGTCGACCACCACGGCGCTGATCGGCCATATCCTGAAGAGTGCCGGCATCGCCTGCGAGGTCGGCGGCAATATCGGCCGCGGCGCGCTCGATCTCGAGCCGCTCGGCGCCGAGGGCATCTATGTGCTCGAACTCTCCTCCTACCAGCTTGAGCTGCTCGAGACCTTCCACGCCCATGTCGCGGTGTGGCTCAACATCACACCCGACCATATCGACCGCCACGGCGACATGGCGGGCTACGTCGCCGCCAAGGCGCACATCTTCGACCGCCAGAAGGCCGGTGACTGCGCGGTGATCGGCATCGACGACGCCTATTCCCGCGCGATGCAGGAAACGGTCGCCGCTCTTCCCGGCGTCACCACCGTGCCGATCGCGCTCGACCGGTCGGTCGCCGGCGGCGTTTCCTTCCGCACCGGCATGCTGATCGATGCCGACGGCTACGTGGTCGATTTCACCGACGTGCCGACGCTGCCGGGCGCGCACAATGCGCAGAATGCCGCCGCCGCCTGGGCCGCCTGCCGCTGGCTCGGCGTGCCGCGCGAGGTGATCGTCGAGGGGCTGAGGAGCTATCCCGGACTGCCGCACCGCCAGGAGCGCGTCGCCTCGATCGGCAACGTCATTTATGTGAACGACAGCAAGGCCACCAACGCCGACGCGACGGCGCGGGCGCTCTCGTCCTACCGCGACATCTACTGGATCCTGGGCGGCCAGGCGAAGGAGGGCGGCGTGGCGCCGCTCGCGCCCTGGTTCGACCGCGTGAGGCATGCCTTCCTGATCGGCGAGGCGACCGAGCTGTTCGCACGACAACTCGAGGGCAAGCTCGGCTACAGCCGCTGCGGCGACCTGAAATCCGCGCTCGACGCGGCGCATGAACGCAGCCGGCGCGAGGCTGGCGATGGCGGCACGGCTGTCGTGCTGCTGTCGCCGGCCTGCGCCTCGTGGGACCAGTGGAAAAGCTACGAGCATCGCGGCGATGCCTTCCGAGGGATGGCGCGGGCGCTGCCGGGCGCACAGAGTTTGGGGAGAGCGGCATGATGCAGGTTCCGCGCGATGACCGCAGCGTCATCGGCCAATGGTGGTGGACGGTCGATCGCTGGGCGTTGGGGGCGGTGCTCGCCATCATGGCGTTCGGCGTGTTGCTGACGCTGGCCGCCTCGCCGCCGGCCGCCGAGCGCATCGGTGCCGATTCCTTCATCTTCGCCAAGCGCCAGTTCGTGTTCCTGCCGATGGCGCTGGCGCTGACGCTCGCCATCTCGCTGTCCTCGCCGCGCCATGTACGGCGGCTGGCGCTGCTGGTGTTCGTGGCGAGCGTCGTTCTGCTGGCGCTCACCTTCGTGATCGGCGTCGAGATCAAGGGCGCACGGCGCTGGATCGCCGTGCCGGGCATCTCCGGCATCCAGCCGTCGGAGTTCGTGAAGCCGAGCCTCGCCGTCATCTCCGCCTGGCTGCTGGCGCAGAGTCGCGCCGAGCGGCGGGCGCCGGGCTATATCCTCTCGACCCTGCTGGTCGGCCTGGTGCTGGCGATGCTGGTGCTGCAGCCAGATCTCGGCATGAGCGTCGTGGTGGCTGCGGTATGGGCGGCCCAGCTGTTCGTCGTCGGCCTGCCGGTGTGGGTGGCGGGCTTCGGCGTCGTGGGCGGTGCAGCGAGCATGGTCGGCGCCTACTTCGTGTTCAGCCACGTGCGCAGCCGCTTCGATCGCTTCCTCGACCCCACATCGGGCGACAACTACCAGGTCAATACCGCGCTCGAGGCCTTCATGAACGGCTCGCTGTTCGGCCGCGGCCCGGGCGAGGGCACGGTGAAGGCGCAGCTTCCGGACGCCCATACCGACTTCGTGATGGCGGTGTGCGGCGAGGAGTTCGGCCTGATCGTGTGCCTGATCATCCTGGCGCTGTTCGCCTTCGTGACCCTGCGCGCCCTGCAGCGCGCCTCCAAGGAGACCAGCCTCTTCATCACCCTGGCGGCGACCGGGCTTGCCGTTCAGTTCGGCCTGCAGGCCGCCATCAACATGGCCTCGACGGTGCAGCTCATCCCGGCCAAGGGCATGACGCTGCCCTTCATCTCCTATGGCGGTTCGTCGGCGCTCTCGATGGCGATCTGTGTCGGCATGATGCTGTCGCTGACGCGCGAGCAAGCCGGCTTGAGGGAGATCGTCTGATGGCCGAACGCCCCGTCGTCCTCGCGACCGGCGGCACCGGCGGGCATGTGTTTCCCGCCGAGGCGCTGGCTGGCGAGCTCGAGGCGCGCGGCGTACCCTTCACCCTGGTCACCGACGCGCGTGGCCGGCAATGGCAGGGCGTGCTGGCGCGCCGGCCGATCCACTACATCCATTCGGCGAGCCCCAGCGGCTCGCTCGGCGCCCGGCTGCTGGCGGTCCTGTTCCTTGCGCTTGGCCTGTTCGATGCCTGGCGGGCGCTGGGCCGCATCGGCCCGTCGGCCGTCGTAGGCTTCGGCGGCTATGCCTCGGTGCCGACGATGATCGCGGCGCGGCTGCGGCGGATACCCGCGATGCTGCACGAGCAGAATGCCGTGCTGGGCAAGGCCAACCGGCTGGTGTTGCGCGGCGTCGCCCGCGTGGCGACCTCCTTCACCCGCACGCGCCACATCGCGGCCGGCGATGCCCGCGCGCGTCTGGTCGGCAATCCCGTGCGCGAGTCGGTGCGGGCGCTGCGCAACGCACCCTACCGCGCACCCGGGCGGGACCGCGTGGTCGATATCCTGATCTTCGGCGGCAGCCAGGGCGCGGCCTCCTTCAGCCAGGTCGTGCCCGAGGCGATCCTGTCCCTGCCGCCCGAGCTCAGGGCGCGGCTGCGGCTGGTGCAGCAGTGCCGAGCGGAGGATATCGAGCGGGTGCGGCGGCTCTATGCCCAGGCGCGCATCGTCGCCGATCTCGCGCCGTTCTTCCCCGACTTACCGCAGCGGCTGGCCTCGGCGCATCTGGTGATCGGTCGCTCCGGCGCCTCGACGGTGGCCGAGCTTGCGACCATCGGCCGGCCGTCGATCCTGGTTCCCTATCCCTACGCCGCCGACGATCACCAGATGGCCAATGCCCGCGCCTTCGAAGCGGCCGGCGCCTGCATCGTGATCCCGCAGGCCGACTTCATACCCGGTACGCTTGCCGCGCAGCTCAGCGCGCTGCTTGCGGCGCCGGACCGCCTGGACGAGATGGCGTTGGCCGCGCATTCTGCCGGCCGGCCGGATGCCGCGGCCCGGCTGGCCGATGTCGTCGCCGAGCTGATCTCCCCCACCTTAACGCCGTCAGGAGTCGCCGCATGAGGGCGCTGCCGCTCGATATCGGTCTCATTCATTTCGTCGGCATCGGCGGCATCGGCATGTCGGGCATCGCCGAGGTTCTGCACAATCTCGGCTACAAGGTGCAGGGCAGCGACGTCGCCGAGGGCGCGAACACGCGCCGTCTCGCCGAGCTCGGCCTCAAGGTGTCGATCGGCCATCGCGCCGACAATATCGGCAACGCCCAGGTCGTGGTCGTGTCGAGCGCGGTCAAGAAGGACAATCCGGAGGTGCTAGCCGCCCGCGCGCGCCTGGTGCCGGTGGTGCGCCGCGCCGAGATGCTGGGCGAGCTGATGCGGCTGAAATGGTCGATCGCGGTCGGCGGCACGCATGGCAAGACGACGACGACCTCGATGGTCGCCTCGATGCTCGACGCCGGCGGGCTCGATCCGACCGTGATCAACGGCGGCATCATCAATGCCTACGGGACCAACGCCCGCATCGGCGCCGGCGACTGGATGGTGGTGGAGTCCGACGAGTCGGACGGCTCGTTCCTGCGCCTGCCGGCCACCATCACCATCGTCACCAACATCGATCCCGAGCATCTCGACCATTACGGCACGTTCGACGCCTTGCGCGACGCCTTCGTGCGCTTCGTCGAGAACATCCCGTTCTACGGCTTTGCCGTTCTGTGCGCCGACCATCCCGAGGTGCAGGCGCTGATCCCGCGCATCGCCGACCGGCGTCTCGTCACCTACGGCTTCGGTGTCAATGCCGACGTGCGGGCGGCGAACCTGCGGCTCGACCGCACCGGTGCGGATTTCGACGTGATGATCGCCAGCCGCACCACCAACGAGCAGCGCTCGATCGAGGGCCTGCGGTTGCCGATGTTCGGCCAGCACAATGTCCAGAATGCGCTCGCCGCCATCGCCGTTGCGCAGGAAATGGGGCTTCCTGACGAGGTGATCCGTCGCGCCCTCGGCTCCTTCTCGGGCGTGAAGCGGCGCTTCACCAAGACCGGCGAGGCGCACGGCATCACCGTGATCGACGACTACGGCCACCATCCGGTGGAGATCGCCGCCGTCCTGCGGGCGGCGCGCCAGGCCTATGGCGGTTCGGGCCGCGTGATCGCGGTGATGCAGCCGCACCGCTACACGCGGCTCGCGTCGCTCAGGGGCGAGTTCGCGACCTGTTTTGCCGACGCCGACACGGTGATCATCGCCGATGTCTATGCCGCCGGCGAAACGCCGATCGCCGGCGTGAACCGCGACATGCTGGTGCGCCTCGTGCAGGGCGCCGGCCATCGCGACGTCACGGCGCTGCAGGCGCCCGGCGACCTGCCGGGCATGATCTGGCAGATCGCCCGGCCGGGCGATGTGGTGGTGTGCCTGGGCGCGGGCAACATCACCGCCTGGGCGCAGGCCTTGCCGGGCCAGCTCCGCCAGATCGCGGCCGAGCAAGCGGGACCGCGCGCCGTCGCCAACGATGCAGGCCCTTTCAATGGCGGATCGGCGGCATGATGGCGCTGGCCCAGTCGCGCAGCCATCTGATCGACCGGCTTGCCAAGCCGCGCGGCCGGCTGACCGCCGACGCGCCGCTCGGGCCGCAAACCTGGTTCCGCACCGGCGGGCCGGCCGAGGTGCTGTTCCGCCCGGCTGATCCGGAGGATCTCGCGAGCTTCCTCGCGGCGCTGCCGGCCGACGTGCCGGTGACGGCACTGGGCGTCGGCTCCAACCTGCTGGTGCGCGACGGCGGTGTGAGGGGCGTGGTGATCCGCCTGATGCGCGGCTTCACCAGTGTCGCCATCGAGGGCGACGAGGTCACGGCGGGCGCGGGCGCGCTCGATCTCAACGTGGCGCTCACCGCGCGCGACCACGCGCTCGAAGGCCTCGAGTTCCTGAGCGGCATCCCCGGCACGATCGGCGGCGCCTTGCGCATGAATGCCGGCGCCTACGGCGGCGAGCTTGCCGACGTGCTCCTCTCGGCACAGGCGGTCGATCGCAGCGGCGCCCTGCACAGGGTGTCCGCCCGCGAGCTCGGCTTCCGCTATCGTCACAGCGATGCGCCATCCGACTGGATCTTCACCTCGGCCACCCTGTGCGGCCGGCCAGGCGACCAGATGACCATCGCGCGCCGCATCGCCGAGATCGACACCGCCCGCATCGAGTCCCAGCCGCGCAGCCGCACTGGCGGCTCGACCTTCACCAACCCGGACGGCCACAAGGCCTGGGAGCTGATCGATCGGGCGGGGTGCCGCGGGCTCAGGATCGGAGACGCGCAGGTCTCGGAGAAGCACTGCAACTTCCTGATCAATCTCGGCGCCGCCACGGCGGCGGACATCGAGGCGCTGGGCGAGGAGGTGCGGCGGCGCGTGTTCGAGCAGAGCGGCGTCCGGCTCGAATGGGAGATCCGGCGCATCGGCGAGGCCAGGATCGGGGCTTCGGCATGAGCACGGTCGCGGTCCTGATGGGTGGCTGGTCGCCCGAGCGCGAGGTGTCGCTGGTGAGCGGCAAGGCCTGTGCCGAAGGTCTGCGTGAAGGCGGCCACACCGTGATCGAGTACGACGTGAAGCGCGATCTGCGGACGCTGATCGATTTCCTGCGGCCCGCGTCGGGCGGCGGGCCGGATGTGGTGTTCAATGCGCTGCACGGCAAGTACGGCGAGGACGGTTGCATCCAGGGCGTGCTGGAAATCCTGGCCGTGCCCTACACCCATTCGGGGGTGCTCGCCTCGGCGATCGCCATGGACAAGCCGATGGCGCGGCACGTCTTTACTTCGGTCGGCATCCGCGTCGCCGAGGGCAGGGTGGTGCAGCGCCGCTCGCTGGCTTCGGGCGATCCCATGCCGCGGCCCTATGTCGTGAAGCCGATCGACCAGGGATCGAGCGTCGGCGTCCATATCGTGCGCGAGGGCGACAACCTCGCCGCCGTCGAAGTGGCGGAAGCGGCCTACGGCGAACGCGTGCTGATCGAGAAGTTCGTGGGCGGACGCGAGCTTACCGTCGCCGTCATGGACGACAAGGCGGTCGCCGTCACCGAGCTGCGCCCGCGCACGCGCTTCTACGACTATGAGGCCAAGTACACCGACGGCATCACCGAGCACCTGATCCCGGCGCCGGTCCCGGCCGAGGTCTACGAGCAGGCACGGCAATGGGCGCTGCTGGCGCACCAGGCACTGGGCTGCAATGGCCTCAGCCGCGCCGACCTGCGCTGGGACGACAGCAAGCCCGGCACATCCGGCCTGGTGATGCTGGAACTCAACACCCAACCCGGCATGACGCCGCTCTCCCTCGCGCCCGAGCAGGCGAAGTGGGCGGGCATCTCCTGGCCGCAGCTCATGTGCTGGATGGTCGATCATGCGAGGCGGCCGGTATGAGGTGGTGGGCATGAAGGCGCCGACCCGCAACCCGACTTCATCCGGCGGTGCGCCGCGGCGGCGCGACTATGACCGGCGGCGCAAGAAGAAGCGCGCCACGCCCCGCAAGCCGGGGCGGCCGCTGTGGCGCCGGCCGGTGCTGCTCGGCCTGATCGTCCTGCTGTTGGGCCTGGGCGGCAGCGGCGGCTGGGTCGCGTGGCGGCAAGGCTGGATCGCGGAAGCGCAGGAGCATCTCGCCGAGGTCTCGCACCGCGTGGTGACGGCGCTGACGCCATTCAAGCTCGCCGACGTCACGGTCGAGGGCCGCGACTACGTTACGCGCGAGGCGATCCTCGCCGCGCTCAACGTCAAGGCCGGCGATTCGCTGCTCGGCATCGACCTGCAGGCCGCGCGCCACCGGCTCGAAGCGATCGACTGGGTGGCCAGCGCCACGGTCGAGCGGCGCCTGCCCGACACGCTCTATGTCACGCTGAAGGAGCGCCGCGCCGTCGCGATCTGGCAGAACGGCAACGAATACACGCTGATCGACCAGAACGGCCGCACCGTCCGCGCGAGCCGTATGCCGCCAGGCGCCGACACGCTCCTGCTGCTGGGCGGCAAGGGCGCGCCCGAGCATGTCGGCGATCTCCTGTTGCTGCTCGCCTACGAGCCCGCGATCGCCAAGCAGGTGCGCGCCGCCGTCTGGGTCGGGCAGCGCCGCTGGAATCTGATCCTGAAGAACGAAGTCGAGGTCAGGTTGCCGGAAGAGGACGCGGTTGCGGCGTTGCAGCGGCTGACCAAGCTCGACAACGACTATAAACTGCTGTCGCGCGAGTTCGGCGTGGTCGACCTGCGGTTGCCGGACAAGCTCTACCTCAAGAAACGCGGCTCAGCCGACGACGCGCCGCCGGCAGCCAACAAGACAGCTCAGTCAAAAGTGTAGCGTAAGCACGGGGGACATTGTGGCCAAGACCAGGAATGGCGTCATCGCGGCGCTCGATATCGGAACCAGCAAGGTCGTCTGTTTCGTGGCGCGGGTCGACGGGCAGGGATTGCGGGTCGTCGGCATCGGCCACCAGCCCGCGCTCGGCATGCGGACCGGAAACATCATCGACATGGAGGCCGCCACACGCGCCATCTCCACCGCCGTCTCGACCGCGGAGGAGATGTGCGGCGAGCAGGTGCGCGAGGTGATCGTGGGCGTAAGCGGCGGCTCGCCGGCCTCGCACATCCAGACGCTCGAGGTCGCGGTCGGCCACCACGAAATCGGCGAGCGCGACGTGCGCCGCGTCCAGCAGCACATCCACCTGCCGGCCGAGACCGCGGATCGCGACATCGTCCATTCCGAGGCGATCGGCTACACCGTCGACGGCACGCCGGTACGCGATGCGCGCGGCATGTTCGGCGAGCGACTGGGCGTCGACGTGCACCTGGTCACGGCGGCGAGCGGCGCGATGCGCAACCTGCAGGTCTGTGTGCGCCGCGCCCATCTCGAGATCGCCGAGCGGGTGGTGGCGAGCCACGCCTCGGGGCTGAGCTCTCTGGTCGCCGACGAGCGCGATCTCGGCGTCACGCTGATCGACATGGGCGGCGGCACCACCTCGATCGCGGTGTTCTACGAAGGCCATCTCGTGCACGTCGATTCGATCCCGGTGGGCGGCGACCACGTCACGCGCGACATCGCCCGCGGCCTCGCCACGCCGCTCGCCCATGCCGAGCGCATGAAGACCCAGATCGGTCGCGCCGTCGCCAAGCCCAATGACGAGTACGACATCGTCGACGTGCCGCTGATCGGCGAGGAAGATCGCACCCAGCCGAATCACATTCCGCGCTCGATCCTGGTCGGCATCATCCGGCCGCGCATCGAGGAGACGTTCGAACTTGTGCGCAGCCGACTCGAGGCAAGCGGTGTGGATAAGTTGGCCGGCGGACGCGCCGTCCTCGTCGGTGGCGCCTGTCAACTCGACGGCGTGAGCGAGGTGGCGTCGGTGATCCTGAACAAGAAAGTGCGCGTCGGCGCGCCGCTGCGGCTCGCCGGCCTCGCGGATTCGACAGGCGGGCCGGCATTTTCCGCCGCCGCCGGACTTCTCTCTTTCTCGCTCATGCATCATGCGCCGGTTCAATCGCAGCCGGCTGTCGCCGAAGCACCGTCGAGTCGAATTGGCCGGATTGGCAGTTGGATTAGGGAAAACTTTTAGGCAATATGTTGTATGGGACAAAACAGTCCCCAACAGATCTTGATAATAAATGAAGAGGCCAGTGGCAGGATAAGGGCTTCCCACAAGAGAGGGGCTCAGCCTGCCGCTCCGGGCAGATTACCCCTCGTTTGCGTGGAGAAAGCCGTATGACCATCAACCTCAGTCTCCCCCAGAAGGAGTCGGAGATTAAGCCGCGTATCACCGTTATCGGTATCGGTGGTGCGGGCGGAAACGCCGTCAACAACATGATCAGCGCCTCGCTGGAAGGCGTGGAGTTCATCGTCGCCAATACCGACGCGCAGGCGATCGGCCAGTCGCTCGCCGATCGCCGTGTCCAGCTCGGCATCACGGTGACGCAGGGCCTTGGCGCCGGCGCGCGCCCTGAAGTCGGCCGCCAGGCGGCGGAAGAGGCACTGCCCGAGATCCTCCAGCTTCTCGATGGCGCCAACATGGTGTTCGTCACCGCCGGCATGGGCGGCGGCACCGGCACGGGGGCAGCGCCCGTCATTGCCGCGGCGGCGCGCGAGCAGGGCATCCTCACCATCGGCGTCGTCACCAAGCCGTTCCACTTCGAAGGCCGGCGGCGCATGCAGGCGGCCGATCAGGGCATCACCGAGCTCGAGAAGGTGGTGGACACGCTGATCGTCATCCCCAACCAGAACCTGTTCAAGATCGCCAACGAGAAGACCACGTTCGCCGACGCCTTCAAGATGGCGGATGACGTGCTGCACATGGGCGTGCGCGGCGTCACCGACCTGATGGTGATGCCGGGCCTGATCAATCTCGACTTCGCCGACATCCGCACCGTGATGGGTGAGATGGGCAAGGCGATGATGGGCACCGGCGAGGCCGAAGGCCAGGACCGCAGCCGCGTCGCAGCCGAGAGCGCGATCTCCAACCCGCTCCTCGAGGATCATTCGATGAAGGGCGCCAAGGGGGTGTTGATCAACATCACCGGCGGCCTCGACATGACGTTGCACGAGGTCGACGAGGCGGCCAATCGCATCCGCGAGGAAGTCGATGCCGACGCCAACATCATCTTCGGCTCGACCTTCGACGCCACCATGCAGGGCCGCATGCGCGTGTCGGTGGTCGCCACCGGCATCGCCGCCATGGCCAACCAGCAACCGGCGCCGAACTATCTCAACCTCGACATGAACCGTCCGGTCCAGACGGGTCAGCCGGCGCTCAGCCGTCCGGCCGCGCCGCCAGTCGGTCGCGTTGTCATGCCGGCCGCGGCCGTTGCGCCGGCGCCTGCGCCGGTGATGGCTGCCCCGGTTGCCTCCGCGCCGGCCGCTCCGCCGCCCGCAGCGCCGGCTCCGGTCGCCGCCGCCGTCCAGGCGCCCCCCATGCCGATGGCGGAGGCGCCGCAGGTTCAGGTGACTCCGGCGACCGTTGAAGTGCCGGTCGCGCCCGTCGCACCGGCCGCCGCGCCGGTCCCGCCTGTTGCGGTCCAGCCGGCCCCGGCGCCCGCGCCGGTCGTCGCGCCGCCGCCTCCTGCTCCCGTCGCGGCGCCGATTGCCGCCTCGGCCCAGGCACCCGCACCCGCGGCTGCGGCCCCGACGCCGACGCCCGCGCCGGCGCCGCAACCCAGGCCGATGGTCGGCGAGGACGATTGGCGCGTCAGCCGTCCGTCGACGATGCGGCCGGCGGTGCGTGCGACCGAGCCCGGGACGCGGCCCGTGGTGGCACGTGCCGTGGCGGGCGAGAATCGTGCGCCGAACCTTTTCCAGCGCATCACCGGCGCCTTCGCCACGGCGAAGCCTGCCGCGGCCCCCGCCGCACCGGCCCATGCCGAGGCGCCTGTACCGCGCGCGGCGGCGGAGAATGTCGTTCAGGCACCCAAGCCGGTGGTCCGGCCGGCGCCGGTACAAACCTCGATCGACGTCACCGAGCGGACGAAGACCGCACGCGACGACGACGACCTGCAGATCCCCGCGTTCCTGCGTCGCCAGGCCAACTGACGACGCAACTCACGCGCATCGCGCAACTTTCCACGCATACTTTCCGAGGGGCCCGTTCGGCCCCTCTTTTTTTGGCATCGGCATGATATAACCGCCGCGGCACGAAGCGACGGATGGGGCGACGGACAGAAGATGGCGAAAGAGGCGAAGATCAGGGTGTGGGCGGCACTCGGGACCATGGTGCTGGCAGCCACGACAGTGGCGGGCTGCGGCGATTCCTCGTCGGACGACGCGAACTACAAGGAGCAGCCGGTCGAGGTGCTCTACAACCGCGCCCTCGACGCCCTCGGCGACCAGGACTACAAGGCCGCCGCCAAGGGATTCGAGGAGGTCGATCGCCAGCACCCCTACTCGGTGTGGGCGACCAAGGCCGAGATCATGGCGGCCTTCGCCTACTATCAGAACAACAAGTACGACGACGCGATCATCGCGCTCGACCGTTTCATCCAGCTCCATCCCGGCCACAAGGACATCCCCTACGCCTACTATCTCAAGGGCATCTGCTACTACGAGCAGATCTCCGACGTGGGCCGCGACCAGCGGACGACGCAGCAGGCGCTCGATGCATTGTCCGACGTCGCCAAGCGCTTTCCCGACACGCCCTACGCGCGCGATGCGCGCCTGAAGGTCGAGCTCTGCATCGACCACCTCGCCGGCAAGGAGATGGATGTCGGCCGCTACTACGAGAAGCAGCAGCAATATGTCGGCGCCATCAACCGCTTCCGGACGGTGATCGAGCGCTACCAGACCACGACCCATGTGCCCGAGGCGCTGCATCGCCTGGTCGAGTGCTACCTGGCGCTGGGCGTCAAGAGCGAGGCCAAGGAGACCGCGGCGGTGCTAGGCTACAACTTCCCGGGCAGCGACTGGTATCAGGACAGCTATTACCTGATGACCGGCGAGGGCAAGCCGGCCGACGACGCGGGAACGCACAAGTTCCTGGGGCTGTTCTAGCCGGATCTCGATGCTTGTCTCGCTTTCGATCCGCGACTTCGTCCTGATCGAAAAGCTCGATCTCACGTTCGCGGATCGCGGGCTGGGCGCGCTCACCGGCGAAACCGGCGCGGGCAAGTCGATCCTGATCGATGCGCTCGGCCTGGCGCTCGGTGCGCGTGCCGACTCGGGCGCGATCCGGCGCGGGGCGGCGCAGGCCTCGGTTGCCGCCGCCTTCGACGTGCCGAAAGACCATGCCGTCCACGCGATCCTGGCCGAGCAGGGACTCGATGCGGAGGACGTGCTCACCTTGCGCCGCACCGTGGGGGCCGACGGCCGCGGCCGCGCCTTCGTCAACGACCAGCCGGCCTCGGTGGCGTTGCTGCGGCGGCTGGGTGAGACGCTGGTCGAGATCCAGGGCCAGATGGAACAGCACGGCCTGCTCGATGTCGCGACCCATCGCATCTCGCTCGACGCCTTCGCCGGCCTCGAGAAGCAGGCCGAGGCGGTGCGTGCGGCATGGCGCGACTGGCAGGCCGCCGAGCAGGCGCGCGCCGAAGCCGAGGCTGCCGCCGTCGCCGCCCGCCGCGACGAGGATTTTTTGCGCCACGCCGTGAAGGAGCTGGAGACGCTGGCGCCCAAGGCCGACGATGAGGAGACGCTCGCGTCGGAACGGCAGTTGATGCGCGCCGGCAGTGCGCTGGGCGAAGCGGTGGCGCAGGCGCTGGGCGAGCTGGAGCAGGGCCGTGGCGCCGTTGCCGCGTTGCGTGCGGCGCATCGCCTGGTCGAGCGCAATGCCGACAAGGCGGGCGGGCGGCTCGATGTCTCCCTGGCCGCTCTCGACCGGGCGCTGAGCGAGGCGACCGAGGCACAGGCCCAGCTCGAGACAGCACGCGACTCGCTGGAGTTCGATCCCGTCAGGCTGGAGAAGATCGAGGAGCGCCTGTTCGCGCTGCGTGCCGCGGCGCGCAAGCACAATGTCAGCGTGGCCGAGCTGGCGCCGCTGGCCGAGAAGATGAGGGTGCAGCTCGCCGCGCTCGACGACGGCGAGGCTGGGCTCAAGAAACTCGCGGCGGCGGCTGACACGGCGCGTGCGGCTTATGTGAAGGCGGCCGAGGTGCAGGCCGCGGCCCGGCGCAAGGGAGCGGCGCGGCTCGACAAGGCGGTTGCCGCCGAGCTCGGGCCGCTCAAGCTCGAGAAGGCGAAGTTCGTGACGGAGATCGCCGCGCTTCCCGAGGCGGACTGGTCGGCCGCGGGCATCGATCGCGTGCAGTTCACTGTCGCGACCAATCCCGGCGCGCCGCCGGCGCCGATCGCCAGGATCGCCTCCGGCGGCGAGCTGTCGCGCTTCCTGCTGGCGCTGAAGGTCCGGCTCGCCAAGGTGGGCGATGCTTCCACCATCGTGTTCGACGAGGTCGATTCGGGTATCGGCGGGGCCACCGCGGCGGCGGTGGGCGAGCGGCTGAAGCGGCTCGCCAAGGATGTGCAGGTGCTGGTCGTCACCCATTCGCCGCAGGTCGCCGCCGTCGCCGATCGCCACTGGCTGATCCGCAAGACCACGACCAGGAGCTCGGCGAGCACGGAAGTGCTCGCCCTCGACGCCAAGGGCCGCCGGGAGGAGATCGCTCGTATGCTGTCGGGCGCCGAGGTGACCGCCGAGGCGCGCGCCGCCGCCGCCCGTTTGCTGGCTGCAACGCAATAGGTAATCCATATCTTTATACTCGGTGTCATCCGGGACGGAGCGAGGGATCTTTTGCGGCGTTGATCAAAGATCCCTCGCTACGCTCGGGATGACACGGATGGGTGGGCTGCGGGCCAACAGGAGAACACGATGTCGCGTGCCGCGAAGTTCAAGGCCGCCCTGGCGGTGGAGGAGATGACCGAGCGTCAGGCGCGGGCGGAGCACAAGCGGCTTGCCGGGGAGATCGCACACCACGACACGCTCTATCACGAGAAGGATGCACCGGAGATCTCCGATGCCGACTACGACAAGCTGCGTCAGCGTCTGAAGGCCATCGAGGCGCGCTTCCCGCAGCTCGTCGACAAGGAGAGCCCGACGCAGCGTGTGGCACCGACGCCGACCACCGCCTTCGCCAAGGTCCGCCATGCGCGGCCGATGCTGTCGCTCGACAACGCCTTCACCGACGAGGAACTGCAGGGCTTCTTCGACCGCGTGCGCCGCGGGCTGGAGCGCGAGACCGACCTCAAGTCAGATGACGAGATCGCCTTCGCATGCGAGCCCAAGATCGACGGCCTGTCGATCAGCCTGCGCTACATCGACGGCGAATTCACGATCGGCGCCACGCGCGGCGACGGCACGACGGGCGAGGATGTCACCGCGAACCTCAGGACGGTGAAGGATATCCCGCACGAGCTGAAGGCCAGGGCGCCAAAAGTGCTCGACGTGCGCGGCGAGATCTACATGGAACGCCACGCCTTCCAGGAGATGAACAAGCGCCAGGAGTCGGCGGGCGAGAAGACCTTTGCCAATCCGCGCAACGCCGCTGCGGGTTCGCTGCGCCAGCTCGATCCTGCGATCACCGCGACGCGGCCGCTGCGCTTTTTCGCCTATGCCTGGGGCGAGGCCGAGCCGCGCTCCTGGAAGACGCACAGCGAGTACCTGAAGCTCCTGAAAGGCTGGGGCTTCCGCGTCAATCCGCTGTCGCAGCTCTGCCGCACACCCGAGGAGGTGCGCGCCTTCTACCGCAGGATGGGCGTCGAGCGGCCGTCGCTGCCCTACGACATCGATGGCGTCGTCTATAAGCTCGACCGCGTCGACTGGCAGGAACGGCTGGGCTTCGTGAGCCGCGCGCCGCGCTGGGCGATCGCGCACAAGTTTCCGGCCGAGCAGGCGCGCACGCGGCTGAACGGCATCCTGATCCAGGTCGGCCGCACCGGTGCGCTCACTCCGGTGGCCGATCTCGAGCCGGTCAATGTCGGCGGCGTGATGGTGGCGCGCGCCACGCTGCACAACGCCGACGAGATCGAGCGGCTGGACGTGCGCGTGGGCGACATGGTGGTGGTGCAGCGCGCCGGCGACGTGATCCCCCAGGTGCTGGGCTATGTGGAGGATCAACGGCCGAACGGGACGCACAAGTTCCGCTTCCCCACGCGCTGCCCCTGTCCGCTCAGGACCGAGGTGAAGAGCGAGGAGGGCGGCGTGGTGCGCCGCTGCAGCGGCGCACTCGAATGTCCGTTCCAGCAGGTCGAGCGGCTGCGCTACTTCGTGTCGCGCAACTGCTTCGACATCGAGGGGCTGGGCGGCACGCACATCGAGAACTTCTTCAACGACGGCCTGCTCAAGATCCCGGGCGACATCTTCCGCCTGCGCCAGCATGCCGACGAGATCCGCAAGCGCGAAGGCTGGGGCGAGATCTCGGTGCGCAACCTGCTGAATGCCATCGACGAACGGCGGACGATTTCGCTCGACCGCTTCATCAATGCGATCGGCATCCCGCTGATCGGCGAGGCCACGGCCAAGATCCTGGCACAGGAATACGGCGACGTGGATACCTGGCTCGGCGAGATGCTGGCCGCGGCCAAGGAGCGCAAGAAGACGCCGGACGAGGTGAAGAAGGAGAAGGCCGCGGCCGAGGTGGGGCCGAGCTACGGCCGGTTGTGCAACATCGAGCAGATCGGTGTCACCACCGCCGACGCCATGTGTACCTTCTTCACCGAGTTGCACACGGTCGAGATCATCCGCGATTTGCGAAAGCAGCTCTCCGTCGAAGGCGTGGCGCGCCGCGTGATCGCATCGGACGCGCCGCTCAAGGACAAGACCGTGGTCTTCACCGGCGAGCTTTCCTCGATGACCCGCGAGGCCGCCAAGGCGCGCGCCGAGGAGCTGGGCGCCAAGGTCACCGACTCGGTCTCGAAGAAGACCAGCCTCGTCGTGGTGGGCGAGAACGCCGGCTCCAAGGCCCGCAAGGCCGCCGAACTCGGCGTCAAGACGATGACGGAAGAGGAGTGGCTGAAGCTCGCGAACGCATAGGAGCGCCCAAGCTCTTCCGGACCGCGGGCTTCCAGCCCGCTCATGATGCGAACACCGCGAGTCGTCTCCGCGCTTCGAGGCGCGCAGTCCCGAAGAGCATGAGCACCCCTTCGGCGCAGGTGTTACTCTGCGCTCAGTGGCGCACTCCGATGAATCGTTTGCACTCCTCCGTTCATGCAGCGGAACGGTGACGGTGTCGCCAGCAATTATTTGCATCCCAGCAATCGCGACGCGATCCCATATCGTCGGATGGATGGAAGCGACACTTTGGCCCCGGCTATAAGACCGGGCGCAGCGAACTCCTGCGCAACCAGCAGCCAAACACAAGAGACGATAGGGGAACGTGATGAAACGTCGGTCGCATGCTCTCGGCCTACTCGCGATCATTGCCACGATTGCCGCGGGGCGCGGTGCGTCCGCCGAAGCGGGAACGAGCTGGGACATGTACGTCTACAATCCGGTGGCGACGGTGTCGGCGGTCAAAGGCATCGACAAGATCATCGCCGAGATCGAGAAGGAGACGAACGGTGCGCTGACCATCCGGCTGCATCTCGGCGGGTCGCTGCCCATCAAGACGACCAACATCACCCAGGCGGTTTCGCAGGGGATCGTCCAGATGGGCGATGACGGCTATTTCCTCGGCAACGTGCCGATCGGCGGCGTCCTGCGCCTGCCGATGCTCATCCATACGCCGGAGGAGTTCCAGAAGGCCCAGGCCATCATGCAGCCTTACATCGAGAAGGCCTTCGCGAAGAAGGGCGTCATCGTGCTGGGGACCTACATCTATCCCTTCCAGGTACCCTTCTCGCGCAAGAAGCTGACGGACCTTGCCGACATCAAGGGACAGAAGATCCGCGTCACCTCGCCGGAACAGGGCGAGTTCATCCAGAAGCTGGGCGGCGCGCCGGTGACGCTTGGCGCTCCGGAAGTTCCGTCGGCGCTCGATCGCGGCGTGGTCGACGGCGTCCTCACGGCAAGCTCGGGCGGCGGGAACACCTGGCGGGACCTGCTCAAGTACAACTACCGCCTCGGCATCAATTACTTCGATTCGCTGATCGTGGTGAACAAGGTGGCATTCGAGAAGCTCGCCCCGGACGTGCAGGCGAAGGTCCGAAAGATCGTCGCCGATCTCACGCCCTCGATCACCGCCGCGATGGCCAAGGAGGAAGACGACCTGACGCAGAAGATGGCGGCCGGCGGCATGATCGTTACGCCGAAGAAGCCCGAGGATGTCAGCGCGGCCGAGAAGCTGATCGCGCCCTACTGGGACAGTTGGGCAAAGCAGAAGGGCCCCGAAGCTATCGAGGCGCTTGGCAAGGTACGCGCCGCGCTCGGCCGGTAGCGCATCATGACGTCGGCCGTTGAAGGCGGAGCAACGCCTCCGCCAAACGAAGGACTTGCGCCCCAGTCGGGCCTTGGCCTCATCGACCGTTGCTGCGAGGTCCTGTGCGGTCTTGCTCTCATTGCCATGATCGTGCTGATCGGCGCCGAGGCGATTGCGCGCAATATCCTCGGGTTCTCGCTCCAGATCACCGACGAGGTCGGCGGCTACCTTCTGGTTGCGGTCTCCTTCCTCAGCCTGTCGGTGGCCCAGTCGCGCGGCGCCTTTCATCACGTCGAACTCGTTCAAGCGAGTCTGAAGCCACGGGGGCGGCTGCTGAGCGGCCTCGTCTTCGATCTCCTGTCGTTGGGCGCCTGTGCGATCATCACCTGGCAGCTCGTCGACATGGAGATGAACTCCTGGCAATCGGGTGACGTGGCGGCGACACCGCTCGGCACGCCGCTCTGGCTGCCGCAACTCGTGATGCCGGTCGGTACGGCGCTCTTCTGCGTCGCGATCGTCCGGTCGATCCTGCGCAAGGCACGGCTCCTGTCCGGCCGGGCGACACAGGAAAGGACGGCGCCATGACGCCCGGTTTGGAAGTCGCCGTCGTCGTCGCCGTGTTCCTCGGGCTGCTTGTCGCCGGCATGGCGGTGCCGTTCGCCATAACCGTGCCGGCCCTGCTCTATCTCGTGCTGCACGGAGGCGTCTTCGCGCTCAAGGGACTTGGGCTCGTGAGCTGGGGCAGCATGGACAGCTTCACGCTCACCGCGATTCCGCTGTTCATCCTGATGGCCGAGATCATGCAGGAGAGCCAGCTGAGCCTGCGGGTCTATCGCGGGCTTTCCAAGCTCGTGGCGGCGATCCCCGGCGGGCTTCTGCAGACCAATATCGCAGGCTGCGCCTTGTTTGCGGCGATCAGCGGATCGAGCGTCGTCACCGCCGCCTCGATCGGCCGCGTGGCGTTGCCTGAACTCCTGCGGCGCAACTACGACAGGCCGCTGTCGGCCGGCTCCATCGCCGCCGGCGGGACACTCGGCATTCTCATCCCGCCGTCGATCGCGATGATCGTCTACGGGACGTTCACCGAGACGTCCGTCGCCAAGCTGTTCATGGCCGGGGTGGTGCCCGGCATCCTGCTGACGGCGATGTTCATGCTCTATATCGCCATCCGCTCGAAAGTGGGATCGAAGATCGCCGCCACGGAGCGGGGCCCCGCTTCGATCGCCGAATGTGTCGCCGCCCTGATCGACGTGATTCCGTTCGTGGTGCTGATCGGCATCACCATGAGCACGATCTATCTCGGCCTCGTGACGCCCACCGAAGCAGCCGCCATCGGCTGCATCATGGCGGTCGTCGTCTCGTCCCTGTGGGGCGATTTCTCGTGGCGCGTCTTCGTCGTCGCGATGCGCCAGACAATCAGCGTCTGCGGCAACATCCTGTTCATCATCTACGCCGCTTTCGTCTTTTCCTACGCGATCAGCTTTGCCGGGGTGGGCGAGGAGGTGACGAACTATGTCGTCGGCCTGCATCTCAACCGGCCGGAGTTCTTCGGCGCCCTCTTCGTGCTCTACACGATCCTCGGCTGCCTCATCGAAAGCCTCGGGATGATCGTCATCACCGTCCCGTTGCTCTATCCGGTCCTCGTGCAATACGGCATCGATCCGATCTGGGCCGGTGTCATTCTCGTCGTCTTTATCGAGCTTGGGCAGATTTCCCCGCCGATCGGCATCAATCTCTTCGTCATCCAGAGCACCTGGTCGGGCAAGCTCAGCGAGGTGGTGATGGGCACCATCCCCTTCCACATCATCATGTTCGTCCTGCTGGTCCTGCTCGTCATGCTGCCCGAGCTGGCCCTGTGGCTGCCGTCGCAGATGACGGCCCATCCCTGAACACCCGCCAGGGCAGGAGGTGGCGCAGATAGATGGCGTAAAGCTCGCCGAGCCTGCCGTCATAGACCGGCCGGCTCGGTATCGGCTGCGGCTCGAAGGGGGGAGGCAGGCCGGCGGCACGGCCGACAGGGTCGCTC
>JAFEBU010000020.1 GCA_018242505.1 Pseudomonadota bacterium
CGAACGCGCCCGAGAGCTGGTCGAAAGCGATCATGTGCTGGGATTGTTTGGTTCCGTAGGGACAGTGCCAAATGTCGCTGTCGCAAAGTACCTCAACCAGAAGAAAGTGCCGCACCTACTCATATCCAGCGCTGCCGGTATTTTCGCCAAGCCGAAGCCATATCCTTGGTCCACGGCTTTCTACATTTTGCAGCCGACCGAAGGGCAGCTCCTGGCGCGCTATATCACGTCGACCAAGCCCGACGCCAAGATCGGCATCCTCTACGAGAATGACGATTACGGGAAAGGGTACGTCAAGGCCTTCCGGGAAGCCCTCGGCGACAAGGCGGACAAAATGATCGTCAAGGAGGTAAGCTACGATCTGACCGATCCTACGGTCGACAGTCAAATTATCGAACTCAAGAATTCCGGTGCGGATACGCTCCTCAACGCCTCAACCGCCAAATTCGGGGCACAGGCAATCCGGAAAGTAGCAGACCTCGATTGGCACCCGCTTCATGTCATAGTGCAGGCTATTTCCTCACTCGACAACGTTCTCAAGCCTGCGGGTCTCGCGCAGTCCAAGGGACTCGTGTCGATTCAGTTCGTCAAGTTTCCTGGCGATCCTGAATGGGACAACGATCCGGCGATGAAGGAATACTATACGTTTATGAAGAAATGGGCTCCCAACGAAGCGGCATCGGATTCCACCGCTGCATTCGCGTATATGACGTCTCATCTGATCGAGCTGATTCTGCGCAATTGTGGAAACGATCTCAGCCGGCAGAATGTCCTGAAACAGGCCACAAACCTACATGACGTCGAATTGCCGTTGCTGCTTCCGGGGGTCAAAGTCAACTACACGCCCAGCGACTATTCGCCAATTCAGCAGGTCCGAATGGCCCGCTTCGACGGCACCAAATGGGTTCGCTTCGGAGACCTGATCTCTGCGAGAGAGTGAATTCCAAACAAACCCGGTGCTTTGCAGATTGGGTGGTGTCGGTCGCGAGAGCAAGGATGACGGGAGCCAGCTTCCGTCGTCCATGGCCAGCCAGGCACCGTATCGTCCTCGAGACTCACTAAAACGACGCCGAGGGCAACGAGGAGAATGCCTCCGGCCCATTTGGGAGGAGTTGTTTCGGCCGGCGCCAGTCGATGCCCTTCAAGAGCATCGACAGCTGCATTCCGCTCAGCGTCACCGTTGCGCCGCAGCCCGCAATCGGCAAACCCTGGATCGGACGCGCGCGACGCGCTTCGCTATCGTCGAGCGTGGATTTGCGGACATTGACAAGCCCGAGCGGTGAAATTTCCGTCATGCCCCAGCAGTGGGTCACCTCGCTGCCGATCTCCTCATCGCCCTGGATTGACGTCCCGCTCGCGGCGGCTCAGCCCATGGGAATACGCCGTAACGTGCCGATCCTTGGCGATCCGTCCGCTCCGTACCGCTTCGGGGAAATCCAGCCAGACGGCCCACTCTACTGTGCTTACGGATCTGGAAGAGGCAACCGTCGTGGCCTTCCGCAAGCACACGCTGCTGCCCTTGGACTGCCTCTATTCACTGCAGTCGACGATCCCGCACCTGACCCGCTCGTCCTTGCATCGATGCCTGAAGCGCCATAGCCGGTCGGCACGGCTGTCGCCATTGTGACGCCCGCAGCTTCGATCAGCGACGCGAGCGCCTCCGTATCGGCTTGGCGACAGGGCAAGGCGAGCGAGGCTCGACCAGCAGCGCTGCATAAGGGACCTCCAGGCACTGGAACATCTGCACCACGGACATGCAGATATCGCGCGCTCGCGCATGGCGATTCCGTCGGCGAACAGGCACGCCATCATGTGCAGGCCATCATGTGCAGGATCGTGGACCGGTGACGGTAGACGACACCTTTGGGTGAACCCGTCGTCCCGAGATACAGCAAAGTCCAGACGGCATGCACTCATCCAGGTCCGGCCAGGGGAAGGTAGTACACGCATCGGACAACAGCGCGTCGGAGTCGATCGCAAACCGAAGACCAGCGCTATTTACACGACATCACCGCTGCGATCGTCCATCACCACGACATGCCGCAGCCGTGGCGGCTTGAGGACCGCGAGCATCGACAGCAACGAACGATCGACGAACAACACCGTATCGCCGACATGGTCGAACAGCTTCGCAACATCCTGGCCAGAAAGCCGCACATTCACCGCATGGAGCATCGCGCCCATGCAAGGAACGCCAAGACAGGGTTCAAGATGGCGCCGGCTGTTCACGGCAAGCGTGGAGATACGATCGCCGGCATGACCGCCCGGCTTTTGCAACGCGCTGGCGAGCCGTTCGCATCCCTCCAGGGCCTATGCATGTGTTCGCCGCTCGTTTCGGCAGCATGGCGCGTCGTCACGATCTAGCCGGCATAGAGCTGCTCGACGCGCCGACGCACGAGATCGAGCGTCAGCGGCACATCCTGCATCAGGCGCCGTATCACGGCACCAACTTGACACCGGGGTCCGGCCACTTCAACTATTTCTCGAATATTCCTCGAATTCTGGATCATCGCCCGATGAACTTTGCTCTCCCGCCCGATCTCGCCCGTTGGCAGGAACGCGTGCGGGCGTTCGTGACCGCGGAACTGCAGCCGCACGATGCGGAGATCGAGGAGACAGGGCGCGTGCCCGAGATCGCCATGGCGGGCCTGCGCCGCATGGGCCTGTTCGGGACCAACACGCCACAAGCCTATGGCGGCCTCGGGCTCTCGATGCTGGGAAGCTGCCTCGCCATAGAGGAGATCGCCAAGGCGCATACCGCCTTCTACTACCTGAGCGGCGTCAATGTTCACATCGGCTCCAAGCCCATCGAATTCTCCGGGACGGAGGAGCAGAAGCGGCGCTGGCTGCCCGAGCTCGCATCGGGACGCGTTATCGGCGCCTTCGCACTCACCGAACAAGGTGCCGGATCGGATGCCGCACGGCTGGCGACGACGGCGCGGCGCGATGGCGACCACTACGTACTGAACGGCAGCAAGCTCTACATCACCAATGCACCGGAGGCCGGCCTCTTCACCGTCTTCGCGACCCTCGACCCGCTGCTGGGCAGCCGAGGTATCGGCGCCTTTCTGGTCGAGGCCGGGACGCGCGGGCTAACCGTCGGCCGGACCATCGAGATGGCCGCGGGTCGCGGATCTCACCATTCCGAGCTGCTGTTCAACGAATGTCGTATCCCCGCGGCCAACTTGCTTGCCGGTGAAGGCGAGGGTTTCGCCCTCGCCATGCGTTGCCTCGACGCCGGCCGCACGCATTGGGGTGCCTACTGTGTCGGGGCGGCCCAGCGCCTGCTCGACCTGGCGATCGCGCGCGCGTCGTCACGCGAAGCCTTCGGGCAGCGCCTGCGCGAACATCAAGGTATCGAATGGATGCTGGCCGACATGGCCGCCGCCCTGCACGCCGCCCGGCTCGTCGCCTACGAGGCGGCGTGGCGGTATGACGGCGAGGATGCTGCGGCCCGTACGCGCGCTGCCGCCCTGTCCAAGCTGATCTGCGCCGACATGGTGCAGAAAATCGCCGACACCACGCTGCAGATCTTCGGCGGCTCGGGCTATTCGAGGGAACAGCCGATCGAGCGCATCTGGCGCGAGACGCGCGTCGTGCGCATCCTCGACGGCACTTCCGAGATGATGCGCCGTATCGTCGCCCGCGATCTCTACCGGACGGCCGATCGCCGGAATACCAGCGTCTAGAAAATCATCGAGGGAGGGTTTGAGGATGAAAACCGTGTTATGCGATGCCCGCGCCGACGCGGTGCTGGACCGGCTCGACCAGGAGGCGCGTACTCAATCGAGTGAGATGCGCCGCTACTATGACGCCAAGAAGCAGCAAGCAAAGCGGACCACGGACCCGGATTCGCCGGATGACATGGCCTTCGTGCGTGACAAGTTCGTGGCTCTCGATCCCGAGAAGTGCGATCTCTGTTACATGCTCTGCCGCTCGATCAAGGCGCGGCGCGTGGTCGAGTTCGGCACCTCGTTCGGCGTATCGACGATCTATCTCGCGGCCGCTGTGCGCGACACGGTGCGCGAGAATAGCGGCAACGGCATCGTCATCGGCACCGAGATCGAGCCGACCAAGGCCACGGTCGCCAATGCCAATCTCGCCGAGGCTGGTCTTGGAACCTTTGTCGAGATCCGCGTCGGCGATGCCCGGCAGACATTGAAGGACGTCGGCGGACCGGTCGATTTCCTGCTGCTCGACAGTTGGATCCCGTTGGTTCGACCGGTCATGGACGTCGTGGCCCCCCAGTTGCGGCCGGGCGCCATCGTGGTCTGCGACAATGTCCAGATGTATGAGCATGAATATGCGGACTACACGGCGTTTGTGCGCAATCCGAAAAACGGCTTCCGTTCGGTTCTGCTGTCGCATGAGGGCGGGCTCGAGATCTCGGTGAAGCTGGACTGACGCCGCCAATGGCGCCCACACCGCTAAAGCTGAAGCAGAAACGCAGCCAGGAACGGCGACGCAAGATCGTCGCCGCGGCCACGCGCCTCTTCGGGCGGCGCGGAATCGCCCAGACGTCGCTCACGGATATCGCCCATCTGGCCGGCGTGCCCCTGCCCAGCCTGTACGACTACTTCAAGGACAAGCAGGACCTTGTCGCAGCCGTGCCGGAGGAGAATTACCTGGCGCTGTATCGTCAGCTCGAGAGCGCTGCATCAGGCACGGTCACGGCCGATCCACGCCGGCAGCTACGCGATATCTTCATCCGGAACCTGGAATACATCCGCGACAATCCGGATTGGGGCCGAGTCTTCTTCCTCGAGATCTGGCCGAGCGCGGCGGTTCGCGAAGCCCGCATCCGGCGGGCCGTCGATCGCTATGGATTGTGCTACGTGGAACTGGTCCGCGAAGCCATCGCGCGCGGCGGCTACGACAAGCGCCTCGATCCCTATCTCGCGATGTCGATGCTGATGGGTGGGCTCTGCCATCTGACGGCGGTGTGGCTGCTCTACAGCCGTCCCTACGACCTCGTCGAGCGCGGCCAGGAACTGTTCGATCGACTGGAGCGCGCGTTTCGGACGAGCAAGAAAGGCCGCCGCGCCGCATTGAGATAGCCCATGTTGAGCGTGCTGCGGAACCTGTCCTACGCGCAGGCCCCGACGACATCGTCGTGCTCGATAATCCCCGCTCCCGCAGGAGAGGCAAGATCCGGATCGCTGTTGCATCCGCTGGCGCAAGCCTGCTCTATCCCCAAGGACTCGCCCGATCCGAAGCCGATCGGAAACGCTCTCACCAAGTTCAAGGCCAGGCCCAGGCGTGCCGCCGATTACGCCACCGAGGCCGACCCTCTGGAGCCGTATTGGCCAAATCGCCGACGACTTCACACCGCAAGCGACTGGACGCCGGAGCAGCGCGCACTTCTTCGCATTTCCGGTCACACCGTCGACAATCCAAGCGCGAGCCGACAAAAGGCGCGCACCTCGGCAACCAGTCCCTTGCGGCTAAGCTTTTTTGGCGACGCGATGTGGTCATCGACCGCGCCGTGTAGAGCATTGAACAGCATGATGGCCGTCAACCGTGGATTCTTCGCCTGCCACGCGCCGGCTTGGGTGCCACCGAGGATCAGCGCCGCAAGATGAGCGATGATCGGATTGTCATGCTTCATGCGCCGGTGCGATGGTCGAAATTCATGGAATACCAGGTCGTGGAGCTCAACCTCTTCGAGGTAGCCGCTTACGCCGGCCTCCAGCCAAGCATCGAGTCGGCCGAGCCAGTCATTGACGGGCCGGCTCTTGATGGCGGCGTCCAAGCGACTATGGAAGCCATCGACGAACCGTGTCCGAAGCGCCTGCAGAACGTCGTCCTTGGTCTTGAAATAGAAGTAGAACGTGCCCTTGGCCACATCGGCCGCTTTGACGATCTCGTCGACGCTGGTGTCGTCAAAACCCTTGCCGAGGAACAGCGCCTGGGCGGCATCGATAAGCTCTTCCCGACGGATTTCTGCAGGCTTGGTCCGCGGGCGCTTGAGAGTTGCGTTGTTCATCGTGCTGGCTGGTTGGCTCGCTTTCGGGATGGTTTAGTCCTTCTCGGCACATAGCGGAAGGTCCGGCAGCCGACCACAAGTCCCGCGGCCGCACGATGGCGCAGACACGATAGCATCCATGGCGCCGATCTGGTACGCGATGGCGGCGCTCACCGGATCGCCGTCGCCCTATGGCCTCGGCGATGCCATCAAGGGCAGGCTGATGCGGACCGCCGCCTGATCAAGCGGGAGATCGTTTGGAGCAAAGAGCGCGTCCGCCATCCAGCGCAGCGCTTGATCGAAATCGCCGAAGCTTCGCGCCGGCACGCCGAACAGCTTCTCCGCATTCATCCGGCCCACCCGCTCGAGAGATTCGGGGGGAACGATCGTCGCCATGCCGAGCACCTGGGCCCGGAGTCGGGCAGCATTGGCCTGCAGCCAGACCTTGGCCGCCGGCCCCGCACCTTCGGGATGCGCGAGCGCCTCGCTATCGACGAACCAGCGCAAGGTCGCGAACCTCTCGCCGCGATCGAGCCAACGGGTCCATTCGGCGAGGAAAGCGGCGTGATCCTCGACCGTCATGGCGCCGCGAGCGACGGTCAGGACCAACGGCCACTGCGACAGGTCGTGGCAAATCATCGAGGTGATTCCGGCGAGGCGACGAGATCGGCATAGAGCCCGCCCCGTGCGAGCAGATCGGCAGGGGCGCCCTGCTCGACAATTCGGCCGCCGTCGAGCACGACGACGCGGTCGGCGCTGCGGATCGTCGAAGGCCTATGGGCGATGACCAGGACAGCGCGATCGCGTCGCACCTCGTCCATGGCCGTTTGCAGCGCCCTCTCGTTCTCGGTGTCGAGGCTCGATGACGCCTCGTCGAGAACGAGGATCGGCGCGCCGACAAGCAGCGCGCGCGCGATGGCTATGCGCTGGCGCTGCCCTCCGGAGAGACGAGCGCCGCGTTCGCCGCAGATCGTGTCGTATCCGGCCGGCAGGTCTGCGATGAAATCGTGTGCTTGGGCGAGCCGTGCGGCGCGCTCGACGGATGCCATCGGCGCATCGGGCAGACCGAGACGGATATTGTCCGCCACTGTTTCGTTGAAGAGGTGGACATCTTGGGGAACGAAGGCCACGAGCTTGCGCAGGACGCTCAGCGGCAAGTCACGGATATCCCGGCCGCCGATCGTGATGCGGCCAGTCCCGGCGTCCCAGAAACGCAACAGCAGGTTCGCGCAGGTGCTTTTGCCGGCGCCGGACCGGCCCACCAGCGCCACCGTCTCGCCCGGCACCATTGTGAAATCGACACCATCCAGGACCATTCCTCGATCGCCACCGTCATAAGCGAAGCTCAGCTTCTCGAAACGGACCGTGGCGTCCGCTGGTCGACCGGCGCGCCCCGTGTCGGCGATAGCCTCGCGCTGGTGAAAGATCGTGAGGATGCGCGCTGCACCCGCTCTCAGTTCGCCGAGCTTGCGCGCAGTCTGGGTGACCTCGACCACGGGAGCAAGGGCACCACCCGCCAGCACGACGACGAGCGGGAACAGCGCAGGATCCAAGCTGTCGCGCGAAATCAGGAAGATGCCGACGAGTGCGGCCGCCAGCATGGCCAAGGCGATCAGGATATCGATGGCGGCCAGTTCCAAGCCGGCGCGCGATCCATAGCGCTTTTGAGCCGTCGACAGCGCCCGTGTCTGCGCCATCAGTCGGGCGAGGAAGTCGCCGGCCCGGTTGAAGATGGCCAGTTCGCGCAGGCCCTGGATCATCTCCACGGTTTCGGCATTGAGGAGACCGAGCTTCTCCATGACCGCCTTGCCCTGCTCGCCAGCGCGGCGCGCCAGCCAGAAAGGCACCGAAGCGACCAGGGCCAGGAATGGCAGGAGCGCCAGCGCGACAAGGGGATGGATGAGATAGAGCACGATCAGGGCGGCCAGCGGGACAATCGCGGCACCGACATAATCGGCCAGCGTGTGGGCGTAGAAGAACTCCATCAACTCGGCGTCGGTGGTCGCGACCGACGCAAGTTCTCCCGTGCGCCGCCCCAATATGTAGCCCGGCGCGGCGCGCTCCAACCCGTCGTAAATCCCGACCTGCAGCGTCTCGATCAGCGCGAAGGCGAAATCATGCGAGATATAGGCCTGCCCCCAGCGGGCAGTGGCGCCAACGATGACGACGATGCCGAGCAGCCAGAAGCCCGGCACAAGGGCTGTGGGCGGTGCTCCCGTGACCGCCCGCCCCACCAGCCACGCACCTGTGGCGAGGCTGGCAACCGCGCCGGCCTGCGCCAGGATTCCGGAAAGGATGGTCAGAGCCAGGAGCGCCCGGCGACTACGGACCAAGCCGATAAGCCCGATGAGTCCGGTCGAGGAGCGAGGGTTAGCTCGGGAAGCGGTGGCGATCGCGGAGTCGGTCATGCGGCTTCTCCTTGCGCCTGCATCAGCCGGGAATAAAGCCCGCGGCTGTCTTCCAGCCTTCGATGGTCCCCCTCCTCGGCAATGCGACCGGCGTCGAGCACCAGGATGCGATCTGCCTTGCGGATCGTGGAGAGGCGATGGGCGATTACCAGGGTGGTGCGACGACCAACGAGCTCGTCGAGCGCAGTCTGGATTGCCCGCTCGCTGCGCGGATCGATATTCGAGGTGGCTTCGTCGAGCAGCAGGATGGGGGCGTCCTTCAGAAGGGCACGGGCAATCGCGATCCGTTGGCGCTGGCCGCCCGACAGGTGCGCGCCGCGCTCACCGACCGGCGTGTCATAGCCTTGCGGCAGGCCTTCGATGAAGGCGTCGATCTCGGCGGCCCTCGTTGCTCGTCTAATCTCGTCCATCGTCGCCGCGGGCTTGGCAATTTTGAGATTGTCGGCAATCGTGCCGTGGAACAGGTAGGTTTCCTGCGATACCACGCTGATCAGCGACCGCAGGGTTGCGAGCGACAGGTCTTGGATGTCGGTTCCACCGATCCGGATGTGGCCGGAAGTCGGATCGAAGAAGCGGAGCAGGAGCGCGAGTATCGTCGACTTGCCTGCGCCCGAGGGGCCGACCACGGCGATGAATTCTTTCTCGCGGACCGCGAACGACACGGACCGGAGCGCGGGCGCCCCGTCCTCGCCATATGAGAAGCTGACATTGTCGAAGGCAATGTCCTTCGTTGCGGGCGCGCATGCCGGCTCGACCGGATCCCGCACTGTCGCTTCGACGGCCAAAAGGGCCGCAATGGGCGCCGCGGCACCGCCAGCGGCCCAAGCGGTATGGAACTCCCGCTCCAGTCGATCGAGCGGGCGGAAGGCCTCGCGGGCAAGGAAAAGCGTCATGAACAGGGCGAACGGCGCCAACTCGCCCGCCGCCACGCGCCAAGTATTGAGCGATAGCACCACCGCGATACCGCCCAAGGTGATGAAGCCAGTCAAGCCGGTGCGCATCAGAGTCACCGAAAGCGTGGTCATGGCTTCCCGACGGAGGTCCGCGGCTCGCTGCGCGAGGTGGGCCCGTCGCGCGGGAGCAGCGCCGAAGGCCTTGAGAGTGACGATCCCTTGCAGGCTGTCGAGCAGATAGGCACCAAAGGCGCCCATGGCCGCGAACACGCCGGACGACTTGGGCATGCGCCAGCGCAGCCAGAGCCGATCGACAATGGGAAAAGCGGCAACGAAGATGCCGAGGACCAGCGCCGAACGCCAATCGACCCAGGCAAGACAAAGCAAGACGCCAAGGCATCCGAGAATCGCCACGAAGATCGCCGGCATATAGCGGCTGTAGTAGGTCTCAAGCGCCTCGACGCCCGCGACGATCGTCGCCTGCAAGTCGCCGGTCTGCTGTTGCATCACCAGTCCGGGGCCCATCTCCACCAGGCGCGAGAGCAGCCTCTCCCGCAGCTGCTCCTTTGTCTTCTGCGCGATGGCTTGCGCCGCCATCTCCGCCAGCCAGAGCAGTCCTCCGCGCACGGCCACAACGGCTGCGAAAGCAATGATCCATCGGGCGACGTCGTCAATGGGCGCGCCCGCGAACAACCTCGCCAGGCTCATGGCAAGGCAAAGGCCCTGCAGCACATAACAGCCCGTAACCGCGAGCCCGATGGCCGTGCTCAATGCGATCCGCCATCGGAGAGAACGGGCCAGCTGGAATAATTGCCCCATCATCGCTTGGCTCTCCATTCAACGATCACTTTATCGACTGACCGTCGGTCAGTTGTCAACGGTGCATTTTCCGCACACGCCCAGGAAATCGTCTCGCCCTACGCAAGGCCCAACACCTGGGCCAAGGAGCCAGCGTGAACTCCCCCGGCTCTTCTCGATCACGGCGAAGCACCCGCTCACCAAGTCGAAGGCTTGGCGATACACGCCCTCGATGCGCTCACCGTTGCGAGGCCCGAGACAGTCGAGCCTCAACCCTTCCGGCAGTCGGGCCGCAGGCCGTGTCCGCCGGGCCCCGCCAGTCACAGGCTGCCCGCCGTCCGCTGCAGAGCCGCGACCAGCGCAGCAAGCCAGCACGCATCGGCACCGGCTCGATGCCGGGGCAGCGCCTGCCGATCAACCAGGTCGACACAGGCCCTGATCTCTTCTTCGCCCAGATCGAGCTGGCCAATCAGGTTAACGATGTGTCCAACGGCAGGCGCCTGGCTGAAGCCCGCCGCCGCCATCAAGGTGCGCATCCAATAATCATCGAGCTCGCTGTCGGCGATCAGGTGGTAGCCAGCCGTGGCCCGGGTCAGTTCGGAGGCGACCGATCCCACGGACCGGCCTTCGGCGAGCAATCTTTCACGCTTCAGTCCATGCAGCGCCTCGGCCTCCTCCGTCCAGGTCCATCTCTCCCACTGGACGGCAGGGCGTATCAGCCAGGATCGTGCCGTGCCGTCTCCGTTCGCAATGCCGACTTCGATTGGGTAGGAACGGCCATGCCACGGGAGACAGGATGCCTCGAAATCGATGGCCAGGATGGGCCGTGCGGATTGAACCGCGCTGACCAGGGTTGCGAACGACGGCGCGACGGCCCGTTGAACGATCAAGAATTGCTCCCTGCATTGGCTTGTGGCGGTCACATCCCAAGCAGCCACCTCACCGCTTCGACGGTCTTGAAGATCGGCCGAGACGGTCGTGAAGACGGCCGACATATGTCCAGCCATCCATTCCGTCAGTGGATCCAGCCCTTGCATCCCGCCGACGCAAGGCCGGCCTCTTTCAGCTGTACGGCGAGCAATCTCGACTGGACGGTGGCGACCGCGCAGTTGCTGGGCGGCAGCATGGCCGACAAGCAGGAGGCAAGCGGCCCGCTCAAGCCATCCTGGGCAAGGCCAAACAGCGCCAGCAGCGTGCCTTCGTCAGGACTGACGATCGGCGCCGTCGGAGGATAGATCTCGAGCGGCCGCCTCACGCCGCAGAGCACGGCATCCATGACCAAAGCAAAATGAGGCAGCGCCTGACGGAGGCCGGCTTGGTCGAATCCCCGCCGGAGGAGCGAGCCTCCTTCGGGTAGCCTCTGTTCGGCGTCCCACAGCGCCACCTCGCACTGCCACTGGCGCAGCGCCCAGAGCAGGAACTGCTCGCCGAGCGGCAGCATGCTGGCATGCGGGACCAGTGTGGCATCGCATGCCGCCCGATACCGCACCCGATAATCCGGAGGGCTTTCGAGGTTCATGGAAGACCTCTTGCTGATTGACGATCATTCCATTATATGCAACTAAGAATTAATTGCAAATAGGAACTTGAGTCATGGATGCTGTAGGGCACCCTGCCAAAGCAAACCCGCCTCGTGCTCCCCTATCTGACGCGTCCCTTGTGCGGTCGATCGACAGCATCGACCTCCTGCAAGGAGGTCGTGAGCTTCTGATCCGGCATGGGACCAGCATCTACAAGCTCCGGGTGACCGCGTCGGAAAAGCTCATCCTCACCAAGTAGAGGACGCGCCCGATGGAAACCGGCCATGCTGTGGCGAGCAAGTACCGCGGGACCGCCAGCTTCCAGGAGCCGTCAACCTGCTCGGGGTGGTGCGAAGAACCGTGCCCCGCTGGCAATCCCAGCGACGAAGGCCGCTGCGCATTCCCAATGGCCGATGCCTGCAACATCAGCGGGCCGACACTATCGCCTTGGCAAGCAGCCCCATTCCTTGTGGCGGCGACGAGGGCAATCGATGACTGCCCTGCTCCGGATCATTGGCGTCGTCCGGCTGGGTCTGGCTCCCGCCGGATTTGCCGTCATCCGCGGCGCTCTATCGATCTGGCAGCTTGTAACAGCGACCCCAGCGAGCGTTCCAGTGAGCGCGCCTGTCGGCCCGATCGGCGCGCCATCCCGATCGTCCGTCCCGGTTGCTCCTGATCGGGTTGGCCGCGTGGCTCGCGCGCAGAGGCTGCCCCCTCAGCCCGACGGCACCTAGCGCTCACGCGGATCACGTCCCGGTCCTCGGCCTGGCTCAAGACATGACCAACCCCTCCGCTCTTCGCCCTCAATTCCCGGAGATTCCACTCCCGCACGGAGAGGCGTTTCAGCTTCCCGGTCGTTCGCGCCCGGAACGGCCGGCGTGGTGGAAGTTCTTCGGGCCGGCCTTCATCGTTTCCATCGGCTATTTCGACCCGGGCAACTGGGCGACAAACCTGAAGGCCGGAAGCCAGTTCGGCTACACGCTGCTCTGGGTGCTCACCCTGAGCTGCCTCATCGGGGCGGTTGTCCAGAACCTCTGTTCCAAGCTCGGCATCGC
>JAFEBU010000021.1 GCA_018242505.1 Pseudomonadota bacterium
AACGCGTACTGTTTGTCCTCCAATGCAATAAGGGCGGATAAATGTGTCTATCAGACCAATGCACTTGGATCCGGACATGGCGACAAGTGTCTCGCCATCGGTTCTGTCTGCGTATCGCCAGGCAAGAAACTCTTGCATGAACCTTTCGTCCCAGTGCCGATTCCAGAACGTCAGCAACGTATCGTAGAACCCCTGTCGACTCGCTGCGTCCACCTTCGTGAACTCGATAGACATCTGCCGCTCCGAACGCCGCATTGTGGTAGCCTCATTATAACTGCACTTGCGATAACGATCGGAGCGCCGTGGTGACAAATCCGTAACTACAGTTACACCGCCGGCCGGAGAGCTGTCGGTGTTCCGACTCTGCTGGTAGTCAGCATTAGCTTGTTTGTGTAACGCCGCCGCTCGCCGGTATTTTTGGCTCAACGTGTCACGTCATTGACACAATCACTTCAAATGAAAATGCCGTAGTGAAGTCACTCGGGAAGGTGGAGGGATGAGGCGGATTTTTCCGCGCCGGGTGGCGATTGTCCATGATTGGTTTGATAAGCCAGGCGGAGCCGAACGTGTTCTGCACGAGCTTATCGTTTGCTTTCCCGAAGCTGACCTGTTTGCGGTCGTCGATATGCTTTCCAATGACGATCGGGATTTGGTTCGCTACAAGTTTGTAAAGACAACTTTCATCCAGAAGCTGCCTGGTGCTCGCAAACACTTTCGTCGTTATCTTCCGCTGATGCCGCTGGCCATCGAGCAGTTGGATCTGTCAGGTTACGATTTGGTCATATCGAGCAGCTGGGCGGTCGCCAAAGGCGTCATTACCAGTCCCGATCAACTGCACATTGCCTACATCCATACCCCCTTACGTTACGCGTGGCATCAACAGCACAACTATCTCAAGCTCGAACAGCTCGATCGAGGCATAAAGAGCATCTTCGCGCGTTTGGCTCTGCATTGGCTTCGGCTGTGGGACCTCAGAACTGTGAACAATGTCGACGTCTGGCTTGCAAATTCGAGTAACGTGGCACGCCGCATACGCAAGACATATGGCAAGCGGGCACAGGTGCTCTACCCGCCAGTCAGAATCGAGAACTTCACCCTTACTTTTGAGAAGGCGAAGTACTACTTCACGTGCTCGCGCCTTGTGCAATACAAACGGGTTGATCTGCTGGTCGAAGCATTCCTGAGCAGACCTGGCAGCCAACTCGTGGTTGCAGGCGACGGCCCTGAGCTACCCATGTTGAGGGAGCGGGCCAGATCCGCACCCAATATCCGTTTTCTTGGTCGAAGGACAGATAGCGAAATTCGTGAACTCCTGCAGAACGCACGTGCTTTCGTGTTCGCGGCGAACGAAGATTTCGGGATTGCGCCAATCGAGGCTCAGGCCTGCGGCACCCCGGTGATCGCATTCGGGCAAGGTGGCGCACTCGAAACGGTACGAGGCCTTGGCGTTGATCGACCTACAGGATGCTTCTTCGACGAACAGACGCCGGCTTCGTTCCTGGAAGCACTCGACCGGTTCGAGAACCTGGGCGTGCCGATCGACCCGAATGACTGTCGGGCAAACGCCAGCAGGTTCCGATCGGAGCACTTCCGAGAACGACTGCACAATATTGTCAAACGTCATTGGATTGACTTTAGCTCAGCCGCATATCCCGATCCGAAGTCGGAGGCTCTAGTCCCGGGTCTATCCAAGTCCGACCTTCCCTCCCGATAGATGGAGGACGATGAGGCGGCTTGGCACGCGACAATCACTGTGTCATCGAGCGGTTGAAGGCCGACCTTCGCCCCCTAACGCATCTTTCATCAACGACCCCAAAGCCTCTGTACTGACACGGGTTAATGATAGTCGCTACGTCACTTTAATGACACAATCGAAGTAGGGGGAAATGCCGTACGACTTCTTGCAGTTCCATAGGTGTTTGCTTTGATCGCCGAGGAGTGGCACCAGCGTCTACTTGATGGCAATCGAAATGGATAGTTCTTTGCGCTTCGTCTATCGGTCGTATAGCGAATCGGGCAGCAGCGGCCTTGGGGTGTCGACGGCGGCGTTCTGGGTCAGTATCTGGCGCCGAAAGTGGTTCATTGCTGTCTCGAGTTTGGTCCTGTTTGGTCTGTTCTCGGCTATTCTGGTCATCCTGCCGGCGTGGTACACCGCAGAAACCGAGATCGTGGTCGAGCAAAGGCCACAAGGCGTGGACCTCTCGGCAGTCCTGTCTCGTTTGCCGACCGACTCCCAGACGGTTGTCACACAAGCGGAAGCGCTGCGCTCACGGGCGCTTGTCCAGCGGACGATCAATCAGCTCAACCTTCTGATGAACCCGGAGTTCAATCCGCGCATCATCCCGCGCGATGGCTCGCTGCGCTCGAGGTGGCGAGAGGGAAAGGCGGCGGCCATTGCGTTTGTCGAATCCCTGCTGCCCAAGCGTGAGCATCCGAGTGTCGGCGATCCAGTCCTTAACGCTGCAACCGACATTTTCCTTAAGCATCTTCGAGTCACGCCGGTCGGCCGTTCTCAGGTATTGAAGGCAACTTTCACATCCGAGAACCCCGAACTTGCGAGCGAGATTTTGAACGTGCTCGTCGACTTCTATCTGGAAGCTCAGATAGAGAACCGTGTGGCCGTTCCGACAAAGGTAGGCGAGTTCCTGAAAGGGGAACTGCACAGGTTGCAGGCCAAGGTCCGGGAGGCGAATGACGCCGTCGAGCGTTACAGGAATCAGGCGCAGCTGCAACAAGGCATCGTGCAGGGCCGCGCTACCCTCCTGCACACGCAAGAGCTGACCGAGGCTAATCGCGAACTTGTCACAGTGCGGCTCAAGCGCCAGGAGGCCGAGGCGCGCTTGAGCGGGATTCGAGCCAACCCGAGTTCTTTTCCCGACGTATTGGCAAGCCCCGTCATCCAGCAGTTGCGCAACCAGCTTTCTGTTCTGAAGGAGGATCGATCACAACTGATCGCCAGCTACGGACCATCGTATCCGAAGGTGAAGCAGATAGAGGCGAGCCTTGCAGACGGAGAGCGGCGGTTAAACGCGGAGATCGCCAATGTCGTTCGCTCGATAGCAAGCGACGTTGCGGTCCAGACGGACCGTGAAGCGCAGCTTGTTCAGTCAATCGCCAGCTTGAAGGAGCAGATCCAAAAAGCAGCCAGCGCACAGGTTACTCTTGCATCGCTCGAGCAGGAAGCCGAAGTCAACCGAAGCATCCTCAGCACGTTCCTGACGCAATATAACAAGCTCACGGCGCAGAGTGCCCTGCAGATCGCCGACTCCTATGTCCTGGCTCGAGCCGATATCCCGACGCAGCCCTCGTTCCCTCCGTTGCTCCCGCTGCTTGGCCTTGCTTTCGTGGTCTCGGTCGCGTTGTCCATGGCCGGCGCACTCCTTCTTGAGCGAACGGGCAAAACCATACGGAGCTCGAATGAGGTGCAACCACTTCTCACGGCTCGGTCGCTCGGGATCATTCCGAAGCTCGGGACCAGAACTTCCCTGTTCACGCAGGTGATCGACAATCCGCAATCGCAGTTCACCGAATCAATCCGAGGCATCCTGTCCCGCTTGCTGATTCCGCGCAATCTTGGACGAGCCGTTCTCGTTGCATCGGCGCAGTCCCGCGAGGGACGGACCTCACTTGCAATTGCGCTAGCTCGCCTCGCAGCGCTTTCGGGTCGACGTGTCATCGTCATCGACTGTGACCTGCGGCGCCCGTCACTTCACAATGCGTTCGGTGCCAACATGGGACCGGGCTTGACGGAAGTGCTTCAGAACCGGCTCGATCTCAGCAAAGCGATTCGAAGGGATACGCTAACTTCGCTTGACTACATCACTGGCGGTCAGCAGGTACTACATGCCGCAAACCTGCTCTGCCTTCCGGAAATGGCCAAGCTGTTGGCAAGGCTTCGAACGGCCTACGACCTCCTGATCCTGGATTCACCACCCAGTGCGGCTGTGGCCGATGCAAGCTTCATTGCGCAGATGGTAGATGAGTGCCTCTTCGTGGTGAGCTGGAACAAGACGCCCTGGAGGCTGGCTCGCGATCAGATGGAGGATCTCTCGCATCACAATCGCAATCTTACCGGGGTCATCCTGAATCAGGTCGACATGCGGAAGCATTCGAGATACAGCCCGCCCCGGATTGCGCCGACCCGCGCGCCCACGATGATCGGTTCGGCCGAGTAGGGCCTTTTTGATGGGCAGAGGCCAGCATGGCGCGCCAAGCCTGGCGCTTTGGGGAGCCCTGTTGGCAGGTGTGGCCGTCACCTTCCCGAGCTTCCTGATGCCGGGCGTTGCGGATGGAAGCGGACCAAGAACCACAGACCTGTTGAACCTGGTGTGCATTACGCTGCTCGTCATGGCAGTGTTCAGGTCTGCCCGACTGCATCCGGTCATTCGCGGTGGCCTGCTTCTTTGGGCAATGACTCTGCCGTGGGTCTTCATGGAAATCTGCGCGTCGGCCGGTGCCCATGATCCACCGGTGCAGAGAGTGCTGATCCGCTGGATTCTCTGCGGTGGTTCTGCCTATTTGGTCACAGTGCTCGCCGAAGTGCCGACGCTACGGTCGCGCTTCCTGTACGGCCTGCTGATCGGCATCGTGCTGTCGTCAGTGACCGTACTCTACGACTTTCTGACTTTCTCGCCAGAAAACCTGCCGATCGAACAACTTGTGGATCTTGCCATCTACAATGGCAAGGACATCCACGACTTCATCTATCGAGCATACGGGATCTTCGGACACCCGAACGGGGCAGCCGGATGCATCCTGCTTGGCGTACCGATAGTCATCGGCGCCATCGAGGAGGGGCGGCTGCCACGTTGGTCTTTCCTGGTCGCAATGGGGCTCATGGGGGGCATTTTCTACCTTACGAAGTCGCGAGGTCCACTGATTGTGTCAGCGGTCCTCCTCACATATTGGCTCTGGTCTCAAACACGGGGCATTCGTCTCCTGATCGCGTTCGCGGGCGTTTTGATCGTGCTTGGCGTGATTGCGGCCGGCGGGTTCGGGACGAGTGCGAATGAGGGAGTCCTCCTCGATCGGTTCCTGGACATCGGTACCATATCCGTGAATGCCAACGATCGCTGGTGGACCATCGCAACGAGTCTCGATCTTATCCTGAAAAATCCGCTCGGAATGGGCTCCGCTTACGTCGAGCCACTGGAGATCGCGACCGGTACCAGCGCTACGCACAATGCCTATCTCGAACTTGCGTTAATGGGCGGCGTTCCACTGATGGCTCTGGTCGCCATTCGGCTCGCCAAGTCTGCCGCTCGGCTGCTCACGCCAAGGCGGCCCATCGAGGCTTGGCTGTCAGCTTATCTTATCGGCATTTTCATGTTCGAGTCGTATTTCCTCCAGGTCAACATTCTGTTCATGACATTCTGGCTTACGATAGCGCCGCTACGATCTTTCAAAAGAGTGGCCACACATCGAGCTGGGACACCGATGCGGTCCCGCCACGATCGGGATCTGGGCGCAAAGCCCACAATGGATCTCATCGGATGAAACTCTGTATGGTCGCCGCATCACTCGCCGGGGGCGGTGCGGAGCGAGCGCTTCTTGACACGGCAGAACTCCTGGCGGCGCAGCGTCACCATGTCACCGTGCTGACTTTCGAAGGCGAGATGTCCGACGCATATACGGTGCCGTCCTGCCTTTCCAGGGTCGCTCTCGGCATACCGGGTTACTCTGGGAACCGTCTCCGTGGCTTTTTGAACAACTTCCGACGCATTGCCAGACTACGAGCGGAAGTGCGCCGACTCAAACCCGATGTGGTCGTTTCCTATCTGACCCGAACCAACATTCTCTGCCTATTGGCATTGCTTGGGATGGGCATCCCCGTGGTCGCTACCGAACATAACATTACGACGCTTAACGACGCACCGATGCAGGCCTTGTGGCGTACGCTGCGTCGGTTCCTCTATCGGCAGATGGCGCAGGTCGTCGTCGTTAGTAAGGGCTTGGCCGAGCAATACGCCTGGTTAGGGGCCGACAAAGTCAGCGTGATTTACAACTTCCTGCCGTCACGCCGTGGCTTGGAACCGGAAGCGTTCAAGTTCTTGTCGAGTGACGTTCGCTACATTGTCAGCATGGGACGGCTCGAGCCCGAAAAGGGCTTCGATCGGCTGATCAAAGCGTTCCACCTTGTCGAAAAAGACTGCATCGGTTGGAAGGTGCTGATTGTAGGCGAAGGCTCTCTGCGCGCAGAGCTGACACGCCTAATCGCGTCCCTTGGTCTGGAAAAGCGGATAGAGCTTCCTGGACGCGTGGACAATCCACGTACTCTGTTTCGCCACTGCAATTTGTTTGTTTTATCTTCGCATAGCGAGGGCTTCGGGATGGTTCTGGTAGAGGCGATGTCGGCGGGGTTGCCGGCAGTCAGCTTCGATTGCGATTTCGGGCCGCGCGAGATCATCGATCCCGATGTATCCGGGATGTTGATACCCCCGGACGATATTCAGGCGCTCGCCGAGGCGATGAGGAAGCTCGTCAATGACGATGTCCTTCGGGCACGACTCGCGCGAGGAGCGCTTGGGTCAGCGAGTCGCTTCGCCGCTGAGGAGATTCTGAAACGGTGGGAGGCTCTGCTCCAGCGGGTCGCATGTGCTGAAACCCTCCCTGGCAAAGCTTGCTCGCCCAAGCAGGCTCCTAAGCGATCATGAGGATAACAGCCCAAACTATCGTTGACCGCGTTCCGGGAATCCTGTTTCGACACGCCGCGGCAATCTATGGCATGGCCGGAAGGTTATGGCTCATTCTGACCGGACCAGTGACGATCGTCGTCCTGGCAATCCATTTTACGCCCTATGCTCAAGGCTACTTCTTTACCTTCATGAGTTTGGCAGCGGCTCGTACTGTCGCGGAGTTGGGCCTTGGGCAGGTGATCATCGTCAAGGTGGCCCAATTGTGCCTCCCCATGACCGGCTCGCATGAAGCAGTCACGCCGCGGATGGCGGGCCTCATTCGATTCACCGCGAAGTGGTTCACAGGCGCAGGTCTTGTGGTCGGCGCACTACTCTGCTTGGGCGGCACGGTTCTCCTCAGTGCCAATAACGGCCTTCCTACTGCCGAGTGGCTTCCCCCTTGGATTGCGCTCAGCTGCCTGGTAGGCGTCGACGTTGCGCTGTCCGGCTTGCTCTTTCCACTCGAGGGCGCTGGGCTGGTGAAGTCGGTATATTTTTGCCGCATGGTGCGAAGCTTCGTGAACAGTATCGTGCTCTGGCTGTTCATTGTGCTCGGATTGCAACTCTGGTCCATCAGCATCGCCCTGGCCTGCAGCCTCATTTGGACCACTATCTTCCTTTTCTCGAGCGGCAAGCTGGTTATTGCGGCACTGCGGCCCAATGCGACCGTGGCCAAAATCGACTGGCTCTCCGATATTTTTCCAGCCCAATGGCGCTTGGCGCTCTCGAGTCTTGCGGAGTACCTCAGCTTCTACACGGTGATACCGTTGATGTACGTCATGCATGGTGCGGTCATTGCAGGCCAGCTCGGTATCACTTGGCAACTCGCCACCTCGGTCTCGACGATTGCCGGAGCGTTTGTTTTGACTCGCTTTCCGGAATTTAGCCGCCTCGCTGCGGTACGGTCCGTCAGGGAACTCGATTCACTGTTTCTCTCCACGTCCTTGATCTCGATGTTGATCTGCTTGCTCGGCGCCCTCAGCGTCGGTCTCGGTGTGCTCGCCCTTCAAGAGATGGGCCTTCAGATAGCGACGCGAGTCCTGCCGTTTCATCAGGTCGTCATCCTCCTGCTCGGGGTCCTGATTTGGCATTTCAACCTCGCGATCGTCTCCTATCTTCGCGCACATGGGGGCGACCCCTACCTACCGGCAAGCCTCATCGGCGCAACGCTTTTGTTCGCTGCGAATCTCACCTTGGGACGGTGGTTTGGACCAGTGGGGCTGCTTTGGGGGTATGCCATCACCGGAGCCTGCTTCATGGTGCCGTTTGGTTTCTACCTGCTTCAGCGCAAGAGACAGATGTGCGGATATCCCCCATTCAACTTCGAAGGAAGTTGGATTGCGCTGCTGTCGAGGTCAAGATGACCGGACATGGCAAACGCATCTGACATGTAATTGGCAAAGCGGTGCAGGGAAGAGTCCGCATTCACGTAGATCCGCAAGATTTTCAGTGCTCTTCGATGAAGCACAAGCCCGATCGATTTCGAAGGTTGTTGAACCTAAAAGAGCCTGCTGCCTGAACCGCCATAGGCATTTGATAGATCGTAGCGGCAGACAGTTCACCGGATACTTTTGAGCGCCGGCTACTTGCTCCGTGTTGGCTCCTTCTCCGCGGCCAGCCTAGGCCGATCGCACCCATTAATAGTCGCATCCGTAAATATAAAGTCTCATGCTAGGTTCCTCATGCCCGGCGTGCCCAAATCTCCGCCTGCTCTTTGCGTACCAATTCCTCGGCGCTGGCGGGGCGCACAGTGCGATAGGCAGGGCTGTCGGCCTCGATGACGTCGATGATTGCCTCGATCATCTCGGCGGGGTCGTGCTGACGGTTCAATTCCCGCACCGGCCAATGCTCGACCACACGCTCACCCTGGCCCCACCATTGGTCCATGCTCTCCATGCCGGTGTCGTTGAAGCCGGCGCGGAAGGCGCCAGGATTCATCATTACCACCTGGATACCATAGGGCTTGAGTTCCTTATGAATGGTCGAACAGATGCCTTCGACGGCGTGTTTGGAAGTAGCATAGGCGCCATCGAATGGCACCTTGACCAGCCCGGCGACCGAAGAGGTCCAGACGATCCTACCGGAGCGACGCTTCACCATCACGCGGGCGAACCCTTGCGCCGGGTGCCGCGCCGCGAAGACATTGGTTTCGAAGACCGAGCGGAACACCGTCATGGGACTCTCGACCATCGGTCCGGATTCCATGGCGCCGGCGTTGTTGAACGGCACGTCAATTTCAATCTCAAGCGCCTTGCCGCGATCTATCTCGTTCAGGACGTCGAGCTTGACGATCTGCATCTCGATGTTGTCGGTCTTGGCGGCATTACGCAGTTCCCAGACCTGTGGCCAAATCTGGCAACCGCCAACTACCCGGTGGTCCCGTCGGGCCAGGCCGAAGGCCACACTGCGGCCGAAGCCGGACGCCGCGCCGGTTATCAGAACTGTCTGGCCATATGATTTCCTTCTTTTCACCGCGTCAGGCGGCGATCTCGCCCTTGCGGATCGCGACCCGGATCGCTTGTGCCGTCGTCGCGACACCCAAGCGTTTGCGGATTCGCCGGAGATGATTCTCGATCGTTCGCTCGGACAAGCCGAGGGTGGCGGCGATTTCGACTTGTCGGCGACCGGCAGCAGTCCAGGCCAGCACCTCCCGTTCGCGTTCCGAGAGCGCTCCGACATCGCCACCGATAGCGGCTTCCAGCAGATTGCGGGCCGCGAGAAATGCGGCCTCCGCGATCAGCCCCAGGGCCAGCCGGGCCCGTGGCGATGCATCGATTCGCTCCCCGCCCAGACTCATCGCTCCTTCCAGCCCCAGCGGGCCGAACACCGGAACCTGAAGACCGTGGATACCCCGTCCGCGCGGCGATCTCACGACCCTGTACAATTCGCCGTGCGCCCCCGTCGTCTTGGTCCAGAAGAACGGTTCGCGCTCATCGAGGATATGGCGCGTGACCGGACAGCGTCTGATATAGGTCTCGGCATCGACGCTTTCGCCATTACCGAACCAGTCGCCCTCAACCCAATAGATACGCTCGACCACCTCGTCCTGCGCGGCCGAAACCGAGAACAGGACGAAGCGTTCGTAACCCATCGGTCCGGCGAATGCACGGACCTCGCCTTCGATCGCGGCAAGGGTCTCCGCGCTTTCAATAAAGAGGACGCTTCGAAATGCCTGTTCTGCCGTGACGTGTCCGCTCATCCGGCGGCCGTCTCCTTGAGCAGCGCCTCGGCCGCAAGCTTGCCGAGCGCGTTGCCGGCCAGCGGACTGTCCCCGGTCAGGAGTTTGCGGTCGCGATGAACGGCACCAGAAATGCCGTCGTTCAGAATCTCGAAGCCGAGCGCCTTCAGCTTTTCACCGAACTTCCAGGTCAGGTGACCCGGCATGTAGCCGATGTCCGGCGTCTTGGCGTCCAGCGCATCCGGGAAGGCGCAGATCTTGTAGCCGCTATAGATGCCACTGTTGCCCACCGCCAGAAAGGCCGCCGGACCGTGGCACAGCGAGATGACGAACCGGTCCCGCGCCGCCGCCCATTCCAGTGCCTTTGCGACATCCGAGCTTTCGGGCAGGCCGATCAGGGCACCATGGCCACCGGGAACGAAGATCGCGATATAATCATCGAGACCTCTCTCGACCACGTCTGACAGTTTCAGTGGCTGCTTGAACTGGTCGCGATATTTCGCGAAGAAGCCTTTCACTTCCTCGTCTTCGGAGGGCATTGCCCAGTATTCGAACTTGACCGGATTGCCCGAGACGGTCGCAACGTCAAAGGCAAAGCCTGCCTTGTCGAGATGATACATCGGCAACAGCGTCTCCACCGGATGATTCCCGGTCGAAAAGAATGTGCCGTTGTCCGTAAGTAGATAACGCTCGTCCGCGCCAATCATCAGCACCTTCCTCCTGCCCGAGTAGGGATTGGGATAGTCGGCACCACTCAGGTCGGATTTTGGGGATGTGAACTGGCTCAGCGAATAGCGTGAGGGAAAGAACGCATTCTCCTCCGCAGGATCGGGTTGCGGATTCATGTCGGAAATATTCTGGTCGGACATGGCAGCCTCACCGAGTTTTCGTCTCGCGATGACAAGAACTACCGTAGTGCACAATCTAGCCCAATGAGGGTTTTCCCTCAACGCGAGCATGCTCGTTCGTAAGCCAACCATGTGCAGGCGTCTCCCGATGGAGACGGGGTCCTGAGGGAGTTGTCATGCGATATCGTACAATTGATGGCGGGGGAGAGTCCCGAGACGAATCCAGTCAGGCCGAAACCGATGCCGCTTGCTTCCAGGTTCTTCCCTGATTCTCAAGTTTCCAGGATGTCTGAAATTGCCGCCAATCGGACGATCCCCCGCACTTGCTGAGCAAGCTTGCGATCCAATGTGATAAAGGCGTCCGCTTGTAGCCTAGATTCTGTACCCATAAAGGATATTCCCAAGATTGAGCTGAACTGATTCACTGCGATCTTGCCGGAGGTGAAGATGGCTCGGTTCGATCTCAGCGATGTCGAATGGCGGCTGATCAAGCCT
>JAFEBU010000022.1 GCA_018242505.1 Pseudomonadota bacterium
AGTTGCCGCAGCAAAGGCGCTTCCGCTTGGCCATAGTCGACGGCTTCTCGGGTGCCGGTAAGTATGCATGCGGCAGTCCTGGTTCGCCGATCATCTTCCTGCAGCAGCTTGACCGTGCCCTCAAGGCGGTGAACCTAAATCGCAAGACACAGGATCTCGATCCAGTCGAGATCGAATGTCTTTTCATCTTTAACGACGCCGATGCCGAAGCGATTGAGTTGCTCAAGCAAAACTACGCACCAGTAGAGGCAGAAATTCGAGACCAAAATCGGCAACTGCACATGTCCGTTGAGTACATGAACGGGCTGTTCGAAGTTGCATATCTCAAAATCAAAGAGATGATTGCCGCTGGCCGGTTTCGCAACATTATCTTCAATCTGGATCAGTGCGGTGACTCGCAGGTCGCACTAACGACGCTTGCCGATATTATGCGGTCAACGCCCGCGGCCGAGATTTTTTACACTCTGATGATCAAGAGTCTGATCGCGTTCTTGAGTCCCATCGACAGGACTAGCTTGACTCAGCGACTGGCGCATTTTGGCATGGATGAGAACGATCTTTTGGCGCTTGATCCGGTCATGAGTAAGGACAAATGGCTGGGCGTCGCTGAGCGACTGGTATTCGATTCGTTCAAAGTCGTCGCCCCCTTCCATAGTCCATTCTCCATCAAGAATCCGAATGGTTGGCGGTATTGGCTCATTCACTTTGCCAATCGCTATCGAGCACGGCAGGTTTACAACAACGTCCTGCATGACAACAGCACGAGCCAAGCTCACTTCGGGCGCGCCGGCCTCAATATGCTCGCTTACGATCCGTCTACAGAAGGCAAACTGTACCTATTCGAACATGCCGACCGTGAGATCGCCAAAGCTCAGCTGCTCGACGACATTCCCCGCCTCGTCTCCGAGTTGGGCGACACCATCAATGTCGGCGAGTTCTACGAAAGCGTCTACAACATGACTCCGGCGCACGCCGAGGAGATTCACGCCGCTATGATCGAACATCCGGACTTGGAAGTGCTCACCTCTGCTGGCGGCACGCGCCGCGTGGGCAACGCCATCAGTGTCGATGATACCTTGCGATTGAAAAAGCAACGAACGCTGTTCCCATTGTTTAAGCCCGTTCGTTCTAGTTAAATCGCAGGCCCTTTCTTGCTCGCCCAATGAGCGCGCAAGATGCGCACGGTCCGGAAGATTAGGAGAGCGCCATCTCTTTATATCCGTTGGCCGCGACCTCGTCGCAGCGGGCGCGGTAGGCGGGGGCGCTGCCGCTGTAGCGGGCGATGATGCGGGTCTGCTTGCCTTCGACGTTGCGGTTGATGCCGGTCATCCAGGAATCGATCTCGTTGGAGAGCAGGCCCTCGCCCAGCGATTTCACATGGTCGGTCCAGGCCTGTACGCCTTCGGGCCGGCACTCGGCGCGCGTCAGCCCGTGCGCGCGCATGTGGCGGATCACGCCGGTCACCCATTCGACGTTGTATTCGATGCTGCGCGGGATGTTGCCGAGCGCGGTGTGCGGGCCCATCACCATGAACATGTTGGGGAAGCCCTCGACCTGGACACCCAGCCAGGTCTGCGGGCCGCCTTTCCACTTGTCCTTCAGCCTGAGGCCGTCGACGCCGCGGATGTCGATGCGGTCGAAGCTGCCGGTGATGGCGTCGAAGCCGGTCGCGTAGATGATCATGTCGAAGTCGTATTCGGCATCGCTGGTCCTGATGCCGGTGGGCGTGATGCGCTCGATCGGCGTCTCGCCGATGTCGACCAGCCTGACGTTCGGCTGGTTGTAGACTTCGTAGTATCGAGTCTCGAGCGGCACGCGCCGGGTGCCGAAGCCGTGATTCTTCGGGATCAGCTTCTCGGCGACCTTGGGGTCCTTCACGCGCTGGCGGATCTTGCGCGCCACGAAGTCGCTCACCAGCGCGTTGGCCTTGCGATCGACCAGTATGTCGCGGAAGTTGCCCTGCCACATGCCGAAGCCGCGATGGCTGTAGAGCTTCTCGAACAGGGCCTCGCGCTCCTCGGGCGTCACTTCGCTTGTGGCGCGCGGGTCGGGCGTGTGCAGGAAGCAGGCGAAGGTCTCGCGGCAGCGCTCGAAGATCTCGGGATAGCGCCCGCGGATCTCGCGCATCTCCTCCTCGCCGATCATGGCGTTGTGCAACGGCGCGCACCAGTTGGGCGTGCGCTGGAAGACGGTGAGGGTGCCGCAGGTCTTGGCGACCTCCTGGATGGTCTGCACGCCGGTCGCCCCGGTGCCGATCACGGCGACGCGCTTGCCCTCGAAGCTCACCGGCTGGTGCGGCCAGCGCGCGGTGTGGCAGGACTGGCCCTTGAAGGTCTCGATGCCCTCGATCCGGGGCAGGGTCGGCGCCGAGAGCGGACCGATGGCGGTGATCAGGAAGCGGGCGCTGTGCCGGCTGCCGTCCTCCAGCGTGATCTCCCAGTCGCGCGTCGCTTCCCGGTAGTGGGCCGCCGTCACGCGCGACCTGAACTGGATGTCGCGGCGCAGGTCGAACTTGTCGGCGACGTAGTTCAGGTACTTGAGCGTCTGGGGCTGGGGCGAGAAATGCTCGGTCCAGTGCCATTCGTCGAGCAGCTCCTGGGAGAAGGAGTAGCCGTAGGAATAGCTCTCGGAATCGAACCGGGCGCCGGGATAGCGGTTCCAGTACCAGGTGCCGCCTACGCCGGTGCCCGTTTCGAACACGCGGACCTTCAGGCCCGCTTCGCGCAGGAGATAGAGCTGGTAGAGGCCGGAGATGCCCGCGCCGATGACAATCGCGTCGTAATCCATGCCCTCAGGATAGCAGTCGGCTCACCACTTCCAACTGGATCCGGGCCGCCTCGACCATTTCGTCGATCGGAACGCTCTCGTTGGCGGCGTGGCCCTGGGCGCCGGAACCGGGGCCGAAATTGATGATCTCGATGTCGTCGTCGGCATAGTAGCGGCCGTCGCTGACGCCGGTGGCGTTGAGGAACTTCACCTTGCGCCCGGTCTGCGCCTTCACGACCGACTCGAACGCGGCGACGACCTGGCCGTTCTCCGGCGCGAAGAAGCCGTTGGTGCCGGTCAGGAACTCGACGCTGTACTGGCTCCTCGGCTCGCCCACACCGTCGACCACATGCTTGAGCTCGGCGAAGGCGTCCTTGACCTTCTCGTTGGGCAGCAGGCGGCGATCGATCTCGACCGTGCAGGCCGAGGGTACGACGTTGGTGTTGTGGCCGCCATGGAACATGCCGACGTTCACGGTCGAGCGCATCGCGCCCGAGACGCGCCTGGCGAGGGCCTTGTCGTAATAGGATTGCAGGGCGCCCACGAGCCGCATCATGCGCAGGATGGCGTTGTCGCCCGCGCCCGGATTGCCGGCATGCGCGGCCCTGCCCCGGGTGACGATGCGCGCCCACATCACGCCGCGCTCGGCCACGATCAGGTTGTTCTCGGTCTGCGCACCCAGGATCAGCGCGTCGGGCCGTACCTTGCCGCTCTTGCGCAGGTATTCCATGCCGTTGGGACCGAGATTCTCCTCGTCGGCGACGAAGGTGAAGATCAGCTCGCCCCTGGCCGGGCCGCCGCGCCGCGCGATTTCCTCGGCGAGCCAGAGCTGGACCGCCATGCTGCCCTTGCAGTTGCCGGCGCCGAGGCCATGGACGAGGCCGCCCTTCACCAGCGCCTTGTAGGGATCGCTCTTCCAGTTGGCGCGTTCGCCCACGCCCACCGTGTCGACATGGGCGTTGAAGGCGATGACAGGCCCCTTGCCCTTGCCCTTGCGGCGCGCCACGACATTGTCGACGCCCTTCGCCTTGGTCGCGATCTCGACCTTGTAGCCCGCCTTGCGCAGCCGTTTGGCCGCATAGGCGCAGATCTCGACCGACGTGCCGGGCGGGTAGGGGCTCGGCAGCGCGATCAGATCGGTGAGGATCGACACGAGGTCGGCGGAGAGTTTCTTGGACATGGTGAAGTCAGTCTTTCAAAGAACCGTGTCATCCCGGGTCGCGCCCGGTAACCCGGGCGCCGCAGCGAGGGATCCTTGTCGTTACCCGAAAGATCCTTCGCTGCGCTCAGGATGACACGATTGGTAGCGATAGGAAGGACTAGCGATTCGCCAGCTCCTGCAGGACCTCGACCAGCACGCGCGTGCCGGCGGCGAGGTCGGACGGCGCGGCGTTCTCGATCTCGTTGTGGCTGATGCCGCGCTCGCACGGCACGAAGATCATGCCGGCGGGGCAGAGCCTGGCGATGTGCATGGCGTCGTGGCCCGCGCCGGACGGCATATCCATGTGCGAGAGCTTCAGCGCCTGGGCCTTGGCGCGCACCAGGTCGATCACGCGGGTATCGAATCCGGTCGGGGCGACGCTGGTCACACGCTCGATGCGGGCGGGGCAGGGCCTGGCCTTGCGGCTCACGATGTCGTGCAGCTTCTTCTCGTGCGCCTCGAGCACGGCATCGTCGGGATGACGCATGTCGATGGTGAAGGTGACCTTGCCCGGCACCGTGTTGGGCGAGCCGGGCAAGACCTCGACGTGGCCGATGGTGAAGCGCAGCGTATCGTCGGCATCGTTCGTCGCCTCGTACATCGCCGCGGCGATGCGCGTGGCGGCGGCGTAAGCGTCCTTGCGCGCGGCGCGCGGCGTCGTGCCGGCATGCGCCTCCTCGCCGTCGATCTCGACGATGTAGCGGCGGCTGCCCTGGATCGCGGTCACCACGCCGATCGTCTTGTGTGCGGCCTCGAGACGAGGACCCTGCTCGATATGCGCCTCGACATAGAAGCCGACATCGAAGCCCGGATTGCCGTCACGCATCGGCGCCGGCGCGGCCTTCAGCGTCTCGCCGAGCGCGTCCTTCAGCACGACGCCCTTCCAGTCCTTCGTCGCCAGCATTTCGTCGAGCTTGTAGACGCCGGCGAACACGGCCGAGCCCATGGCGCCGGGCTGGAAGCGCGAGCCTTCCTCGTTGGTCCAGGCGACCGCGATCACCGGCCGCCGGGTCCGGATGCCGGCATCCTCGAGCGCTTCGAGCGCCTCGAAGGCGGCCAGCACGCCGTACATGCCGTCGAAGCGACCGCCGGTCGGCTGGCTGTCCATGTGCGAACCGCTCATCACCGGCGGCGCCTTGGCGTCGGCGCCGTCGCGGCGCACGAAGAGATTGCCGATGGCGTCGGTGAAGACGGCAAAGTTGCGCGCCTTGGCCCAGCTCATGAGCAGGGTGCGCGCCGCCGCGTCCTCGGCCGACAGCGCCTGGCGGTTGACGCCGCCCTTGGGCGTGCCGCCGAGCTCCGCCATCTCGGCATGCCGTTGCCACAGCCGGTCTTCCTGCACCGCACCCGAGCTTCTCTTGACGGCTGCCTCCATGCTGCCTCTCCTCGACCTTGTCGCCGGAGCTATACCGGCCCCATAGTCGGGCTTCAATCGTTCGCCGGAGCACGTGGCCATGCATAATCACCTCGATCGCAACCTCGTCGGCTACGGCTCCCATCCGCCCGATCCGCAATGGCCCGACGAGGCGCGTATCGCCGTGAGCTTCGTGCTGAACTACGAGGAGGGCGGCGAGAACACGATCCTGAACGGCGATCCCGCCTCCGAGGTCTATTTGACCGAGACGCCGGGCGGCGTGCCGCTGCAGGGCGCGCGCGACCTTTCGACCGAGTCGATCTACGAGTACGGCAGCCGCGCCGGCTTCTGGCGCATCCTGCGCCTCTTCGCCGAGCGCAACATGCGCTTCACCTCGTGGTCGGTCGGGCGCGCGCTCGAACTCAATCCCGCCGCCGGCAAGGCGATGGCCGAAGCAGGCCACGAGGTGGCGAGCCATGGATGGCGCTGGATCAACTACAGGGATTTCACGCTCGAGCAGGAGCTCGACCACATCCGGAAGGCCGTGAAGGCGATCAAGGACACGGCGGGCCGGGCGCCGGTGGGCTGGTACACCGGCCGCCTAGGCATGAACACGCTGAAGGCCGTCGTGCAGCACGGCGGCTTCCTCTATTCGAGCGATTCCTACAACGACGATCTGCCCTACTGGGTGCGTGTGGAGGGCAATCCGCATCTCATCATTCCCTACACGCTCGAAGTGAACGACATGAAGTTCGCCGTGGCGCCGGGCTTCAGCCAGGGCGACGGCTGGCTGCAGGCGATGAAGGACGCCTTCGACATGCTCTACGCCGAGGGCGCACGTTCGCCCAGGATGATGTCGGTCGGCCTCCATTGCCGACTTGCCGGTCGGCCGAGCCGTGCGGCGACGCTCGCCCGCTTCCTCGACTATGTCGCCTCCAAGCCCAAGGTCTGGGTGGCGACCCGCGAGGAGATCGCGCGCCACTGGATCAAGGTGCATCCCGCGCCGTGAGTCGCGCCGGGAGCGCGGCGCAGGAAATGACATGCTCGCTTCGCTCGCCGAAGCGTGCATGCAACTGAGGATAGCACACCGAGACCGCACACACGCATCGAAGGCGCTGGACGCAAAATATCGGGTGGCGCGGTTTCGACATGTGGTGTGAAGCTATCCCCAGATTCAGGGTTTACGCCGGACCGAGTCCTGTGAGAAGAAGGCCGGGCGTGAGACCATTCTGCTATCCCTTGATGCTGGTGCTGCTTGCAATCGCTGGCTGTACCAAGCCTTCCGCACCCCGCCCTGCACTCTCTTCCGAGACTGCCGCGGACATGCGCGTGCGCGATGTCGAGGAACGCAAGGACGAGATGCTGCGCGAGCTGGCAATGTGCGAAAGCGGCGGCGTCGGCGATTCTCTTCAGCCGATCTATGGCGGCCGCGGCGCCTTTGTCGGGCGCTTCCAGTTCACACCGAGCACGGTGATCAACTACATCAAGCAGATGGACGGGCGCGTCCTGTCGTTCAAGGACGCGGTCGCTCTGGCGCACGACTATCAACAAGCGGCCGAGCTTGCGAAGTTCGTGATCTTCGAAAAGGACGGCATCTGGAATTGGCCGCTATGCACCCGCAAGCTTGGCCTGGTCCAGCAGGTCGCCGAGATCAAGGCGTTCGCTTCGGACGTGTTCACGGCCAGGTCGTCGGTCGCGGAAAGCGTGGCGCGCTAGAGTCTTTCCGGGCAGGTCATCTGTCCGCAGCCTCCTCGACAGGATAGGGACCGACCGCAAACGTTTCCGTGTGGTAGCCCTTTGCGCCCACGGCACGCGCCAGGGGACTGCGGATGTCCTCGTCTGCCGCCAGGCGTTCGACGACGAAGCGGAAATCGTGGCGAGGGGTCCAGCCCAGCTCGCGGCGGGCGCGGTCGTTGACATAGACCCGATCGATGCCGGGCATCATCTTCCAGCCACGGCGCGCATATTCGGCCTCATAGGCGGGAACATGGTGTCGCACGACGCGAGGCGCATCGCGGCGCAACGCAACGAGATCTTCGGTCGTGAAGGGCGTGGTGGCGCTGATCACATACCGTCCGAACCCCAGCAGGGGAGCCTTTTCGGCAGCAAGCAAGTGGGCGCTGACGACATCGGCGATGTCGACACGGCGAAACAGGAACTCGCTGGCCTTGAGGTTGGCGTCGGCGTAGCTGGCGCGCGCCGCGGGGCTGTCGTCCTCTTCGGGAAAGAAGCGCGAGGTACGGAGCACGATACAGGCCAGGCGCTGGTTGCGATGGAAAAGCTGGCAGAGATCCTCCGCCGCGACCTTGGTCGTGCCGTAGATGTTCTTCGGTACCGAAGTCACGTCCTCGGTGATCCACGCACAGGGCGCCTCGGGCGGCGGAACGAGGGCATCGCCGAAGGCGCTGGTCGTGCTGGTGAAGACGAAGGCCCCGACCCGTTCGCGCGCCGCCGCCTCAAGCAGCGTGAGCGTGCCGGTGATGTTGGTGTCGACGAAGGCCTGCCGGCTGTGGGTCGAGACGTGCGGCTTGTGGAGCGTGGCTGTGTGCATCACGACCTGCACGCCCTTCATGCAATGCGATGCCGTTGCGGCATCGCCGATGCTGCCGACATGCGTCGTGAACGGCCCCGCAACGATGTCGAGGCCGATCGCCTCGCATCGCCGGTCCGCCAGGGTGCGCATCAGCGCCTCGCCGAGATGGCCGGAGCTGCCCGTGACCAGGACTTTCATGGCGCCGTCCTTCCACTTGGGATGGCGCAGCGCAATGCATAAAAAATATGCGCCCCGTGAAGCGCGATCTTTCCTGCCCTCCGCTTCGGCGTCGGGCCGCGCGCCGAAGACGTGGCGCAGCGTGCGTCGCTTCAGGCAACGCCCTGCGGGCGAACTGTTCGGCGTCTCGCAGACGACGGTTTCCCGCCGGGAAGCCGCTCGTCAGTCGCCGTCGCCATGCGAGGCGGCACGGTTGCGCGATGCGATCGCCGCGACGTCCGCAACTGAGGGTCAATGACGCCTTGCCCAAGCCCGTGAGCGGCAGCCTCCTGTCGATACATCTGGTTTGCGATCCCAGCCATCGGCTGCCGGCGGCCCCGAAGCCGCGCTCACGCGCCCGGCGCGTCGCGCCCGAGACGCTCCACGGTATGTCGCTCTGTCGCTATGCCAGCGAGGAGATCCAGGAGGTCGAGCTTCAGCTGGGCGAGTTCGGCGGATTCGAGCCCGGTGCGCCGTCGGTCCTGTTCGCGACAAGTGCCAACCGCATGGCCGAGATGCCGATCCGCGCGGGCCGGGTCTGCTGGACCCGGCTGCGATTGTCGGACGGCCCTTACGCCCGCTTCGTAGAGACCGTTTCCGGGTTGGCCGGCGATGCCGGCCGCCTCACTCGACGGAATAATGAGTGTTGAGAAATGCGAATATGCGCTCCGCGGTGAATTGATGGCCCTTGGGGTTGAAGTGGACTTCGCCGTTGGCCGGGAAGAACGGTCCTTGCGTGCTCCGCTTCATCGCGCTCTCGATGTCGATCGCGGGAATGCCCATCGGTTGCAGCAGCTTCACCAGCCTCGTGTAGTAGACGGAATCTGCTTTCTGGAATTTGGCCGGCAGGGTGTGCGCACCAAAAGTGGTCGATGGGTCGTATTTCCCTTTTTCGACCATCACGTTCATCGGCAGCAGCGCGACCATGAATTCGCTGCCGTTGGCTCTCGCCAGCCTGTTCATTGCTCCCAGGAGCTTTAGAAATATCGCCTCCTTCTTGAGGAACTTGTCGGTGTAGTGGCCGAATATGTGGTCGAACAATTCGTCGGTGGAGAAAATCGGATCCGACGGCTCGGCCCAATTCTTGATCCGGTCCCACGCCTTTCCGGCGACGATGGCCAGGTGACTTTCCCTCAGGACCGGAATGCTATAGATCGACTCCGCTCCGACCGTCGTGTAGCCCTTTTTCCTGTTCTTTATGAAGCCTGCTTCGGTGACATACAGATCGTCGCTGAGCCATTTGGTCGGCAACCCGTCCTGATCGATATCGGCCCAGGCCGTGGGATCGATGCCTGTTATATCGTTGGCCAGGAATATTCCCAGGATGATGATCCTAGGATGAAGCGCTGCAATGTTGTGCTTCAGCCAGACGTATTGCTGGTCGGTCTCGAATCCGTCCGTATAGCCGGCGTTCACCACCTGATAGTGATGGTTCGCCTTGCCGACAAGGCTGTCCAGAACTGCGGGGTATGTCTCGCTGTCGTTCACGTAGACGCCGAACGTGTAGGAATCACCCAGCACAAGGATCTTCTGTTTCGTCGGATCCAACTCTTCGGTGCCCCTGAACCGGTTCGAATTGGTCGTGATCGTCACGTCACGGCCAGGATATTCCATCGACGGCTCATGTCCGTGATAGTTCGCCCGCAACTGGAATGTGTTGTAGTCGGAGGGCGCATAATAGGTGCCGGCAAGCTCGATGAGCTTGGAGTAGGTGAGCTGTGGCTTGAAGACCCGAAGGGCCACTTCGCCGGCTGCGCAGGATATCAGCAAAGACATGCCAAGCAGGGCGGCGTTCTTCAGCCAGCCAGTTCGTTCGATCATCGGTCGCTCGCCCACGTCGGCGTCTCCCCAAGACCGCAGCCTTCTCAACTCTGCGGTCAGGGCTACAGGCGAGCGGTTGCCCTCCAGTTTACCGGCGTCGACGCACAACCACGGGTGTCAACCCCGTGACAAGCTCTAGTTGGCGAGCCGATAGAGTTTCAGCGCATTGTCGCGCGTGACCTTGCGTCGTGCCTGGGGCGTGACGCCAGCCAGCTCGCGGTCCAGGAATTCCTGCGAGTCGGGCCAGATGCCGTCGGGGTGCGGATAGTCCGAGCCCCACATCACGTTGTCCTCGCCCAGAAGGTCGAGCAGGCGGATGCCGACGGGGTCGGTCTGGTAGGTGGCATAGAACTGGCGGTGCCAGTATTCCGACGGCTTCATCCTGAGATCGAGGTCCTGGAACTGGTCCTCCCATTCGAGGTCCATGTGCTGCAGCACATAGGGGATCCAGCCGAGGCCGGCCTCGCCGATCACGATCTTGAGGTTGGGATAGCGTTCGGGCGCGCCGCTGAAGATCAGCGACATCAGCATGTAGCCCATATGCATCTGGAAGCTGGTGATGTGGGCGGCATGGACGCGGCGTTTGACGAACTCCGGCATCTTGCTGGTATCGGGCGAGCGGCCGCCGATCGTGTGGAAATGGACCGGGATGCCGGTCTCGTGCGCGACCTGCCACAGCGGCTCCCAGAACGGATCCCACAGCGGCGTCATGTCGGGCTTGTTGGCGACATCGAAGCCGCGCACGCCACGCTTGGCATTGCGGCGCATCTCGGCGGTCGCGACCTCCATGTCGTGGTTGGGAATGTTGGCGAGGCCGATCAGGCGGTCGGGCGCGGCCCGGCAGAAATCGTGCAGCCAGTCGTTGTAGATGCGCAGCACCTCGGTCGAGGCTTCGGGGTCGTTGAGCCGGCCGCTCGCGCCCAGGATGCCGTACAGCACCTCGGCCTGCACGCCGTCGCGCTCCTGGTCCTTCAGCCGCAGCGCCGGCTCGGTGAGGCGGCGGATGCCCTTCCTGCCGTCGTCATAGAGCCCGGTGGAGGCCATGCGGTCCGAGCGGTGGATCACGCCCGGCACATACTCCCGGCCGGCCGAGCCCATGCCGTTCACCAACCCGAACTTGGCGCCTTTGACGCTCGTCCATTCCGGACCCTTCGGCCCGTCGACGACATAGGGCATGCGCTCCTTGAGGGCGGCCGAGGCATTGCGCGTAAAAAGGTCGGGGGGCAGCCAGATCAGGTCGATATGGCCGTCGGCGGAGATGACGTCGTAGTTCATGTGCGCGCTCCTCCTTGAGCGATCTTCGCCCTGCCGGTCGTCCGCCGACAAGTCGGCAAATCCGCAGATCGAAGTCGGGGCCGATCGCGATCGGCGGTCGATCCCGGGAAGATCGACCAGCGGATAAGCTGGTACAAGGCGGGCATTTATCCTGGTATCAGGACAACCAGACCGGCGTCCTCACTGCCGGCGCAGGATGACGAGCGCGATGCCGCCCAGGATCGCCACCGAGGCGACCAGCAGGCGCAACGACATCTGCTCGCCCAGCAGCAGGACGCCGCCCAGCGCCGCGAGCGCCGGTACGCTGAGCTGGATGGTTGCGGCCGACGCCGCCCTGAAGGCGGGCAGGGCGGCATACCAGAGCACGTAGCCGAGGCCGGAGGTGATGGCGCCCGAAGCGATGGCGTAGAGGAGGCCCATCGTGTCGAAGCTCGCATGGGAGGCGGCCGAGAGACTCAACACCGCAGTGAAGGGAACCGTGCGCAGGAAATTCCCGGCGGTGCCTGCGACCGGATCGGTCACGCCGCGGCCGAGCAGGGAATAGACGCCCCAGGCCGCACCTGCCGCCAGCATGAAGACGGCGCCCAGAAGCGGCGGCGCGGCGATGCCGGGCAGCAGAAGCCCGACCAGGCCGGCGAGGGCAACCAGCAGCCCCAGCCATTGCATGCCGCGCAGGCGTTCGCCGGCCGCAAGGCCGCAGCCCAGCATGGTCATCTGCACGGCGCCGAACAGCAGCAGCGCGCCTGTTGCGGCCGTGAGCTGGCGGTAGGCGAAGGAGAAGGTGACGGCATAGGCAAACAGCATCGCTGCGGCGCGCCACGTTCCGCCTGCCCAGGGCCGCTTGCCGCGCCCGATCATGAGGACGGCCAGCAGCACGGCGCCGGAGACCAGCCGGATCGAGGTGAAGCTCGCCGCGTCGATCGCGGTATCGCGCAACGCGATCCGGCAGAGCAGCGAATTGCCGGCGAAGGCCAGCATGGCGAGGACGGTGAGGGATGCGATGCGAATTGGACTTTGCATGCAAGGCATTTCCTATCACGGATCGGAACGGGCATCGCGTCCAGTTGTGGCGACGCCGGCCTCGGGCTAACGAGACGACATGACCGTGCAGGACAAATCCGTCGCCATTTCCCATTGGCTCGAGCGCTTCGCCGAAGCCGTCGACCGCAGCGACAGCGCGGAAGCCGCCGCGCTATTCGCCGAGACGAGCTACTGGCGTGATCTGGTGGCCTTCACCTGGAACATCGTCACCTTCGAGAATCGCAACGCCATCGCGGACATGCTGAAGGCGAGGCTCGGCGATGTCCGGCCGCGTTCTTTCGCTGTCGAGGGCGGCGACGGCTGGTTCACTTTCGAGACGGAGGTGGGGCGCGGCCGTGGACATCTTCGCCTGAAGGACGGCAAAGCCTGGACGTTCTTCACCGCCCTTACCGAACTGAAGGGCTTCGAGGAGAAGGCGGGCTTCACCCGCGAGCTGGGAGCGGAGCACGGCGCCATCCGCAACCGTGTGACCTGGACCGACCGGCGCCACGCCGATGCCGGCTTGGGTCTCGTACGCCAACCGTTCGTTCTGATCGTTGGCGGCGGTCAGGGTGGCATGGGACTCGGCGCGCGATTGAAGCGTCTCGGCGTCCCCGCATTGATCGTCGACCGGCATCCGCGGCCGGGCGACGCCTGGCGCAAGCGCTACAAGTCGCTCTGCCTGCACGATCCGGTCTGGTACGACCATCTGCCGTATTTGCCGTTTCCGGAGCACTGGCCGGTCTATACGCCCAAGGACAAGATGGGGGACTGGCTCGAAGCCTATGCCAAGGTCATGGAGCTCGATTACTGGAGCTCCGCCACCTGCAAGCACGCGGCGTGGGACGGGGTGAAGCGGGAGTGGGCAGTCGAGGTCGAGCGCGAGGGCAGGCCAGTCACCCTGCGGCCGAAGCATCTGGTGCTGGCGACCGGCATGTCGGGCTTTCCCGAGGTTCCGCGCTTTCCCGGCGCCGACCGCTTCAAGGGTACGCAGCACCATTCGAGCCGTCATGCGGGCGGCGAGGGCTGGACGGGCAAGCGTTGCGTCGTCGTGGGATCGAACAATTCCGCGCACGACATCGCGGCCGATCTCTGGGAGCACGGTGCCGACGTCACCTTGCTCCAACGCTCGCCCACTCTGGTGGCGCGCTCCGAGACGCTCTCCCGCATCGGCCGGCCGCTCTATTCGGAGGACGCGGTGCGCGCCGGCATCACGACCGAGATCGCAGACTTCACCGCCGCCTCGTGGCCGTTCGCGCTGCAGCCCGCCGCGGCGAAACCCGTGACGTCACAGATGAAGAAGGACGACGCCGAATTCTACGCGCGCCTCGCGGCTGCGGGCTTCCTGCTGAGCTTCGGCGAGGACGAGACAGGCATCGGGCAGATGTATATGCGCCGCGGCTCGGGCTATTACATCGATGTCGGCGCCTCGGACCTGATCGCCGACGGCCGCATCAAGTTGCGATCGGGCGTCGAAGTCGATCATCTCACCGAGACCGCGATCGTCCTGAAGGACGGCAGCGAACTGCCGGCCGATCTCGTCGTCTATGCCACGGGCTACGGTTCGATGAACCAATGGGCCGCGGCGTTGATCTCGCAGGACGTGGCGGACAGGGTCGGCAAGTGCTGGGGGCTGGGATCGGGCACGGCCAAGGATCCCGGTCCATGGGAAGGCGAACTGCGCAACATGTGGAAGCCCACCGCGCAGGAAGGGCTGTGGTTCCACGGCGGAAACCTGGCGCAGTCGCGGCACTATTCCCGCTATCTCGCCCTCCAGCTCAAGGCGCGGCTGGAAGGACTCGCAACCCCCGTCTACGGTCGCGGGCCCGTCCATCATCGGGTCTAGCAGGTTGCTGGAAAAGTCGGGAACTACGGCATCACGCGCGGCGATGGGATCGAGATCGGCACAATCCTGACGCTAACGTACGGTCCCGGCGTCGCCTTTGAAGCGATGCTGCCTGGACGCAGGACTCAAACCTTTTTCCAACGATCTGCGAGCGGGTTGTTGGAAAAGTTGGGAACTACGGCATGGCGCGCAGCGATGGGATCGAGATCGGCACAATCTTGACGCTAACGTACGGTCTTGACGCTGATATACGGTCCCGGCGTCGCCTTTGAATCGATGTTGCCTGGACGCAGGACTCAAATCCCTTTTCCAATAGTCTGCCAGAGCCGAGAGGTTTCCCTGCAATGAAGCGTTCCGCTGTCCGCCTGCTGCTCTCCTGCCTCCTGCTTCTCTCGGCCGGCTGCACGTCCTACATGGGCGAGCCGGCCGGCTCGCATATCGACCTCGGCGCCACGCTCAATGGGGCAAGCGAGGTGCCGCCCAACACGAGCGTCGCCGGCGGCTATCTCACGGGGCACTATTCGACGGCGACGCACATCTTCAAATGGCGGCTGGTGGTGAACAGCCTCAGTGCCCCGATCACGCGCGCGGCGTTCCACGGACCCGATGCGATGGGCACCGAGCGGGCGATCGTGCCGCTCAATCCGCCGTTCGACGGCACCACGCATACCGGCGGCGCGACCCTCACCGAACAGCAGGCGGCCGACCTGCTGGCCGGCCGCTGGTATGTCGACGTCCAGACCGAGAAGTTCCCCAACGGCGAGATTCGGGGACAGGTATTGAAGACGGCACGCCAAGGCGCTGTGTCATCCAGGATCGCGCGGTAATCCGCGCGCTTCAGCGAGGGATCTGATCCTTCATCGGCATCGCGAAAGATCCTTCGCTTCAGCACGCGGTCATCGCGCGCTTCGGCGATGGCACGATTGACGGCGTCAGTTGTCGAACTTGTAGTCCCAGCCGATCCATTTGCAGAGCGCGCGGCCCATCACCTTCTCGAGGTCGGCGCCCTTGAGCCAGGGCAGCTCCTCGGTGAAGAAGGTGACGCACTGGCGATAGCTGCAGGGCATACGGGTGATGTCGGTGCCCCAGAAGAAGCGGTCGGGACCGAAGGCATCGAAGATGCGCTGCAATCCGGAATGCAGGTTCCGGAACGGATAGGGCGCGGTCGAATAGCCCGGCGCGCCGGTCGCCTTGATGGCGACGTTGGGCAACTTCGCAAGCGGCAGGAGCCCGTCGAGATTGCCGAACGCGGCTTCGTCCTTCTCGAGGCGCAACAGGCCGCAATGGTCGATGATCAGCTTGAGGCCCGGATGCGCCTCGGCGATCTTGCGGAACTGCGGCAGGAACAGCCCGCCCATCATCGCCACCGGAAGTCCCGCCTTCTCAGCCGCCGGCCAGATCCAGTCGAGCTTGCCCTCGTGCAGCAGCGTCTGCTCGTCGGGATAGAGCAATGCCCAGCGCAGGCCCTTCATGCCGGGGTGCTGGCGCCAGCCCGGCAGCAGCCTGGCGTTGGCCGGATCCTGTGGCGGGAACTGGCCCATCACCGCGAAGCGGTCGGGGTATTTCTTCGCCGCCTCGATCGCGAGCGCATTCGAATCGGGGTCCCAGCTCGACGGCGGATGGATGAGCGCGGCATCGACGCCTGCCTCGTCCATTTCCTGCAGGAGTTCCTCGGCGGTGAACTTCGAGACCTTGCGATGGGCGCCGGTCGGCGGCTTGACGGTCTGCCCCCAGATATGGACCTGCGCGTCGACGATCTTCATGGGCCTGTCCTCAGTTCGGGGTGGGCGCGTCGGCCTCGAGCAATTTCTCGCGCTTGAGCTCGCTCCAGAGATCGGCCGGGATCTTGACCTGCATGCGCTCGATGTTCTGCGCCACCTCGCGTGCGCTGAGCGCTCCCGGGATCACCGAGCAGAAGGCGGGATGGAACAGCGGGAACTGCAGCGCGGCGGCGCCGAGCTCGACGCCGTGGCGCCGGCAGATCGCCTCGATCTTCTGCGCCTTCTCGATCAGCGGCGCGGCGGCGGGTGCGTAGTCATGCGTGGCGCCCGGCTTCACGCCGCCGGTCAGGATGCCTGAGTTGTACGGGCCGCCCAGGATCACCGAGACGCCGCGCTTCACGCACTCCGGCAGGAACCCGTGCAGTGCACCTTGCTCCAGCAACGTGTAGCGGCCGGCGAGCAGCATGCAGTCGAAATCGCCGGCCTGGACGAAGCGCAGGCTCGTGTCGGTTTCGTTGATGCCGACGCCGATGGCGCCGATGACGCCCGCCTTGCGCAATTCGTCGAGCGCGCGGAAGCCCGAATCCATCACCGTCCGGAAGCGATGATCCAGGACCTCCCGATCCTGGATTGTCCAGAAATCGACATCGTGCACCAGCGCGATATCGATTTTCGCCAGCCCCAGCCGCAGGTGCGAGTGCTCCAGCGAGCGCATCACGCCGTCGTAGGAGTAATCGAATTCGGGCACGAAGCCCAGCAGGCCGTTCTCGCGGAAGTCGGGCGGCAGCCGCTCGTCGGGCTTGCGCACGTGCATGACGCGGCCGATCTTGGTCGAGAGTACGTAGTCGCCGCGCGGCTTCTCGCGCAGCGCCGCACCCATGCGCAACTCGCTTCGGCCATAGCCGTAGAAGGGCGAGGTATCGAAGTAGCGCACGCCGGCGGCGTAGCCTGCCTCGACAAGTCCCACCGCGTCCTGGTCGCTGATGGTCGCGCGAAACCCGCCCATCGGCGCGCCGCCGAGGCCGAGCGTCGTGACATCAAGTCCGGTCTTGCCGATCCGGCGCCTGGGAAGAGTCATGCCGCCACCTGTTCCGCTGTCGGGCTGTCGCTGCGTGTGGTGGTGCGGCGCATGTCGCGCACCACGTGGAGATCGTCGAAGCGGCGCACGCGGTGCATGGTCGTGCGGTTGTCCCACATCACGAGGTCGAGCTGCGTCCAGCGGTGCGCATAGACGAACTCGCGCTGCGTCGCATGCTCGATCAGGTCGCGGATGAAGGCCATCGCCTCGGGTCGCGGCCAGCCGACAATGGTGCCGATATGGGAAGAGAGGAACAGCGATTTGCGGCCGGTGACGGGATGCGTGCGCACCAGCCGCTGGCGCACCGGCTTCATCGCCACCCGCTCGTCGGGCAGGAACTCGGTGAAGCCGAGCTGCCCGCGCGAATAGATCAGCGAGTGCTCGCAGACCAGGTCCTTGATCTCGGCCTTGGTCCTGTCATCGAGCGCATCGTAGGCTGCCCGCATGTCGGCGAATTCGGTATTGCCACCGTCCGTCGTGACGATGCGGCCGCTCAGGATCGAGTACCGCGCCGGCACGGCACGGAAGGAGGCATCGCTGTGCCAGAGGCGATTGGCGAGGGCGGCCATGCGCTTCTTGTTGTCGCGCGCCGCGACACGGCCGTCCTTGTCGAGATTGGAGACATCGGCGAACACGACCGGCAGGCGCAGGTCCGCATCCCGCGCGCCCGAATTGGCGCCGTCCTCGAGCGGCCCGAAATTGCGCGAGAAAGCGAGCTGCTGCTCGTCGGTGATGTCCTGGCCGGGCAGCACGAGCACGGCATGTCGGTCCATTGCCGTTTCGATCGCCGCGACCTCGGCCGGCGTCAGCGGCTTGCGTGCATCAATGCCCGTCAGGCGCGCGCCGATGTGACGGGTCAGCGGTTGGAGTTCGATCGACACCTGCTCCTCACGAGGCTTGTGGACCGCGGGCCTCAAGGCGCGGGAGGACCCCGCGCGGCACCGCTCCAGGATCATGGGCGAGTCGGAGGCTCGTGGTCCAGAAGAGCGTGACCGCCGGCAGCGAGCTCTATCGCAGAGCGGCCGCGATATTGCCGCCGTCGACCGTCAGCACTGCGCCGGTGGTCCTGGTTGCCTTGGCGAGGGAGACGAAGGCCTGTGCGACGTCGTCGGCCGTCACTTCGAGGCCGAGCAGGTTGCCGCCCATATAATCGGCCTCGCTCAGGCCACGCGCCTTCGAGCGGTTGGCGATCATCTCGTCGGTCAGCAGGCCCGAACGGATGCGATCGGCATTGACGGCGTTGGATCGGATGCCGTCGCCGCCATGGTCGAGGGCGTATTGGCGGCTCAGGAACAGTGTCGCCGCCTTGGGCAGGCCGTAGGGGCCGAAGTCGGGACCGGGATTCACCGCCTGCTTGGAGGTGTTGAACAGCAGGCAGCCGCCCAGGCCCTGCGCCTTCATGAGACGGACGGCATTCTGCACCACGCTCTGGTGCGCCCAGAAATTGAGCTCGAAGCTCTGCCGCAGCACCGCATCGTCCACCTCGCCGATCCGGCCCTGCCACGCCGCTCCGGCGTTGGAAACGACGATATCGACGCCGCCATAGGTCGCGGCGATCCTGTCGAAAGCGGCGCGCACGTCATCGGGTCGGGTGACGTCGCAGGCGACGGCGAAACCCTTGACCTTCGATACGTCGCGATCGAGCACGACCACCTCGGCGCCTTCGCGCGCGAAGGCTTGCGCGGTGGCGGCGCCAATGCCCGAGCCGCCGCCGGTGACGACGACGATGCGTCGCGCCAGCGGCTTCTCCGCCGCGGCGCCGAGCTTGGCCTGCTCCAGCGACCAGTACTCGATGTCGAAAATGTCGGGCTCGGGAATGCTTCGATAGGTGCCGAGCCGCTCGGCGTCGGCAATGACCTCGATCGTGGTCTCGGCGAGGTCGGCCGCGATCCTGGCGTCTTTCGAGCTGTTGCCGATACCGAACAGGCCGACGCCGGGCACCAGCACGACGCGCGGAACAGGATCGAGCTCCGTCTTGGGCGGTGTCTGCCGGGCGTTGTGACGCGCGAAGTAGGCGCGATAGTCAGTCTTGTATTTATCGAGCGCCTTCGTCGCCTCTTCCTTGAAGAGGTCGAGCTTGCCCGCCTCCGGCGCGGGCACAACAAGCGGTACGGGCTTGGTGCGGATCGCATGATCGGGCGTCACCGGACCCTGCTGGCTGTAGCGCGCGATCTCCTTGCCGCCCACGAACGCAAGGATCTCGGGGCCGGTGCGGAACTCGAACACGAACCGCCGCGCGGCTTCACGGCCGCCGGTCCTGGCCGGGATCGACAGCAGGCCGCGCAGGATCGGCGCCACCTCTGCCGCGGTTGCCGGCCGTGCAGGCAGCGAGGCGCCCGGAAAGATCCTGCGCGTCGACTGGGCGAGCCTCTGCTCGGCCAGCGTCACCAGGTCGATCATGCGCCGATAGGCCTCTTCCGCCGTCGCGCCCATGGAGAAGATGCCGTGCTTCAGCAGGATCAGCCCCTCGACATCGGGATTGGCGCGGCTGATCTCGGCCGCTTTCTTGGCCAGCGCGAAGCCCGGCATGATGTAGGGCACCAGCGCCGCACGCTTGCCGTACAGGTCGGCCGCCAGCGCCTCGCCGTCGGGCTGGTCGGTGAGCGCCAGCACCGCATTCGAATGGGTGTGGTCGATGAACTTGTGCGGCAGGAAGGCATGCAGCAGCGTCTCGACCGAAGGGTTGGGCGATTTGCTGTCCAGGAGGTTGCAGCGCTGGATGTTGACCATCTCCTCGTCGCTGAGCGCGGGCAGACCGATCAGCCCGCCGAGCGGCGCGAGCCGCACTGCGGGGAGGCCGGGCGCCTCGATCGTTCCCATGTCCCAGCCGCTGCCCTTCACGCACAGCACCTCGACCGGCGCGCCCGACACGTCGGCCACCGTCGTCTTGACCGAGGTGTTGCCGCCGCCATGCAGCACCAGCCTGGGCTCGCCGCCCAGCAGCCGCGTGGTGTAGACGCGCAGCGCGAGGTCCTCGCCGATGCCCTTCGCCGCGTGATGCGCGATCGCCGCCCGGGCGTCGCTGTCGGACCAGAGGTTCTTCATGTGTCAGCCCCTATTGTCCTGATTTCATCTCGACGATCGTCTTGGCCATCACCGCCTCCTGGTCCCACGGGAACAGGATCCAGGTGTCCTGGCTCACTTCGGTGATGTAGCTGTCGACCTCCGGCCGGCCGGCCGGCTTGGCATAGACCGTGGCGAAATGCGCCTCGGGCAGGAGCGCGCGCACGGCGCGGGCGGTGACCCCGGTGTCGACCAGATCGTCGACGATCAGCCATCCCTTGCCCTTGTCCTGTTCCGCCGCCGTCCCTTTCAGGAGCTCGACCTTGGCGCCGCGCGCCATGCGATCGTAGGTCGAGCAGCAGATCGTGTCGATCAGGCGCAGATTGAGTTCGCGGGCGACGATCGCGGCCGGAACCAGCCCACCGCGCGTGATCGTCACCAGGCCCGTGAACGGGCCAAGATCGGCCAGCCGCCAGGCCAACGCCCGTGCGTCGCGGTGCAGCTCCGCCCATGACACGGGAAACATCTTGTTGTAGCCGCCGGCGCTTGCCATGCGATCTCGCTTTCGCGCGCTCGGATAGTCCGCGCCGCGCCACAGCGCAAGCCTCTCCTTTGGCTCCGTCCGGGGTTTACAGGGTCGGAACGGCGGCTATGGTGCGCCCCTTGGGAGGAATGGAATGGTCTTCGCAGTCCCCGATTTGTCTTCGGCCGTGTTTTGGGCTGCACTGTGGAAGATCATCGTCGCAAATATCATCCTTTCCGGCGACAACGCCGTCGTTATCGCGATGGCCTGCCACAATCTGTCCGATCGGTACCGCAGGCCCGCGATCCTGTTTGGCAGTGCGGGCGCCATCGTGCTGCGGATCATCTTTTGCGCCGTGATCGGCCTGCTGCTGGCCATTCCCTATCTCAAGCTCGTTGGCGGCGCCTTGCTGTTCTGGATCGGCGTCAAGCTGTTGATCGGCGAGGACGAAGAGGCGAAGATCAAGGCCCATGGCAATATCTGGGCGGCGATCTGGACGATCATCGTGGCCGATGCGGTGATGAGCCTCGACAATGCCATCGCCATCGCCGCCGCCGCGAGGGGCGACTTCACGCTCATCGTGATCGGCCTCGTCTTTTCCATTCCCATCATCGTTCTGGGCGCCACGCTGATTTCGCGCGTGCTGGATCGCTTCCCCTGGCTTGGCACGGTCGGGGCGGCGTTGATCGGCTGGATCGCGGGCGAAGTCATGGCCGGCGAGGGCCGCTTCGATCAGGTCAACGCCGCCGGGCAGCTGGTCGAGCTCGTGAAACCGGGAACCATCGCCGACTGGCTCGACCACACGATTCCCCATGCCGAGTTGATTTGTGCCGTCGCGGGCGCCGCCCTCGTCGTCCTGGTGGGGCTGCTGATCGCGCGTTTCAAATCGGGACAGACCGAGGAAGGCTGACCGATATTCCTTGAAATCGGGCTGTCCGGGGCAATATCGGAGCGAGTGAGGGCAGATGGACGCGCTGGGATTGCAACTGGATGCCACCTCGTTCTCGGCGCTGTTGCAGGTGGTGCTGATCGATCTCGTGATGTCGGGCGACAACGCCATCATCATCGGCATGGCGGTGGCGGGCCTGCCGAAGGCGAACCGCGGCAAGATCATCTTCTGGGGCGTTGCCGGCGCCACCGTCCTGCGTATCGGATTTGCGCTCGTCACCACGCAGCTCCTGGCGATCGTCGGCCTGACGCTGGCGGGCGGCCTGCTGCTGCTGTGGGTCGCCTGGCGCATGTATCGCGAGCTGCGCATGAAGAGCCGTCATGCCGGCGGCGAGCTGCCTGGTGACGGCGAGGCCGCGCCGCCCAAGTCCGCCAGCCAGGCGATGCTGCAGATCATCCTGGCCGACATCTCCATGTCGCTCGACAACGTGCTCGCGGTGGCGGGCGCGGCGCGCGACCACAAGGCCGTGCTGTGGATCGGGCTTGCGCTTTCGGTGGTGCTGATGGCGGTTGCGTCCAACTTCATCGCCCGCATCCTCGATCGCTACCATTGGATCGCGTGGCTGGGCTTTGCCATCATCGTCTATGTCGCGGGCGACATGATCTGGGCGGGCACGCACGAGGTTGTTGCCGCGACGGGGAAAGCGTAACGGGGAAGGCGTAAACAGACGCGACGGAGGAGTCTTGTCGGAAGAGCGGGCCGGGGAGTTGTGGCGGCATCAGGCGCGCGCGCCCTATGCCACCTTGCCATGGGCGAGTCGCGGCCGTCTCCATCGCGAGCCCGAGGCGCCGACACGCAGCCCGTTCCAGCGCGATCGCGACCGCATCATCCACTCGACGGCCTTCCGGCGGCTGAAGCACAAGACCCAGGTCTTCGTCTATCACGAGGGCGACCACTATCGAACGCGCCTCACGCATTCGCTCGAAGTGGCGCAGATCGCCCGCACCCTCTGCCGTACGCTGCGCTTCGACGAGGATCTCGGCGAAGCGGTCGCGCTCGCCCACGACCTCGGCCACACGCCCTTCGGCCATGCCGGCGAGGAGGCGCTGCATGCGGCGATGAAGCCGTTCGGAGGCTTCGACCACAATGCCCAGACACTGCGCATCCTGACCAAGCTCGAGGAGCGCTATGCCGAGTTCAACGGCCTCAACCTGACATGGGAGACGCTGGAAGGCGCGGTTAAGCACAACGGGCCGCTCCTGAAGGACGGCCGCACGCTCGACGACCTGCCGGCCGCGATCGTCGAATATTGCCGCGACCACGATCTCGAGCTGGGCGGCCATGCCGGGCCCGAGGCGCAGGCGGCGGCGCTGTCCGACGACATCGCCTACAACAACCACGATATCGACGACGGCCTGCGCGCCGGCCTGTTCGAGATCGCCGACCTCAAGGACCTGCCGCTGGTGGGCGAGATGTTCGCGCTGGTGGAGAAGACCTATCCCGGGCTCGCGCCCTCGCGGCTGATCCATGAGGCGATCCGGCGGATGATCAACGCCATGGTCGAGGATGTTCTGGCCGAAACGCGGCGGCGGCTTGCGGCGGCGCGGCCCCAGACCGTGGCCGACATCCGCGCGCTTGGCCGGCCGATCGTCGCCTTCTCCGAAGCGATGGCCGCCAACGACCGCGTCATCAAGGGCTTCCTCTACAAGCGCATGTACGAGCACTGGCATCTCAACCGCTCGCACTCCAAGGCGCGCCGCGTGGTGATGGATCTGTTCGGGCTCCTGTTCGCCGAACCCAACTGCCTGCCGCCACCCTGGCGCGAGCGCGCCGAGGCCGCCGAGCGGCCGGCCCGCGCCCGGATCGTCGCCGATTACATCGCCGGCATGACCGACCGCTACGCCCTCGACGAGCACAAGCGGCTGTTCGACCTCTATCAGTGAGCTGTTTCTCCTCCTGTCGCGAACGAAGTGTTCACGAGGCCATTCTTTCGGCAATGCGTCTGGCGGCGTCCCGGGGCGGTGTGACGGTCGTATCAATGGTCAGGTCAGGTGGCGGCATCTCGGCCATGCAGCGGGCAAAATCCCCGCGAAGGTCGTTCAGTAGCTGAAGGGAACGGAGCTTTCCGAAGGCGGAGCGACTCGGGTCGAGCAGGCGGCGCTCCTGTTCGCCCGGCTCGATCTTGAGCGCGACGAAGAGGGCAGCCCCTCCGAACTGCTGAACCAGGGACTGCATGCGTTTTGCGAATCCACGCTCGACAGTCGGCTCGGGCGCGATCGTGAAGATGAGGGATCTCTCCGCACGGGCGGCCTCGCCAACTATCTTGAGCCAAATCTCCTCGCGTAGCCGCTTGAAGGGCTCGGTCCCGAAAGGAAAGACCGCGCTCACCGCATCCACGACCAGATGATTGTGGAAGAGGGGTAAGCCGGTGATCTCCGCAAGCTCGCGGCCTACCGTGAGCTTGCCGGATGCCACCTGTCCGTAGATGAAGACCAATCGCATGGCCTTCGATACCTCCAAGGAGGGATCGCCTCCACCGTTGGATGAGTTTCAGGAGCGATCGGCCTCGATTCTGGTTCGGAAAGACCGGGCGGGATGACAAACCGGCTGGTTTGGGCAATACCGCGCCCCATGGATCCCTATGCTCATTTCATCGGCGAGATCGAAGCTGCTCTGAAGGCGATGCAGGCGGCGGGCGAACTGCCGCAGCCGCTCGACTTTTCCGCCATCACCGCCGAGCCGCCGCGCGATCCGGCCCATGGCGATATCGCCACCAATGCCGCCATGGTGCTGGCCAAGCCGGCCGCCAGGAAGCCGCGTGACATCGCCGAGGCGCTGCTGGACCGGTTGAAGGCCATTCCCGACGTCGTCGAGGGCGCCGTGGCCGGGCCGGGCTTCATCAACTTGAAGCTGCGCGACGGCTTCTGGCGCGAACGGCTGCGCGACTGTCTGAAAGCAGGACTGGCCTACGGCGATTCGCGGATGGGCGCCGGACAGAAAGTGAATGTCGAATACGTCTCGGCCAATCCGACCGGCCCGCTGACCGTCGCGCACGCGCGCGGCGCCGTGGTGGGCGACGCCCTGGCCAACCTCCTGCTGAAGGCCGGCTACGACGTCACCAAGGAATACTACATCAACGATGCCGGCGCGCAGGTCGACAAGTTCGGACGATCGACCTACCTGCGCTACAGGGAAGCGCTGGGCGAAAGGATCGCCGAAATTCCCGCGGGCCTCTATCCCGGCGAGTACCTGAAGGAGGTCGGAGCGGCGATCGCCACGCGCGACGGCGCGCGCTGGATCGACAAGCCCGAGGCCGACTGGTTGCCGGAGTTTCGCAGCTTCGCGATCGACACCTTGATGACCAGCATCAAGAGTGATCTCGAGCTGCTCGGCGTGCGCATCGATGTCTATTCGTCGGAGCGCGCGCTGGTCGATGCGGGTGCCGTCGATCGGGCCTTCGAGGAACTGTCGCGGCAGGGCCTGATCTACCTTGGGCGGCTCGACCCGCCCAAGGGCAAGATGCCCGACGACTGGGAAGACCGCGAGCAGACCCTGTTCCGCGCCACCCGTTTCGGCGACGAGGTCGACCGGCCGCTCAAGAAGTCGGACGGCGGCTGGACCTATTTCGCCAATGACATCGCCTATCACTACGACAAGTTCCGGCGCGGCTTCGCCGACATGATCGACGTCTGGGGGGCCGATCACGGCGGCTATGTCAAACGCATGAAGGCTGCGGTGAACGCGATCACGGCGGGCAAGGGCGAGCTCGACGTGAAGCTCTGCCAGCTGGTCCGCGTCATGCGCAATGGCGAACTGGTGCGCATGTCCAAGCGCGCCGGAACGTTCGAGACCCTGCGCGACCTTCTGGACGAGGTCGGGCCCGATGTCGTGCGGTTCACCATGCTGACCCGCAAGAACGACGCGCCGTTCGATTTCGATCTGGTCAAGGCCACCGAGCAGTCGCGCGACAACCCGGTCTGGTACGTCCAGTATGGCCATGCCCGCAGCCGCTCGGTGATGCGCCAGGCGATCGCCGCCGGCCTCTCGGTCGAGGGGCTCGACGGCGTTCCGCTCGATCGTCTGGGCGACCCCGGCGAGCTGGATCTCGTGCGGCTGATCGCGCAATGGCCGCGCCAGATCGAAGCCGCCGCCTCGGCGCACGAGCCGCATCGTATCGCCTTCTATCTCTACGACCTCGCCGCGGCCTTCCATGCGCACTGGAATCGCGGCCGGGACGAGCCGTCGCTGCGCTTCGTGGTCGAGGGCGACCCCGAACTCAGCCGGGCGCGTCTGGCCTTGGTACAGGCCGTGGGATTTGTGATAGGATCGGGCCTCAAGGTCTTCGGCGTCACACCCGTCGATGAAATGAGATAACAAATGCACATCCGCCGGCCCCCCTCCGGCGACGGACCACGGATTTACCGACCCAACGAGTCGGTTGCGGTGCGGCTGGATCCGCCGACCCGCCCCGTCGCCTATGAACCCGATTCGATTCCGCCGCCGCCGCGGGATTCCCTGCTTGCGCGCGTCAATCGTCGGCGCAGCCAGATCCTGACCCTGATGGTCTCGACAGCCGCCATTGCGAGCTTCGGCTCGGTCGTCTGGTGGGCGCACAATCAGGATGTGCGCGCCGGCGGCAAGGGTCTCGAGCCGCTGGTCATTCAGGCGCCCGATACGCCTGTCCGGATCAAGCCCGAGAATGCGGGCGGCTACGTGCCTCCGGACCAGGATAAGGAGGTCTACAACCGAATCTCCCCCGGCGCCGTCCCGACGCAGCCCGAGAAGCTGCTGCCCGGGCCGACCGTGCCGCACCTGCCGGCGAACGGGCAGCCCGTGCCGCTCTCGACCAAGCCGGTCGACGGCGACGGCAAGGGCGCGGCACCGACCCAGACCGCCTCGGAAACCCCCACTGCACCCAGCCCGACGCCTCCGGCGGCCTCGACGCCGCCGCTGCCGGCCAACCAGCCGACGGTCACCCAGGCGCCCACGACGACTCCGACCGAGACCGGCCCCAGCATCGCCAGCCTGATCGAGAACCTGTCGGGCCCCAGCGGCGGCTGGCGCATCCAGCTCGCCTCGGCGAAGACCGAGGATGCGGCCAAATCGACCTGGGCCAAGCTCCAGGCCGCCCACGGCGACGTATTGGCCAGTCTGCGCATGCAGCCCACGCGCGTCGACCTCGGCGAGAAGGGGGTCTGGTATCGCGTCCAGGCCGGCCCGCTCGACGAGAAGCAGGCGCACAGCGTCTGCAGCTCGCTGCGCAGCCGCCGCGCCGACTGCGTCGTCATTCCCCCAGCACGTTAGAATTGACCGGCTGCCCCTTCGCGTAACCGCGAAGAGGGAGCCGGCGCTCGCGTGCGGGAAGGACGGGGAGAGGAGCTCGAGCGTAGTCCTATGAGATCTGTCATTCTCGGCTGCAGCGGCCCCGATCTCACCGCCGACGAACGCGCCTTCTTTCGCGACGCCGATCCGCTGGGCTTCATCCTGTTCGCGCGCAATGTCGAGACGCCGGAGCAGGCCGGCCGGTTGGTCGACGAGTTGCGGACCTCGGTCGGCCGCGCGGAGGCCCCGGTCCTGATCGACCAGGAGGGCGGGCGGGTCGCGCGTCTCAAGCCGCCGCACTGGCGCAAGGCGCCGCCGGCGCGCCGTCTGGGCGAACTGTACGAACGCGATCCGGAGCGCGGCCTGGAGGCGACCCGCCTCAATTCGCGGCTGCTGGCGGCCGACGTCGCCTCGATCGGCTGCGATGTCGATTGCCTGCCGGTGCTCGACATCGCCTTCCCCGAGACCCATGCCGTGATCGGCGACCGTGCCTATGCCGCCGCTCCCGAGGCGGTCGCGGCGCTGGGCCGCGCGGCAGCGGAAGGACTGCTGGCCGAGGGTGTCATGCCGGTCATCAAGCACATTCCCGGGCATGGCCGGGCGACCGTCGATTCCCATCACGCCCTGCCGCACGTCGATGCGTCTCGCGACTCTCTCGAGCGCCAGGATTTCCTGCCGTTCAGGCTCTTGTCCGACCTGCCTTGGGCAATGACCGCCCATGTCCTCTATGACGCCATCGATGCGGACGCGGCACTGACGGTTTCGGCACGGGGCGTGCAGGAGATCGTGCGCGGCCATATCGGGTTCGACGGCCTTCTGCTGTCGGACGATCTTTCGATGCAGGCGCTGGGCGGGTCGCTTGGCGAGCGGGCGGCCGGCGCGGTGGAGGCAGGCTGCGATATCGCCCTCCACTGCAACGGCCAGATGGACGAGATGCGCGCCGTCGTCGGCGCGGTGGGCCGGATGACGCCGTCGGCCGTGCGCCGCTTCGAGGCCGGGCGGCAGTATCTGGCACGGCATCGCGCACCGCTGGGCGCGGCCGGCCTCGTCGATGCTCGAAAGAGACTGACGGCACTCCTGCCCGAATGGGGATAAGGACCGGTCAAATCCAGTGGCGGCAGGCGCTGCGCCTGGATTAAACCGGGCCTGCATGACTGACTCCACCAGCCCCCCTCCGCCGGACGGCTTTACCGCGGCAGGGCCCGACATCATCGCGCCGGGCGAGGGCGAGCTGATCGTCAATCTCGAGGGCTTCGAGGGGCCGCTCGACCTGCTGCTGACCCTGGCACGCGACCAGAAGGTCGACCTGCGTCGCATCTCGATGGTGGCGCTGGTCGATCAATACCTCGCCCATGTGGCGCAGGCGCGTCGGCTGCGGCTGGAGCTGGCCGCCGACTATCTGGTCATGGCGGCGTGGCTCGCCTATCTCAAATCCCGCCTGCTGCTGCCCGAGCCGCCGGCCAGCGAGGAGCCGTCGGGGCAGGAGATGGCCGACGCGCTGCAATGGCAGTTGCGGCGCCTGGAAGCGATGCAGGAGGCGGGTGTGCGCCTGATGGCGCGGCCGCAGCTCGGCAAGGATATTTTCTCGCGCGGCCAGCCCGAGGGCGTGGTCGTCGTCCGCCGTGCCGTCTGGGACGTGAAGCTCTACGATCTGCTGTCGGCCTATGGCAGCCAGGTGCGGCCGAAGGACGCCGACACCTACCAGATCGAGCCGATGCAGTTCTTCTCGGTCGAGGAGGCGGCGGAACGGCTGGCGCGGATGCTGGGCATCGCCATCGACTGGCAGACGCTCGAGGCCTTCCTGCCGGTCGGCCTCACCGACCCGACACGCCGGCGCTCGGCCATCGCGTCGACCCTTGTCGCGGGCCTCCAACTCGCAAAAGACGGCCAGATCGAGCTTCGTCAAACCGAGCGGTTCGGCCCTATCCAATTGCGCAAACGGAGTGACCGCGAGGACGGCAATGTCTGAGAGCGAAATCCAGAACGACAGCGACGCCAAGGTCACCGACGTCGTCTCTCCCGACCACGCGCAGCATTTGCGCCTCCTGGAGGCGTTGATCTTTGCCGGCACCCAGGCGCTCGACGAGAAGGAGCTGGCCGAGCGCCTGCCCAACGATGCCGACGTGTCGCGGCTTCTTGCCGATCTCACCGAGCTCTACGCCTCGCGGGGCGTCAATCTGGTGAAGGTCGCCGGCGGATATGCGTTCCGCACCGCCCCCGATCTGTCCGAAAAGCTCAAGATCGAGAGGCCCGTGACGCGCAAACTGTCGCGGGCGTCGGTCGAAACGCTGGCCATCATCGCCTACCACCAGCCGGTCACGCGGGCCGAAATCGAGCAGGTCCGCGGCGTGGGCCTGAGCAAGGGCACGCTCGACCTCCTGTTCGAGCAGAACTGGATCCGGCCGCTGGGCCGCCGCCGCGCGCCGGGCAAGCCGGTCACCTGGGGCACAACCGACTTCTTTTTGGAGCATTTCGGGCTGGCAAGCCTCGACGACCTGCCTGGACACGAGGAAATGAAGGCCGCCGGGCTCTTGGACCCGCGCGCCCAGCCCCCCATATTCAGGCCGGAGGAACCCGATCTACCGCTGGAACCAACCGAAGACGAGGCCGACGAGCCGCTGGCGGTGGAACAACAGGGAAGTTGACGAGGCTGTTGCCAGTGGCTTTGAGCCGCAATACGGCCTTATTAGACCTGTTGCCGGTTCTTCCGCGCGGGTGCGATAATCGGGCCCGAGCGATCGCAAACATTTCTGGGAGCTTTTTCACATGGGTAGCCTCAGCCTTTGGCACTGGTTGGTCGTGCTGGCCGTTGTGCTTCTGCTGTTCGGCGGTCGCGGTAAGGTCTCGCAGCTCATGGGCGACTTCGGCAAAGGCCTCCAGGCCTTCAAGAAGGGCGTCGGTGGGCAGGACGAGACCCCGACCGCGTCCGGCCAGCCGGGCGATGCAGCCAAGCCGATTTCGGCCCAGGCCACGACCTCGACGCCGAACCAGGTCCATCAGGACACGGCCGCCAAGGTCTGACGTCGCGAGTCCGGCCACGGCCTTCCATCATGTTTGGCATCGACAGTCCCGAACTGCTGGTCATCGTGATCGTGGCGCTGGTCGTGATCGGGCCGAAGGAGCTGCCGGGCCTGTTGCGCACCTGGGGCAAATGGATGGCCCAGATGCGCGGCATGGCGTCGGAATTCCGCGGCCATGTCGACGAGATGGTGCGCCAGTCCGAGCTGGATGAAGTCAAGAAGCATCTTGAGTCGGCGCAGGGCGGTCTCGACCTGAAATCGCTCGACCCGACGCAGCAGATCCGCAGCGCCATCCAGGAAGGCATGGCCGAGGGCGAGAAGGCGATCGCCGATGCCAAGGCGGCGCTGGACAATCCGCTGGCCGAGCCCGAGTCGGCGCCGCAGGTCGCCGTCGAGCCCCAACCGCAGATTTCGACGGAGCCCCAATCGCAGATTGCGGCGGAGCCCCAATCCCAGATTTCGGCGGAGCCTCAGCCGCAGATTTCAGCGGAGTCTGCGCCGGCCGAGGCGCAGACCGCGTCGGTCGAAGCAGAGCCTGCCTCAGCGGAGCCCGCCGCCCCCAAGACCAAGCCGGTCGAGGAACGACCTGCCAAGGCGGCGGCCGAATAGGCCAAATAGCGCTTTGAACTGCAGCCCAAAGGGCGGCATAACGCGCCACCCAGCTTCGACAGCTTCACCTTGACCCAGGCGCACGACGGACCCGAAGACGACAAGCCCATGCCGCTGCTCGATCATCTGATCGAGCTGCGCAAGCGCTTGATCTATGCGCTGCTCTGCTTCTTCGCCGTCTTCTTCATCACGTTCTATTTCGCCAAGCCGATCTTCGAGTTCCTCATCGAGCCGGCCAAGAGCCAGGGCTACCGGCTGATCGTGCTCGACATCTTCGAGTTCTTCTTCGTCACCGTGAAGCTCTCGGGATTCGTGGCGTTGATCGTGGGCTTTCCGCTGATCGCGACCCAGATCTGGCTGTTCGTGGCGCCCGGCCTCTACCGGCACGAGAAGCGCGCCTTCCTGCCGTTCCTGATCGCCACGCCGTTCATGTTCTATGCCGGCTGCGCGATCATGTACTACGTCGTGCTGCCGTACGTGATCGACTTCATGCTGACGCGCTACGCACCGCCCGACATCGAAAAGACCCTGCGCTCGTCCGACTATCTGCAGCGCATCCTGCAGCTCGTCTTCGCCTTCGGCTTCGCTTTCGAGATGCCGGTGCTGCTGACCCTGCTGATGCGGGTCGGCATCCTGAGCAGCGCGACGCTTCGGGCCAAGCGGCGCTACGCCATCGTCCTCTGCTTCGTCGTCGCCGCCGTGCTGGCGCCGCCCGACGTGGTGAGCCAGCTTGCGCTCGCCGCGCCGTTGCTGGCCTTCTATGAGATCAGCATCCTGATCGGGAGATGGATGGAGAAGAAACGCGAGGCGGAGGACAAGAAGGCCGAGCAGGAAGTGACGACGGTCGACTGAGCCATGCACGACATCCGTTTCATCCGCGAGAATCCTGCCGCCTTCGACACCGGCCTGAAGAAGAGGAATCTCGCGCCGCTCTCGGCCGAGCTGCTGGAGATCGACCGCCGCCGCCGCGCGGCCATCTCCGAGAGCGAGGCGGCGCAAGCCAAGCGCAAGGCGCTCAGCCGCCAGATCGGCATCGCCAAAGGCAAGGGCGAGGCCGCCGAAGCGCTGATGGCCGAGGTCGCGGCCCTCGAAGCCTCGCTGAAGAAGGGCGAGGCGGAGGCGGCCGCCCTCGATAGCGAGCTGACGCACCGGCTCGAGGTGCTGCCCAACCTGCCGTTCGACGACGTGCCCGACGGTACCGACGAGACGGGCAACGTCGAGATCCGGCGCGTCGGCAGCCAGCGCAATTTCGGCTTCACGCCCAAGGACCACGTGGCGCTGGGCGAGGCGACGGGCGAGATGGATTTCGCCGCCGCCGGCAAGATGTCGGGCGCTCGTTTCGTCGTCTTGCGCAAGCACCTGGCGCGGCTCGAACGGGCGCTTGCGCAGTTCATGCTCGATCTTCATACGAGCGAGGAAGGCGGCTATACCGAGATCAATCCGCCGTTCCTGGTGCGCGACAAGGCGGCCTACGGCGTCGGCCAGCTGCCGCGGTTCGCCGAGGACATGTTCCACACCGACAACGGATTCTGGCTGATCCCGACCGCCGAGGTGCCGCTCACCAACCTGGTGAACGACATGGTGCTGGAGGAGAAGCAGCTGCCGCAGCGCTTCACCGCCTGGACGCCCTGTTTCCGCTCGGAGGCCGGCGCCGCCGGCAAGGACACGCGCGGCATGATCCGCCAGCATCAGTTCCCCAAGGTCGAACTGGTCAGCATCACGACGCCGGAACAGTCCGCCGCCGAGCATGAGCGCATGACCGGTCGCGCCGAGGAGGTGCTGAAACGGCTGGACCTGCCGTTCCGCACCATCGTGCTGTGCGGCGGCGACATGGGCCCGGCGTCGCGCAAGACCTACGACATCGAGGTCTGGCTGCCGGGCCAGAATGCCTATCGCGAGATCTCCAGCTGCTCCAACTGCGGCGATTACCAGGCCCGCCGCATGAATGCGCGCTATCGACCGAAGGAAGGCCCCAGGGGAAGCAAGGGGGGAACGCGCTTCGTGCATACGCTGAACGGCTCGGGTCTCGCCGTCGGCCGCACGCTGATCGCGGTGCTCGAGAACTACCAGAACGAGGACGGTTCGGTGACGATCCCCGAGGTGCTGCGCTCCTACATGGGCGGCCTTGCGGCGATTCCCGCGCCCGCCGCGCAGTGACCCCGACCGAACTCGCCAAGGCGCGCATCCTCGTCACCAACGACGACGGTGTCCATGCGCCGGGACTGGATGCGCTGGAGGAGATCGCAAGCGAACTCTCGACCGATGTCTGGATCGTGGCGCCCGAGTTCAACCAGAGCGGCGCCGGCCATTCGCTCTCGATCAACCATCCGATCCGCGCGCGGAAGGTGAACGAGACCAAGTTCGCGGTCGAGGGCACGCCGACCGACTGCGTGCTGTTCGCGGTCAAGCATCTCCTGAAGGACCGCAAGCCGGCGGTCGTGTTGTCGGGTGTCAATCGGGGCACCAACCTCGCCGACGACGTGACCTATTCGGGCACCATTGCCGGGGCGATGGAAGGCTGCCTGCTCGGCCTGCCGTCCATCGCCTTCAGCCAGGCCTTCACCCATCCCCACCCGGTGAAATGGGGCACGGCCACGCACTTCGGCGCCGATGTGGCGCGCCGCGCGCTGGCGATGGACTGGCCGCGCAATGTGTTCGTGAACGTGAACTTCCCCGATGTGGTGGCGGCTTCGGTGAAGGGCATCCGGGTGACGCGCCAGGGCGTGCGCGCCTTCGGCAGCTCCATCGTCGAGCGCATCGATCCGCGTGGCAGCCCTTACTACTGGAACGCCTACAGCCCGGGTGAGCACGAGGTCGACGAGGAGGGCGACATCTCCGCCGTCCGTGCCGGCTATGTCTCGGTGACGCCGCTCCATCTCGATCTCACCCACGAGGCCACGCGCCGCAAGCTCGTCGGCGCGTTCGAGAAAGCCTGACCGGGGCGCGGGCGCGATGAACGTTCCCGCTGTGCAACGTCTGCTCACCGAGTTGCGTCAGTCGGGCATCTCGGACGAGAAGGTGCTGGCGGCGATCGGCGCCGTCGATCGCGAGCGTTTCGTGCTGCCGGCGTTCGCCGAGCGCGCCTGGGAGAATACCGCCCTGCCGATCGCCTTCGGCCAGACCATCAGCCAGCCGCTGGTGGTGGCGGCGATGACCGAAGCGCTGCGGCTCGGCCCGCGCATGAAGGTGCTCGAGATCGGCACCGGCTCTGGCTACCAGGCCGCCGTGCTGGCGAAGCTCGCGCGCCGCGTCTACTCGATCGAGCGCTTCAAGCCCCTGTCGAAGGAGGCGGAACGGCTGCTGATCGATCTCGGCATCTACAACGTCGTCTGCGACGTGGGCGATGGCAGCAAAGGCTGGCCGGGGCAGGCGCCGTTCGACCGCATCATCGTGACGGCGGCGGCCGAGGAGCGGCCGCAGGCGCTGATCGACCAGCTCGGCGTGGGCGGAATCCTGATCGTGCCGGTTGGCCGCGATCCGACCGCGCAGGTGGTGGAGCGCATCGTCAGGAGCGAGAGCGGACTGCAGCGCGACACGCTGATGCCGGTGCGTTTCGTGCCGCTGGTGAGCGGCCCGCTGCCGGTCCTGGGACAGAGCTGAAGGCGGGGGAAAACCCGCGTCCGCCCGATTCCCGCCGGAATCGCAATGCAGTAGAGTGGATCCATGGAAAAAGCCCTTCGCTTCCCCTCGCGATGGGCCGGCCTATGGCGCACGCTCGGTATAACGGTGGTGCTGTCGGCTGCGCTCGGCGCCTGCTCCTCGGTGGAGAACGTCATGTATGGCGCCCGCGAGGGCACCATCGAATATCCCGGCTCGGGAGCCGGCGCGAACGCCGTTCCGAGCTATGTCGTGAAGGACAAGGACACTGTCGACAGCGTGGGCCAGCGCTTCGGCGTCAGCCGGCAGACCATCATCGACCGCAACAGGCTTGCGCCGCCCTACACGCTGCGGGCGGGCCAGACGATCGAGCTTCCGGGCGCGCGGGTGATCGAGCCGTCGTCGGGCGCGTCGCTGTCGACTGAAACCGCGGCCGCCGCCCCCCAGCCGCCGGGCACCGTGAAACGCGAGACCCTTCCTCCGCCGAGCGAGGCGCCAAAGTCTGCCGCCCCGCCGCCAGCGTCCGCTGCGGCAACGCCGCCGGCCGGCCAGCCCACGCCGCTCAGCCCGCCGACCGCGCACACCGCCGCTGTTGCCCCCGCCGGTCCGGCGCCGCGCTTCGAATGGCCGGTCCGCGGCAAGATCGTGTCGAGCTACGGATCGCATGACGGCCAGAGGAACGACGGCATCGACATCGAGGCGCCGAAGGACGCGGTCGTGCATGCCGCTGACTCGGGCACCGTCGTCTATGCCGGCAGCGAGGTGCGCGGCATGGGCAACCTGCTGCTGGTGAGTCATAGCGGCGGCTACATCACCGCCTACGGCTTCAACGATTCGCTGCTGGTCAAGAAAGGCGACAAGGTGAAGAAAGGCCAGGCGATCGCCAAGGTCGGCACCACCGGCAGCGCGCCCGATCCGCGCCTGCATTTCGAAGTCCGCCGCGGCAACAAGACCATCGATCCGACGACCGTGCTGCCCGGGCAGTGACGGAAGAACCCGCCGCCTAGACGACCCGGCCGTCGAGCTTGTACTGGCCCTTGCGGTCCTCGATCTCGAGGACCCAGACGTCGGGATCGCGCTGCACCTGGCGGGCAATATAGGCGTCGGCCTCGGCTTCGGTGACCGGCGTGGGCCCGGTGCCGCGGCTCCAGGCCGGCGAATCGTCCATGCTGCTGGCCTGCGTGTAGACCGTCACGCCCGCCTCGAAGCGGTTCAGCTTCAGCAGCACCGTGCCGGCATCCGGATCGCCGCGCCGCACCACCGCCGCCGGAATGAAGGCGCTGTCGCACAGCCGGACCTGCGCCATGACCCAGAGGCCGGTCGTCAAACCCATGACCATGCGACGATCCTAACGCATTGCCCTTGCCGATGGGGAAAGGTTCGGCCATGACACGCCGCTTCTGCCCATGTCATCTGCACCTCTTCTGACCCTGGCCGGCATAAAATACCATCTCGGCGGCCAGCCGATCCTCGACGGCGTCGATCTCTCGATCGCGCCCGGCGAACGGTTGTCGCTTGTCGGCCGCAACGGCGCGGGCAAATCGACGTTGCTGCGCATCCTGGCCGGAGAGCCGATCGCCGATGGCGGCACGCGCTTCCTCCAGCCGGGCACGACCGTCGCCGCCTTGCCGCAGGAGCCGGATTTCACCGGCCATGCCAGCGTCGCGCACTATGTCGCGTCGGCCTTGCCGCATGCCTTGGGCGTGTCGGACTACCGGGTCGAGGCGCTGCTTGCCGAGATGCGGCTCGAGGGCGCGCGTGCGCCGGCCAGCCTGTCCGGCGGCGAGGCGCGGCGGGCGGCGCTGGCGCGTGTGCTGGTGGCCGAGCCGGACGTGATGCTGCTCGACGAGCCCACCAACCATCTCGACCTGCCGACCATCGAATGGCTGGAGGAGAAGCTTCTCGGCTGGAGGGGCGCCTATGTGCTGGTGAGCCACGACCGGCGCTTCCTCGCCAACCTCGCGCGCGCCGTGCTGTGGCTCGACCGCGGCATCGTGCGCCGGCTCGACAAGGGCTATGCCGCGTTCGAGGGCTGGTCGACCGAGATCCTGGAGCGCGAGGCGACGGAGCGCCACAAGCTCGACCGGCTGATCGAGCGCGAGACCGAATGGGCCGGCAAGAGCATTCGCGCCCGCCGCACGCGCAACGAGGGCCGCCTGCGCGCTCTTGCCGAGCTGCGCAAGCAGCGCCGCCAGCAGATCGGCCCGGTCGGCCGCGCCGTGATCGAGACCGGCCCGGCCGAACAATCGGGCGCGCTGGCGATCACCGTGCGCAACATTTCCAAGCGCTGGGGCGACAAGGTGATCGTCGACGACTTCTCGACCCGCATCTTCCGGCACGACCGCATCGGCCTGATCGGGCCCAACGGCGCCGGCAAGACGACGCTGCTGCGGATGCTGATCGGCGAGATCGAACCCGACAGCGGCTCGGTGAAGCTCGGCGCCAATCTGATGCCGGTCGTGATCGACCAGCGCCGCACGGCGCTCGATCCCGACAAGACGCCGTGGGAGATCCTCGCCGACCGCAACGACCATGTGTCGGTGCAGGGGCGGCCTCGGCATGTCATGACCTATCTGCGCGAATACCTGTTCCGCGACGAGCAGGCGCGCCAGCCGGTGCGCACGCTGTCGGGCGGCGAGCGCAACCGATTGCTGCTCGCCAAGGCGTTGGCCGCGCCCTCCAACATGCTGGTGCTGGACGAGCCGACCAACGATCTCGACGCCGACACGCTCGATCTCCTGCAGGAGGCGATCGGCGACTACGACGGCACGGTCCTGCTGGTGAGCCACGACCGCGATTTCCTCGACCGGCTGGTGACCTCGACCATCGCGCTGGAAGGCGATGGGACGGCGATCGAATATGCCGGCGGCTACAGCGACTATCTCGCCCAGCGTGGGCCGCGCGAGACGCTCGTACCGGCGCCGCGCAAGGAAAAGACGATCCAGGTGCGCGAGAGCACGCCCGCGAAGCGCTTGGGCTACAAGCGCGAGCGCGCGCTGGCCGAGCTGCCCGGGAAGATCGATGCGCTGCAGGCCGAGATCGCGGCCTTGCACACCGCGCTCGCCGATCCCGGTCTCTATCGCCGCGATGCTTCGGCCTTCCAGGCCAAATCGGCGCGCCTGACCGCTGCCCAGGCCGAGCTCGAGTCAGCCGAGACCGAGTGGCTGGAACTGGAGATGCTGCGCGAGGAGCTCGGCGGCTAGCTCATGGTCGAGCTGCTGCATGGGATCCGGGTAGAGACGGATGACCAGGGCAACGTTTTGCCGAGTTGCTGTTTGGCAGGCCCAGACGGCGAGGCGCCGCGCCGCTCGCTCTCGGAAGAAGCACAACTGGTTCATGCATTCCCAGCAGGAAGCCATTTTGAGGCGATGACGATCTGCCATCGCCTGTTCGACCTTGGACCCTTCACAGTCGAATACGAATGGGATTATCAGCCGTACCTTGACGAGTGGCGAAGACGACAGCAGCTTCGCCGATAATTGCGAGCGGTGTTCCCTATTTCTTCCTGGCGAAGAGGAGACGGGCACGGTTGACGCCGCAGGCGCGCTCCGCTACCCCCCACGCCGCCCCCTCACAGGTCCGAAAGTGCCCGATACCGCCGTTTCCGCTGCGTCCGACCCCGCCCTGGCCGGCCATCCCGCCGGGCTCAGGCGCACGTTCGCCATCATCTCGCACCCGGACGCCGGCAAGACCACGCTGACCGAGAAGCTGCTGCTGTTCGGCGGCGCGATCCATGTCGCGGGCGCGGTGAAGGCGCGCGGCGAGGCGCGGCGGGCGCGCTCGGACTGGATGAAGATCGAGCAGCAGCGCGGCATCTCGGTCACCACCTCGGTGATGCATTTCGAGTATGGCGGGGCGGTGTTCAATCTCCTCGACACGCCGGGCCACGAGGATTTCAGCGAGGACACCTACCGCACGCTGACCGCCGTCGACTCGGCGGTGATGGTGATCGACGCCGCCAAGGGCATCGAGGCGCGCACGCGCAAGCTGTTCGAGATCTGCCGCCTGCGCGATGTGCCGATCGTCACCTTCATCAACAAGATGGATCGCGAGAGCAAGGATCCGATCGAGCTTCTCGACGAGATCGCGTCGACCCTGGCGCTCGACGTGGCGCCGATGAGCTGGCCGCAGGGATCGGGGCAGAATTTCAAGGGCACCTTCGACCTCGCCCGCAACCGCATGCTGGTGTTCGACACCGCCGATCGCAGCCGCATCGGCGAGCTGATCGAGAACTACACCATCACCGATCCCCGGCTGGCCGAGGAGGTCGAGCTGGTGCGCATGGGCTATCCGGCCTTCGACCTCGAGTCCTATCGCGCCGGCCATCTGACGCCGGTCTTCTTCGGCAGCGCCTACAACAATTTCGGCGTCCGCGAGCTGCTCGACGCGCTGGCCGCGTGGGCGCCGCCGCCGCGGCCGCAACCGGCCGAGCCGCGCGCCATCGAACCGACGGAACCCAAGGTCTCGGGCTTCGTGTTCAAGGTGCAGGCCAACATGGACCCCAACCATCGCGACCGCATCGCCTTCCTGCGGCTGTGCAGCGGCAAGTTCCGCCGCGGCATGAAGCTCACGCAGATGGGCACGGGCAAGACGCTGTCGGTCAACTCGCCGATCCTGTTCTTCGCCCGCGAGCGCGAGATCGTCGACGAGGCCTGGCCGGGCGACATCATCGGCGTGCCCAATCACGGCGTGCTGCGCGTCGGCGACACGCTGACCGAGGGCGAGGCGATCAAGATCACGGGCATCCCGAACTTCGCGCCGGAAATCCTGCGCCGCGTGCGGCTCGAGGATCCGATGAAGTCCAAGCAGCTCAAGCGCGCCCTGGACGATCTGGCCGAGGAGGGCGTGACCCAGGTGTTCCGGCGCGTGATCGGCGGCGACAATATCGTGGGCGTGGTCGGCGAGCTGCAGCTCGACGTGCTCAAGACCCGCGTCGAGGCGGAATATGCCGTGAAGATCGATCTCGAGCCGGCGCCGTTCGAGACGGCGCGCTGGATCTCGGCCGACAGCAAGGCCGATCTCGAGGCCTTCATGGCCGCCAATCGCGGCGGCATGTCGGAAGATCGCGACGGCTCGCCGGTCTTCCTGGCGCGCAACGCCTGGGAGCTGGGCTACATCGCCGAGAAGAGCCCCAGGATCAAATTCTCCGACATCCGCGAGCGCGCATGAGCCCCGTCGAACGCATCGATCCCGGCCCGCGGCTCTGCGAGGCCACGATCCACGGCGACCGCATCCACTGCTCGGGCATGATCCCGGAGGATCTGTCGGCCGACATCACGGGCCAGGTGAAGCAGGCGCTTGGCGAGATCGATTCCCTGCTCGCCAAGGGCGGCAGCGACAAGACGAAGATCCTCTCGGCTGTGATCTGGCTGTCCGACATCGACGACTTCGCCGCCATGAATGCGGTGTGGGATGCCTGGGTGGTGCCGGGCCATACGCCGGCGCGGGCGACGGTGCAGGCGAGGCTCAGCGATCCGCGCATGAAGGTCGAGATCATGGTGGTTGCGGCCCGTTAGCGGGACGCAGCCATGAACGGCTTCAATCCGCTTTGACGGTGGCGCCGGCCGGCATGCTAAGGTCCGCCGCCCCAAACGAGGAGGATAAAATGAGCGTCAAACGCATCAACGCCGGCCCGCGTATGTCCAGCGCCGTGGTCCATGGCGACACGGTCTATCTGGCGGGTCTCACCGCCGATGACACCAAGGCCGACGTGAAGGGCCAGACAGCCCAGATCCTGGCCAAGATCGACAAGTTCCTGGCCGAGGCCGGCACCGACAAGTCGAAGATCCTGTCCGCCAACATCTGGCTGACCGACATCACGACCTGGAGCCAGATGAACGAGGTGTGGGACAAGTGGGTCGCGCCGGGCCAGGCGCCCGCCCGCGCCACGGTGGAGGCCAAGCTCGCCAATCCGGCGCTCAAGGTCGAGATCATGATCCAGGCGGCGAAATAGGATCCAGACGGCGAAATAGCCTTCGCTTCTCCAAGTCTTCGTGCGAGGCCGCCCGCGATCGGGCGGCCTCGTTGTTTTTGGGGCGCTCGCCGCGAGCGTCGGCGGCCTGAAGGCGTGAAATGGGCGACGAGCTGGTGGGCGTCGCCGGGATAGATGAGACGCACGTGCGTGATCGGCACGTCGTTGCGCCACGTTCGCCGCTCGACGAGCAGGCACGGCGTGCCTTCCGGGATGGCGAGGCCCCGGGCCGTGGCGCGGTCCCCGTCCATGGCGCGGACGCGATGCTCCGCGACCGTCCAGGGAACCGTATCCAGCAACCATCGGCCGGGCGATATCTCGACGAAGCTCGCCTCGGCGGCATCGGGAACGGCCTTCAGGTTGATGAGGCGTTCCTACAGACAGAAGACCTTCGGTCCGGCGAAGTGGCGACCGGCGACGTCGAGCACCCGCCCGGACGTGTCCGCTCCCAGGAATTCGCGGTCGCCGCGGTTGGCGCGTCGTCCTCTCCGCTCGATCAACTCGAAGCTACGACACTCTCCGGTTCGCCAAGTCGTCCAACGTGCTGCATGGGATGGACCTGATGCATCTGGTCGAGAAGAAAGTGCAAGGAAGGAGCTGGCCAAAAGGCATGGCCGCCGATGCGCGCCAGTTCCGAACTGCCATGCGGCGGCCAAAGCGGCGCTCGAGCACGATCATCAAACGCACGGTCATCAAACGATAGTCCATCCAAACGGGAGTCTATCAAACGATAGGACAATCCCTGGACTGGAGTTTCGTTTCGCACTGCACGGCCTTGTCCCAAAGTAACCTGTAAGATGGTCGGTTTGCACCTTTTCTCCCCGATATATGTGCCCGAGAAAAGAATCCTCACGATATCGTCGCCAAGTCAGCCGCTGTCGAACTGCATGCGCTTCTTTCACCATTGCCGAGTCCTGTTTCACAGCGCAGCGCGACCATGAGCAACGCATCAGGCTGCTCGAAGCGAACGATTTCCACCTGAACATTGCTCACTGCATTCCATCGTCATCGCGGGGCGCCGCGCGGAGTCTGTTCCATGTCTGCAATTCATATTCGTCGTCGATTTTGCCGGCTTTCGATTCCGGGACTTCGAGACGGCGTTTCGGCGCTTGCGCTGCTTGCGGCGGGAACTGTCACGTCCGCTCCCGCACAAGCCACCGACCTCACCGTAGTCGGGACGAGCAGCCGCGGCCTGGTGTGGCAGTTCGGACTGGCGTGGGACGGTGGCGTCGTACCGGGAGCAGGCGATCGGGCAATCGTTGGGCCGCATACGGTCGGAGGGAGCATCATCGGATCGAATCCGACTCGATTCAGCGTCTCCGGCGACCCATCCAGTGTGATCGATGTCGGCTCGATCTGGATCACGCCAGCCTCTTTGCTCCCCTCGTTCTCGAACGAGTCGATGTCCGCCTTGCGGTTCCATGGCATCAACGGCATCGCCGCCCTGAACGAAAGCGCCAACAATGTGCAGATGGTTCGGAGAACCATTCTCGCCAACGACCTGATCTTCCGCGCCTCCAACCCTGCCGGAGGGGGATTTCGGTGGACCGCCTACGGATTGTCCGGCGTTTCATTCTGGGGGATAGATCTCAACGGCCATACCGCGACCTTCGACACCGTCAACGCCACAAACACCATGACTTTTTATGCCGGCGCCGCCATTTCGGGTGCCGGCAATATCGTCAAGACGGGCGCCGGAACCCTGTCGATCGGCTCCCCGAGTACCTACACCGGCAGCACGACCATTGCCGCCGGGACGCTGGCGCTGTTTAGAAATGGCGGCTCGGACGGCAGCATCGCGTCCTCCAGCCGCCTCATCAACAACGGCATATTCGACGTCTCGGCGATCGTGGACGGCGGAACGTCGATCACGACCCTGTCCGGCACGGGTGCGGTCGAGCTGGGCACCAAATTCCTGACGCTCACCAGTGCAGCCGATACTTTTTCGGGCACGATTCAGGGGTCCGGCGGCGTGATCCTGAATGCGGGAACGGAGACCCTGACCGGGACCAATACCTACACCGGCGGCACGACGATCGCGGGTGGCATCCTGCAGCTCGGCAACGGCGGAACCTCGGGCTCGATCGTGGGCAACGTGACCGACAACGGCACGCTTGCCTTCAATCGTTCGGACACCGTGACCTTCAACGGCACGATCTCCGGCACCGGCGGAGTCTCCCAGGTCGGAACGGGCACAACGATCCTGAACGCGAACAACACGTACGGTGGCCCCACCAATGTCCAGGCCGGCACGCTGGCGGTGGGCGACGCGGGGCACACGTCGGCGGCGCTTTCGGGTGGCGGCCCGGTGACGGTGGCCAACGGCGCCACGCTCGGCGGCTATGGCAGCGTCGCGGGCGACGTCGACAACCACGGCTCGGTCGCGCCCGGCAGTGCGGCGTTTGGGGGCGGCCCATTCGGCAGCTTCACGATCGGCGGCAACTACGCCGCGCATTCGACGCTCGTCGTGAACACGCTGCTGAACGCCGGCGGCCCGCTTGCCAACCAGTTCACCGACCGCCTGCTGATCCTGGGGAATGCCGGCGGCCACACGACGGTGCAGGTCAATGCCTCCGGCTCCGGCGCCTCGACCGGTACGCCGACGGCGGCCAGCGGCATCTCGCTGGTGCAGGTGGCGGGCACGACGTCGGCCGGCGCGTTCAGCGTGCCGGGTGGCTATGTCACCGGCGGCACACCCTACCAGTACCACCTCAATGCCTACGGTCCGGGTTCGCCGAACGGGGCGGCAGATCCGTCGCAGAATCTGGTCGGCAATGCGGCGAACTACTGGGACTTCCGCCTGCAGAGCGTCTACGTGACGCCGTCGGGACCGGTCCAGCCCGGCCAGCCGATGGATCCCAATGCGCGTCCGGCGCTGGCGCCGCAGGTGCCGGCTTACATCAGCGCGCCGACGGCGCTGTTCAGCGCCGGGCTCCTGGACATCGACCAGCTCCAGCGTCGCCTGGGCGAGATCCGCGATGCCCGGACAGCGGGCCTGCCGAAGACGGCGGAGTTCTTCGCCCGCGGCTATGGCAGCACCATGACCTACACCTCCACGCGCAGCTTCACCGATTACGGTATCGACGCGAGCGAGAGCTACGCCGCCTTCCAGATTGGCGGCTCCGCCGTGGTGATGGACAGCGATCTCGGATCGCTGCGCCTCGGCCTTGCCGGCTCCTATGGCAAGCTGCAGTTCGATCCCAATGCGCCCGACGGCTGGAGCGAGGGCAACATCAACATCGGCAAGATCTCCGGCATCGCCACCTTCCAGGCGCAGGCCGGCTGGTATCTCGACGGCATCGTGACCGGGGGCTGGTTCAACGGCTCCATCGGCACTGTCGCGCGTGGCCAGGCGGCGACCTTGAACGGCAGCATGGTCGGGGCCTCGCTGGAAGGCGGCTATCCCATCGCCCTCGGCTGGCAGAAGCTTTCCGTCGAGCCGCAGGTCCAGGTCAGCTGGCAGCACCTGATGTTCGATGGCACGACCGACGCCGACAGCATCAACGTCCAGCTCGGCGCACTCGACCAGGGCATCGTGCGCGCCGGTCTGCGGCTCGTGCGGCCGTTCGAGACCGCTGACAGGCGGTTCGTCACGCCGTACTTCAAGGTCAATTTGCTGCAGGGCTTCGCCGACAACAACAACGCCATCGGCGTCAGCGGCGTGAACTTCAACACTGGCCAGTACGGCACCGCGATCCAGGTCGGCGGCGGCCTCACCGGCATGTTGACCGCCAGCCTCGCCGTCTATGGCGACGTCTCCTATCAACACGAGGTCTCGAACGGCGGCTTCCGCGGCTGGGCCTTCAATGGCGGCGTCCGCTACAGTTTCTGAAATTCCATCGCGCAGGCGCGCCTTCGCCAGGGGGATCGACGCCGTCCAGATCGAGACATGGGACAAGCTCCCGCGTTGGACACGTCTCGACGCTCTTTACATTGTGGCGGGTCTTGTTTCGCCCGATGGTCCGCAGCTCCCGGCGACATCGCCGATGCTCTTCCCCGGTGCTGCGCCGGTTGCGTGAGGCATTTCGCGGATGGTTCGGCGATCGGCATCGGCAACCTCGTGGGAATGGATGTTGCCGCCGGCTCTCGTCATATTGACGCTCGATATTGACGCTCGGTCCGCTGGAGTGGGAGTTTCCTTCTGTTCCGGCTTGCGTCGACGACAGGCCGCCGACAGGACAATGAAGCAGCGATGCAGGGGGTGCGATGGCCGAGGGGGATACGAAGCAACGGCGAGACGACGAGTCAGCGTATCGATCTCACCCCAGCTTCGAGCGGCGCATCTATTCGCCACATTCGATCGCTGCGATCGTCGCTGAACTCGACAGGCAAGGTCTTGACGGGGCGGCGGCGCTCGAAGGAACGGCTCTCACCTCAGCGCACATCGAAGCTCATACGACCAGGATCTCCTACCGGCAGCTGGACAGGGTGACTCGCAACGCTTTGTGTTTGTCCAGGGATCCAGCCATCGCCCTTCGGGCCGGCCGACGGATGCGTATCACAGCGTACGGAATGTACGGGTATGCGATGTTGAGCAGCGCCACGACCGATGAAGCCCGCGTGTTTGCCGCACGGTACTGTCAGGTCGTAGGCCCATTCTGCGAATTCGTCTCCTCGAAGAACGACGAGATCGTTGCGGCTACGCTCGAGCCGACATGCTGGCCGAACCCGGCGGAGGAAGCACATCGTTTCGCCGTCGAGTTCGCGCTGTCCGCCCATCTGACGATCATCAGAGACTGGTACAACCCGGAGTTCAGGTTTTCGCGCATCATCCTCGGCTATGCTGCACCGCCGCACGCCTGCGTCTACGAAGACCTGTTCGAATGTCCGGTCCTGTTCGACCAGGACCACAGCGGATATGAGCATCCTCGCGATGATGGTGCAGTGGCGCTTGCGGACCAGCGCACACATGCCATGGCGCGTGAAATGTGCGAGCAGCTTCTCGGCGAGATCAATCGTGCGGGAGGCGTCGCAGCCGACGTCCGCCAGATCTTGATCGAGCAGCTCGGGCAATATCCGACGATCGAAGCAATTGCCGACAGCCTGGGCATGTATCCGCGTGCGCTTCGGCGCAAGCTCGAAGCCGAGGGAACCTCGTACCGCATCCTCCTGCGCGAGGTACGCATGCGCCTGGCGATTGAGTACCTGCGCCGAACGCACATGACCAACGACGAGATCGCCAGTCGGTTGGGCTATAGCGATGCGGCCAACTTCCGGCACGCTTTCGTGCGATGGACGGGAAAGAGTCCGTCTGGCTTTCGGATTGCGGGGCGCGCTTAGCAGCCGTTCGGTGTCGCCAACGCGCCGATGTTCCCGCCGGCCGGAGTCGGCTTTGCTCCTTCTGTCGAATATCGAAGCGTATTGGTCAGAGCCCCGATGCCTTTGCGGCACCGGGGCCCGTCTCACACCGTACGGCGCAATTGTGGGGTATGCCAGCCGCGCCGACAGCTTTGGACGATACCGAAGATATTAAAGCCGGCAGGCCGCACGGAAGGTGCGATCAGCCGGATTGGCAGGTTAGTTTGGGACAGACAGGCGCACGCGACCCGTCTGCCCCGGCGGAGAACCAGGCTAGTTGATCGGCCCGATGATCTTGCCCGGGTTCATGATGTTCTCGGGATCGAGCGCCTTCTTGATCGAGCGCATGAGCGACACCGCTTCGCCATGCTCCTCGTACAGGAACTTGATCTTGCCCATGCCGACGCCATGCTCGCCGGTGCAGGTGCCGCCGAGCTGGAGTGCGCGCGCCACCATGCGGTCGTTCAGCGCCTCGGCGCGCGGCAGGTAGGTCGGGTCGTCCGGATTCACCATCATCGTCAGGTGGAAGTTGCCGTCGCCGACATGGCCCACGATCGGCGCGTAGAGCCCGTTCGCCTGGATGTCCTTCTGCGTCTCGAGGATGCACTCGGCGAGCCTTGAGATCGGCACGCAGACGTCGGTCGCCCACATGCCCCAGCCGGGCCGCGCCGCCTTGGCCGCCCAGGCGGCGTCATGGCGCGCCTGCCACATCTTGCTGCGCTCCTCCGCCTGGCTGGTCCAGGCGAAGTCGCCGCCGCCGTTCTCGCCGGCGATCGCCTGCACCATCTCGGCCTGCTCCCGGGTGCTGGCCTCGGTGCCGTGGAACTCCAGCAGGAGCAGGTTCCTGGCCGGCAGGCTGAGCTTGGAATACTTGTTCACGGTGTCGACCGTCTCGGTGTCCATCAGCTCGATGCGCGCGACGGGAATGCCGGACTGGATGGTCTGGATGACGGTATTGACCGCGCCCTCCAGCGACTCGAAGGCGCAGGTCGCGGACACCATCGACTCGGGAATGCCGTAGAGCCTGAGCGTGATCTCGGTGATGACGCCGAGCGTTCCCTCCGATCCAACGAACAGCTTCACGAGATCGTAGCCGGCACTCGACTTGCGCGAACGCCGGCCGAGCCGCATCAGGCGGCCGTCGGCGGTGACCACCTGCAGCGCCAGCACGTTCTCGCGCATGGTGCCGTAGCGCACGGCGTTGGTGCCCGAGGCGCGGGTGCTGGTCATGCCGCCGATCGAGGCGTCGGCGCCGGGGTCGATCGGGAAGAAGAGGCCGGTGTCGCGGATATATTCGTTGAGCTGCTTGCGGGTGACGCCCGGCTGCACGACCACGTCGAGATCGGCCTCGTTCACCGCCAGCACCTTGTTCATGCGGCTGACATCGAGCGAGATCCCGCCGTTGGGGGCGCTGATATGGCCTTCGAGCGACGTGCCGGTGCCGTAGGGGATGATCGGCGTCTTGTGGCGGGCGCAGAGTTGCACGATCTCCTGCACCTCCTCGGCCGATTCGGCGAACACGACGGCGTCGGGCAGGTGCGCCTCGTGATAGGAGATGTCCTTGCCGTGCTGCTCGCGCACCGCAGGCGCGGTGCTGATCCGGTCGCCGAAACGCTTCTTCAGCTCGGCGATTGTTTCGTCGACGTGAGGGGCGCGTGCCTGGGCCTGGGCGGCCATGTCGGTTCTCCTAGCGTAAGCGGGTTGGATACGCTCAAATGCGGCCGAAGCCAACTGACGGAAATGCCCGGAAGGAGACCCGATGCGCGACGTCTATATGGTCGGCACCTATACGACTGCGTTCAAGAAACACCCTGGCATGAGCTTCGGCGACCTCGCCCGCGAGGCCTATCTGGGCACGCTGGCCGATGCCGGCCTGAAGACCGGGGCCGATATCGAGTCAGGCTGGCTGGGCAATTGCGGCATGGGCTTCTGGGGGCAGAACTCGATCCGCGCCCAGGCGCTGTTCCAGCCGCTGGTCGAGGAGGGGCTGTTCCCCGAGCGCGTGCCGATGTTCAACGTCGAGAACGCCTGCGCCACCGCGTCGACCGCCTTCATGGGCGCCTGGAAGGACGTCCTGGCGGGCACGCACGAGCTTTCGTTCTGCATCGGCATCGAGAAGCTGTTCAGCCCGGACGCCCCCGAGCGCACGGCCAGTCTCTTCAACCAGGGCTATATCACCAGCCAGCACGACCGGCTGGTCCAGGAGATGAACCGCGTCGGCACGATGATCGGCGCCACCTTCGCGCCGGGCGACGATCGCACCATCTTCATGGATACCTACGCCATGCAGGCCAAGTGGCACATGTGGAAGCACGGCACGACCCAGGAGCAGATCGCGGCGGGCGCGGCCAAGAACCACAACTACGGCGCCTTGAACGAGAAGGCGCAGTACCGTTTCCAGATGACGCCGCAGTCCGTGCTCGAGGACCGGCCCGTCTCCTATCCGCTGACGCGCGCCATGTGCGCGCCGATCGGCGACGGCGCGGCGGCGGCGCTGCTGTGCTCGAAGGAATATCTGGAGCGGCTGCCCAAGGCCGTGCAGGAGCGCGCCGTCAAGATTGCGGGCGTGGGTTTCTCCGGCGGCATGTATCGCGAGCTCGACAAGCCCGGCCTCACGCGGGCGGCGGCCGACAAGGCCTACAAGATGGCCGGCCTCGGCCCGCAGGACATCGATGTCGCCGAGGTCCATGACGCCACGAGCTTCTGCGAGATCTACCAGTGCGAGATGCTGCGCTTCTGCCCGGAAGGCGAGGGCGGCAAGTTCGTCGAGTCGGGCGCCACAGGGCCCGGCGGCAAGCTCCCGGTCAACACGTCGGGCGGTCTTGTTTCCAAGGGCCATCCGGTCGGTGCGACCGGCCTCTCCATGCTGGCCGAGCTTGCAACGCAGTTGCGCGGCGAGGCCGGCCAGCGCCAGGTCAAGGACGCGGAGATCGCGCTCGCCGAGAACGGTGGCGGCGTCATCGGCATGGAGGAAGCCGTTGCCTCGGTCGTGATCCTGCAGCGCGCGTGAGGTCTGCGTTCGCCAGGGGTTGAAACAGCTACGGCGCACCCAACATGGTGCTGCGCGCCGGTGATGGTCGTATAAGTTCTCCCGGACTGTTTGGACTTCGCAGGGAGATTGAGACCCATGACCATCCGTTTCGACAATCGCGTCGCCATCGTCACCGGTGCGGGCAACGGGCTCGGCCGCGCGCATGCGCTGTTGCTGGCAAGCCGCGGGGCCAAGGTGGTCGTGAACGATCCGGGCGGCGCGGTCGACGGCAAGGGCGGCACCCATGCCGCGGCGGACAAGGTCGTCGACGAGATCAAGGCGGCGGGCGGCCAGGCGGTCGCCAACTACGATTCCGTCGCCGATGCCAGGAGCGCGGCCAACATCGTCAAGACCGCCGTCGATTCCTTCGGTACCGTCGACATCGTCGTCAACAACGCGGGCGTGCTGCGCGACAAGACCTTCCATAATATGACGGTCGAGGATTTCGACTTCGTGGTGAAGGTGCATTTCCTCGGCACCGCCTACGTCACCCACGCCGCCTGGCCGATCCTGCGCGCCAAGGCCTATGGCCGCGTCGTGGTGACGTCCTCGAATTCCGGCATCTACGGCAACTTCGGCCAGGCGAACTATGGCGGTGCCAAGCTTGCGGTCGTGGGCTTCATGAACGCGCTGCGTCTCGAGGGCCAGAAGTACAACATCATGGTCAATGCCCTGGCGCCGGTCGCCGGCACGCGCATGACCGAGAGCCTGATGACCCCCGAGGTGCTGGACAAGCTCAGGCCCGAATATGTCTCGCCCATGGTCGCCTATCTCTGCAGCGAGCAATGCCAGCGCACCGGCGAGATCTGGAGCGCGGGCGCAGGCTACTTCGCCCGCATCGAGTATCGCGAGGCACCCGGCGTGCGCATCCAGGGCCGGGCGCCGACCATCGAGGACGTGGAAGGCAACATCGACAAGATCGCCGATCTCACGACGAACAAGATCTATCGGACATCGTCGGAGGAGGTGCAGGCGGTGGTGGGTGCCTGATTCGGCATCCCCTGCGACGCTCGACTGGCCGGTCGAGCCGGTCATCGACTGGCTTGCGCGCGAGGGGCGCCTGATCGCCGATCCGGCAGCGCTCGTCGGAGAGACAGCCAACCACCTGGTAGCGGCCGGCGCACCGCTCGCACGCTTCACCATCGGCCTGCAGGCGATCCATCCGCAATGGCGCACCATGGGGATCCAGTGGACACGCGGCGGCAAGGTGGAGCAGGCGGGACGGCCGCACGGCATCGAGCAGTCGCCGGCCTATCTCGGCAGCCCGATCCAGGAGCTGGCGAAAACAAGCAAGCCGGTGCGCTATCGGCTCGACAAGCTTTCACCCGGGAATCACGCCGTCCTTCATGAACTCGCGGCCCTGGGCGGTACGGACTATTACGCGACGCCGATGCGCGTGGCCAATGGTCGGCCGCCGGCACTGACCTTCATGACCGACCGGCCGGAAGGGTTCTCCGATACCGACATCGCGAAGTTCCATCGGCTGATGGACTACATGGCGCCGATCGTCGAGAGCCGTATCAACCACCGCCTCTCGACCACGCTGCTGGATACCTATCTCGGCCGCATCGTCGGCGAGCAGATCATGGGCGGCCTGATCAAGCGGGGCGACGGGCGCGAGATCAACGCCGTCCTGTGGTTCTCAGACCTGCGCGATTTCACCGGCCTCAACGAACGCATGGCGTCGGCCGATCTGCTCGAGCTCCTGAACAACTACCTGCAACTGGTGGGCCACGCACTGACCTCCCATGGCGGCGAGATCCTGAAGTTCATCGGCGATGGCGTGATGGCCTATTTCCCGGCCGAGGACGCCCTCTTTCTGCCGATGGTGACCGCCAACGCGCTGGGTGCGGCGCGTCAGGTGATCGACGACATCGCTGTCGCCAACGAGGCGCGCGCGACCGGCGGCCTCGACCCGGTGCGGTTCGGCATCGGCCTGCATGTGGGACCAGTGACCTTCGGCAACGTCGGCACGGAAGAGCGGCTCGACTTCACCGTCATCGGTCCCGCGGTCAATCGTGCCTCGCGGCTGGAAAGCCTGACCAAGGAACTGAAGGTCCCCGTGCTCGCCTCGGCAGAGTTCAAGGACGCCACGATCCAGCCGCTGGTGTCGATGGGCCGCCACGTCCTGCGCGGCGTGCCAGAGCCGGTGGAAGTCTTCACCTTGCCGCCGACCTAGCAGTCTGTTGAAAAAGTCGGGAGCTACGATCTAACGCACTGCAAGCGAATCGAGATCGGCGCAATCTCGACTCCAACGTGCTCGACGCCAACTTGTGATCCTGGCGCTGCCTTTGAATCGACATTGCCTGGGCGCGCCCCTCAAAATCCTTCGGACCTATCACCTTTAGGACTTATTGCCCATGTTCTGTTCCTAATTTTCCAATGATTTCATGATGATACGCATGAAATCTCCCAAATCTTGGAAGATTCGACCAATCGTCCCACCTATGCTATATTAGCTGCGCGTCCGTAGCTCAGCTGGAACCGTGGCAGGTCTTTGAGAGCGCCGGTCTTGTAAACCGGAGGTCGTGGGTTCGAGTCCCACCGGGCGCACCAACCCTCGACCTATAAGCCACGAACGCGCGGCTCGTTTATAGCCTATTTCCCCGTGGCATGGGAACGGGGTTTCTTGGCGCTTCCCGAGAGCGGAAGCACCGCCTGACGCTCCCTATGTAAGATGCCTACGCGGGACGGCGTCTTGAAGTTATTTCCCGCGATAAGATCATCAACCGTGCGAAACTGCATACGGGGATAGTCCTCGCCCAAGTAGGTGAAGAAACCGGCGTCCCGCGCCTCTGCCAGCATGCCCTTAGTCGGCGGAATCATCGTGATCATGCCAACCATCTCGGTCTCAGGATCACGCTTCAGCACTCCGGCCAATTCGCGCGCGAATGCTGGTGATAGCTTGGTGCCTCCCTTCACTGAGAGAACCATATTCTTCAGGTCGCTCTCGCCATTTTCGATGACTTCAAAATAGATTCGGCCATCAATGCCCCGATCACCACTGTGCTTGCGCGTGGCAAAGCCACCAGCCATTTCGACTGCCCAATGCTCGAATTGCTTCGGGTCGCGATCAAAGAGGTCTTGTGCGCCTTCTGTAGTAGTCGGGATTCCATTGACCTTGTAGTCCTCGCCTTCCACCAGCCCATAACGCTTTAGCAATACCTCGCGCACAATCCGGACGGACAAAATGGCGATATCGCAGCCAATCCATTTTCGCTTTGCCAAGTGGGCCGCATAGACGGAGGTACCGCATCCGCAGAACGGATCAAACACCACCTGCCCCTCTTCCGTGCTTGCCTTGATGATCCGGTCCAACAACGCAATCGGCTTCTGCGTTGCGTATCCCAGATACTCGCCGCCGCCTTGCCCGCTGAGAGGTGGAATGTCGGTCCAAACATTGGTGATGATGCTTCCCTCCTGCTCGTCAAGATAGCGCTTGAGGGCTAGCCGCTTGGTTGTGTCCGGAGAGCCGTCCCTGTGCTTCGGGAAGTGGAGGCGGCCTTCTTTGTCGAGGCGCGCCATCGTTTCTGGACTATACCGCCAACCCTGATCCGGCGGCGGGTAGCCCTTGTAAATGTGCCAGCCGTTTGGCTTGCCTGTCTTCTTGTTAATGGCGGCCATCCCGCCGCCCTTCGGGGCCGACATATCACCGAGCCTATAACGACCGCGTCCGTCGTGATCGTCAAAGCGATAGAATTTATCGACGTACTCCGGATCATGATCGCCGTACTGCGGAAAGAACTTCGTCGCCTTGGACTTTGCATAGTAAAGGATCGTGTCGGTCACGACAGGGAACTTCGTCTTAGCGTCACTGTGCGCGCTCTGCCGTTTCCAAATGATTTCATTGCGGAAGTTGTTTGCGTGAAAAATGCCGTCCATCAGCACTTTGATGTAGTGGCTCGCCGTCTGATCGCAGTGGAGATAGATGGAGCCCGTCGGCTTCAGAATACGATGCATCTCTAGGAGCCGCATCGTCATGTGAATGAGGTACGCCAATAGACGCGGTTGAGTGTCACGAAGCGCACGAACCCAAGCATCCCAGAACTTACACAGATCTTCATCGGCGCCGTACTGTCGCAAGATCATAGGCATCTCTCGCGCTTGCTTTTCCTTCTCGGCGTCGAGTGTCCATTGATCCGCGAAGGCGTCTTCCTGCTCGGGGAGAGGAAGGCCGGTTAGCTGGCGATAAATCAGATTGTAGGTGCGATCGGAGTTGAAGGGCGGATCAAGATAGATGAGGTCCACGTACGAACTCGGGAAGTTCTGCATCACGGTGAGGTTGTCGCCGTAGAGCAGCCAATTCGACTTGTTCTTATTCGGATCAAATCCTTCGAACAGGCCGCTCATGCGCCCACTCCCGCCATGTGGCGAAGCAGGCCGCCGAACGCATCGCTTGTGTTACGGTGATTGTACTTGTAGGCCGTTTCAGAGATGTAGTGATTGGCCCACTTCTCCGAATAGAAGTGGTGCTGGCCATACCATGAGCGTTTCACCAACGCCCAAAAGCCTTCAATCGTGTTGGTGTGCGTTTCACCTACAGCATACGCGCGCCTGTGATTGACCGCGTAGTGGCGCGTGAACTTATTGAAGTGTCGATAGGCGCGAAACTCGTCCGTGATCACAATCGAGTTGTCCTTGTCGGCAAAGCGCTCGAAGAAGCGCTTCATCCCATCAAAGCGCAGCTCGGACTTCGCCACAACTCGGGCCACAGCGCGACCATTGCGCTCCGCTACGCCAACGACTGCCATCTTCTTGGTGCCGCGTCCGCGCTTGCTGCCCGTGCCGCCCCCGCTGTTGCCGGTATTGCCTTTGCGGGGCTTGCCGCCGACATAGGTCTCGTCCATCTCTACGATCCCATGGAAAAGACGCGCTTGCTCCGGATCGCTCATCATCGCTTCGCGGATACGGAGCGCGAGACTCCACGCCGTCTTGTACGGCAGGCCCAGGTCGCGGGACAGTTGGGCGTTTGAGACGTTCTTCTTCGCGTTCAGCATGATCGCGATGGCCAGAAACCACGTCGAAAGAGGTAAGTGAGTATGATGAAAGATAGTGCCGACCGTGGCGCTAAAAGCGCGATGACAGCTCTCGCACTGCCAGCGCGGCATCTTCTTGTCCTTGCTCGCGTGGACACAGGTCTTCTCGCTCTTGCAGTAAGGGCAGATCGGGCGCCCGTTCCAACGAACCTTTTCGAGGTGATTCATCGCGGCCTCGGCGGTCGGCCAGCGCTTGGTGGCTTCGAGCAGATTCATGGGTTCCTCCCTACCGTGAGTCCACGATAGGTGAGTCAACCCTTGGTGTCAAGTCCTAAAGGTGATAGGTCCGAAATCCTTTTTCAACAGCCTGCCGGACCAGGCCCTTCCAGCCCTCGATCCAGGTCAGCGCGTCCTCGTCGGGCAGAGGCTGGCTCGATGCATCAATCTCGAGCCGATCGCCGACCTTGCGCGCACCACAGAGTTCGAGGATCCGGTCCACTCTCTTGCCGCCGCCGCAGAATGTGTCCTGGTAGGTCCGGTCGCCGAGCGCGATCACGCCGTAACGATGGCCGGACAGGTCCGGCCGCTCGCGCTCCAGCGTCTCCGCCAGCGGCTGGATGTTGGTGGGGATGTCGCCCGAACCATGGGTGGCGCAGATCACCAGCAGCACGTCATGCGCCTGCAGATCGGCGGCGGATGCGGCCGCGTCGCTGACATCGACCGGGTGGCCGGCGGCCTCGAGGACGGGCTTCAGGGCATCGGCCACCATCTGGGCATTGCCCGATTCAGTGCCAATCAGGATCAAAATAGATGCCATTTCGTGCGACATACGAGAGCCGGTGCCGCTCTGCGACGCGACCGGTTGGCGCGGCGCGATGCCCGTGCCAGTGTGGGGCCATGGGAGACATTGCCAAGGATACGCCGCTGCAGGCCGTGCTGGATAGCGGGGTGCTGACTCTGACGCTCAACCGCCCTGAGCGTCTGAACGCCATGAGCCAGGAGCTGATCGGACTCATGATCGAGCAGTTCGACCGGTCGCTGGCCGAGTCCGAGGTCCGGACCGTGCTGATCACCGGGACCGGACGCGGTTTTTGCGCCGGGGCGGACCTTGCCGGCACCGGCATGGGAAACACATCAGGAGGCAACGGCAAACCCGATCTCGGTCTGGTCATCGAGCGGCTCTACAATCCGCTGATCCGGGCCATCCGCGAACTGCCCAAGCCGGTGATTGCCGCCGTCAACGGTGTGGCGGCAGGTGGCGGCGCCAATCTCGCGCTGGCCTGCGATATCGTGCTGGCCGCCCGGTCGGCCCGCTTCGACCAGGCCTTCGTCCGCATCGCGCTGATGCCCGACCTGGGAGGCACCTGGTTCCTGCCGCATGCGGTGGGCGATGCGCGGGCCCGCGCCCTCGGCATGCTGGGAACATCCGTGCCAGCCGAGGACGCCGAGCGCATGGGCATGATCTGGCAGGCTGTCAATGATCAGGAGCTGATGACCGAAGCGACGGCGCTCGCCCGCCGGCTGGCCGCCGGCCCCACGCTCTCCTATGCGGCGATCAAGCGGGCAATCAACGCCGCCGCCACCAACACGCTCGACCAGCAGCTCGATCTGGAGCGCGACAGCCAGCGCGCGCTGGGCCAGAGCGCCGATTTCAAGGAAGGGGTCGCGGCATTCCTCGCCAAGCGGCCGGCACAATTCACAGGACGATAGACAATGTACGAGAAGATCGATCTGGCGGTGGCCGACGGGCTTGCCACGCTGACGCTGAACGCTCCCGACAAGCTGAATGCCGTCTCGCGCAAGATGGTGGCCGAACTCAAGGAGTGCTGGGAGGGGCTGGCCAACGACGCTTCGGTGCGCGCCGTGCTGCTGACCGGGGCGGGCCGCGGCTTCTGTGCCGGCGCCGACCTTGCCGATCCCGACCGCGAGTCGGGGGCCACGGCCGACTCGGGCGCCGCGCTCGACAAGTTCTTCAATCCGGTGATCCGCACCATGCGGGAGATGCCCAAGCCCATCGTCGCCGCCGTGAACGGCGTGGCGGCCGGCGTCGGCATGAGCTTCGCCATGGCCTCCGACATCGCCATCGCCGCCAAGTCGGCCTCGTTCCTGCAGGCCTTCGCGCGCATCGGCCTGCTGCCGGACGGCGGCAGCACCTGGTTCCTGCCGCGGCTGGTCGGCGACGCGCGCGCGCGCGCCCTTGCGATGTTGGCGCCGCAGATCTCCGCCGAGCAGGCCAAGCAATGGGGCCTGATCTGGGACGTGGTCGAGGATGCCGACCTGATGAAGACCGCGACCGAAGTCGCGCGCCGCCTGGCCGACGGACCGACGCTGTCGCTCGCCCGCATCAAGGAGGCGATGAACCGTGCCGCTACCCAGCCGCTGGCGGCGCAACTCGACGTCGAGCGCGATTTCCAGCGTGAGCTCGGCAAGAGCGCCGACTTCAAGGAAGGCGTCGCCGCCTTCCTTGCCAAGCGCAAGCCGACCTTCAAGGGCAAGTAAGACAGTAGGCCAAGGGCAAGTAAGACAGTAAGGGAGGAGTCCCGATGACGCCGCACAAGGAAATCACCTCCGGTCTCCGGTTCCCGGAGGGACCGATCGCCATGCCCGACGGATCGGTGATCCTGGTCGAGATCGCGCGCGAGACGCTGACCCGCGTCATGCCGGACGGCAAGCAGCATGTGATCGCCAGGCTCGGCGGCGGCCCCAATGGCGCGGCGATGGGACCGGACGGCAAGATCTATGTCTGCAACAACGGCGGCTTCAACTGGATCGAGCGGCCGGACGGCCGGATGTTTCCCGGCACGCAGCCTGCCAGCTACAAGGGCGGCTCGATCCAGGTCGTTGATCCGGAGACCGGCAAGTTCGAGACCCTGTACGACTCCTGCGACGGCCGTCGGCTGAACGGGCCGAACGACCTGGTGTTCGACCGGGCAGGCGGCTTCTGGTTCACCGATCTCGGCAAGACGCGAGCGCGCGAGAGTGATCGCGGCGCCGTCTACTACGCCAAGGCCGACGGCTCCAGGATCGAGGAGAAGGTCTTTCCGCTCGAACGGCCGAACGGCTGCGGCCTTTCACCCGATGAGAAGACGCTCTATGTCGTGGAGACCCCGACCGCGCGCTGCTGGGCGTTCGAGCTTTCCGCTCCCGGGACCATCAAGGATGCCAACGGCCCCTATCGCGGCGAGAAGGGCCGCGTGATCGTGGGCCTCGGCGGCTATCAGATGTTCGATTCCCTGGCCGTCGATTCGGCGGGCCATATCTGCGTGGCCACGCTGATCACGGGCGCGGTGTCCGACATCTCGCCCGACGGCCGGTCGGTGACGCAGTACAAGCTCCCCGACCCGATGGTCACCAACGTCTGCTTCGGCGGCCAGGAGCTGCGCACGGCCTACGCCACGCTGTCCATGACCGGAAAGCTCGTGAGCTTCGAATGGCCGCGGCCGGGCCTGAAGCTGAACTACCTGAACAAGTGATCTTCCTCTCCGTGCGGAGGGGGAGGGAAGCTCAGACCCTCGCCGCCGCCCGGACTTCGCGGCTCGAGACCACGCGGCCGTTGGCGTAGGCGGCGTGGTTGGCGTCGACGTCGCTGAGCTTGTAGCGGTAGTTCACCATCATCCCGTAGGACTGTTTCAGTCCGTTGGCACTCGTATCGCCGATCCAGTTGATGCGCTCGATGATCGCGCCGTTGCCGAGATGGAAGTGCGCCACGCGGTCGAGCGCACGACCGCGTTCGTCGGTGCTGGTGAGGTAGCGTGCCGCAAAGCGCACCAGGATCGGCCGCAGCGCCTTGTCGATCGCCGGCACTTCCCACCAGACCGGCTTGTCGAGAAGCTCGCGCACTGCCGCGGCGCCTGTGGTCTTGTTGTTGGTGACGGGCACCAGAGAGGCGATCTCGCTTTGGGTCAACGCCTCGTCGCCCTCGTTCTTCAGCCGGCCATCGATGTAGTGGCGCAGACCGGGAATGGGCGAGAGGGTGGCGAAGTCCTTGATGTTCGGCAGCTCGCGCGCCAGCTCCTCGGCCACGCGCTTGATCAGGAAGTTGCCGAAGCTGATGCCGGCCAACCCCTGCTGGCAGTTGGAGATCGAATAGAAGATCGCCGTGTTGGCATTCTCCGGGTCGGAGGTCTCGGCCTTGGCGTCGAGCAGGCGCTGGACGTTGCCGGCCATGCCGTTCACCAGCGCAACCTCGACGAAGATCAACGGCTCGTCCGGCATGCGCGGATGGAAGAAGGCGAAGCAGCGCCGGTCCGAATCAAGCCGGTTCTTGAGGTCGCGCCAGGAGCGGATCGTATGCACGGCCTCGTAGGTGACGAGCTTCTCCAGGAGCGCCGCAGACGATCGCCAGTCGATGCGCACCAGGTCGAGGAAGCCGACATCGAACCAGGCGCTGAGCAGGGGTCGCAGGTCCTCGGCCAGCATGCGTGCGGCGGCATCCGTCTTGCCGAGCGTCATCAGCTCGGCGCGCAGGTCGACCACGAACTTGACGCCCTGCGGCACGCCGACGAATTCGCGCAGCAGATGGACGGCCGGCGGTTCGAGCGCCTTGATCAGCGACCGCGCGGGCTCCTTGGAAGCACGCCAGCGTTCGACACGGGCAAGAGCTGCCTCGCGCGGCAGGCCGTAATCGTTGGCCAGCGTCAGCAGGAATTTCCGCTTTCCGACGGGTGAGAGCGACAGATATGCCTCGCCCAGTTCGGCTGCCCGCGCGCGCCCGGCCGTGACGCCGCCCTTGCCTTCGAGGCAGGTATCGATGCGGCTCCTGAGCCGCGGTATGTCGTCGTCGGGCAGGTCGGGTCGAAGCGGTGCTCCCACCGCCTCGCGCGCACCGCGGGCGGTTTCGACGAAGGCATGACGCAGGCGCTCGAGCGTGCGATCGACGGTGTTCGAGAAGGGAAGAGCCATGCGGGCGATTATGTCATGGCCGATGTGTCACTCCAGTGGCGCGCATGAACGCACCTTCATACAAGTGACCGGTCTATCGGCGGCCGGTCGAGGGTCCGCCACAGGTACCAGCTCGCTACCGTACGATAGGGACGCCATTTCTCACCGTGTCTTTCCAGTGTCCGTGGCGAGGGCAAGCTGCGCTTTCTGAAGGCGACTGCATAGGCCTTGCGCAAGCTGTAGTCGTCCAGCGGCAGGATATCGGGCCGGCCCAGCCGAAACATCAGGAACATCTCCGCGCTCCAGCGACCGATACCGCGCACCTGGACCAGGCGATCGATCAGCGCCGCATCGTCCATCCCGAGTGCCTCGTCGAGCGACGGCAGTTCGTTGCCGTGGACACGTTGCGCGAGGTCCTGCAATGCCAGCACCTTGGCGGCCGAGAGTCCGGCTCCGCGCAATTTATCCACGGGCGCTTGCAGGATGTCGCGCGGCCCGAAGCCGCCGGCGCGGCGCGGAAAGAGCGCCTCGACGCGCCCGTAGATCGTGGCGGCCGCCTTGTTGGAAAGCTGCTGGTAGACGATCGCCTCGGCCAGCGCGCCGAACAGGCTGCGTGCCGACTTGAGCTCCATGGCGAACGGTCCGATCCGCGCCATGATTTCGGCCAGCGCGGGATCGACGGCCTTGAGATGGCGAACGGCCTTGCGGTGGTCGAAGGCGAAGTCAGCCATTGCGTGCCGGCGCGGCCGCGAACAGCGGTCCGGCGGCCAGAGCGGAAGCGCCCTCGATCTCGAGGATGCGTCGTTTGGTCGTCACGCCGCCGGTCGCCGAGAAGCCGCCCATCTTGCCGTCGGCGCCGAGGACGCGATGGCAAGGCACGATGATGGCAATCGGGTTGCGGCCAAGCGCCTGGCCGACCTCGCGTGAATCGTGCGGCGCGTCGAGGCGCCGCGCGATCTCGCCATAGGTCATGGTGCGGCCAGGCGGAATGGTGCGGGCAACTTCGTAGACGCGGCGGTGGAATTCCGGCACGGCATTGAGATCGAGCGGGATGTCGCCGAGATCGATGGCCTCGCCCTTCAACAGTGCCTGCACGCGCACGATCACGCGCTGGACGCCGGCAGGCGGCGGCGTCTCCTCGGCCCCGGGCCAGCGCCGGCGCACACGTGCGCGCGTGGCGGCCGCGGTTGCCTCGGGCAGCTGCAGCCCGGCGATACCCGCGGTGCTCCAGGTCAGGCCGCAGGTGCCGATCGGCGTATCGAACAGGGTGAAGCTGCGGGCGCTCATGCCCGCACGGTCCACCTAACCGGTCAACCCGTCAAGTGCCCGATGCGCTGCCCGCTATGCCGCCGCGGCGTGGCGCGTCAGGCGGGCGAGCTCCTCGTCGATCAGCATGCGGTAGGGGCCGCGACGATGCGACAGCTCGTCGGGCGTGCCTTCCTGGATCACCCGGCCATCCTGCAGGACGATGATGCGATCGAAGTTGCGCAGGGTCGACAGGCGATGGGCGATGGCGACGACGGTGCGCCCCTGCATCAGATGGTCGAGCGCGCGGCGGATCGCTTCCTCCGATTCGCTGTCGAGCGACGAGGTCGCCTCGTCGAGCAGCAGGATGGGCGAGTCCTTGAGCAGGGCCCGCGCGATCGCAATCCGCTGGCGCTGCCCGCCGGAAAGACGCGCACCGCGATCGCCGACGATAGTCTCGAAGCCCTGCGGCAGCGCCTCGATGAAGTCGCGGCAGCATGCCGCCTCGGCGGCCTTCATCACCTCGGCCTTCGTCGCCTCGGGCTTGCCGTAGCGGATATTGTCGAACACGGATCGATGCAGGAGGCTGATATCCTGCGGCACGAAGGAGATCGCGCGTCGCATGCTGTCCTGGGTGATGCGCGCGATGTCCTGGCCGTCGATCAGGATGCGGCCCTGGTCGACATCATAGAATCGCTGCAGCAAAGACAGGATGGTCGACTTTCCGCCGCCGGACGGCCCCACGAGGCCGGTGCGCTTGCCGGCCTCGAAACGCAGGTCGAGCTGATCGAAGACCTTGTCGCCGCCGGGATAGGCGAACGAGACGCCCTCGAACTCGATGCCGCGGTCGCGGGGCTCGAGCGGCGTCGCCTCGGGATGGTCGCGCAACTCGTGCGGCTGAAGCAGGGTTTCGATGGCCTCGGAGAGACGTGCCATGTGCTGTGTCACGTCGACGAGGGCGACAGCGAGATCGCGCGTGGAATGCAGGATGGTGAAGCCCAGCGTGCAGACCAGCACAACGTCGCCGGTGGAGGCGCGACCGCGCTGCCAGAGCACGATGGCCCAGGCGAGCATGGCGATCGTCAGGATGATCGTGACCGCGGCGTGCAGCAGCCGCAGGCGCTCGAGATATTGCAGGCTCTTGCGCCGCGCCGTCATCTCCTGCCCGACCGTCTCGTCGAACCTGAGATGCTCGCGCGTGGTGGCGCCGAACGTTCGCACCAGCGGCATGTTGCCGATGACATCGGCGAGCTCGCCTTCCACGCGGGCCGCCTTGTCGGCGAAGCCATGATGCAGCGGCGTGCCGGCGGCAGCGAGCTTGAACAGCACGACGATGAGCACCGCGGCCACGGCCGTCAGAGCGCCCGCCATCGGCAGGCTCACCGCACCGAGGTAGGCAAGGGCGCCAGCCGTTGCCAGGCACGGCGGCAAGACGTTCCACATGAACAGGTTCTCGACGGCGAAGGCGGCATTCGAGGTGGCGGTGATGCGACCGGTGAGGGTGCCGGCAAGCCGGTCGGCGAAATAGCTCGGGGCATGGCCTGTGAGGTGGCGGAACAAATCGCCGCGGAGGTCGCCGCTGACGCCGACAAAGGCGTGGCTCGCGATCCAGCCGCCGGCCCGCCACAGGAGATTGTCGGCGGCGGCCAACGACACCAGGATCGCGAAGGCGATCCAGATACCCGGGTGGCTCACGCCTGCGGCGAGCGTATCGACCAGGGATTTGACAGCGTATTGGGTGCTGACCGAGCAACCGACGGCGCCGAGGACGGCTACGAGGATTGCAGAATGCGCCAAAGGCCGACGACGGACGTAGCGCAGCAGGAACGCAACGGGGCGTCCGGCGTAATTACTGAGACTGAGCATCGCCACACCCTAATGCTCCAGGGGGCGATTCGGCGGCAGAAGGGGGAAGATTTAGCTGTGACAAAAAAAAGTCCGCCGCACGGTCACCGCATTCATCCTTGACCTACAGAGCGCCGCAACCAGGAGGGCTACTTAATGCGTATTGCGCAAATCGCTCCGCTGACGGAGGCAATTCCCCCGAAACTTTATGGCGGGACGGAGCGCGTTGTCTCATGGCTGACGGAAGAGCTGGTGGAGATGGGACACGACGTCACGATCTTCGCCAGTGGCGATTCGCTCACCAAGGCGAAATTGCAGCCGATGTGGCCCCGCGCCCTGCGCCTGGATGGGGCGGTTCGCGACCCGGTCGCACTACATATGGCGATGCTCGAGCATGTGCGGCAGCGCGCCGAGGAATTCGACATCCTGCATTTCCACCTCGACTACTACCCTTTTTCCCTGTTCTCACGGCAGTCGACGCCCTTCGTCACCACCTTGCATGGCCGCCTGGACCTGCCTGAGCATCAGGCGGTCTTCGATGCCTTCCCGTCGGTGCCGGTCATCTCGATTTCGCAGAATCAACGCAAACCCTTGCCGCAGGCGCACTGGGTGAAGACGGTCCATCACGGTTTGCCAGCCAACCTGCTGGCGCCGCGGGCGGCGAAGGGCGGTTACCTGGCCTTTCTCGGCCGGGTGGCGCCCGAGAAGGCACCCGACCAGGCCATCCGGATCGCGGTGCGCTGCAAGATGCCGCTCAAGATCGCGGCTAAGGTCGATGCCGTCGACCGCGAATATTTCGAGCGCGAGATCGAGCCGCTGCTCCAGCTCCCCGGCATCGAGTTCGTGGGCGAGATCAGCGATCGCGAGAAGTCGGAGTTCCTGAGCGGTGCCGAGGCACTCCTGATGCCGATCGATTGGCCCGAGCCGTTCGGACTGGTGATGATCGAGGCCATGGCCTGCGGCGCGCCGGTGATCGCCTACGGCAGCGGCTCCGTGCCCGAGATCGTCGAGGACGGCCTTACCGGCTTCATCGTGAAGAACGAACTCGAAGCGTCCGATGCGATCCGCAACCGGTTGAGCAGCCTGTCGCGCGCCAAGATCCGCGCGCGCTTCGAGGAGCGCTTCACCGCCCGCCGCATGGCCAACGAGTATCTTGAGATCTATCGCAAGCTGCTCTCAAACGAGGTGCCCCGATTGCGGCTGGTCAAGGCCTGACCCACAACCGGTTGTCATAAAAGCGGCATCCGACCTCGATAAGGTGTGTGGATTGAGTCAAACCGGAGTCGTTCGGGTTGGTCGATCCACACGCGGAGAGTCGTGTCCGCCTGAAGAATGCCGTGCGGCGCCATCGGGCGCTGTCACGGGAGGGCCTTCTGGAGCGGCTGTTCGAACGGCTGTTCCATGGCCTCGTCTACACGCAGATCTGGGAAGATCCGGAGATCGATCTCGAGGCGCTGGCGCTCGCGCCCGATAGCCGCGTCGTGGCGATCGCGTCGGGCGGTTGCAACATCCTCTCCTATCTGACCGCCGATCCGGCGCGGATCATCGCACTCGATCTCAGCCTGGCCCATGTCGCGCTGAACAACCTCAAGCTCATGGCGGCGAGTCGCCTGCCGTCATGGGAGGCCTTCTATCGCTTCTTCGGTGCCGCCGACGACGAGGCCAACCTGGCCGCCTACCGCCGCCTGCTGCGGCCTCATCTCGATGCGCAAAGCCGTGCCTATTGGGACGGGCGCAGCCTGCAGCAGTTGGGCCGGCAGCGGATTTCCATCTTCGCCCGCAACGCCTATCGGTACGGGGTGCTGGGTCGTTTCATCGGCCTCGGCCACGCGATGGCGCGCCTCTACGGTGTCGACCTCCGCGAGGTCCTGAGCGCGCGGTCGCTCGACGAGCAGAGGCACTTCTTCGAGACCATGCTGGCGCCTCTGCTCGACAAGCGGGCGGTGCGCTGGGCGACCGCCAATCCTCTGTCGCTCTACGGCCTCGGCATCCCGCCGGCGCAGTACGCGGCGCTGGCCGGCGGCGACAGCAACATGCGCGGCGTGCTGCGTGCCCGACTGGAGCGGCTCGCCTGCGGCTTCAGCGTCGACCAGAACTACTTCGCCTGGCAGGCGTTCGGTCGGGCCTATGCCGCCGACGCCCGCGGGCCGCTGCCGCCCTATCTGCGGCGCGAGCATTTCGATGCGGTGCGAACGCGCGTCGATCGGGTCGAGGTCCTGAACCGCTCGATCACCGAATATCTCGACGGCTGCCCCGACGCCTGCATCGACCGCTACGTGCTCCTCGACGCACAGGACTGGATGACCGACGCGCAGATCAACGCATTGTGGACGGAGATCACGCGCACGGCGGCGCCGCGCGCCCGCGTCATTTTCCGGACCGCTGCCGAGCCGTCCTTGCTGCCCGGGCGCCTCGACGCCGCGCTGCTCGGGCACTGGCGCTACGAGGCCGCGGCGTCGCGGGTGCTCACCGCGCGCGACCGTCGGCGATCTACGGCGGCTTCCACCTCTACGTCCGCGAGGATTGAACCGATGAGCGACATGGCGGCGTCGGCCGAACTGATGGACCGGCTCTACCGGCGACAGCGCCATGTCTATGACATCACGCGCAAATGCTACCTGCTGGGCCGCGACCGGCTGATCGCACGCCTGGCGCCGCCCGCCGGCAGCCGGGTGCTGGAGATCGGTTGCGGCACGGCACGCAATCTCGTGGTCGCCGCGCAGGCCTATCCGGATGCGCGGTTCTTCGGCATCGACATCTCCTACGAGATGCTGGAGACCGCGCGGCGCGTGGTGGAACGGGAAGGGTTGGGACACGATGTCCGGCTCGCGCATGCCGACGCCGCGACCTTCGATCCCGCCTTGCTGTTCGGCGTGCCGGGCTTCTCGCGCATCTTCCTCTCCTACAGCCTCTCGATGATGCCGGCCTGGCAGGCGGCGCTGCAGCGCGCGCTCACCTGGCTTGCGCCCGGGGGCGAACTCCACATCGTCGATTTCGGCGACCAGGAGCAGCTGCCGGCCTGGTTCCGCATCGGTCTGCGGCAATGGCTGCGGCTGTTCCATGTCGCGCCGCGCGACGAGCTGGAACGCGAGCTCACGCTCTTGGGGTTGCGGTCGGGAGCGCTGACCGCGGTCGAGCGACCGTTCCGCGGCTATGCCCAATACGCCGTCTGCCGGCGCCTCGCGGCCTAGGCATTCCCGCTGCCATTCCGCTGCATGGCCCTGCCGCCAGTAGGGCATTGGCAGCGCCCGTGCCCGATGCTAACCGGGGCAGGAACGTTGTTGCGTTGGGAGTCCTCAAGATGACCGAAGCCTATATCTGCGACGCCATCCGTACCCCTGTCGGCCGTTACAATGGCGGCCTGTCCGCGGTGCGTGTCGACGATCTTGCCGCCCATCCCATCAAGGCGCTGATGAAGCGCAATGGCGGCGTGGATTGGGGCGCGGTCGACGATGTGATCTATGGCTGCGTCAACCAGGCCGGCGAGGACAATCGCAATGTCGCCCGCATGGCGGGCCTGCTGGCCGGCCTGCCGGTCGAGGTGGCGGGCGCCACGGTGAATCGCCTGTGCGGTTCCGGTCTCGAGGCGGCAGGACATGCCGCCCGCGCGGTGAAGCTCGGCGAGGCCGACATGATCATCGCCGGCGGCGTCGAGGGAATGACCCGCTCGCCCTATGTCATGGGCAAGCCCGAAGGCCCGTTCGACCGCCGCATGAAGCTCGAGGACACCGTTCTGGGCTGGCGCTTCGTCAATCCCAAGATGAAGGCCGCCTACGGCATCGACCCGATGGGCCAGACCGCCGAGAATGTCGCCACCGAACACCAGATCAGCCGAACCGACCAGGACGCCTTCGCCTATCGCAGCCAGCGTCGCTGCAAGGCGGCGCAGGATCGCGGCTTCTTCGACAAGGAGATCGTCGCGGTCACGGCCAAGAAGGGCAAGGCCGAGATCGTCGTCGACAAGGACGAGCATCCGCGCGGCGAGACGACGATGGAGACATTGGCCAAGCTGCCGGCGGCCTTCCGCGAGGGTGGCTCGGTGACGGCCGGAAACTCGTCGGGCATCAATGACGGCGCCTGCGCCATGATCATCGCCTCGGAGCAGGCCGCGAAGGCGAACGGCCTCACGCCCCGTGCCCGCATCCTCGCGGCCGTGTCGGCGGGGGTGCCGCCGCGCGTGATGGGCATCGGCCCCGTGCCGGCGACGCGCAAGCTCCTGGCCAAGCTCGGCATGACGACGAAGGACTTCGACACGATCGAGCTCAACGAGGCCTTCGCCGCGCAGGCGCTCGCGGTCCTGCGCCAGCTCGGCCTTTCGGACGACGCCGAGAACGTGAATCCCAACGGCGGTGCGATCGCGCTCGGCCATCCGCTCGGCGCCTCGGGCGGCCGGCTGATGATCACCGCGCTCAACCAGCTCGAGACAAGCGGCGGCAAACGCGCGCTCTGCACCATGTGCATCGGCGTCGGCCAGGGGATCGCGCTCGCGCTGGAGCGGGTCTAGGCCCGCACGGACGCTAGGGCGTTTCCGTCAGGTTGATGCCGGCCTGACGCAACTCGGTCAGCTTGCGCTTCTTGCTGCCGTCGATGTCGATCGAGGCGGTGGCGTCCAGCACGACGCCGACATTGAACCCGGCCTGGCGTGCGTCGATCGCCGACCAGGCCACGCAGTAGTCGAAGGCAAGGCCGCAGAAGACCAGCCGCGTGAAGCCGCGCGCCTTGAGATAGCCGTCGAGGCCGGTGCGCGTCATGCGATCGTTCTCGCGAAACGCCGAATAGGAATCGATGCCGGTGTGGAAGCCCTTGCGCACGATCATCTGCGCCTTGGTCGTGTCGAGGCCGGGATGGAAGGCGGCTCCTACCGTGCCCTGCACGCAGTGATCGGGCCACAGGATTTGCTCGCCGTATGGGAACTGCACCGTGCTGTAGGGCGCGGCGTCCTTCCAGCTGCTGGCGAAGGAGGCGTGGCCCGCGGGATGCCAGTCCTGGGTCAGGATGACATGGTCGTAGCGCCCGATCAGGCGATTGACCAATGGCACGACGGCATTCGCCCCGGGCACGGCAAGTGCGCCGCCCTCGCAGAAATCGTTCTGCATATCGACCACGATCAGCGCCTCGTTGGGCATGCGGTGTTCTCCCTCAGATTTCCGGTAGGTCTCCTTGGCCTTGTTCGGTCTCGAATGCGGCGATCCAGTGGCAGAGTGAATTGCATTCGATGGCCGTACGCAATCCGCGCATGATTTCCTGGTAGTAATGGAGATTGTGCCACGTCAGCAACATCGCTCCGAGAATCTCCTCGCTGCGAATGAGGTGATGGAGATATGCACGACTGTGATTCCGGCAAGCGGGACAGGTGCATCGCTCGTCGATCGGCCGCGGATCGTCGCGATGGCGCGCATTGCGCATGTTCAGCTCGCCGCGGCGCGTGAAAGCCTGCGCCGTGCGGCCGCCGCGCGTGGGCAGCACGCAGTCGAACATGTCGATCCCGCGCCGCACCGCGCCGACGATGTCGGCGGGCCGGCCAACGCCCATCAGGTAGCGCGGCCGGTCGGCGGGCAGGAGCGGCACCGTCGTGTCGAGGGTCCTGAACATCAGCTCCTGGCCCTCGCCGACCGCCAGGCCGCCGACGGCATAGCCGTCGAAGCCGATGTCGGCGAGCATCCTCGCGCTCTCCGCCCGCAGGGCCGGGAAGGTACTGCCCTGCACGATGCCGAACAGACCGTAGCCGGGACGCGACATGAACGCCCGCTTGCCGCGCTCCGCCCAGGCCATCGAGAGGCGCATCGACTGGGCGGCTGCCGCCTCGTCGACCGGCCAGGTCGTGCATTCGTCGAACGACATGGTGATGTCGGCATCGAGCAGGTGCTGGATTTCCATCGATCGCTCCGGCGTCAGGCGGTGCTCCGAGCCGTCGCGTGGCGAGCGGAAGGTGACGCCGTCGCGGTCGAGCTTGCGCAGCTCCTTGAGCGACATGACCTGGAAGCCGCCCGAGTCCGTGAGGATCGGCGCCGGCCAGTCCATGAATTTGTGCAGGCCGCCCAGCGCCGCCACGCGCTCGGCGCCAGGCTGCAGCATGAGGTGGAACGTGTTGCCGAGGATGATCTCCGCCCCGGTCTCCCGAACCGATTGCGGCATCATCGCCTTCACCGTGCCGGCGGTGCCGATCGGCATGAAGGCCGGCGTCTCGACCGTGCCGTGCGCCGTGGTGAGGCGGCCGCGGCGGGCGAGGCCGTCGGTGCCGATCAGCTCGAAGGAAAGACTCATCGCTGCAACAGACAACAATCGCCGTAGGAATAGAAGCGATATCGCCGCTCGATCGCGTGCGCATAGGCCGCTTTCATGCGCTCCAGCCCGGCAAAGGCCGCCACCAGCATGAACAGCGTCGACCGCGGCAGATGGAAGTTGGTGAGCAAGAGATCGATCGCGCGGAAGCGGAACCCCGGCGTGATGAAGATATCGGTCTCGCCGGTCCAGGCCTCGATCGCGCCGTCATGGTCGCGCGCCACCGTTTCGAGCAGGCGCAGCGCCGTCGTGCCGATGGAGACGATGCGTCCGCCGGATTGCCGCGTGCGGGCGATCGCCGCGGCCGTCGCCTGCGGAACCTCACCCCATTCGGCGTGCATCGTGTGCTGATCGGTGTCCTCGACCCGCACCGGCTGGAAGGTGCCGGCGCCGACATGGAGGGTGACGCTCGCGCTGCCGACGCCTGCTTCGGTGAGCGCGGCCATCAGCTCGGGTGTGAAGTGCAGGCCGGCGGTAGGCGCCGCCACCGAGCCGTCGACCCGGGCAAACAGCGTCTGGTAGTCGGCGCGGTCGCGCTGATCGGCGACGCCGCCGCGGATATAGGGCGGCAGCGGCACTGCGCCTCCGCTTTCGAGCGCGGCGAGGAAATCCATGCCGCTGCGGGCGAAGGCGAGCACGATCGAGCCGTCGGGATTGATCGCGTCGACCGCGGCCTGCAGCCCTCCAGCGAACGATATCGTATCGGCGATCCTGAGCCGCTTGATCGGCCGGCCGAAGCAGAGCCAGCGGCCCTCACCGAGATCGCGGATCAGGAGCGCTTCGATTGCGACATCGCGCCGGCCGTCGCCGCCGGCCCGCACGCCGTTCAGGCGTGCCGGGATCACCCTGGTGTCGTTGAACACCATCAGGTCGCCGGGCCGCAGCAATTTCGGCAGCTCTCGTACGACGTGATCGCCAAGGCCGGACGCAGTGACATCGAGCAGTCGCGCCGAATCGCGCGGCGACGCCGGCCGCTGGGCGATCAACTCGTCCGGCAGAGCGAAATCGAAAAGATCGACGCGCATCGGAAGATCTTCACTGTCCCACGTCATACGTGGGGAAGTGGTCCAAGGGACCGGAGGGGTCATGGATCACAGTCGGAGTCTCTTTCCTGGGGTCCATGACCCCGCCGCCTGCTGTGCAGGAACCTCCCCGCGCTGCGCAGGGAGGAAAAGCGATCAGGTCGGACCGATATCCATAACGTCGGCATCGGAATCGTCGGCCGGTGGCTGGGCGTGCGGATCGACGAGGGCGACGAAGCGGTAGACGCCGTCCACCGTCTCGCGCTTCACGCGGGCCCGCGTCTCGAGGCAGTGCAGATGTGCGAGCGTCTCGCCAAAAGCGAAGACGACCTGGTTGTTGTCGAGGTGGCGCGGGAAGAGGACTGGAACCATGTCCCAGCCGGTCGCGCCCCTCGCGCCCAGGCGCGCGATGGCGTTGGTCATGTCCGTCATGCGGGCATCGTGATGGGCCACGAGCTGGTCGAGGCGGGTGTGCAGGCCGACGAACGGAAAGCCGTGGCTCGGCAGCACCAGCGCATCGGCCGGCAGGCGGCGGAAGCGCGAGAAGCCATCGAGGAACCAGGTGAGCGCGTCGGCCAGCGGCTCGTTGGGCCACACGCCGACATTGGTGCTGATCTTGGGCAGCACCTGATCGCCCGCGATCAGGACATTGAGCTCGGGGCACCACAGCGAGGCGTGCTCCGGCGCATGGCCGCGGCCCACGATCACGTCCCACCGATGGCCGCCGAGCGTGATCGGATGGGCATGGATCAGCCGCTGAAACGCGGTCGGCAGCGGCACCACGCCCTTCGCATAGCCGCCCTTGTGGCGATGGAACAGCGCGATCTTGTCTTCCGGCACGCCGTTACGGCTGAGATGCGTGCCGCGCACCTCCTCATTCTCGATGAAGTCGTTGCGGGCGGCGATGGCGCTCATGTACTCGCCGAGCGTCATGAGGAGCGGGGCGTTCCACCGTTCGCACAGCCAGCCGGCGAGGCCGATATGGTCAGGATGCAGGTGCGTGCCGACAACCCGTGTAACTGGCTTGCCGCCCAGCTTGGTGGCGAAGATCTTGTCCCACAGATCGCGCGTAGCCTGCGAGTTGATGCCGGTATCGACCAGCGTCCAGCCGTCCTTCTCCTCGATCGCCCACAGGTTGATGTGGTTGAGCTGGAAGGGCAGCGGCATGCGCAGCCAGTAGATGCCGGGCGCGACGTTCTTGATGTCGCCGGGCTCCGGCACGTCGCCGCAGGGAAAGCGCAATTGCGCCAGCAGGCGTTGTGAAAGATCGGGAGAATCGGGCATGCGCAAACCTATGCCTTGGCTGTTCCTGGATGTCACGGTCGGCGGGCGACGGCCCGCCATGCGATATCGTGGCGGCAGAAGCCGCCGGGCCAGTCGATGAGGTCGACGGCACGATAGGCGCGCGACCGCGCTTCCTCCACCGTCGGCGCCATCGCCGTGACGTTGAGGACGCGGCCGCCATTGGCCAGCACATGCTTGCCGTCGGGGCTGAACCGGGTGCCGGCATGGAAGATCTGCACGCCCTCGACCTTGCCGGCCGCCTCGAGATTGCGGATCTCGCTGCCCTTCTCGTAGGTCTCGGGATAGCCGTTCGCCGCCATCACCACTGTAAGAGCCGCCTCGTCGCTCCAGCGCAGGTCGAAATGATCCAGACCGCCGTCGGCGCAGGCCATCAGTGCCGGCACGATGTCGGACTTGAGCCGCATCATCAGCACCTGGCATTCGGGATCGCCGAAACGGCAGTTGTATTCGACCAGCCGCGGGCCTTTCGGGCCGATCATCAACCCGGCGTAGAGCACGCCTTTGTAAGGCGCTCCATCGGCCTTCAGGCCGCGTATCGTGGGCAGCACGATCTCGTGCATCGCCCGTTCGACCATCGCGGCGTCGAGGATGGGGGCGGGCGAATAGGCGCCCATGCCGCCGGTATTGGGGCCCTTGTCGCCGTCGAAGACACGCTTGTGGTCCTGCGCGCCGGCGAGCGCCAGCGCATGCTCGCCGTCGCAGAGCGCGAACAGGCTCGCTTCCTCGCCTTCCATGAATTCCTCGATCACCACCGAAGCGCCCGCCGTGCCAAAGCGGTTGCCCGCCAGCATGTCGCGCACTGCATCGATCGCCTGCTGCTCGGTCTCGGCCACCACAACGCCCTTGCCGGCGGCAAGGCCATCGGCCTTCACCACGATCGGCGCTCCCTGGGCCTTGATGTAGGCCTCGGCCTTGGCGACATCGGTGAAGCACTCGTAGGCGGCCGTCGGGATGTTGTGGCGGCGGCAGAGGTCCTTGGTGAAGCCCTTGGAGCCTTCGAGCTGCGCCGCCTTGGCCGACGGGCCGAAGACCTTGATGCCGGCCTCGGCCAGACGGTCGGCGAGCCCCGCCACCAGCGGCCCCTCGGGGCCCACAACGACGAAATCGATCTTCTCCCGCCGGGCCAGGGCGACCTGGCCCGCGGTATCCTCGGCCCCGACCTCGACGCATTCGGCGACCTGGGCGATGCCGGCATTGCCCGGCGCGCAGAGAAGCTTTGTGCACAAGGGGGAGGCGGCAATGGCCCAGCACAGGGCATGTTCGCGACCGCCACTGCCCACCACCAGGATTCGCATAGCCTCAACCCCTTGAATTACCGTTTGTTTCTGACAATATGACCATGGTCATGACCATGGTCATATTGCAGGTTTCGCCATGACAAAAACCATGAAAGCGTCGGAGTGCAAAGCGAAGTTTTTGGGCGTACTGGATGAGGTCGCCACCAGGCACGAGCGCGTGATCGTTACCAAGAATGGGAAGCCGGTCGCGGAGATCGTACCGTTCGTGGAGAAACCCAAGTCGATCATCGGCGCCCTCAAGGGAGCCGTCACCATCATGGGCGATCTCGACGAACCGACGGATAAAGACTGGGAAGCGCTCAAGGAATGACCGTCGTTCTCGACACCAGCGCCCTGGTGTGGGCGTTCGAGGGCGACAGGGCGCTGGGGAACCGCGCCGCACGCTCGATCGAGCAAGCGGTGATCGACGGCGTTGCCCACATCTCGGCAATTTCTTTTTGGGAACTCGCGCTCAAGATCCGAAAGGGGAAATTCGGTTTGGCTATGTCAATTACCGACTGGCGTGCTCGCGTGCTCCGTTTCGGCATTCACGAGGTGCCGGTCGACGGGACGATCGGAATTGCTGCGAACGAACTCCAGGATTTTCACGATGACCCTGGCGATCGCCTGATCGTGGCAACGGCGATAAGACTTGGGGCATCGCTCGCAACTTCCGATGCGCGCCTGCTCGCCTGGAAGGGCCCGGTCACCTGCATCGATGCGCGGGTATAGCGTCCGATGACGGAAGCAAATGCGCCTGACGCTGCCCCGAGCAACGTCCCGGAATTCTCCGTTTCCGAACTCTCCTTCGCGCTGAAGCGCCAGCTCGAAGGCGCCTTCCCGCGCGTGCGCGTGCGCGGCGAGGTCAGCCAGCCATCGTTCCCGCGCTCGGGCCACTGTTATTTCCGGCTGAAGGACGAGAACGCGGTGCTCGACGCGGTGTGCTGGAAGACCACGCTGCCGCGGCTCGGCCTCAGGGTCGAGGAGGGTATGGAGGTGATCGCCACCGGCAAGATCACCACCTATGCCGGCTCCTCGCGCTACCAGATCATCATCGATCGGCTGGAACTCGCGGGCGAGGGCGCGCTCCTGAAGCTTCTGGAGGATCGCCGCCGCAAGCTCGCGGCCGAGGGCCTGTTCGATGCGGCGCGCAAGCGGACGCTGCCTTTCCTGCCCGAGCTGGTGGGGGTCGTGACCTCGCCGTCGGGCGCGGTGATCCGCGATATCCTGCATCGCCTGGCCGACCGTTTCCCGCGCCGCGTCCTGGTCTGGCCGGTCGCCGTGCAGGGCGAGAAAGCCGCCGGCGAGGTGGCGGCCGCGATCGCCGGCTTCAACCGGCTGCCGCAGGAGGGTCCGGTGCCGCGTCCCGATGTGCTGATCGTGGCGCGCGGCGGCGGCAGCCTCGAGGATCTCTGGGCCTTCAACGAGGAGATCGTCGTGCGCGCGGCCGCCGCCTCGACCATCCCGCTGATCTCCGCGGTGGGGCACGAGACCGATACGACCCTGATCGATTTCGCCTCGGACCGACGCGCGCCCACGCCGACGGCGGCGGCGGAGATGGCGGTGCCGGTGCGGGCCGACCTCATCGCCCAGACGCTCGACTTCGGCAAGCGCACCATCTCCTGTCTGAACCGCACCCTGCGGGAGGCAACGGTGGCGCTTGCCGGCCTCGCGCGCGGGCTGGGCGATCCGCTGCGGCTGATCGAGGAGCGTCAGCAGCGCCTCGATGTCTGCGGCGAGCGTCTGGCGCTTGCCATCCGCCAGCTCGTCGAGCGCCGCGACCACCAGCTCGCCGCGGCCCGCCTCGTGAGCCCGGTTGCCGTCATCAACGCCAAGGAGCAGGCGTTGGCGGGCGAGGCGCGCGTGCTCGAAGGCGCCATGCGCCGCTATGTCGGCGATACGCACCAGAAGATCGAGCGCACGGCCGAGCGGCTGGAGCAGTTTACCGACCGCCTGCGCCGTTGCATGACCGAGCTGCTGGTCCGCGGCGACGAGCGGACCGGGCAGCTCGGCAAGCTGCTCGAAAGCTACTCGTTCCACTCCGTGCTCAATCGCGGCTTTGCGCTGGTACACAACCAGGACGGTCATCCCGTGCTGACCGCTGCCGATACCCGGGCGGGCGATGCGCTCAGCATCGAATTCGCCGACGGGCACATCGGCGCCAAGGTCACCGACGGCATCGGTTCGGCGCCCAGGCCGGCGGTCGCCTCACCGCGTCGCCGCGGCGGCGGCAGCGACGACCAGGGATCGTTGCTGTAGCACCCTCGTCCCAGAACGCTCTCGTCCCGGGAACACCTTTGTCCCGGGAACACCTTCGTTCCGGGAATACCCTCATCCCGGGAATACCCTCGTCCCAGAACACCCTGCTTCCGGGAATATCCCCCGTCCCGGGAACAATGGCGGCCGATCGACGTTCTCGCCATGCCGCGATGACGGGCGGGGAAGGGTAGGAACCATCGGCGATGGTATCGTCGCTCGTGTCTCGACAAGGCGTGGACGGCCGCGTGAACGCGGCGCCATCCGCGTCGTCGGCAACCGTGGTCATCTTCGCGATCGCCGTCACCGCGCTCTACGTCGGCCGCGACGTGCTGATGCCGCTTGCCCTGGCGGTCCTGCTGGGCTTCGTGCTGGCGCCGCTCGTGCTCCTGCTGCGGCGCATGCATTTCGGCCGTGTGCCGTCGGTTCTCGCCGCCGTGTTCCTGGCGTTCCTGATCATCTGCGGCATCGCCATGCTGATCGGCGGCCAGATCGCGCAGCTCGCCGAGAACCTCCCGCAGTACCAGACGACGATCGCGCAAAAGATCGAGTCCCTCCAGACAACGGCAACGGGGAGCGGCATCGTCGAGCGGACCTCGTCGATGTTCAGTGAACTGCGCCGGGAGATCACGAAGACGACGGAAGATGCTGAGTCGAAGAAGGGCCCGGCCCCCGGCGGGTCCGCCGGCGATTCGCAGCAGAAGCCGATTCCGGTCGAGATCCGCGAACCGCCCGCGGCACCGATGGAGGTCATCCGTGCCGTGGTCGGCCCGCTTTGGGGACCTCTTGCGACAGGCGGTATCGTCATTGTCTTCCTGATCTTCATCCTCCTGCAGCGCGAGGACATGCGGGATCGGTTCATCCGCCTCGTCGGCTCGCGCGATCTCCAGCGCACGACCCAGGCCCTCGACGACGGCGTGCAGCGGCTCAGCCGCTATTTCCTGGCACAGAGCGCGATCAACGCCGCCTTTGGTGTGCTGATCGGGACCGGTCTTTTCTTCATCGGTGTTCCCAACCCGGTCCTCTGGGGCGTGCTGGCGATGCTGCTGCGGTTCGTGCCCTATATCGGTGCCTGGATTGCGGCCTTCTTTCCGCTGGTCCTGGCCTTTGCCGTGGATCCGCACTGGTCGATGCTGCTGTGGACCCTGGGCATGTTCGCCGTCGTCGAACTGCTCATGGGGCAGGCAGTGGAGCCTCTGCTCAATGCCCACAGCACGGGCCTGTCGGCGGTCGCGATCGTGGTCGCGGCAGCCTTCTGGACCTGGCTGTGGGGGCCGGTGGGCCTTCTGCTCTCGACGCCGCTCACTGTCTGTCTCGTCGTCATCGGCCGCCATGTCGAGCGCCTGCAGTTCCTCGACGTCCTGCTGGGCGACAAGCCGGCGCTTGCCCCCGAGGAGAGCTTCTACCAGCGCATGCTGGCCGGCGATCCCGACGAGGCGGCCCATCAGGCGGAGGAATTCCTCAAGGACCGACGTCTCGCCGACTACTACGACGAAATTGCCATCCGGGGGTTGGCGTTGGCGCAACTGGATGTCAATCGCGGCGCACTCGATCATGACCGTTGTGCCCAGATCAGGGATTCGGTCGAAGAGCTGGTCGACGACCTGTCCGATCATGACGATGCGCCGGCTGGAGCGGCCGAAAGTGAAGACGAGAAGGCCGCGCGTGACGAGAAGTCGGCGCGCGTGGATGCGGATGCGCGCCAGATTGAAGTGCTGTGTGTCGCAAGCCGTGGCGCGCTGGACGAGGCGACCGCAATGATGCTGGCGCAGCTTCTGGACAAGCACGGGATCGGCGCGCGCGTCGTTTCCGGCCGCGACGTCTCGCCAGCCAATATCACCCGGCTCGAGACCAAGGGTGTGAAGGTCGTCTGTCTCGCCTACCTGGACGCCAGCTCCGCCAATACGCGCTATCTCGTCCGGCGCGTCAGGCGCAGGTTGCCGCAGGCCCGGATCGTCCTGGCCCTGTGGCTGCGCTCGCCGATCGAGAACAGCGACGATGGCGCCGTGAGGCAGTCGGAGGCCGATCTCGTGGTCACGTCTCTGAAGGAGGCGGTCGAGCGCATCGGCAAGGAGGTGGGCGCCGACGCTCCACAGTCGCCTGTCGAGACGACCCCGACGGCCGCCTAGCTGTTGCAATTGCAATTCGCTGCGAAGCAGGGGACCTTTGCGCGGTCGAAGAGCCCCGGAGTTGTCATCGGGGACGGCGACGAGATGGAGGAAGTAACCGTGCCCAAGGACGCGCCGCTGTCGGCCGAGACCGTGAAGAATTTCCTGTATGCCAGCACCGCCACCGTCTCGATGCAGATGCTGAAGCGCGGCTTTCGCAACTCGGCGGTGGCGGGCGTGCGGCCGCTCAATCCGAAGGCGGCGCGGCTCGTCGGACCGGCCTATACGCTGCGCTACATTCCCGGCCGCGAGGATCTCGACAAGCCGCCCACGCCCGGCGATCCGCCCTCCGCGCAGCGCGCGGCGATCGAGGAGACGCCGGCGGGCCATGTGCTGGTGATCGGCACCGAAGGCAATACGCGCGCGGGCACGCTGGGCGACATCCTGGCGCTGCGCCTCAAGGTACGCGGCGTGGCCGGTGTGCTGAGCGATGGCGCCATGCGCGACACGCCGGTGATCGGCAAGTTCGACTTTCCGGTCTTCTGCACTGCCGCTGCGGCGCCGCCCAGCATGAACAATCTGCATCCGGTCGAGGTCCAGACGCCGGTCGGCATCTGCGGCGTGCCGGTCTATCCCGGCGACGTGATCGTGGCCGACGAGGATGGCGCGATCGTCGTGCCGCGCCATATCGCCGACGAAGTGGCGCGCGATTCCTTCGAGCAGGAACGGCTGGAGAAGTTCGTCGCCATCCGCGTCGGCCAGGGCAAGCCGATCCCCGGCACCTATCCGCCCAATGACGAGACCAAGTCAGCCTATCAGGCGTGGCTCAAGGCGGGAGAGCCGGCCGGCGGCTGAGCCGCTACGAAGGACTGCCGTAGGGCCTGGTGATCAGCTCCATCCAGTGGCCGTTGGGATCGTCGAAGTAGACGCCGCGGCCGCCCCAATGGTGGTTGATCTCGCCCTTGCCGCTGCGATCGTGATTGGCGAAGTAGGCGGCGCCGCTCTTCTTGAGCCGTGCGAAAGCGCCGTCGAACTCGTCCTCCTCGACCAGGAAGGCATAGTGCTGGGTACGCACGTCGTGGGAATCGACGAAGTCGAGAGTGACTCCGTTACTGGTCTGAACCGGACGGAAAGGACCCCATTGCGGGCTGACGTCCACGCCCAGGATGTCCGCAAGGAATGTCGCCGAGGCATCCTTGTCCTTGGCCGGGATGATGATGTGGTTGAGGGCAGGCATCGCGAGCCTCCGATGGTTGCGATCCAGAGATAAGCCGGCCGCTCCGGACGTCAATGGATGTCGTGGAAGCCCGCCCTTCAGGACGCGGCGCTGGGGGCGACCCGGCGCTTCAACGGCTGCCATTTCTCGCGCGGGATCGGCTGCAGGATATCTCGGAACTGATGCGCGCATTCAGCCCAGGTGAAGGTCTCGGCATGGGCGCGGCAGTCGGCGGGCTCGCAGCCGACCGCGGCGAGGCATGCGGCGCGCAGATCGTCGCCCAGCGCGCCGACCTTGGGCGTGGTCACGATGTCGAGCGGCCCGGGCACGGGATAGGCCGCGACCGGAACGCCCGAGGCCAGCGCCTCGACCATCACCAGGCCGAACGTGTCGGTGCGGCTGGGGAACACGAAGCAGTCGGCCTGGGCATAGCGGTAGGCAAGCTCGGCGCTGTCGACGGCGCCGAAGAATCGCGCATCGAGATAACGCCGCCGCAGCTCGCGCTGCTGGGGGCCGCTGCCCACGACCCACTTGGTGCCGGGCAAGTCGAGATCGAGGAAGGCCTTGATGTTCTTCTCGATCGCCAGTCGTCCGGCGTACAGCCAGATCGGTCGGGCCTCCTGCAGTTCCTCGCGCGGTTGCGGGGCGAAGGCCGCGATATCGACGCCGCGCGACCAGGGCGCGAGATTCCTGAAACCGTGTGCGGCAAGTTCCTCGCGGATCGATCGGGCGACGACCAGGACGGCCGCCGAGGGCGCATGGAAGCGCCGCACCAGCGCGTAGCTCCAGGCAAGCGGCAATCGTATGCGCGCATGCACGTATTCGGGGAAGCGCGTGTGGTAGGCGCTGGTGAAGGGAATGCCGCGCTTGAGGCAAAAGCCGCGGGCGGCCCAGCCCAGGGGCCCTTCGGTGACGAGATGGATCGCGTCGGGGGCGAAGAGCTTCAGCATATGGGCGAGCCGTGCCGACGGGAACAGCGACAGGCGGATCTCGGGATAGGTGGGACAGGGAAGCGTGCGGAAGCGATCGGGGCCGAACACCTCGATCTCGTGGCCCTCGGCCCGCAGCAGCCGGACGATGGTCTCGATGGTGCGCACCACGCCGTTGATCTGCGGGCGCCAGGCGTCGGAGACGATGGCGATGCGCAATCGCTACTCGGCCGCCAGCGGTTGCGGCGGCGCGTATCGCGGCAGCGCCGTCGGACGGCGCGCGACCTCCTCGGCCCAGCGCACGATGCGGAGCCGGCCGTCGAAGTCTTCCACCAGGGCCGTGCAGCTCTCGACCCAGTCGCCGTCGTTGCAATAGAGAATGCCGTCGATGGTGCGGATCTCGGCGTGATGGATGTGGCCGCAGACCACGCCGTCCACACCGCGGCGGCGCGCCTCGCCGGCGACCGCCGCCTCGTAGTCGGCGATGAACTGGACCGCGTTCTTGACCTTGTGCTTGAGATAGGCCGAGAGCGACCAGTAGGGCAGGCCGAGCCTGCGGCGCCCCCAGTTGAATGCAGTGTTGAGGCGAAGGGCGAGGGTGTAGGCCCAGTCGCCGAGGATCGCGAGCCAGCGCGCGTAGCGCACGACGCCGTCGAACTGGTCGCCATGGATCACCAGCAGCTTCCTGCCCTCGCGCGTGACGTGGATCGCCTCCTCCTCGACCCGCACGTCGCCGAAGGTGAGCTGGCAATACTGGCGCGCTGCCTCGTCGTGGTTGCCGGGGATATAGATGACGTTGGTGCCCTTGCGCGCCTTGCGCAGCACCTTCTGCACCACGTCGTTGTGCGGCTGCGGCCAGTACCACCAGCGCTTCAGCCGCCAACCGTCGACGATGTCGCCGACGAGATAGAGATATTCGCACTCGTTCTTCTTCAGGAAATCGAGCAGCATCTCCGCCTGGCAACCGCGCGTGCCGAGGTGGATGTCGGAGATGAAGATGGTCCGGTGATGGACCGACGGTTGACGCTTGATCACGGTCATGTGGATAACAACTCGACCGATACAAGATGTGTCGTACGCGATGGTGCGAAACGCAGCCGATTGTGTATGTCTGCCATTGCGCCGCTATGACCCGGTTATGACGCTTCGATGACGTTCAACCCCGCCAAAGCCGTCCTGTTGGTTCGCAATCCAATCGCGGGACGCCATCGCCGCGGCTTCGTCGAGTCGGTGATGCGCCACGTGCGCGAGGCCGGCTGGACGGTCGATCTCGTGGAGACGGCGGCGCCCGGCGACGCCCTTCGCCTGGCCGAGACCTGCGATGCCCGCCGCCACGGCGTGATTGCGGTCGCCGGCGGCGACGGCACGATCAACGAGGTGGTGAACGGACTGGCGCGGCGCGGCGATGGCGGCCCGGCGCTGGCAATCGTCCCGATCGGTACGGCGAACGTGCTCGCCCGAGAGCTGGGGCTCGACTTCGCCGCGGCGGCCATCGCCCGCACGATCGTCGCGGGCGATGCATGTGAGGTGCATCCCGGCGAAGCGAGCTGCATCGCGATGGACGGCGGTATGCCGCGCCGCTTTTCACTGATGGCGGGCGCGGGTTTCGACGCCAAGGTGGTGGCCGGCGTGAGCGCGTCCCTCAAGCGGCGGCTGGGCCGGGCCGCCTATGTCTGGCGCTCGCTGGTGGAGACGCATCGCTATCGGCCGGTGCGCTACGCCGTGGAGATCGACGGCGAGCGCTACGAGGCTGCGTCTGTGATCGTGACGCGCGGACGGCATTATGCCGGACCCTATGTCGTGGCGCCGCAGGCGGCGCTCGGCGAGCCGCTGCTGCATGCGTGCCTGTTCGAGCGCTGGGGCCGCAGGCAGACGCTGCGCTTCGGCCTGGCCCTGGTGCGCGGGCGCCTGCCGCACACCGGCGGCTATCGGGTGATCGCTGGCCGCGAGGTCAGGATTTCGGTGCTGAGCGATGCCGGCGAGACGCGGCGTCAGCCGGTGCAGATCGACGGCGACGACGCGCTGACATTGCCCGTGTCGATCGCCGTCGCTTCGGGCGCGGTGCGCCTGCTGCGGCCCTTACCGCGTGGACTGGAGCCGCTGCACGACCTCGGGCGTGGGATGGCCGTCGGCGGGTAGACCGATCTTCTTCTGGAACATGCGGACGGCCGAGCGCGTCTTGGGGCCGAGCAGGCCGTCGGTCTCGTCGCTATAGAGGCCAAGACGCGCCAGACGCATCTGCATGTCGACGACCGTGTTGTGCGACAGCGGCTGGTCGTCATCCGGCGGCCGCTGCATCACCGCCGGGCCGCCGGCGATCTGTTGCGCCAGGATGCCGATCGACAGCGCATAGAGCGTCGAGCGGTTCCAGTTCATGACCGCCTTGAAGTTGGGATAGAGGATGAAGGCCGGCCCGCGCCAGCCGGCCGGCAGGATGATCGACGAGGGCTCGTCAGAGGCGGGCAGCGGCTGGCCATTGGCGCGCCTCACGCCCATCGTCGTCCAGGCGCGCACCGGCTTCTCGACAGTGGTGTCGGCCTCTTCCAGCGGGAAGTTGCGCGGCAGGACGACTTCGTCGCTCGACGGCAGGCCGGATTTGAAACCAATGCCGCGGAGAAAGTTCGCCGCCGAGGCGAAGGCATCGGGCATGCTGTTCCAGAGGTCGATGCGGCCGTTGCCGTCGCGATCGACGCCATACTTGACGAAGGTCGAGGGCATGAACTGCATGTTGCCCATGGCGCCGGCCCACGAGCCGCGCATCTGCTGGCTGGTCATGCCGTTGGTCGCCAGGATCCGGAGCGCCTGCACCGTCTCGTTGGAGAAGAAGGCAAGCCGCCGCGTCATGCAGGCCAGCGTCGCCACCGAGCGCACGACCTGGAAATCGCCGAGGAAAGCGCCGTAGTTGGTCTCCATGCCCCAGAAGGCGATCAGGTATTGTGACGGCACGCCGTACTCACGCTCCAGCCCGCCGAGCAACGAGCGGTATTGGGCGAGCTTCTGCTGGCCCTTGGCGATGCGATCGGGGGTGACGGCATTGCCGACATATTTGCCGTAGGTGAGCGAGAACTCGGGCTGCCGCGAGTCGAGGTCGACGACCTTCTGGTCGGGCGTGAGGTTCTGGAACGCGCGGTCGGCCACAGCGCCGGGCACGCCCTGTCGCACTGCCTCGGCCTTGATGCTCTGCAGGCAGCCGCGGAAGTCGCCCTCGCCCTGGGCGTCGGCGGGGGCGAAGCCTGATACGGCCAGAAGCGCCGTTGTTGCGGCAAAGATGGTTGTTCTGTTGAAGGGGGTCATATCCTGATTCTATCACGAGCCGGCAATCGTCATCCCCTCGATTCGCACCGTCGGCGCGTTGGTGGCGCTCTTGAATTGCAGATCGTTTGCAGCAGTCATGTTCAGAAACATGTCCTTCAGGTTGCCGGCGACGGTGATGCCGCTCACCGGCCAGGCGCGCTTGCCGTTCTCGATCCAGAAGCCTGATGCGCCGCGACTGTAATCGCCAGTGACGCCGTTCACGCCGAAGCCGATCAGGTCGGTGATGTAAAGGCCGCTCTCGATATCGGCGATCAGTTCGTCGGGCGGAAGCTTGCCCTTTTCGAGGTAGAAATTGGACGTGGTCGGGCTGGGTGGGCCGGAGGTGCCGCGCGAGGCATGGCCGGTCGGCGCGAGGTCGAGCTGGCGGGCCGCGGCGAGATCGAGCAGCCATGTCGTGAGCAGGCCATCATCCACGACAGCGTATCGCCGGGTCGGCAGGCCTTCGGCGTCGAACGGCCGGCTGCCGAGCCCGCGCTTGCGGTGCGGATTGTCGACGATGCGCACGCCCTTGGCGAAGATCTGCTGGCCCATCCTGTCCTTCAGGAACGACGTGCCGCGAGCTACCGAGCGGCCATTGATGGCGCCGGCAAGATGGCCGATCAGGCTGCTCGACACGCGGCGGTCGTAGACGACGGGCAGGCGTGCATTGGCCGCCTTCTTCGGATTGAGGCGCTCGACGGCGAACTTGCCGGCGTTGCGTCCGACCTTGGCGGGTGCCATCAGGTCGTCGAAATGGACAGCGCTCGACCATTCGTAGTCGCGTTCCATGCCGGTGCCTTCGCCGGCCAGCACTGCGCAGGAGAGCGAATAGCCGCTGCGCCGGTAGCCGCCGGCAAAGCCATTGCTGGCCGCCAGCATCACCGAGGTGCGACCCCAGCCTGCCTCCGCGCCTTCGGAATTGGTGACGCCCTTCACGGCGCGGGCGGCATCCTCGGTCTCGGCGCAGAGCGCCAGCAGCGCCTTGGCGGAGGGCGCCCGCCGCCTGTCGTCGAGATCGAGATCGGGCCAGTCGTGCGCCAGCAGCTCTTCCGGCGCGATGCCGCATACCGGGTCCTCGGGCACGGCGCGCGCCATGTCGACGGCGCGCTCGGCCAGGGTGCGCAGCGCCGCCGGCGAAAAATCGGTCGAGGACACGAAGGCCTGGCGCTTGCCCACGAACACGCGCAGGCCGAGATCGCGGCCCTCGCTGCTCTCGAGCTTCTCGCGCTTGCCGAGTCGTTGCGCGACCGAGATCGATTCGCCGTTTACGTAGAGCGCGTCGGCCGCGTCGGCACCGGCGGCCGTCGCCCATTTCATGAGATCGGCCAGGAGATTGGCGTCCGGCGCGGTGGCCGGACGCTTCTTGGGGGAAGGGGGCTTTGTCGTCGCTTTCGCCATGCCCCCTTCTTACGCGCTAACGGCCGCCGCCGTCGAGGTGGCGCGAGGCGCGGTTGGCCGCACAGGTCACAGCCTTCAGGGAGGCGGTGACGATGTTGGAATCCATGCCGACGCCCCACAGCACGCGGCCGTCGCCGGTTTCCGCCTCGATGTAGCTCACCGCCTGGGCGTCCTCGCCGGCGCCGGTGGCATGCTGGTGGTAGTCGCGCACCTTGATCCGGATGCCGCAATCCTTGGCCAGCGCCTCGACATAACCCGCGATCGGGCCGTTGCCCTGGCCGCTCACCTTCTTCTCCTGGCCATTCACCGTCACCCGGGCGTCGATCAGGCGCAGGTCCGGATGGCCGGGCTGGGGAACGGTGGTGTGCCCCACGAAGTCGAACGGCGCCTTGTTCTCGAGGTACTCCTTGCGGAAGGTATCCCAGATCAGGGTCGGCTGGATCTCCTTGCCGGTCTCGTCAGCGATCTGCTGGATCGTCTTGGAGAATTCGACCTGCAGGGGACGCGGCATATCGATGCCGTAGTCGGTCTTCAGGATATAGGCGACGCCGCCCTTGCCCGACTGGCTGTTGATGCGAATGATCGCCTCGTAGCTGCGGCCGAGATCGGCCGGGTCGATCGGCAGGTAGGGCACTTCCCAGACCTTGCTGTTGGAGGCCTGCAGCGCCTTGAAGCCCTTGTTGATGGCGTCCTGGTGCGAGCCCGAGAAGGCGGTGAAGACCAGATCGCCGCCATAGGGATGGCGCGGATGCACGGGCAACTGGTTGCAGTATTCGACCGTCCGGCGGATCTCGTTGATGTCGGAATAGTCGATCTCCGGGTCGACGCCCTGAGTGTACATGTTGAGGCCGAGGGTGACGAGATCGACATTGCCGGTGCGCTCGCCGTTGCCGAACAGGCAGCCCTCGATGCGCTCGGCGCCGGCCATGTAGCCCAGCTCGGCGGCGGCGACGCCGGTGCCGCGGTCGTTGTGCGGATGCAGGCTCAGGATGAAGGAATCGCGATACTTGAAGTTGCGATGGCACCATTCGATCTGGTCGGCGTAGACGTTGGCGGAGGCCATCTCGACGGTCGCCGGCAGGTTGATGATCATCTTCTTCTGCGGTGTCGGCCGGTAGACATCGGCCACGGCGGCGCAGATGTCGCGCGCGAACTCGAGCTCGGTGCCGGTGAAGCTCTCGGGCGAATATTCGTACACCCATTCGGTGGCGGGATTGGCGTCGGCAAGCTCCTTCACCAGCTTGGCGCCGGAAACGGCGATGTCGATGATGCCGCTATAGTCCATGCCGAACACGACACGGCGCTGCAGCGTCGAGGTCGAGTTGTAGAGATGGACGATGGCGCGCCGGACGCCACGGCATGCCTCGAAGGTGCGCTCGATCAACTCGGGCCGGCTCTGAGTCAAAACCTGGATGGTGACGTCGTCCGGGATCATCTTCTTCTCGATCAGCTCGCGCACGAAGTCGAAGTCCGTCTCCGACGCCGCCGGGAAGCCGACCTCGATCTCCTTGAACCCCATCTCGCAGAGGAGCTTGAACATCCGCGTCTTGCGGTCCGAGTCCATCGGCTCGATCAGCGCCTGGTTGCCGTCGCGCAGGTCCACCGCGCACCAGACGGGCGGTTTGGTGATGACGGCATTCGGCCATCGTCGGTCCTTGAGCTGCACGGGCGGGAAGGGAACGTACTTCTCGCTCGCGGTTGGCATCATGGGTTTCTGGGCTGACATGAAAAGACTCCTCGCGCCGCGCACGGCCTGAAGGCTCGGAACGAACACTGCGATGAACGGAAAGGGTGTGGCGGCGACTGGGTGGAAGAAAAGAAGACAAACGACTTGTGATCCGCAATGGCCCCGGAGAGCCGGGGCGGCGGATCAGCCAATAAGTCGAAGCTTCATCAGTCGCAGCATGCGTCGAACAATAATGCGCTGAGAACAGGAGTCAACTGCCGAGAACGAAGCGCACTGCCGGGAACGAAGCGCTTTGTGTCTATCGCAACGAGACGGATTCCGCATAGCCCGCCGGAGGGGGGAGGCTCCGGCGGGGCGTCGTCGGGGGCGACGGAGCCTACTGCAGCGGGATGTTGAAGTTCAGGGTCAGGCGCGCCGGGCCCGGGGTCGAGTAGATCGGCGGCGGAGCGTAGACGATCGGCGGTGCGGCCATCATGACCGGCCGCTCAACGACCACCGGCCGCTCAATGACCACCGGGCGCGGAACGTAGACGAGGCGCTCCTCTACGAAGCGGCGCTCGACGACCCGCTCATGTCCGTGATGCCAGCCACGATCATGGCCATAATCCCAGCGGCCGGGATCCCAATCGTCGTGCGCCTGGGCAGCACCGGCGAAGGCAAGGATAACGGAACCGAAGAGGGCAGCTCCGATCGACAGCTTGTTCACGATACGCATTGGGTAACCTCCATTGACATCAGAGGTTACGGATCGTGGGCCGCCAGCCGTCCCCGAAAAGATTTGGGCAATTTGGCCATGAAGTGTCGACGGCCGGTCAAAAGATCCGGGCAATTGGCCAGGAACTGTCGGCCGGCCACCGGCCAGCCGACGCATTGCGGCAACTACCTCAATGGAATGTTGAAATTGAGACTCATACCCGGCGGTGGGTCGTAATACGTCGGCTCCGGAGTGTAGTAGACCGGCCTCTGCCGATAGACCACGACCGGCGGCGGCGCATGGCCCACAGGCGGTGCTGGCGCATGAACCACAGGCGGTGCGGGCACATAGACCACAGGCGGTGGTGCGGGCGCATAGACCACAGGGGGAGGCGGCGCGTAGTAGACGTGGCCGGGTGGCACGAAATGACGGTGCTTCTTCCAGTACCAATCGTCGTGCGCCTGGGCGGCGGATGCAACGGCAACCACGCCACCGGCACCGATCAGGATCGCTGCCGTGCGGTGCAACATCGCCCGCCACATCGTCACATGTCTTGCCATCTCGACCTCCTTTGAGCGCCGTCCGGGTGTTGTCGCCCATCAACGCACGAGGGCATCAACGCACGAGGGTCGGCAAAGATTTTGTAGAAGGTGTGGAAATATTGCGGTGCGGCCTCCCAATTTCGCAAATGCCCGCTCAACGTTTCGCCAATGTGGCAGGCATGGTTAGATGCCGCCTCCTTAGATGCCGCGTCGAACAGTGCCGCGTCGAACAATGGGGGGACTGACAATGGCAGGGCCGCTGGCCGGTGTACGCATTCTCGATTGCACGACGGTCGTGCTGGGCCCCTGGGCCGCACAGCAGCTGGGCGATCTCGGCGCCGACGTGATCAAGATCGAGCCGCCGGAAGGCGATACCACGCGTCAGCTCGGCCCGGCGCGGCATCCCGGCATGGCCGCCTTCTATCTCGGCTGCAATCGCTCCAAGCGCTCGATCGTGCTCGACCTCAAGCAGGAGGCCGGCCGCAAGGCACTGTTCAAGCTGGCGGAAACTGCCGACGTGCTGATGCACAACTACCGGCCCGATCCCGCCAAACGGTTGGGCGTGGAATACGAGGCCTTCGAGAAGATCAATCCGCGGCTGGTGTATCTCGCGACCTACGGCTACCGCTCCGCCGGTCCGCTCGGGCCGAAGGCGGCCTACGACGACATCATCCAGGCGGGCTCCGGCCTCGCCGCGTTGCAGACGGTGGTGGCGGGCCAGCCGCGCTTCTTGCCGACCATCGTCGCCGACAAGACGAGCTCCAACGGGGTCGTGTCGGCGGTGCTGGCCGCACTCTATGCCCGCGAAAAGACCGGACAGGGCCAGTCGGTCGAGGTGCCGATGTTCGAGACGCTGGTCTCGTTCGTGATGGTCGAGCATCTCTACGGCGAAAGCTTTCAGCCGGCGCTGGAAGGTGCCGGCTACAAGCGCGTCCTCAACAAGGAGCGCCGGCCCTACCCGTCGAAGGACGGCTACTTTGCGTTGTTGCCCTACACCGACGGTCACTGGAAGGAGTTCTGCACCCTGGTCGGCCGTGACGATCTTGCCAAGGATCCGCGCTTCACGTCGCTCGCCAACCGCCTCAAGAACGTCGAGGCCTACTATGCGACGCTGGCCGAGATCTGCGCCACGCATACCAACGCTGAATGGGTGCAGATCCTGAAGAACTCCAACGTACCGCACGGGCCGGTCAACACGCTTGACGACCTGTTCGTCGATCCGCAGCTGCAGGCGACCGGCTTCTGGAAGGAAGTCGAGCATCCAAGCGAAGGCCGGCTGCGCATGCCGGACATTCCGCCGCGCTTCAGCAAGACCAAGCCCGAGATCACGCGCCTGCAGCCACGAATGGGCGAGCATAGCGTCGAGGTGCTGCGCGAGGCGGGCTACAGCAGCGCCGAGATCGACGCCATGCTGAAGTCAGGCGCGACCAAGGCAGCAGCCTCCTAGCGAGCCAACTCCGACAATCCTGCGAGCACCGGGTGAGTCATGGATGGACTCATCGGAGTGCGATGCATCCATGTTTCACGGAAAATACTCATGGGGAGCGTCCATCCTCTCGGGGAGCATCCGTGAGTTGCGTTGTGTGCATCGGGCATACGTCAAATATATGCAGACGGCTCTTTGCACGGGATCATTCCCGGTATAGATCAACTGACGGTGGCAGAGGAGAGAGGCAAAAAAGGGGCTTCCTCGTTTATGGCTTTGGATGTCTATGTCGGATCGTTGACGCGCTATTACGCGGGAAACTGGGAAAACGTCGCGGACAAGATCGCGCGGGAGCGGGGCGATTCGACGGGCCGTGCTGCATTCGGCGATCCTGTCGAGGAAGCGGCGCGCCTGCGCCCGCGCCTGCTCGACTGGCGCCATATGCTGGCGCAGTCGCTGGGCGACAATCTCGACGAGCCGCTCGAATGGGATGAATCGGCGGAGTCGCCTTACTTCACGGCGCGGCCCGGCTGGGATGGTTTCGGCTCTCTGGTCCTGTGGGCCGCCTATGCCGAGCATCCTTCGCTGCGCGCGCCGCCTGCATTGCCGGAAGCCTGGGACGATGACCCGGCGCTGATCCGCTGCAATGTCGAAGGTTTCCGCTCACGTTTTTCGCATCTGGTGCGGAATGTCGAGTTGTGGCTGCCCTGCACGCTTCGCTTCACCTTCGAAGGGAGCAACGTCGATGGCCGCCGCATCGTCATGGGCTCGGTGAAAATGCTGTCGGGCCAGCTTGCCGATCTCAATACGGCCACCTGGAAGGCCTCGGATTCGGAAGTCGCGCGCTGGGGGCGTCGTCCGCCGACCACCGAAACGCCGCTCGAGTTGCGGGCGCAATATGCCTTTGCCGTGCTTACGGATCTCGTGCGGCAGGCGGTCCATCACGGTCTGCCGATGAAACTCGACTACTGACGCGATACTGCCCGCGACGGGGCGTCGCGGGCAGCGTCATCGCGTGGGGTCGGATTGGGAGATCAGACCGCCGGAGCGGGCGGGGGTTCGGTCGCCGGCGGACGATTGCGGCGCTCGGCCATGAACTGGTCGAACTCGGCACGATCCTTGGCCGACCGCAGCTTGTCGAGATAGTCGCGGAACTCGCGCTGCTCCTCGTCGAGCTTGCGCAGCGTCTCCTCGCGATATTCGTCGAAGGCGACGTTGCCGCTGGAGTGGCGGCCCCAGCGATGGCGGCGGCGCCAGGCGCGGAACTCTTCGCGGGCTTCCCGGCCGTCGGGCGTGTACCAGCGGCCGTAATGACCGTGCTTCCAGCAAGACATGCGTCCACTCCATTTGAGGTAAATGAGCAAGCCGAGGCCAACCGGCCAGAAAACGATGAAGGCGAGCACCACAAGCGCCACCCAGGCGGCCTTGGGTACGTCATCCAGTCTGTCCATCAGGCCGTAGTACATCGAGGGCCTCCACCAAGCGGTTAACGATGTAAATGTTAACGACATTTACATTGGGCTCTCGGCCCAAGGGAGTCAAGGGCCGCCCGGTCGATTTCATCCTTTTTGGGGAATACCCAATCCCTGCAGGTAAATGAGCATCGCCGACTCAAGTAGTTCCTCGGCCGTCATTGGCAAGGTGCGGCGGCCGGCATCGCCGCGACCGAACAGCGAGGCGATGCCATGCGCCATCGACCAGAGATGAAGGCTCATCATCAGCGCCGGCGGCCGACCCTTGGTGGGCAGGTTCGCCGCCAGCGATTCAGCCGCCCCGCGCAGCACCGCGAAGGCGCGATCGCCCGCGGCGCGCAGTTCGGGATTGAGATCGGGCGGCAGACCCGACTCGAACATCGCGGCGTAGTAGGCGGGCTCGGCGCGCGCGAAAGCGAGATAGGCGCGGCCGACATTGTTGAAGGCCGTCAGCGGGTCGGGTTTGCCGCCGGCCCAGCCGGCCGTCAGCATCGCCTCGAAGCGCGCGAAGCCTTCGCGCGCGACATCAGCAAGAAGCGCCTCGCGATCGCGGAAATGGCGATAGGGCGCGGCCGGGCTGACGCCGGCCCAGCGCGCCGCGTCGGCGAAGGTGAAACCTGCCGGACCCTTCTCCTTGATCAGCTCGCGCGCGGCCTGGATCAGCGCCTCGCGCAAGTTGCCGTGATGATACGCACCTGCACGGGCGCGCTGTTTCCAACTCATGTTAACGAAGTTTACATTAGGCCGGACGCCGACCAAAGTGTCGAAAGCGACCGCAAGATCGAGTGGAGGGAGCGTTGGAACTGTGGACCACGGGCGTCGCCTCGGCGCGCGGCAGCGCGCGTACGGCGCGGGACATCGAGGCGGCGGGCTGGGACGGCATGCTCGTGGTCGATTCGCAGAACCTGTCGGGAGATCCCTACGTCTCGCTGGCCCTTGCCGCGACGGCCACGATGCGGATCGGCCTCGGCACCGGGGTCACCAACTCGGTGACCCGCCACGCTGCGGCGACGGCGACCGCCATCACCAGCGTCAACCGGATCTCGAACGGCCGCGCGGTGCTGGGCATCGGCCGCGGCGACTCCGCGCTGGCGCATCTCGGCCGGGCGCCCGCGCGCCTGGCGCAGTTCGAGCGCTATCTGCGTCATCTGCAGGCCTATCTGCGCGGCGAGGCGGTGAGCTTCGACGAGATCGACATTCCGCATGAGGCGGCGCCGCCGGTCTCCGGCCTTCATCTGCACGACGCACCGTCGGCGAGCCGCATCGACTGGATCGCGGGTGGCGCCAAGGTGCCGGTCGAGGTGGCGGCGAGCGGCCCCAAGGTGATCGCCATGGCAGCCCTCCATGCCGAGCGGGTGATGTTCACCCTCGGCGCCAACCTCGAGCGGCTGGCCTGGGGAATCGCGCTCGCCCGCAAGACCCGCAAGGACGCCGGCCTCGATCCCGACGGCGTCGCCTTCGGCGCCTACGTCAATCTCGGCTGCCACGGCGAGATGAAGGCGGCGCGCGATCTGGTCCGCGGCGGCCTCACGACGTTCGCGCGCTTCTCGGTGATGCACGGCAAGGCCAACGGGCCGGTGTCGGCCGCCGACCGCACCGTGCTGGAGACGCTGCGCACCAACTACGACATGCGCGCCCACACCCGTGCCGATTCGCGCCAGGCCGGCACGCTGACCGACGACTTCATCGATCGCTATGCCATCGTCGGGCCGCCCGACCGCTGCATCGAGCGGCTGCGCTCGCTGCAGGCGCTTGGCCTCGACAAGGTGGCGGTCAACAGCCGCACCCGCGGCGCTTCGGCTGATGACAGCGCGGTGAGCCAGCAGCTGGTCGTGGGCGAGGTCCTGCCGGCGATGCGGCGGCAATGACGGCCTAACAGGCTGTTGAAAAAAGATCTTGAGCCATGCGCCCAGGCGATATCGACCCGGGCAATATCGATTCGAGGGCAGCGCCGAAGCCGCACGTTAGAGTCTGGATTGTGAGAACCTGGATCGTGCCGATCTCGGTTCGATTGCCGCACGCCATGTCGTGGTTCCCGACTTTTTCAACAGCATGCCAACGCGTTCAACAGCCTGCTAACGCGGCGACTCGTCGCTCAGGATCTCGTCCGTCACCCGGTTCATGAGCTTCTCCTCCTCGACGATCAGTCGCTTCTTGCGCCACCCGCTCTTGGCGAAGACCACGACCGTGATGAAGAAGATGAGGACCGACGAGATCGGCAGGGACCAGTAGATACCGTCGACGCCAAGCGAGGTGTGCTTGGACAGGATGTAGGCGACCGGCAGCTGCAACACCCATGTCGAAACGACGGTCAGCACCATGCTCACCATCATGCTGCCGGCGGCGCGGAAGACGCCGATGAGCGCGAACTGCGCGCCGTAGAAACCCCAGCTCAACGCCATGATGCGCAGGAAACGCGCGCCCTCTGTGATGACCTCGGCATCGTTGGGCACGAAGAAGGCGACGAGCGGCGAGGCGAGCAGGAACACGAGAATGCCGAAAGCCGTGAGCACCCCGAAGCCCAGCCACGAGCCCAGCCGGCCGATCCGCTCCGCCCGATCGATATTGCCGGCGCCGATGTTCTGGCCGGCGAGCGCCGCCACCGCGATCGACAGGCCGATGCCGGGGATGATGGCGACGGCCTGCAGGACGTTGCCGCCGACACCGTAGGCGGCAAGGCTCGAGGTCCCGAAGCTCGTGACCAGGAAGGTCATCAGCATCAGCGCCAGCGCCCGCGCCGACATGTCGATCGAGGCCGGCAGACCGAGGAAGAACGCGCGCTTGATGTGCTGGAAGTCGGGGACGAGGTTGGCGGCATGGACATGGATGCCGTGGCTGCCGCGGCGCAGGATCGCGATCCCGATCAGGGCGGCGAGCCCCTGCGTGACCAGCGTGGTGAGCGCCGCGCCCATCACGCCGTGGCCCGGGATCGGGCCCCAGCCGAAGATCATCACCGGATTGAGCGCGAAGTTCAGGAACACCGTGGCCAGCACGATGTAGACCGGCAGCGACGGCCGGCCGATGCTGCGCATGATGCCCTGGAAGACGAAGAAGGTGAAGTTGAACGCCAGCGCCAGGAACGACACGCGCATGAACCCGAGCGCGCCGTCATAGACGTCGGGGGCGACTCCCATCAGCCGCAGCACCATGGGCGCCGTGACATAGCCGATCGTGCCGAGCACAAGGGCGGCCAGCACCACCATCAGGAGTGTCTGGCCGGCGACGTGGCCCACCATCTTCTCGTTGCGCGCGCCGACATACTGCGCGATCAGCGTCGAGCCCGCGATCGACAGGCCGGCGCCCACCGCGACCATCAGGAACATCACGGGAAAGCTCACCGACACGGCCGCGATCGCGGCCCCGCCCAGCCGCCCGACCCAGAAGGCGTCGATGATCTGGTAGGCCGACTGCAACACGTTCGCCAGCACGATCGGCACGGCAAGCGCCAGCAGCGAGCGAAGGATCGGCCCTTCGAGGAGCTTGTTGTTGGAAGATGGCACGCAAGCGATATAGGGAATCAGGCGCAGATAGGGGAGGGAATTCTGTCGCCGATCTTCATGCCCTCTGCTACCGCAACGGCCAGATCGCCTCGGAGCAACGAACGGCAGAAGCCGACAAAAGTCGCTGCTGCATCGCGTGTCTGCAATGCGTCGGCTGCGTCGGGGATGGAATCGTCGGCATAGTCGGAAGGCAAACGTGTATCGCCGGCGCGATTGAAAGCGCGGCCGAGCGATCGGCCATCTTTGCCTTCCCTTCCGGTTGTGTTCGCAGAGCAACGAACGGCAGAAGTCCACAAGGTTGCCGCTGCATCGCGTGTCTGCAGTGCGTCGGCCGCGTCGGAGATGGAATCGTCGGCATAGTCGGCAAACGTGTATCGCCGGCGCGATTAAAAGCTCGGCTGAGCGACCGGCCTTCTTCACCTTCTCTTCTGGTTGTTTCCGCAAACTGCCCGATGGTTGCGCCGTGCGTTTTCGGTGCCCGGCCCTGGCGCTCGACAAGGACGGCCGCCGCTGCATGCAACATCGCGTAGTAGGAAAGATGGATCATCGCCTCCGGCGCCTCGTCAGCGACGGGTTGCATGGCCTGCGCCAGGAATCTTTCCGCTTTCGCCGGACGCTGCAGCCCCGATGTTCACGCGGCGATTCCGTCCTCATACACGTTCTTCAGAAACGAGGAATGCTCGGGGGACGAGTCGAGTCGACGGCGATGGTTTGCACGTGCTGGCCATGCTCCATCATCGGGTCGAAGCCGATATCCGAAAGGTCGCGATCGTTCCGCGACGGTTTTCCGTCAAGGAAGATTGCAACATCCCAATCCGAAACGGGTCGGGCATCGCCGCGCGCGCGACCCGTAGAGCATCATGCGCACAATACGACCGGGTAAAGCCTTCTCGGCGCGCCGCCTGAATTCATGGAGCAGGGCCGGACTGGAGCCTGACAAGGGCGTAGTCCTGACATGAGCGTAGTATGGCGTAGTTCGGCCGCGAACCCGACCCGATCGCCGGTTACCGCCAGATCTTCTTCCCGCTGCCGGGCAGGCCGAGCGTGCCCCACATCGCGTCGACCTTGTCGATCACGGCCTGGTCCATGCGGATCTGACGGCCCCATTCGCGATGGGTCTCGCCCGGCCATTTGTCGGTGGCGTCGAGGCCGATCTTGGAGCCGAGGCCTGACACGGGCGAGGCGAAGTCGAGATAGTCGATCGGCGTATTCTCGATCACGGTGATGTCGCGTGCCGGGTCCATGCGCGTGGCGACCGCCCACATCACGTCCTTCCAGCTGCGCGCGTCGATGTCGGCATCCACCACGATCACCCACTTGGTGTACATGAACTGCCGCAGATACGACCACACGCCCATCATCACGCGCTTGGCGTGGCCGGCATAGGCCTTCTTCATCGACACCACGGCGATGCGATAGGAACAGCCTTCGGGCGGCAGCCAGAAATCGACGATCTCGGGGAACTGCTGCTGGAACAGAGGAATGAACACTTCGTTCAGCGCCTCGCCCAACACCGAAGGCTCGTCCGGCGGCCGGCCGGTGAAGGTCGAGAGATAGATCGGCTGGCGCCGCATGGTGATGGCGCTGAGAGTGAAGACCGGGAACGTCTCGACGCTGTTGTAGTAGCCGGTGTGATCGCCATAGGGACCTTCGTCGCCATGGTCGTCGAGGCTGACATGGCCCTCGAGCACGATCTCGGCCTCGGCCGGCACCTTGAGCGGCACGGTCTTGCAGTCGACCAGCTCGACCTTCTTGCCGCGCAGGAGGCCCGCGAACTGATATTCCGACAGCGTGTCGGGCACGGGCGTGACCGCGGCGAGGATGGTGCCGGGATCGGCGCCGATCACCGCGGCGACCGGCAGCGGTTCGCGCTTGCCCGCGCCCTTCCAGCGCCGGTGATGTTGCGCGCCGCCGCGATGCTTCAGCCAGCGCATCAGCGTCGTGTTCCGGCCGGTGACCTGCAGACGGTAGATGCCGAGATTGAAGCTGTCCTGCCGGTCGTTCTTCGGGTCCGGCCCTTGCGTCACGATCAATGGCCAGGTGATGAGCGGTGCGGGCTCGCCCGGCCAGCAGGTCTGGATCGGCAGGCGGCCGAGATCGATGTCGCCGCCCGTGAGCACGATCTCCTGGCAGGGCGCGGCGCCGACGGTCCTGGGCTTCATCGCCATCACCGTGCGCAGCGTCGGCAGCATGTCGAGCGCCTCGCGCCAGCCACCCGGCGGCTCGGGCTGGCGCAGGAAGGCGAGCGTCTCGCCGACCTGGCGCAATTCGTGCGGCTCGCGGTCCATGCCCCAGGCGACTCTTTCGACGGTACCGAACAGGTTGACCAGCACCGGGATCTCGGAACGCGTGCCGTCGGCGCGCACGACGTTCTCGAACAGAACGGCGGGGCCCTTCTCGGCGAGCAGCCGCGTCTGGATCTCGGTCATCTCCAGATGCGGCGACACCGGCGCCGTGACGCGCACCAGGCGGCCGGCCCGTTCAAGGCGCGCGATGAAATCCCGAAGTGAGGCGTAGGGCATGGTGGCGTTGTCCTTTAAGGTGGCCCGCGCATGAGATCAAACACCATCCCGCCTGCCATTCCCGGCGAGTTCGAGGATCTGCTGACCCGCGCCGGCCGCAAGGTATTGGCCGGCACGCATCCGTTGTGTGGCGCGCTGGCCGATCCGCGCACACGCTTCCTCGCGGCCGACGACCTCCTCGACCGCGCCAAGGCGGCGCGCCTGCGGAACGCGCTGGAAGAACATCTCTCCGACACTCTCGAACCTCTGGCAAAGCCGATCCCGCCCGAGAGCATCTGGGACATGCGTCGCGACTATGCCGAGCAGCTGCCCAAGACCAGCCGGGCGCGGACCATCTTCTTCGACAGCCGGCGCGAGCGAGGCGTGAAGATGGCCGAGCGTATCGGGCTGGCGCGGCTGATGCATTCGGAGAGCTTTCGCGCCTTCGCCCAGGCGCTGGCCGGCCGCAGGCTGGCGTCAGGCTGGGGCCTGCAGGTGCTGCGCTACGGGCCGGGCGACTATGCCGGTCCGCACAACGATCACCATCCCGAGAACAAGCGCGCCGAGAGAGGCTATGTCGACCTGCACCTCAGCCTCTGCGCGCCGGGCGTTGCGCACCAGTGGCTGGTCTACAGCCGCGCCGGCCATTTCAGCGAGATCGTCTCGGTCGCGTCGCCTGCGACGGTGACGGCCTATCGCCTGCCGTTCTGGCATTACACCACGCCCCTGGCCGGCAAGCCCAAGGCAGCGAGGTGGGTGCTGCTGGGGACATTCCTCTATCTCCGCGGGAACCGTTGATACGTGTCTCCACGGGAACCGTTGATGCGTGTCTCCACGGTTCCCGTTGAGATAAGTGTCTCCGCAGGAACCGTTGATGCGGAGCTTCTCACGGATTTCTCATCGGGTGAGAAGCATCCGATGCCGATGGCATCGGCCTTTCCCGCCATTTTCTCATTTTTTCACCCCACCCCCGCCTGGGGTAATAGGATACCGTGCGGGGGCACGCGCCATCGATGCGCCGGCAGGCTGTTGAAAAAGCCGGAGCCGCGACATGACGTGCTGCAATCGAATCAAGACCGGCACAATCTCGATCTCACGATCCTGAGCCCAGCGTGCCTGAGCCCAGCGTGCCTGAACCCAACATGTGCGGTCTCGGCGCGGCCCTTGAATCGATATTGCCTGGATGCGTGGCTCAAAAACCCCCTGTTCAACAGCCTGCCAGGCGTTGCCCTAGTGACTGGCGCCGACGGGCACGACGCTGATCGAGTTGCGCGGGCTGCCTTCGAAGATGCGGTCGGTGTAGGTGAGATAGATCAGGGCGTGGCGCTTGGCGTCCCAGAAGCGCATGACCTGCGTCGACTTGAAGATCAGCGAGGCGCGCTCGCTGAAGACCTCGTGCGGGCTCTTGAGCTTGTCGAGCTTGGCCTGGTCGATCGGTCCGACCTGGCGGCAGGCGATCGAGGCCTCGCCCGGATCCTCGGCGACGCCGATCGCGCCTTTGATGCCGCCGGTGCGGGCGTGGGAGAAGTAGCAGGTGACGCCGGGCACGTCGGGATCGTCGAACGCCTCGACGACGATCTTGTCGTTGGGGCCGATCCACTTGAAGCGATAGCCCACGGCGCCGATCTCGTCGGCGAATGCCGGCACGGCCAGCAGTGACAGCAGCAGGGCGAGGAGGACACGGCGCATCTTCAGGCTCCTTTGGGCACCGGTCGCGTCGCCAGGAAGAGACCCGGCAGGACCAGCGCGATGCCCATCAAATGGTACCAGTGCGGCGCCTCGCCAAGAGCAAGCCAGGCCATCACGCCGACATAGGGCGGCCCCAGGTACAATGACACGCTGGTGCTGGCCGGTCCCAGCTCGGCGATGCAGAAGGAGTAGGCCGCGTAGGCGGCAAGTCCCGGCACTGCCGCCACGACCAGCCAGGCGAGCCAGACACGCCCGTCGCCGAGGTCCGGGCCACCCCACAGCACGGCTTCGCCGATCGTGAACGGCAGCAGGATCAGGACGCCGCCTGACGCGATCAGCCACAGCCGCGCGAGAGGATCGAAGGCGCTCGGCCGCTGTTTCAGCAACAGCGAATAGACGGCCCAGGACGCCGAGGCCACGGCAATCCAGAGGTCGCCGCTCGTCAGGCGCACGCCCAGCAGGTTGCCGAGCCGGCCCTTGGCGAAGACGGTACAGACGCCCAGGAGGCACAGGATGACGCCCACCAGCCGGGCGGGCGTCAGCCTCTCGCGGCCGAAGACCAGCACCACGATCGGCGAGGCGGCGTAGATCAGCCCGATATTGAGGGCCTCGGTGGTGCGGCCGCCGATATAGACGAAGGCGCCGCACACCCACATGCCGAGCGCGCCGAGCAGCAGCAGGTCCGGCCATTCGCGGGCGATCGCGGCGCGGCCGGCCCACAGTCTCGGCCACACGATCGGCAGCAGGATGAGGCAGAAGAACAGCCAGCGCCCCAGCGCCAGTGCGTTGGGCGGCACGAAGGTGACGTAGCGCGCCGCCAGCATGTTCACGCCGAACAGGGCCGGCGACAGAAACAGCAGGATCCAGGCAAGGCGGCGGCGGGAAGACGACACGCCAGCCTTGTATCCGAGGATCAGGACGGGCGCAGCCCGTCCTTGGGGACTTCCCCGTCCGCGTCCTTGATGGCGGCACGGTATTCCTTCTCCGAGGAGAAGGGGGCGATCTTGGGATAGTCCTTCTTCCGGCCGGGCCGGATGTCGCCGCTGCTGGGCTCGACGATCAGGAGCTCGCCCTCGCGGCCGAGCAGCGGGATCTCCCGCTTCCAGCGCGAATAGACGCGCCGCGCCGAGGCCGAGAAGTCGACGTAGGTCGTGAACTCGCTCGGGTCCTTGACGAACATCGCCTCGTAGGTGGCGATGAATTCCGCCACGAACTTTTTGTCGACGATCTCGAGGTTGGACATCATCCAGCAGCGATCTTCGAACACCCAGTAGGTGCCGAGCCCGACGAACTCCTTCTGCCGCGTGAGGTAGGGATAGAAGGGGAAGCCGCGGCAGGCGATGGTGCGATTGTCCCGTTCGCAATGCCGCGCGCCCTTGCAATGGATGGCCATGCAGTCCGAGGTGAGCTCGGCCACGATCTGGCGCGTGGCATAGTCGTAGGGCTTGAACTTCGACCAGAGGTCGGTGCGGCCCTTCAGCAGATCGAACTCGACCTTGTGCACGACGGGCACGGCGTTCTCGGTCGTGCAGCAGACCGGCGAGCCGCCGTTCAGCGGCGCGCACTTGCGGCCGCAATCGAAGCGGGAGACCGGGGCAGTGAATCCGTCGTAGAGGGAAGCGAAGTCGGCGGAGGTGATGGTCGATTTAGGGGGCTTCTTCGACATGCAGCGGCCGTTTAGCCGAAACGGATGTGAAAGAACAGTGAAGGAATTCTGACGCCTGCCTATGGATGAGGCAACACCCGCCAGACGACGGTCTCGCGCATGCCGCGATTCTCCAGTTGCAGCGATGTCGGGATTTCGTAGCGCGCGCGCTCCTCGAGGCCCTGGGCGCTGAAGTAGTTGCGGCCCGGATCGCCCAGCAGGACGAGCCGCCCGGCGCGGGCATGGCTGCGCAGCCAGGCCAATGCGCGCACCGACATGTCGCGCTCGTAGCAGACGTCTCCCGCGATCACGACGTCAGCCTCCGGGATGGCCTCGGGGATGGCGGCCTTGGGCGCAGCGTCGGGTCCGGCGAGCCAGTCGTCGGCGGAGACCTCGATCGCGAGCCCGTTGACCGCCGCGTTCAGACGGGCTGCAACCAGCGACAGCTTGTCGATGTCGTTGGCGACCACCGATGCCGCCCCGGCCCGCGCCGCCGCCATCGAGGAGACTCCCGAGCCGGCCGCGAAATCGATCACGCGCTTGCCGCGGACCTCCGCGGGATGGTCGAGCAGATAGCGCGCGATCGCCTGGCCGCCCGGCCAGCAGAAGGCCCAATAGGGCGGGTCGATGTTCTGCTGGTCCATCCAGGCCTCGGTCGCCTGCCAGATCGGCACGTATTCGCTGGCGAGCCACAGCTTGAACTCCGGCACCATGGCCGGCGCCTCGAGGGCGGTATTGGCGCGGATGAAGCCTTCGGGATCGGCCGGCAGGCGCGTCATGCGCCGAATTGTCCCGCCACCACAGCCGCCAGCATCAGCCAGCCGACCTGCGCGTTGGCCTTGAACTTGGCCAGACAATCGGGCTGGTCGTGCGGCTTGAGGTCGACGATCTGCCAGCCGAAGTGCGCGGCCACGGCCGCAAGCACGACGAAGTAGGGCAGATGCAGCGGCGCCAGCACGCCCACCGCGACCCAAAGCGCGACGGCGAGGACGGCAAACAAGGTGAGCCAGCGCCGCGGTGCATCGGCGAAGCGCCGGGCCGTGGACCGCACGCCTACGATCGCGTCGTCGCGCTGATCCTGCATGGCGTAGATCGTGTCGTAGACCATCGTCCAGGAGACGCCGCCGAAATAGAGCGCGACGGTCGCCCAGGTGAGCGTCCCGGTCACGGCGGCGAAGCCCAGCAGGGCACCCCAGTTGAAGGCAAAGCCAAGCACGACCTGCGGCCAGGAGGTGATGCGCTTCATCAGCGGATAGATCGCCACGAGGGCGAGCGACCCCATGCCCACCAGGACCGCGAATTTGTTGAACTTGAACAGGATCACCGCGCCCACCAGCGCCTGCAGTCCCATCCATACGACGGCGCTGCGCAGGCGCACCTCGCCCGACGGCAAAGGCCGGCCGCGCGTACGTTCGACCTCGGCATCGACCTTGCGGTCGAGGATGTCGTTCCAGGTGCAGCCGGCGCCGCGCATGGAGATCGCACCCAGCGCGAACAGGATCATCCAGCCCAGGAGATGCGCCCAGTCAGCTCCCACCGCCAGCGCCAGCGACCACCAGCACGGGAAGAGCAGCAGCCAGATGCCGATCGGCCGGTCCCACCGGGCGAGCCGACCGAACGGGCGAGCCGCCGGCGGCAGATAGCGCAGCGACCAATGCTGGAGATCGATATCGGTGAAGCCGGTTGTCCGGTCCGCGGTCATGGCGGCATCATGGCGGCAAGCAAGCAGGAGTTCCATGAGCGTATCGCGCCTGTTCATCGAGACCGACCTCGCGGCCGGCGTCGAGGCGCCGCTCGGCGAGGCCCAGGCCCATTATCTGCGTCACGTCATGCGACGCGAGGAGGGGGCGAGGCTCCTGCTGTTCAACGGCCGCGACGGCGAGTGGACGGCGACGCTGTCGCTGCGCGGCAAGAAAACGGCGGCCGCGCTGGTGGAGACGCAGACGCGTGTCCAGGCGGCGGAGCCCGATCTCTGGCTCTGCTTCGCGCCGATCAAGCGCACCCGCATCGACCTCGTTGCCGAGAAGGCGACCGAGCTTGGCGTCGCCCTGCTGCAGCCGGTGCTCACGCGGCACACGGCGGTGGAGCGCGTCAACGTCGAACGCCTGCGCGCCAACGCGGTCGAGGCGGCGGAGCAGACCGAGCGGCTGACCGTGCCCGAGGTGCGTGCACCGATCGAGCTGGGCCATCTGCTCGACCGCTGGCCGGCAGGCCGTCGCCTGCTGATGTGCGACGAGACCGGCGGCGGACGGCCCATCGCCGACGTCCTGTCGACGCTCGATCCGGCGGCGCGTTCCGCCCCGTGGGCGATCGTCATCGGACCGGAAGGCGGTTTCGCCGCAGCCGAGCTCGAAGCCTTGCGTCGCATGAAGGAGGTAACGTCCGTCGGACTCGGCCCGCGCATCCTGCGCGCCGACACCGCAGCCCTTGCCGCCCTGGCCTGCTGGCAAGCCATGCTGGGCGACTGGCGCACGCCCACGCCGCGATTGCCCGGCGATTATCGCACCTCCAGGGCGACCCGCTGAGCGCTTGCGCTCTCCCCTGACGATATGGGAGAGGGGGACTCGAACATCATGAACCAATCGCGTTCTCGCGTGAGGAATCTTCATGCGAATCGCGCCGCGTCCGGTGACAACGTCGGGGGCGATACAGGGAGCCATCACTGCATGTCCGCACCACCATCGGGCGGCGGCACGCCGATCACGGATCGGCGGCAGCTTGTCGACTACTTCGAGGCCGGCAACAAGCCGCGCGCGCAATGGCGCATGGGCACCGAGCACGAGAAGTTCGGCTTCGACAAAAAAACGCTGAAGCCGCTGCCGTACGACGGACCGGCCGGCGTGCGCATGATGCTGGAAGGGCTGACCCGCTTCGGCTGGGAGCCGGTGATCGAGGGCAACAATCCGATCGCGCTCGTGCGCGGCAAGGCGAACATCACGCTGGAGCCCGGCGGGCAGTTCGAGCTGTCCGGCGCGCCGCTCGAGACGCTGCACGAGACCGCGGCCGAGAACGCCCAGCATCTCGTCGAGGTCAAGGAGGTCGCGGACGAGCTCGGCGCCGGCTACATCGGCCTCGGCTTCGCCCCGCAATGGAAGCGCGAGGACGTCCATTGGATGCCAAAGGGGCGCTACAAGATCATGCGCGACTACATGCCCAAGAAGGGCAAGCTCGGTCTCGACATGATGCTGCGCACCTGCACGGTGCAGACCAACCTCGACTTCTCCTCCGAAGCCGACATGGTGAAGAAGTTCCGCGTCTCGCTCGCGCTGCAGCCGCTGGCGACGGCGCTGTTCGCCAACTCGCCGTTCCTCGAGGGCAAGCTGTCCGGCTACAAGAGCTACCGCAGCCATATCTGGACCGACACCGACCCCGACCGCTGCGGCATGCTGCCGTTCGTGTTCGAGGACGGCTTCGGCTTCGAGCGCTATGCCGACTACATGCTCGATGTGCCGATGTACTTCGTCTATCGCGACGGCAAGTATATCGACGCGGCGGGCCAGAGCTTCCGTAACTTCCTGAAGGGCCGGCTGCCGGCGCGACCGGGCGAGCTGCCGACCATCAACGACTGGGCCGATCATGTCACCACCGCCTTCCCCGAGGTGCGCCTGAAGCGCTACCTCGAGATGCGCGGCGCCGATGCGGGCCCGTTGCCGGCGCTGAATGCCTTGCCGGCGCTGTGGGTCGGCCTGCTCTACGAGCAGGATTCGCTCGACGCCGCCTGGGACCTGGTCAAGGACTGGACGATCGAGGATCACGACTACCTGCGCAGCCATGCGCCGCGGACCGGACTTGCGACCAGGTTCCAGGGGCTGCCGCTTTCGGACCTGGCGCGCGACGTGGTCGAGATCGCGCATGCCGGCCTGCGGGCGCGCCGACAGCTCGACGCCGAGAGCAACGACGAGACCATCTATCTCGCGCCGCTCGATCGCGCCGTCGCCAGCGGCCTCGCGCCCGCCGACGAGCTGCAGGCCAAATGGCAGGACGAATGGCAAGGCTCGTTCGAGCCGTTGTTCCGCGACTGTGCCTACTGAGCTATCGTCGCGGCATGCTCGACCGTTGCGACCGCGTGCAGATCGCCGTCCATGACGCCGCCAAGGCGGCTTTGCGCTACCAGCAATTGCTGGGCTGCGAGGTCGCGCGCCGCGACCACAGCCGCCGTCTCGGCGCCCGGCGCACCATCCTCGCTGTCGGCGAAAGCGAATTCGAGCTCTGCGAGCCCGACGGCGCCGGCCGCACGCGGGAGTTCCTGACGGCGCGCGGCGAGGGGCTGATGACGGCGGGCTACTGCACCGCCGATCTCGACGCCATGATGAAGCGCTGGGAGGGACTCGGCATCGCCTACGAACGCGACGGCGAACAGCTCTACCTCGACGGCGATGTCACGTTCGGCCTGCCGGTCGTCGTTTCGCCGAGCACCTATCGGCCGCGCGTCGGGCCGGTGTCCTTCCTCTACGAGACCACCAACACGCTGGCGAGCGACTGGCGGCGGGCGGCGGCCCTCTATGCCGGCCTGTTCGGCCTCGACCCTGCGCGCTTCAGCGAGATCGGCAGCGACCGCTTCGGCTATATCGGCACGCTCACCCTGTTCGACCCGCCCAACCGGCTCGACCGCATCGAGCTGAGCCAGGCGACCGACGATGTCCATGCCATGGGCCGGTTCGTGAAGAAGCACGGCGATTCGCTCTACATGTGCTATGTCGAGACGCACGACTGGCCCGCGCTCCGTGGCCGCCTTCTCGATGCCAATGCGCGCTATACGCCGCGCGGCTCCGATCCGGCGACCGATCCCGACGGAGGATGGGTGCATCCCAGGGAATTGCACGGCCTCTTGCTCGGCATCTCGCGCACCGGACTCGCCTGGGAATGGTCCGGCCGCGAAGAGCTGGTGCCGGCGGCATGAAACACAGCATGAAACGCGGCATGAAACGCCGCGTCCTGGCGGTGTCCCTCGCGCTGCTTCCGCTCGCCGCACCGTTCGCCGCCGAGGCGCAGACCGGCGAGGAATGGCAGACCATCGTGGCGCCCGACCTGCGCTTTCGGCTCGAGATGCCGGCGCCGGCCGAGAAGAGCACGGCCGGGCAGAAGGATCCGGGCAACGCGACGCCGCGCGTCGCCTGGGAATCCAAGCGCGCCGACCAGATCTTCGACTTCGACTATGTCGACTACGAGCCGGGCTGGTTCAGCGGCCACGATACCAAGGAGATGGCGCGCAACCTGGGGCGCGGCGACGCCGAGAAGGCCTTTCCCAAGGACAAGTTCAAGTACGTCCGCGACGAGCTGGTCACCCTGCAGGGCTGGGACGGCTACGCGCTCGATATCGAAGGCCGGGACGGCGGCTTCGTGATGATGCGCACCTACATCGCCAAGGATCGGCTCTATCGCCTCCTGGTCACCGCCAAGAGCGACATGCGGACCCGCAGCGCCGCGCTCCGCTTCATCGATTCGCTGCGGTTGGCCGAGACGCGAGGCTAGGTCGGAAAAGCGATGCGGATCTGCGTTTTCGGCGCCGGGGCCATCGGCGGCAACTTCGCGGCGCGGCTCGCATCGGCCGGCCATGACGTCTCCGTCGTCGTGCGCGGCGCGCATCTCGAGGCGATCCGGCGACACGGCCTGACGCTGCTCACCGGCGAGCGAAAGATCGTGGCGCCGGTACGGGCGAGCGACCAGCCGGCCGATCTCGGTCCGCAGGACGTGGTGCTGTCGACCATGAAGGCGTCCGGCCAGGCGGCGCTTGCCGGGACGGTCGGGCCGCTGCTCGGCGCCGACACGTCGGTGGTGTTCGTGCAGAACGGCATTCCCTGGTGGTACGGCCACGGCCTTGCGGCGGCGCGTCCGCCGGCGCCGGACCTGTCGCGACTCGATCCGGGCGGCGCGCTCGCGCGTGCGGTCGGCCTCGAACGCACCATCGGCGCCGTCGTCACCTCCTCGAACCACGTGATCGAGCCCGGCGTGGTGCGCAACATCTCGCCCGATCGCAACGTGCTCTGGGTGGGCGAGACCGACGACCGTCCGAGCGAGCGCATCGCGGCCTTGCGGGCCACGCTGAAGGCGGCCGGCATCGCCTCGCCGGAAACGCGCGATATCCGCTACGACATCTGGCACAAGCTGATGGCCAATCTCACCGGCTCGACGCTCTGCCTGCTGCTGGCGCAGCCGACCACCATCCAGAAGACGCCGATGATCAACCGCCTGGCGCGCCGCGCGCATGCCGAGGCGCTGGCGGTCGCCGCCGCCCACGGCGTGGTGCTCGACGACAGTCCCGACGTTCGTTACGGGCCCAAGCGCGTCTATCCCGATCATCGGCCGTCGATCCTGCAGGACTACGAGCTCGGCCGGCCGATGGAGATCGAGGCGATCGTGCGCGCGCCGCTCGCCTTCGCCCGCAGCGCCGGTATCGACACGCCGACGCTCGATACGATCGAGGCGCTGTGCGTCAGCCTCGCGGTGTCGAAAGGGCTCTACACGCCCTGAGCGCGTCGCCTCGCCCTGCGCAGCCGGGGAGAGGAGCGATAGCGCATCGTCCTGCTTGAATCATTTCCTCCCCAGCCCTGCCGGGGAGGGCGGCCCATGGGGCCGCAGGGCCATGGACGTCCACGTCGATGCTTGCGATCCCTCCGCCCGCTTCGCAGAGGCCACCTCCCATCGCGGACTCCGCGCCGGGAGGTACGGCCATGTCGGCTTCGACGGGCCGTGCGCTAGGTCGCGGTGCCGCCGACGGTGAGGGCGTCGATGCGCAGCGTCGGCTGGCCCACGCCCACGGGCACGCCCTGGCCGTCCTTGCCGCAGGTGCCGATGCCGGGATCGAGCGCCATGTCGTTGCCGACCATGCCGACGCGGGTCAGCGCCTCGGAACCGGCGCCGATCAGGGTCGCGCCCTTCACCGGCTTGGTGATCTTGCCATCCTCGATCAGGTAGCCCTCGGTGACGCTGAACACGAACTTGCCGGAGACGATGTCGACCTGGCCGCCGCCGAAATTCGCGGCATAGAGGCCCTTCTTCACCGAGGCGATGATCTCCTTCGGGTCGGCGGTCCCGCCCAGCATGATGGTGTTGGTCATGCGCGGCATCGGCGCGTAGGCGTGACCCTGGCGCCGCCCGTTGCCGGTCGGCCGCACGCCCATCAGCCGGGCGTTCATGCGGTCCTGCATCAGTCCGACCAGCCTGCCGTTCTCGATCAGCACATTGCGCTGCGTCGGCGTGCCTTCGTCGTCGATGGTGAGAGAGCCGCGGCGATTGGCGAGCGTGCCGTCATCGACGACGGTGACGCCGGGCGAGGCCACCATCTGGCCCATGAGGTGAGTGAACATCGAGGTCTTCTTGCGATGGAAGTCGCCTTCCAGCCCGTGGCCGACCGCCTCGTGCCACAGCACGCCCGACCAGCCGGCGCCCAGCACGACAGGCATCTCGCCGGCCGGCGCGTCGACCGAGTCGAGGTTCACCAGCGCCTGGCGGATCGCCTCGTCGGCTTCCTTCTTCCAGTAGTCGGGATGGAAGATGTCGCCGTAGGCGGCACGGCGACCGCTGCCGGTGCCGCCCGATTCCATGCGGCTGCCGTCGGCGCAGACCACGCTGACATTGAGCCGCACCAGCGGCCGCACGTCGGCGGCGCGCCAGCCGTCGGCGCGGACGATCTCGACCACCTGCCAGGAACCCGCGAGCGAGATCGAGACCTGCCGCGCCTTCGGCTCCTTGGTGCGCACGTAGGCGTCGATCTCCTGCAGGAGCTTCACCTTCTTCTCGAAGCCCTCGCCATCGATCGGATTGTCGTCGGCATAGAGCAGCCGGTTGGTGCCGCGCGGCGATTCGTCGGACTTGCCCGACTTGCCCGAGCGCACAGCCTTCACCGTGTCGGCGGCGCGCTTCAGCGCCTTCTCGTCGAGCGCCGAGGCGTGGGCGAAGCCCGTCGCCTCGCCCGAAACGGCGCGCAGGCCGAAGCCTTGCGTCGTGTCATAGGCCGCGCTCTTCAGCTTGCCATCGTCGAAGCTGAGGCTCTCGCTCTGGACATATTCCAGGAAAAGCTCGCCGTCGTCGCAGCCCTTCAGCGCCTCGTCGACCATCTTCTCGGTCTTGCGCCGGTCGAGCGCGCCCTTGCCGAAGAAGAGGCCGTCGGCGGTGGCGAGATGGTTGATGTCCTGGGACATGGGATACCTGCTGTTCAGACGACGAGGACGATCTTGCCAAAATGGGCGTTGGCCTTCATGTGCGCAAGCGCCTCGGCGGCCTGGGCGAGCGGGAAGGTCCGGTCGATCGGCAGCATGAGCTTGCCCGCCTCGAGCGTGGACCACAGGTCCTTGCGGGCGGCCTGCACGATGGCGCGCACTTCCTCGGGCGTGCGGGTGCGGAAGGTGACGCCGATATAGTCGATGCGTTTCAGCGCATGGAGGTCGAAGTTGAACTCGCCCTTCATGCCGCCGAGCCGTCCGACGTTGACGATGCGGCCGAGGATCGCGGCGGCTTCCATGTTCTGGTTCATCACCCCGCCCGACACCTGATCGACGATCAGGTCGACGCCCTTGCCGCCGGTTGCCTCCTTGACCTTGTCCGGCCATTTCGGATCGCGCGTGTCGAGCGCGAGGTCGCAGCCGAATTCCTTGAGTCGCGCGCGGCGGGAATCGTTCGTCGAGGTGCCCATGACGATCGCGGCGCCCATGTGCCTGGCGATCTGCATCCCGAGCAGGCCGACGCCCGAGCTCGCGCCCTGGATGAGGACGGACTCGCCTTTCTTCAGCCGACCGGCGCCGACCAGGGCGTTGTGCATGGTCTGCAGCGCGACCGGCATGCAGGCCGCCTGCTCGAAGCTCATGTTGTTGGCGGGAATCTTGTGGGCCCGGCCCGAGTCGGCCACGGCATATTCGGCGAAGCCGCCGGCCGCCGAGCTCATGACCCGGTCGCCGGGCCTGAAGTCCTTGACGTCGCTGCCCACGGCCTCGACCTCGCCGGCGCATTCGAGACCCACGATCGTGCCCGGCCCGCCGACCGAGCCGTGACGATGGCCGGCCGCGACCGCGAGATCGGCGCGATTGAGGGAGGCCGCCTTCACCTTGATCAGGATCTCGTTCGGCTTGGGCGATGGCTTGGGCGCGTCCTTGAACTGGACGCCTTGCTCGGTGACGACGGCTGCTTTCACGGTGTTCTCCAGTACGGTCAGACGATCTTGCTTTCGCGGCCCTGCCAATAGCGGTCGCGCAACAGGCGCTTGTAGAGCTTGCCCGTCGGATGGCGCGGCAGCTCGGCCTCGAAGTCGATGCTGCGCGGGCATTTGATGGCGGAGAGATGCTGCCTGCAGTAGGCGATCAGCTCCTCGGCGAGCGCGGGGCCGGCCTTGGCCATGTCGCGCGGCTGCACGACGGCCTTCACCTCTTCGCCGAAATCGGGATTGGGCACGCCGAACACCGCGCAATCCATCACCTCGGGATGGTTGATCAGGAGATTCTCGGCTTCCTGGGGATAGATGTTCACGCCGCCGGAGATGATCATGAAGGCCTTGCGGTCGGTGAGATGCAGGAAGCCGTCGGCATCGACATAGCCCACGTCGCCCAGCGTCGACCAACCCTTGGGATGGCGCGACTCGGCCGTCTTCTTGGGATCGTTGTGATATTCGAACGTGCGGCCCTCGGCAAAATAGACCGTGCCCGACTCGCCGGTCGGCAGCTCCGCGCCGGCATCGTCGCAGATCTTGAGCTTGCCGACGACCGCGCGGCCGACCGTCCCCTTGTGCGCCAGCCATTCCGCCGAGTTGCACATGGTGAGGCCGTTGCCCTCGGTGCCGCCGTAATATTCCCAGATGATCGGCCCCCACCAGCCGATCATCGCCTCCTTGACCGGGATGGGGCAGGGGGCGGCGGCGTGGATGGCGCACTTCAGCGAGGAGACGTCGTGCTTCAGCCGCACCTCGTCCGGCAGCTTGAGGAAGCGCACGAACATGGTCGGCACGACCTGCGTGTGGGTGGCGCGATGCTTTTCGACCAGCCGCAGATACTCCTCGGCATCGAAGTTCTCCATCAACACCGAGGTGCCGCCGAGCCGCATGACGCTCATGTTGAAGCGCAAGGGAGCCGCATGATAGAGCGGCGCCGGCGACAGGTAGATCGTGTTCTCGTCCATGCCGTAGAGCTTGCTGGTGATCTGCAGCAAGGGATTGTCGAAGTCGATCGGCTGCGGTTCGATCACCGGCAGCACGCCCTTGGGCCGCCCGGTCGTGCCGGACGAATAGAGCATGTCGTGGCCCGCGATCTCGTCGGCAATGCGGGTCGCGGGCTGGCCGGCCACCGCCTTCTCCCAGGACTCGTAGCCGGGGACGACGCCGTCGATCATGTAGCGGTGGGCGACGTGGCCCAGGAGCGGCGCCAGCTCTGCCGCCTTGTCGGCAAGATAGCGCGAGGTGATGAACAGCTTTGCGCCGCAATCGTTCACGATGTAGCCGACCTCGGCCGCGGTGAGCCGCGAGCTGATGGCGGTGTAGATCAGCCCTGCCCGCTGCGCGCCCCAGCAGATCTCGAAGAAGCGCGGGTTGTTCTCGAGAAAGAATGCGATGTGATCACGAGCCTTGAGGCCGAGGGAACGCAAGAGCTGCGCGATGCGGTTGGATTGTTCGTCGAGCTGGCGATAGGTGACCGTCTCGCCGCTGGCGGCCATGATGTAGGCGGGCTTGTCGGGGTGTTGCTGGGCGTGGATATAGGGATGCACGTGGACGTTTCCTCCAGGCAGCGGCACTTGCGCAGTTGCGGCAGCATAAACCGGAGCGGGGGAACGCGGGCAAGCATATGCCCGTTCGGTCTACGAAAGCGGTGATGATCCTGGCCGCGAAAATCCCACGCGGCATGTCCAATCAGTGTTCAGGCAGCCAATCCGGCGGCCGTCGATTGACCCGTATCGAGCCTGCTCACTAGGGTGTTTCCGGGCGTTGTCTGCATTGCCAGGTGTGTGGGGCCTCCATCATGTCGCGCAAGCGGCCGTCGCGTCATAGCGAGGATCAGTTCGCGCTTTTCCTCGAACGCATCCGGGATTCCCTGGGCGATGAAGACGACGCGAAATTCAACGAAGCAGTGAGCAATCTCGTCCGTCAGCGTCAAAGCCATACCGGACGGAACCAGGGCTCGCGTGGAACCGCCGATCCGGTCCGCGGCGGATCGTTGCCGGAGAGGCCGGCTTTCGGGACCGTCGCGCGCGCACCGCGCCCGGCGCCCGACGAGCTGCCGCTCCTGACGACGTTGCTCGGTCGACTGGTCCTGAGCTGGTCGGGCAACGAGGAGCTCCAGGTCCAGGCATTGAAGCTGCTGCTCGGGACGGACGTGTCTTCGGCCGCCATTGTCCATTCGACCCTGAGGACCGGGACGGAAAAGCTGGCGCTCATCCGGCGGCTCGCTCATTTCAAGGTGGCGGATCCGGAGACCCGGCTGGCGTTCGATGCGATCCTCGACGGACTCGACGCCGCCTATCGGGCGCGCGACGAGGTCTCGGTCGGCGATCGGGAGTCGGCCGACGCGCATCGGCTCGACCGGCTGCGGCAGGCGCAGAACGGGCTGCACGCCCTGAGCGAGGCACTAAGGGATGTTCTGCCCCGGCTGGGCGGCGCGATCGCACCGCAGGGCGAGGGCAATCCCTCCGGCCGTCAGCGTCACTGATCCGATCCGGGGGTCGGGGCCTGAGGGCGAGGCTGCCCCGCCGGCCAGGATTGCTGCGCCGGCACACTGCCCTCGGCGTTGGCGGCCGCGGCGTTCTCGAGGCGTCGCAGCATCGTCGTCGCCGTCTTGAACGAGACGTTGAGGATGCGCTGCAGGTGATGCGGCCGAAACGGCTTCTTGCCACCTTCGGTCAGGTAGATGGCCTGCAGCCATTTGTGCAGCGGCACATGGCTCGAACTGAAGATCGTGCCGTGCGTCAGAGAGAAGGTGCGGCGGCAGGCGTAGCACTTGTAGGCGCCAAGCCGGGTCGACGCGCCGTCGAGCCGGCCAATCCGACCCTGCGTGCCGCATCTCGGGCACCTCGCTCCATCCGGCCAAAGAATGCTTTCCAAGTATCGATGGGCACTCAATTCGTCAGCGAAGCGCGCAAGACTCTTGCTGCGCGTCGCAACGCCCTCCTCCGCTTGCATGATACTCGTCCCTTCCCACTCACGCCGCGCCCCAACGGGACGTGAGCCACGTCAAAGTATAGACGGGTTTGGCCGAGGTTCATGTGAAAGTCTCGCGCCCGATCTGCGCGTCGCCGGACAGACGCAAACGCAGGTCCCGGTGGTTCGAAGGCTGTAAAACCGTTATTTTACAGGCTGAATTCGATCTCGAAGAGGATCGCCGGACTGCCGACCCGACCGCGACGGCGCACCGGGTCTCGCATTTGTCACGGCGGTTGGCGGGTGCGGCGCGATTATGGGGCCTCACTCGGATCGATCGCGATCGACAAGACGTTTGATTTTCGGGGCCCGGGCCGCTAGATCGAACGGGCCTCGGAAGCGGCGTCAGCGGGCGTGGCGGAACTGGTAGACGCGCTGGACTCAAAATCCAGTTCTGGTGACAGAGTGTCGGTTCGATTCCGACCGCCCGCACCACAGCGTCAGTCGCCGACCTGTCGCGTCATCCCGAAGGCCTGCTCCAGCCGTTTCCGCTCTTCCTCCATCTCCGCCGCGAAGGAAGGATGTGCCGACATGCGATAGTCGCCGCGCGCATAGGCTTGCGCATTGCGCCAGTACCAGAAGGCATTCAGCCGGTTCGCGACGGTGTTGTCCTTCGTCCGCACGACCCGGCCGGGCGAACCCATCACGATCGAGTTCGGCGGAATGAGAGTGCCTTCCTTCACGAAGGTGTGGCCGGCGATGATGGAATTGTCGCCGATCTCGCAGCCGTCCATGATCGTCGATCCGATGCCGACGAGGACGTTGTCGCCGATCCGGCAGCCGTGCAGCGTGCAGTGATGCGTGATCGAACAGTGACGACCGACGCTCACGCCCTCGGTGTATCCGACATGGATCAGCACGAAGTCCTGGATGTTGGTCCGCTCGCCGATGACGACGCGCTCGTGCTCGGCGCGAACGGCGGCGTTGCACCAGATCGATGTCCCTTCCGCGAGCCGGACCTCGCCATAGAGGACGGCGGAAGGGTCGATCCACGCGGCGCCGCGCGCATCCACGTCAGGGCCGATGATTGGTCCCGTTCTCCGGGTGGGGCCGACAGGGAAGGCGTCGCTGCTTCGGGTCATTGGAGGGAGGCCATGGTGGGCATGCGGCCTCTCCTATCGCATTTCGCTCCGGCGATCGCGGCGACCGGAAAGATTCATGTGCGGCGAAATATTCTGGTGATCCAACGCTTCTATTTGCAGTCTTCTTGCGACGTGATACAAATGGCGCGCAGAGTCACCGCCAAGGCTAGGTCATGTTGACCAAATCGCTGGCGGGTGGCGATGATTATTCTGTGATCTTTGTTATTCCTTTCGTGACCCATTGATTTTCGGAAACCTCGGCAATTTTCAGCCCGGACGAGAGTCCACCCATCTCGACCATTGATTTGATCAGAAGGCATAGTCATGAAGCGCGATATTTTGCTGATTGAGGGCGACGACCTGCGGCGCGTCGCCATGGTGCGGGCCCTGTTGCGGAAAGCCTTCCGTGTCACGGTCTGCAGCTCCCTCGATGAAGCGGACGAGGTCCTGCGGTATGTCGATTGCCGCGAGGCGGCGCCCGATACGGTGCTGCTCGGATCGGGTCTCCTGGGCGGCGCCGTCGCCCGGTTCGAAAAGATGCTGGCCGGCCGCTTCGGCGATACCAGGGTGATCCATCTGCCGCGCCGCTGCGAACCGCAGTCGTTCGCGGCGATGATGGCGGAGGCGGCCAGCTCGCCGCGCGCCGCCGAGCGAACGCTGAGCGTGCTCCTGATCGAGGCCGATCGCACCCAGCGCAATGCCATCGAGGACGACCTGCGCCTGCGCGGCGACGATGTCGTCGGCTGCGCTTCGGTGGGCGAGGCTGCGGCCGCCTTCGATCATCTCGTCGCCCAGGGCCTGCCGATCGATGCGGTGGTGTCGGCGACCAAGACGCTCGACGCCGAAGGCCTGCGCTTCTGCGCCTCGGCCACGAGCCGGCGGCCGGACTTGCGATGGGTCTTCCTGAGGGGGCCGGCCCTGGTGGGCGAGCCTATGGCGTTGTAGCGCCGGAGTTGTAGCGCCAGAGTAGCGCCGGATCATCGACCCGGCCGTCGATCGCTGCGGCGCCCGAGGGCCTCAGGGCGACGTCACTCCCTCGACGGCATAGGAGCGGAGATCGGCGCTCTGGTCGCCGGCGGCCTTTGCCAGCCTGTAGGCCGGGGAATTGAAGGCGGCCTCGGCCTTGGCGAGGCTGTCGAACCTTACGATCACAATGTGTCCGGGGGGCACGCCGTAGAGCGACTCGGCCTTGCCGTCGCGGGCGATGAAGGTGCCGCCGGCATCGACCAGCGCCTTGGCGGCGGACGGCAGATAGTCGGCCTTGAAGGAGGCCACGTCCATCACATCGGCTTCGCTCACCACATAGGCCGGCGGCGGGGCCTCGGCATGGAGCGCCTGAACGGCGGCGGCACCGACGACAGCGCCCGTCAGCAGCGACAGGGCGACGCTAGAGTATGTTTTCAACGACCACTCCGCTTCGAGATGACGGCGGAGCGTCCCATGTTCCGGTCGTCATGGCCATGCGGCCGAAGAGGGGCGCAAGCCGAAGGGTCACAGGCCGGTCCCCAATATGATCACTGGTCTGGCGATGCCGACGGCGAGAGGTTTTGCAGGCCGCGAGCCTTTCTTGACCGTTGCAAGCGCGGTGCGGCGCCAGCGAGGGTCGTGTGGGTCCTCCCGGGCGCCGCCAACGGCGATCGTCGTTTTCGTCAGACCGCCGAGAACCGCTTCATGTCGTCGTGCTCGATGCGCAGCGCCCTGCTGTAGGCGCGGGCAACGCTGGCCGTGTCGCCCCGTTCGCGCACGCGACCGTCGTCGATCCACAAGGCATGGTCGCACAGCCGGACGACTTCGCCGCTGGAGTGGCTCACGAAGAGCAGCGTGCCGCGTTTGCGGAAATTGTCGATCCAGTCCATGCACTTGCGCTGGAAGGCGGCGTCGCCCACTGCCAGGGCCTCGTCGACCACCAGGATCTCGGGATCGATATGGGCGCAGATGGCGAAGGCGAGCCGCACGCGCATGCCGGCCGAATAAAGCTTCACCGGCTGGTTGATGAAGTCGCCGATGCTGGCGAAGTCGGCGATCGAGTCCATGCGCTCCAGCACTTCGTGCCGTTTCAGCCCCAGTACGGCGCCGCCGATCAGCACATTCTGCCGTCCGGTGGACTCCGAATCGAACGTCCCGCCCAGCGCCAGCACCGGCGCGATGCGGCCATTCACCCAGATCTCGCCGCGCGTCGGCCGCAGCATGCCGCATACGATCTGGAGCAAGGTCGACTTGCCGCAGCCGTTGCGCCCGAGGATGCCGACCGATTCGCCGCGCCGCACCTCGAAGCTGATGTCCTTCAGCGCCCAGAACGAGCGGTAATAGGTACGCCACGATCCGAACAGGACCTGCTTCATCCACTGCTGCTCGTTGGCGTAGAGACGGTAGGCCTTGCTGAGATGGCGAGCGCGGATGACGACGTCTGGCTCAGATGACATCGGCGATGCTGTCCCGCTGCTTGCCGAAGAACCAGAAGCCGAAATAGAAGGTCACCAGCGAGCAGAACAGCACCCACAGGCAAACCAGCGGGTCGGGAATCTGCCCGAACACGACCAGGTAACGCAGCACCTCGATGAAGCCGGTCAGGACGTTGATGTAGAAAATGAGCTTCAGCGTCGGCGAGAAGGTGTCGGTCGAGAAGAACACCGGCGTGGCGAACATCAGGAGCGGCGCCACAGTCATCATCAGGTAGGCGGTGTCGCGCGTGAAGGCGCCGGCCGCCGACAAAAGCCAGGTCAGGCCGATCAGGAAGGCCACGAACGGCACGAACCACAGCGGCAGCAACAGCACCGTGAGATGCAGCGTGCCGGTGAGCGCAAACTGGGCGATCAACATCAGGACCAGGCCGATCGTGGCGTAGACCGTGGCCCGCAGCGTCGAGATGATCGGCAGCATCTCGGCCGGGAAGATGGTCTGCTTGATGAAGTGCGCATACTCGTGCAGCAGCGAGGGCGCACGATAGGCCATCTCGCTGAAGAGGTTGAAGGCAATCAGGCCGCCGAAGATGAACAGCGCGTAGTCGAAATTCGAGCCCGACTCGCCGCCGCCGGGCAGCTTCACCGGCCCGCCGGCGAAGGCCACGGTGTAGACGATCAGCGACAGCAGGGGCGCGGTGATGGCCCACACCCAGCCTGCCACCGACCCTTTGAAGCGCTCTGCCAACTCGCGCCGCAGGATGGCATCCACCAGATCGCGGTGTCGCCAGGCCGAGACGAAAGGATCGCAAAGAAAGAAGCCGATACGCGCAAGAATCGATCTCTTTCTTGCCTCGACAGGTTTGCCATCAATAACGTGCAACAACGGCAATGCTACTCACCTGGCCGGAAGGGCCTGCGGAAGGCCGACTTATCTATAGTACCACGTCCGTAGCGCAACTGTTTCGGCAGGTGCTTTTGCCAGGGTGTGTGCAGTTGCCGGGCCGGCCGCTACGGCCGCTGCCACAAAATGGAACCGATTGTCCTTTTACGGTTCTGTGACGATGGGAATGATTTTCGACTGGGACCGTGCCCTCCTGCTGTGGATCAACCAGCCGGCAGGGCAGAGCGGTGTGCTCGACAAGCTCGTCTACGACATCGCCGATTCGACCCTGATCAAGGGCGGCCTGTTCCTGACCTTCTACTGGTGGCTTTGGTTTCGCAAGAATGGCAGCTGGCGGCGCGACGTCGTGGTGGCGCTCATTGCCGCCGTCATAACGGCTGTCCTGTCGCGCGCCCTGCAGGTTGCGCTGCCGTTCCATCCGCGGCCGATCCATGTGCCGGGCCTCGGCCTGCATATGCCTCTCGGGGTCGATCCGAAGACGCTGAACACTTTCAGCTCCTTTCCCAGCGATCACGCGATGTTGTTCTTTGCCCTCAGCGTGCCGATGTGGTGGTGCTCGCGCTGGCTGGGCGCGGTGGCGATGCTGTGGACGCTGCTGCTGATCGGCCTGCCGCGAATCTATCTCGGTTATCACTTCCCCAGCGACGTCATCGCTGGCGCGGTGCTGGGCGTCGTCCTGATGGTGGTGCTTTGCCGCCTGATCGGCCGCATGCGATTGCCGGACCGGATCATCGATTTCGCCACCGTCCGCCCCGCCGTCTTCTATGCGATCGCCTTTCCGGCGATGCTCGAGCTTGCATTGCTGTTCGCCGATCTGCGGCACTTCATCGTGGATGCAGTGCAGTTGGGCAAGATGATCGTGGCATGAATCCTGCTGTGATCGGCCAGCCACCAAATGATCACTGTAAAAACACGAGACATTGGCAAATGCTGAATCATGCTGAAAATCGTCAAGGATTCAGTGCTGAAAATCAGCCGCGCCTTCGGCTACGACATCGTCCCCCTGCGTGAAATGAAGGAGCGCGATTTCGCGCTCCATCTGCGTGCCCTTCTCGATTACCTGAAGGTCGATTGCGTGCTCGATGTCGGCGCCAACGCCGGCCAGTACCACGACTTCCTGCGCGACAAGGTGCTGTATGACGGCTCGATCGTGTCGTTCGAGCCGGTCGGACGCCACGTCGAGTTGTTGCGCGAGCGCGCCCGCGCCGACGGCGCCTGGCACATCGAAGGCTATGCGCTGGGCGCCAAGGACGGCAACCTGCCGATCAACGTCATGGTGTCCGACCAGTTCAGCTCCTTCCTCGAGCCGGACAACAGCCGCGTGGGCGCCTATGACGGGCTGAACGTGCCGTGCCACGTCGAGAATGTTCAGGTTCGCACGCTCGACGTGGTGATGCCTGCGTTGCAGGAACGGCTGAGGTTCGAGCGACCCTATCTCAAGCTCGATACGCAGGGCTTCGACATCGAGGTGCTGCAGGGTGCACACGGCAGCCTGCCGGAGGTGCGGGGGCTGCAGACCGAAGCCTCGGTGATCGGCATCTACAAAGGCATGCCAGGCTACATGGATACGCTGCGCTATCTCGACGAGCGCGGCTTCGATGTCACCGGCTTCTATCCGGTGAGTCGCGACAGCTCCCTGCGCCTGGTCGAGTTCGACTGCGTGATGATCAACCGTGGTGCGGCGTGAGCTCTTCCAGCAGCGTGCAGAGCCGCGTGGCATCGTCGCTGGCGACGAACATCTCCTGCGGCACCGCGCGCAGCCGCGCCCGGATATGCTCGTAGTCGCTGACCGTCAGCGTCTCGAAGAAGTGCACGAGCTGCTCCTCGAGCGGCCGGTCGAAGGTGAAGCCGATGTGGTGGCGCTCCAGCACCGAGCCGACCTCGAAGCTGCGTACCGCGAGGCAAGGCACGCCGAAGTAGCCCGACTCGTAGAAGCGGCAGGGCATCAGCCAGCGCGAATTGTGGTCGGTATGCTCGAGGTCGAGCGCCCAGGCGAAGTCGACATCGCGATAGAGATCTTCGAGATCCTTGTGGGGCTGGTAGGGGCCGCCGAACTCCATGTTCGGCATCCGCGCGATGGCGGTGTGGAAGCGGCCGGCGTCGACCGTGGTCAGTGCGCCGCGGAACCTGAAGACAACGCGGCCCTGCAGGCGTTCGGCCAGTCGTGTCATGAGATCGAACGTGCCCTGGCCGCGGATCAGGCCGAAGTAGCCGACCACCCACGGGTGGCCCCGCTCGCGCGGCGGAGCCTCGGCGACCGGCCGGTCGATTGCGGCGATCGACGGATGCAGCTTGTTCTCGAGCAGGAACCACGGCCCGCGATACTTCTGCGTCGCCGCATAGTACTGGCGGTGGAAGGCGGGGGAGGACAGCACGAGCAGGCTCGCACCCTTGAGGCACAGCCGCTCGAACCAGCGCAGCAGCATCGAGCCGACGCCGCGGCCGGCGAGGAAGGGCGGGATGTCGAGCACCTCGTACACGATCGGCGCGCGGCTGAAGGCGATCAGGCGCGCAAACAGCGCCAGCACGAACTGGTCGAGGTTGCGCGCGTAGAAGAGGCCGGCATGTTTGAGGCGAGCGCGATTGGCGATGATGGCCGGCAGTGCGCCGAGCATCGCGCGCAGGCGATGCCAATAGCGTCCGTCGACGGTGAGACCGAGCGGCACGTATGGCCATGCCGGTTCGTAGCCGGTATTGTACCGGGTACGGCAGAAACCGAACACGGTGATGTCAAAGCCGTGGTCGATGAACTGCTGGATGCGCTTCAGGGTCGTCGCATCGCTCACTTCGGAGCAGAAATAGAAAAGCTTTTTCCTGATGCCCACTGCCGAAACGACGGCTCGATTCGGCATCTCATCGCGCACCAGCTCGTCGACCGTTCCGAACATGCGCTCCAGTATCGACGCTAGCTTGGACCGCCGATGTGACCAATCTGTGGCGCCCTCGCACGTGCAAAAAAAGGCGTCACAGGTTGATCACTGGCCGAAAGAGCGGGCTCGTTGTCTCTATGCCGGCATGGATGCGCACTTGGACACGACGGTCCCGATCGACGCCGTGACGATTACCCGTAAGCCTCGTTTCGAGCAACTCGCGATCACCTCGGTCTTCGGCAATCCGCTCGAGCGGCGGACATGGTCGGGCGCGCCCGCCAACCTCGCCGGCGGTCTCTCCAGGCTCGGCGTCGACGTGAAGGGCATCCATTCGCACATCGGCAAGCTCACCAAGGTCGGCATTGCCGCGTCGGACATGCTGGTCGGTCGCGGCCGGCCGCGGACCGGCGAACAGGTGTTGCGCAGCCTCGCCGCCCGCCGGCGGCTCGCCGCACGGGTCTCGGAGGCGGCGCGGAGCATGGGCATGCGCCATGTCCTGCATTGCGGGACTCTCGACCTGTTGCCGCAGGTCGATGCGGGGTCCGACATCCGGCACTACCTCTACTGCGATCATACGTGGGCGCTCGCCGCGCCGTACCACGTGCATGCGCCATATTTCACGCACCGTGCCATGGAGGCCTTCGATCAGGCCGAGCGCCAGTCGCTGAATGGCGTCGAGCACGTCTTCACCTTCGGCCGTTACGTTCGAGACAATCTGATTGCCCACTATGGTCTCGCGCCAGATCGCGTCACTGCCGTAGGATCGGGCATGGGATCGATCGAGCCCTGGTACGGCCCCAAGGACTACTCGCAGCCGAAGCTCCTGTTCGTCGCCAAGCACCTGTTCCAGGCCAAGGGCGGCGTCCTGCTGGTCGAGGCGTTCCGTCGGGCGCGCCAGCGCCGGCCGGATCTTGCGCTCACCATCGTGGGCGACCAGCGCAGCCGCGCCCATGTCGAAAGCGTTCCGGGCATCGAGTTGCGCGATCACCTGCCGTGGGAGGAGCTGCAGCAGCTTTACCGCGACTCGGTGCTGCTGGTGCAGCCGATGCTCAACGATCCGTGGGGCCAGGTTTATCTCGAAGCGATGGTTTCGCGCACGCCGGTGATGGGGCTCGACCGCAACGGCCTGCCGGAACTGGTGGATGGCGGACGGCACGGTTTCCTCGTCGAGCGTGCCGATCCCGCTGCGCTGGCGGATGCCATCGTCGACGCGCTCTCCGATCCCGGTCGGCTGGAGCGGATGGCATCGGTTGCCCAACGTCACGCGGTCCAGACATATTCCTGGGACCGTGTCGCAGAACAAGTCCTTTTCTCCTGAACAGGAAGGCCAAATTATATGTTCAAGCAAGCGGATAAAGTCGCTCTCATCAGCGGCGTCACGGGCCAGGACGGCGCCTATCTGGCCGATCTTTTGCTAAGCCGGGGCTATGTCGTGCACGGCATCAAGCGACGGGCCTCATCGCTCAACACCGAGCGCATCGACTATCTCTATCGCGATCGCCACGATGCCGGCGTGCGGCTGTTCCTGCATTACGGCGACATGACCGACTCGACCAACATCCTGCGGCTGATCGGCGATACCCGGCCGACCGAGATCTACAATCTCGCCGCCCAGAGCCACGTGCAGGTGAGCTTCGAGACGCCGGAATACACCGCCAACACCGACGCGCTGGGGACGCTGCGCATGCTGGAGGCGATCCGCATCCTGCGCATGGAGGACCGGGTCCGCTTCTACCAGGCCTCGACCTCGGAGCTGTTCGGCAAGGTGCGCGAGACGCCGCAGCGCGAATCGACGCCGTTCTATCCGCGCAGCCCCTACGCGGTGGCCAAGCTCTACGCCTACTGGATCACAGTGAACTACCGTGAGGCGTACAACATGCATGCCTCCAACGGCATCCTGTTCAACCACGAATCGCCGATCCGCGGCGAGACGTTCGTGACCCGCAAGATCACGCGCGCGGTTGCGGCGATCGAGCGCGGCCTGCAGGAACGGCTCTTCCTCGGCAATCTCGACGCCAAGCGCGACTGGGGCCATGCCCGAGACTATGTCGAGGGAATGTGGCGGATCCTCCAGCAGGACGAGCCGGACGACTACGTGCTGGCGACCGGCGAGACGCATACGGTGCGTGAATTTGTCGAGCTTGCTTTCCGGCAGATCGACCGCCACATCGAATGGCGGGGTAGCGGCGCCGACGAGACCGGCGTATGCAAGCGTACCGGCAAGGTGCTGGTGGCCCTCGACCCGGCTTATGTACGGCCGACCGAGGTCGACCTGCTGCTGGGTGATGCGAGCAAGGCGGCGGCCAAGCTGGGCTGGAAGCATCGGACGACCTTCCCGGAGCTCGTCGCCGAGATGGTCGAGGCCGATCGCATGATCCTGCAGAGCACTGGAGCACGCCATGAACCCGTCCTACACGCTGCGCAATAAGAAGGTCTGGGTCGCCGGCCATCGCGGGCTGGTGGGCAGCGCCTTGGTGCGCCGCCTGCAGAGCGAGGATTGCGAGATCGTGACCGCGCCGCGCGAGGCGGTGGATCTGCGCCGGCCCGACCAGGTCGAGAAATGGATGCGCGACGTGCGCCCGGAGGCGGTCTTCCTGGCCGCCGCTCGGGTCGGCGGCATCCATGCCAACAGCACGCGGCCGGCGGAGTTCATCCACGACAATCTCGCGATCCAGACGTCGGTGGTCGAGGCCAGCCGCAAGGCAGGGGTCGAGAAGCTTCTGCTGATGGGGTCATCCTGCATCTATCCGCGGCTGGCGCCGCAGCCGATCCCGGAGGAGGCGCTGCTGACCGGGCCGCTCGAGCCGACCAACGAATGGTACGCGGTCGCCAAGATCGCCGGCATCAAGCTCGGTCAGGCCTATCGTCGCCAGTACGGCTGCGACTACATCTCGGTCATGCCGACCAATCTCTACGGCATCGGCGACAATTTCGACCGAATGCAGAGCCATGTCGTGCCGGCCCTGATCCTGAAGGCGCACGAGGCCAAGCTCGCCCATGCGCCGCAGATCGAGGTGTGGGGCACCGGCAAGGCGCGGCGCGAGCTGCTCTATGTCGACGATGCCGCCGACGGCATGGTTTTCCTGATGAAGAACTATTCGGATGAGGGGATCGTCAATATCGGTACTGGCCAGGACGTGCCGATCGCCGATCTGGTCCGCTCGGTGTGCGAGGCGGTGGGCTATCAGGGCGCGCCGCACTTCGACACGTCGCGGCCCGACGGCACGCCGCGCAAGGTTGTCGATGTCAGCCGCATCAGCGAGATGGGCTGGACCGCACGCACATCGCTGAAGGACGGGCTCGCGCTCACCTATCGCTGGTTCCTCGAGAATGTGGCCACGGAAAAGCGCCGCGTCGCCTGACGCGGAGCTTGATGTCGGCCATCTGATCCAGGACGCCGGGCGCCGCTCCAGACGCGGCGGCGCGATCCTGTTGTCGGCTCAGGCTGTCCGCGTGCTGGGTCAGATGGGCACGCTGGTCGTGCTCGCCCGCCTGTTGCCGCCCTCGGCCTTCGGCCTGCTGGCGATGGTTGGCGCGATTGGCCTCATCCTGGATCTCGTCAAGGAGTTCGGCCTTTCGGCCGCCACGATCCAGAAGAACGACATCACCCAGGCGCAGGTGTCGGCGCTGTTCTGGATCAATTCGAGTGTCGGCGCGGTGCTGGGCTTGGGCCTGTTCCTCGCCGCGCCGCTGCTCGCCGAATTCTACGGACAGCCCGAGCTCACCGATGTGACGCGCTGGATGTCGCTGGCCTTCGTCGCCAGCGGTCTTGCCGTGCAGCACTGGGCGCTGCTGCGCCGCCAGATGCGGTTCGCCACCATTGCCGGCCTCGAGACGACCAGCGACTTCCTGAGCTTCGCCGCCGGCATCGGCCTTGCGCTCTGGGGCGCCGGCTACTGGGCCCTGGTGGCGCAGCGCTTGTGCGGACCGCTGTTCCAACTGTTCGGAAGCTGGGTGCTTTGCCGCTGGCGACCGGACATGCCGCGGCCGACGGCGGGCGTGCGCACGCTGCTGACTTACGGCGCGTCGGTCACGGGCAGCCAGCTTGCCGTCGCCTTTGCCCGCAGCATCGACCAGATCCTGATCGGCTGGCTGTGGGGGCCGGTGCTGCTCGGCCTCTACGAGCGCTCGACGCGGCTGCTGATGATGCCGGTCAATGCCATCGGTGCGCCGGTCTATGCCGCGGCCATGCCGGCGCTCAGCCGCCTGTTGGAGCAGCCGGACCGCTACCGCTCTCTGTTCGGCCAGGTGATGCAGAAGATCGCGTTGCTCACTATGCCGGCCTTTGCGCTCTCTGCCGTCACCGCCGACTGGGTGGTGGCGATCTTGTTCGGGCCGTCGTGGAAGCAGGCGGTGCCGCTCGTCGCCCTGTTCAGCGTCGCCGCCACCTGTCTTCCGGTCGCGCAGACCTCGGGCCTGCTCTACATGTCGCAGGCCCGCACCACCGAGATGCTGCGCGCAGGCCTGATCGACGCCGCGATCACGGTGGTTTCGATCCTGGCCGGGCTGCATTGGGGGCCGGTCGGGGTTGCGGCATCGCTGGCTGCAGTCGGCGTGCTCGTGCGCATGCCGCTGAGCTTCTGGCTCGCGACCCGCCACGGCCCGGTGTCGGTCGGCGCACTCTGGCGGGCGATCGCGCCGCCGGCCTCGGCCGCGATCGCGGTCGGCGTGTCGGTGGGAATCCTGCGCTATTTCATGCAGGCGCCGACGGTCGCCGCCCTAGCTGCGGCGGCCGCCCTCGCGCTGTCGGTTCTGCTGCTTACCCTGTTCGCCTGGCCCGAGACGCGGCGCGAGGTCCTGGCGCTGCTGTCCGGCAAGCTGCCGCGGCCCTCGGCCTCCGGCTGATCCGATCAGGCCGCAGCAGTCCGGCCGGCCGCTCGCGGGTCGCGCGGCCGTCTGCCCCTCGTCGCCGGGTGGCAGGAAGATGAAATTGCAGATTGAAGTCGCCAAGCTTGGCGCGGCCACGCAGGCCGCCGCAGTCCGGCCGGCGGCTCGCGGATCGCGCGCGGCCGTCTGTCTCCCGTCGCCGGGTGGCAGGAAGATGAAATTGCAGATTGAAGTCGCCAAGCTTGGCGTGGCCACGCAGCACTGCGGCCATGTCCGGGGCCGGCCGGTGTCGCACAATTCGGGTGACCGGTGTTGCACGACAGGGAACGCCTCGATGCCATGCGGCTCGCCGGCATGGATGTCGTAGCCGCGCGGTATCACCCGCCGTGATGAGCGCCGAAGTCCGCGCGATTCCCCTGACGCCCGTCGCGCCCCGATCTCGACCGGCAGGCGCGGCCGACGGCGAGAAGCTGCCGTGGTCACGGGAATATGGAGGGTCGCCCCGCCGGCGCGGCCGACGGCGAGGGGCTGCCATGGTCGCGGGAATATGGAGGGTCGCCCTGCCGGCGCGGCCGACGGCGAGGGGGAGGGTCGCCCCGCCGGCGCGATCGGACCGCGCGGTCGGATAGCGAGTGTGGGCCTCGGACGGGACCCTGAGATATCCCTTGTCCCTGAGATATCCCTTATCCCCAAGATATCCCTTATCGATGGATCATGCCGCGATCCGGGTTCATCGGCTCTGAAACGTCGGCTGCAGCGTCGGGGCCGGCGTCTCCGCCGGGGGCGGGCCAGCCGCCGCGCCGTTCTCTGTGCGGCCTGCTGCGACCGGGCTGGCCGCCCTTCGGCGGCCTGATTGCCCGCCGGCCTGACCGCCTCAAGCGGAAAGACGCATGGCTTGGCGGGGCTCAGGCGATGCGAGCCACAGGGGGCTTCAGGAAACGGCGCAGCCAGGTGTTGGTTGGCTTTTCCAGCACCCAGAAAGAAATGACGGCGACGGCGATGCTGAGCGCAATCGTGACGATGGCAGCCGCGATCGCCTTGACCGATGGGATCGTCATCGGATCCACCGTCTTCTCGACCACGCCGACGACGTAGGGGTGCAGCAGGTAAAGCGAGTAGCTGGCGTCGCCGACCAAAACGACGGCAGGCGGCACCCACAGGCGCCCTTCCAGGGATAGCGCCGCCAGGACGACGAGCAGGGACAACGGCGCGCAAATGGCGACGTCGTAGTCCTTCGACCCGAGCACCGTCTGGAAAGACATGCCGATGACCGCCATCACGGCGATGCCAACGGCCAACAAGGCCGGCACCGACTTCAGCCAAGCAGGCTTCCTGGCATAGATATGGAAGGCCGCCATCCCGAGGACGAATTCCAGGAGTCGCGGGTTGAACCAGAAGCTCCACGGCAAAGTGAACGTGGCGATCCGGCCCAGCAGGCACAGCCCGATCAGGATCAATGCACAAACAAGGGGCGCGTGTTTCGGCGACACCGCAAGGCTGATCGCGAACATGACATAGAAGAACATCTCGTAGTTGAGCGTCCATCCCAGGAACAGGATCGGCTGGACCAATCCGGTCGGACGCTCGTACGGGACGAACAGCAACGATTTCACGAAGGTTGTCGTGTCCGCTTCCGTCGATTGCAGGAGGGAAGGAAAGGTGATTGCCAGGGCAGCCACCGCCGCCGTCGCCACCCAATAGAGCGGCACGATCCGGATGAGACGTTTTGCGAAGAAATGATCGGGTTGCCGAGTGGCCACATAGCAGACGATGAAGCCGCTGATTATAAAGAAGACATCAACGCCGAAATAACCGATGCCAATCAGGTGTATATGAAAAAACAGCACACCCAACGCCGCTATAGCCCGCAGACCCTGAATGGTCGCCAATCTACTCAATATTGATCTTTCCCTCCGATAAGCAACTCGTTGCTACACAACATTGCCGTCGCCGACAACGTTTGCGGCATCCGAGGGGTGTTACGCGAGACGTTCGATGTGGTTGCAGCTAGACGGAAGGTACTCCACGAAATTCTACAGCAGCACATGGCGGTTCTACGGCAACGCATGGCCAGCGGCGACGAGACGTGACCATCGCGACGTGACCACCGCGCCGCGTGATGCAGATCCGGGCGGGCGCATGCTCGGCGTAGCAGGCTGCAGCTGACGCCGAGGGCCTCGATCACTGGCAGAGGTGGCTTTTAGGCACAGTCGTCCGGCCTGCAAAGGCTCGGACGGTGATCATGTAGTGATAAGAAGACCGACCTTCGCGGCCGATCACATAATTATGTCACTATCTACCTATTCCCTCTTCTGGCGGCATCTGTGAAGAAGGTCGCCGGATGCTCGGAGTCTGTGCGGGCCGGCCGATGTATCACGTTGACCGAAAGCGGCTAGGGAGAGACTTGTGGACCGGAACAGACGCAATTTGGTGGGCGGGGCATCGGCTATTGCACTGCTCGCAGGTTCGGTCGCAGCGATCGCGCAACAACAGGAGTCGACCGGCGCCGAGAAGACGGAACATGCGGCGTCGGGCATGGTGAAGCCGACCTCGCGCGGCGAGCTCCAGTCCCTCCTGCAAAGTGCGGCGGACACGCAAACCGTCGTCGTCCTCGATCCCGCAACCGACATCACCGTCGACAAGACGATCGAGGTCGTCCAGCGCAAGGCGACCAGCCGGATGTGGGGCGTCATCGGCAACGGTGCGAAGATCCGCTCGGCCATCCGCAACCGGACGCCGGTCGTCAAATACTCGGTGATCGCCAGCGACCACCAGGAGTGGACGTCGAGCCGCGGCCTCACCATCCAGACCCTCGACATCATCGGATCGCTCGAGGACGGTCCCGGCCTGATGCTCCACGCGCCCACCAGCCGCGGTGCATTCTACCGCGCCATCCTGCGCGACAATGCGACGTCGAGCTCCAACGGCCTCGGCGCGCTCCACATCAAGGGTGCGGTGTTCGAGTTAATGATCGCCGGCCATGCATCGGAGAACAACCGGCAGCACGGCGTCGCCGTCGAGCATGACGGCCGGGCCATCGCATCCAACGTCATGTTCCATGGCCTCAACAGCAGCCGCAACACCATGGCCGGCCTCTACACGTCGTCGAATTCAGTCGATGTCGTCCAAGGCTCGTTCGTGAACAACGGCGATTCGGGCATCAATGCACCGGCCGGCATCCGCTCGGTGGCCTTCATCAACGGCGAGAACACCGGGCAGTTCGTCATCCGCGTCGGCGGCTTTGCCAACATCCACAATTGCGAGGCATCGACCGACGGCAAGACCATCCAGCACGACGGCGTGACGGGCAAGGCCGCCGGCGTGCCGACCGAAGCCCTCATCGATTACAACGGGTTCAACCAGTACTCGAACGACCTGAAGCTGACCGGCGAATGCAAGGTGACCACCTACGCCGGCGGCACCGGATACCTCGCGCGCATTCGCCAGACGCAGGGCACGTCGAATGTCTGGCTCGAGCCGTGGATGGATCGCTCCCTGATCCGGCGCGCCAGGAACGGCGACAAGCTGCCGCTCATCCGGCAGGTGACGGCCACTTAGGCCACGCAACAGGTCGGTCGCGCAAGTCGACGGCCACGCAAATCGAGACAGAAGTAGAGAGAGGCGGACGCCGTGGCGGCGTCCCGACGCTATGCCGCCCGGGCGACGGCCTTGGCGAACATGGTCTCGAAGCGATCGGCGACGTTGGAGATGTCGAACGCGCTTTCCGCATAGGCGCGGCCCGCGGCACCAAAGCTGGCGCAGGCCTTGGGCTCCGCCCGCAGGCGCTCGGCCGCGGCGACGAAGGCCTGCTTGTCGCCGGCCGGAATGCACAGACCGGCATTGGCCTGCTCGACCAGCCGCACCGAGAGATTGCTGGTCGGCGCCGACAGCAGGATCGGACGGCCTCCGCACAGATAGCTGAGGACCTTCGAGGGCACCGAGAACGGTCCGGCATCGTTCTCGAGCAGCGCGACGAGAACGTCGGCCGCGCCCAGGACGTCGGGGAAAACCTCCATCGGCTGCAGCGGCAGGAACAGCAGGTTCGATTTCGGCGCCTCGGCATGGCGCGCCTTGAGGGCATCGTAGCTGACACCCGATGCGGCGACGGCGATGACGACCGCAGGGTCGTCCTGGAAGCGCTCGGCGAGGGCCCACAGCAGGTCGGGGTTGTGCTTCAGCGCCAGCGTGCCGGAGTAGAGGAAGACGAACTTGTCCGACAGCCCGTGCCGCGATGCCCAGGCATTGTTCTTGGGCCGCAGCGGCAGGGTATCGAGCGCGCCCCAGTTGGGGATCACGCCGATCGCATCGTCGGTGACGCCGAAGCCTTTCAGCGCCGGCCGGAAATCGTCGCTGGCAAGGACGATGCCGTCGCTTCGGCGCAGCATGCTGGCTTCGAGGTGCCGGTAATAGGCGCCGATGGCGTGGCCGACGACCGGGAGCTTCCGGCTGAGGATCTTGGCCGCCGCCAGGCTGTAGAAGTCCTGCATCCAGAACAGGAAGGCGGAGCCGGAGCTGCGCACGCCCTTCAGGATCGAGGCTTGCGCCTCGAGCGGGGTGTTGCCCGAGATCGTGATGTCGGGCGCGAACGAGGCGATCTTGCGGCTCGCCAGCGCGCCGTACAGGATGTCGGCTTCACGCCGGCGGATCAGGTTCTGCTTGGAATAGGACCGGCCGATCGAGATCGGCTCGATCGAGAAGCTGGCCGGGTCGTCCGGCAGGCGCCGCGTGTCGCCCTTCGGTCCCATATCCTCGGCAAAATAGAAATGCCGCACCTCATGACCGCGTCGCGCCAGCTCGCGCGACAGCGCGAACTGGAACGGATGGCCGCAATAGTCGTGGATGGCGATCCGGCTCCTGCTGCGCGACTTGCGCGCCGGGCGGATGTCGGTGTCGCGGGAACGCGGGCTCGATGTCCGCCCTTCGGCGCGTGACTGGAACATTGCTGTCGGCATGTTCTTGATACTCTTGCTGTGCATCAGGCGAAGTCCCCGTGCGTCGGCCGCGCCAGCCGGGGCTGGGTGCGACGGGCGAACAGAGGATAGGGTCGGGACGCGGGCTGCGTCTCGCGCTCGGGTTGCGCGACCATTACGGAGCAGGCGGCGGCGATCAGCAGCACGGCCCAGGTCTTGGGTCCGACATAGGATCCCGAGGCCTGGCCCAGGATCGCCCATACCGCCCAGCAGTAGAGGATGCTGGTCGCGCCGAGCACGCGCAGCCACCAGCTGATGCCGATCAACGTGATCGTGCCCCAGACTGCGCCGAGATAGATCCAGTGCGTCCAGAAGTAGTTGGTCAGCACATCGGCGACCTTGGGGATGCGCCAGGCCGACGAGAACTGGGCCGAGTTGTTGAACACGGTCAGCACGCGCTCGGCGATGTACGTCTCGCCGGTCAGGCCCGATCCCGCCCAGGGATGGTGGCGGAACATGTCGAAGGCCACCAGCATCGGGCCGGTGAAGCGGTAGAAGAAGCTCGCATCCTGGCCGGACTGCAATTGGTGGATGCGCTCGGCGAAGATTGTCTGGCCCAGCACGACCGCGATCAGCAGCACGATCGCCGAGGCCACCGCGGCGCCGATCAGCCGGCCTGGCGAGTTCCGCCGCGCGCCGCCCGAGAGGAAGATGACGTAGGGGATGGCGAGCAGCAGCATCAGCATCAGCGTCGGCCCCGGCAGCACGAACAGCGCGAGGCCGAGCAGGCCGGCGAAGATCGGGTACTTGAACCGCGAGCGGCTGAGCACCAGCCAGACCGACGAGAAATGCGTGTAGGCGAACGTGACCGCCGACGGCTCGGACGTGAAGAGCTTGGGCCGGATACGGCCGTAGAGGATCTCGTCGCGCAAATCGGCATCGTACACGACACCGGCATTGTAGAGGGACTTGCGGACCTGATCGCTGATCTCGCGCAACCCGCCATATTCCTCGAGCAGGCAGCCGACGATGATGGTGAGGCAGAAGGCGAGCAGGATCGTGGCGATCCGGTCGCGGTCGCCATGGACCATGGTGAGGAACACGCCGTAGCCGATCACCAGCGAATAGACGAGCTGAAGCAGGCCGGTGAAGCGTTTGTCGAGGAAGGTGAGGTCGGCGGCCGACAGGATGGAGCCGAGGAAGAGCGCGATCACCAGCAGCAGTCCGGCCAGCTCGCGCTGGCGCATGTCGTCGCGCCGCCGCCACAGCATCAGCAGGCCGGCGAAGCCCGACGGCGCGCAGGTGAGCGGGATCTTCTGCGTGATCTGCAGCGTCACGCCGAGATAGAGCCCGAGCAGGAAGATCACGAACAGGAAGGCATCGAAGCCGTCCATTTGCCGCTGCTTGACGGCGGGGGCGTAGGCGATCGTCATGATGCGGCGATGGCCGAGAGCATCTGCCGGCCGCGGCTTTCCCAGTCGAACCGGTCGTGGCAGGCCGCGAAGGCGCGTTCCTGCAGCCGGTTCAGCCGATCCACGTCGTCGATCGCCTCCACCACGCCGCGCGCCAGGGAGGCATAGTCGGGGAAGAGCATGACGCTGTCGCCGTGGATCAGCGGGACACCGGCGAAGGAGCCCGAGAGGGCGAATACGGGAATGCGGTTGAAGACGTATTCCAGCACCTTGAGCTTGAAACCGCCGCCGTTGCGTTCCGGCACGATGGCGATGCGCGCCTCGTCGAGATAGCGGTCGAGGTCGGGCACGGTGCCGGTGAAGCGGGTCGCCGTCGTCTTTTGCCGGAGCTGCTCGAGGAAGCGCTCGTCGGCGCTGCCGACCGCCTGCAGTTCGACCCCCTTCTGGGCGAACAGCGGATCGGCGACGTCGACAAACTCCTGGAGGTTCATGCGCTTGGCGATCCAGTCGAACGAGCCGACGATGATGGCGCGGCGCGGCATGGCGGCGGAAATCCGCCGTTCGGCCACGCGCCGGCCGCGGTAACCGGGCGTGACCACGCCCATCGGCTTGTCGTTGCACCGGCGCCGGTAGAGCTGCAGGTCCTCGGGTGTGATGGCCGTGACGAAGTCGACCGAATCGACCAGCTCGCGCTCGAGCCGCGCCACCTTGATGGCATCCAGCTTCACCGCCTGGCGGCGCAGGAACGGACGCTGGTTCTCGGCCACCTGCGTCCGCACGCTTTCCTCGTGGTTGTGCGAGACGTAGATCAGCCGCGGGCGGTCGCTGCGCCCCGCATAGTGGTCGCGCACCTGTTCCAGCGCCCAGCCGACCGATATGCCGTCGAACACGATGCCGTCCCAGCCGCCGCGCTCGAGCAGCTCGCGCAGCACGTTCCGCATCTCGGTGGTGCAACCGCGATAGGCGATATGCGGCAGCCGCGAGACAAGGCTGCCCCAACGCGAGTGCTGCGGTTCGATCGCCTTGCTTGGCAGCCACCAGACGACATGCTCGTCACGTGCGCCGTTGCAACGCAGCGACTCGGGCCGCCGCAGGCCCAGGACCTCGATCTCGCTGCCCGTCGCCGCCACCGAAGCGATCAGCCCGCCGGAATAGACGTACTGGCCGTTGTGCTGCGGTTCGGGGTCGGCGAGCGTCAGCCACAGGCAGCGCACCGGCCGGTCCTTCGATTGATCAGAAAGCGTGCTGGCCGGTGAAGCCGCCGAAGATTGTGCGGGCGATGATCTTGAGGTCGAGAAGGATCGACCAGTGCTCGATGTAATAGAGGTCATGTTCGACACGCTTCTTGATCTGCTCGACGGTGTCGGTCTCGCCCCGCCAGCCATTGACTTGGGCCCAGCCGGTGATGCCCGGTTTCACCCGATGACGGGCGTCGTAGTACTTGACGGCGTCCTGGTAGAGAAGGGTGCCGGCCTTGGCGGCCAGCGCATGCGGGCGCGGCCCCACGATCGACATCTCGCCGCGCACCACGTTCAGGAATTGCGGCAGTTCGTCGAGGCTGGTGCGGCGCAGGAAGGCGCCGACCTTGGTGATGCGCGGATCATTGCGGCGCGTGAGCTGCTCGGCGTTGGCGTCGGTCTTGTCCGTGTACATGGTGCGGAACTTCAACACGTCGATCAACTGGTTGTTGAAGCCGTAGCGCTTCTGCCGGAACAGCACGGGGCCGGGACTGTCGAGCTTGATCAGAAGTGCGACCATGAGCAGGAGCGGCGAGATCACGGTCAGGATCAGCGCCCCCAGCACGCGATCCTCGACCTCCTTGGCGATCCCGCGCCAGTCGCTCAGCGGCCGATCGACCACGTTCAGGAAGGTGTGGCCGGCCATATGCGTCGTCCCGATGGCGCCCAGGCGCAGGCCGAAGGCGTCGGGGCAGAGCCGCACGTTGACCGGCACCAGGCACAGCCGGTTCAGCGTATCGACCAGCTGCCGTTCGGCCGACAGCGGAAGCGCCACGATCACCGTGTCGATGTGATATTCACGCGCATCCTTCACCAGATCGTCGACGGTGCCGCGGATCGGATGGCCCATGCAGTGCTTGGGCAGGCTGGCGGCGCCGTCGTCATAGACGCCGAGCACGCGCTGGTTGGCCTGACGGGTCGCGAGATCGCGCAGCAGGCGCTGGGCGATCGGGCCCGCACCGACGATCGCCACGACTTCGCCGAGGCGGCCGGCGCGCTGCCAGGAACTCATGCATTGCCACACCACGAAGCGGTTCACGCCCATCAGGGCGAGCGCGGCGGTCAGCCACGCCATCGCCCACGGTCCCTCCGCCGCCGTCACCGGCTCGAAGAAACGCGTGGCGAGGAACAGCGCGGCGATGGTGAGGATCCAGCCGATCAGCAGCCGCGTGATCGCCCGGTCGAAACGAGCGAAGATGGCAAAGCGATAGGCGCCGGCGAGATGCAGGAAGTTGACGCCGAGGATCGTTCCGAGCAGGACGACGAGCCCTGCCAAGTGCCAGTCGACTGCGGTGGCGTTCCAACGCATCGCCGCGACACCCGCGCCGAAGATGGCGACGATATCGGCTGCAGCGACCAGGCGCTTGACGATGGCTTCGGAAACGGTGGGGGTACCGTTACGGGTCATGAAAATTAACGCTCCTTATATGAAGCGATTCTCTCAGTCCGAGCGCCAAAGTGTTGTGATCAAAGTGCGACTTGGCCTTTGGTCACACAGAAAGCACAAGCGATGCGAAGCGATGCGGCGTTTGTGCAGCGACAAAACGGGCTGCGGCAGAACGGTCGAAGAAGGTCGCCGGCCCCTGCTCGACCATGCGTGCGATCTCGGCGGCGAGCTGGGTGGGATCGCTGGAATCGACGGAGATGCCCAGCCGATGCTCGCGGGTGAACCGCCCGACCAGACCGTATTCCTGGGCCAGCACGGGACGCCCGTTGACCGCAGCCCACAGGAGCACGCCGCTGGAGCCCACAAACCGCTGGTAGGGGGCGAGAATGACGTCGCTCCGCCTCACGAGGGCTGCAAGTTCGTCTTTGTCGAGGCGGCGATCGTCGATCTTGAACCACAGGTCGGGGCGCGTCCGCACCAAGGCGTCGATACGGCGGTCCAGGCGCTCGCGCAGCGCCGGATCGACCTTGCCTGCGAACAGGACGGCGATGCGCGAGGTGATCTCCGACGGAAGCAGCATCAGCGCATCGAGCACGGCGAGGGGCCCCTTGCGTTCGGCGATGTAGCCGAACAGCAGGAATCCGGTGCGGCCTGTTGGCACGAAATCGCCTGAATTGTCGCTCGCGGCCGGCGCGACCGGCAGGTGGATGGGGTCGGGAAGCGCCATCACCTTTTTGCCATATTGGTAATGGGCGTGGGCATAAGGCGGAAAGAATGGATCGAGCGACAGCACGCGCTCGACCGCGGGATTACGCAGCATCAGGGGGTAGAGCACGGTCTTCTGCAGGTCGCGCAGCCGGTCGCCGAAGCTGGGGCGGTAGGGTCCGATCTCGCGGTAATGCACCGACGGCCGGAACAGGATGCCCGACAGGCTGCTGCCGCCGACGCCCAGGCGAAAGGCGAGTGGCAGGGTCAGGAGGTCGATCGAGAGGAAGAAACCGTGCCGCGCGCCGGTTTTGCGCAGGTATTTCCGCATCGTCCACCAGCGCCAGAAGCCGGACCGGGCCAGTGGGCGCCCGATGCAGCGCCGGGCTTCGGCGGCGGGCAGGGGCACGATGCGGATGCGGTCGCGGTCGGTCGCCGGGATCTGCCTGGCTAGCGGCTCGCACAGACGCTCCGCGACCACGAGCCAGAGCGTCACGTCGGTCCGCTCCGCGACGGCCAGCTGCACGATGGCGTCCAGCCATTCCAGCGTATGGCCCTCGGCCTCGGGCTCGAAGACCAGGATCCTTTGCGGTTCCTGTCGCTCGGGGGGAATGCTATCGGGCGACCAGGGCATTGCGTCGTCTCATGGGAACGTATGGAGCCGGCGGCCTGGGCCTCGTCATCTCACCGGCGAGGCGGGCGGAGCTGGTTGGCTCCGCCCGGACATCATCCTGGGCACGTCTGACGGGGATGCGGCGTGCCGCATGGCCTCAGCTGCCGCATGGCCTCAGCTGTAGGTCGCCTTGATCGGCCGCGAGTACTCGTAGAAGGGATCGCGATGGCCGTAGCGACGGTACTCCTTGGAGACCACGCGGGACAGCACGCAGCCCGCCACGTCACCCTGGGCATCGATGATCTGCTTCAGCGACTCGACCACGGCGTCCTGTCGCGTGTGGCCCCAGCGAACCACGAACACGACCTTGTCGACCAGGCGCGAGAGCGCCAGTACGTCGGCCGTCACCAGCGCGGGCGCGGTGTCGAGGATCACGAAGTCGTAGTGCGGCGTCAGCGCGTCGAGGAGCTGGCGCATGCGGTCGGAGCTCAGCAGGTGGGCCTGGGCCGGGCTCCAGTTGCCCGACGGCAGCACATCCACGCCCGACAGCGCATCGTGATGGATCAGGTCGTCCAGCACCACCGATTTGTCGCCGAGCAGGCTCGCGAGGCCGTCGCGGTTGGAGCAGCGGAAGATCTGGTGCAGACGCGGGCTGCGCCAGTCGCAATCGATCAGCAGGACGCGCCGGCCGTTGCTGGCCAGGAGCCGGCCGAGCGAGGCCACCATCACCGACTTGCCCTCGGCCGGCGTCGCCGAGTTGAACAGCATGGTCTTGGGCGATGCGGCCGCCTGGGAGAGCTCGACGCCGATCTGCACGCGGCGCAGCGCCTCGCTGTAGGGCGACGTCGGATGACGCAGCACCTGCATGGCCGGCGGCACGCGGCCGGAGAGCTGCGGCACCATGGCGAGCACCGGCAGTCCGGTCAGCGCCTCGAGCTGGTCGGCGCGGCGGAAGGTGTGGTCTCCACTTTCGCGCAGCAGGGCGATGGCTGCACCGATCAGGAAGCCGCCGACCAGGCCGAGGAAGGCGATCAGCGCCTTGGGCGGGAAGGCGGGGGCGGACGGCGGCGCGGCCGGCGAGACCAGCTTGGCGTCGGCCTGCAGGATCGCGTCGGCGCCGTTGCTCTGCTTGGCGCGGTTCAGCATCGCCTCGAGCAGGTTGCGGTTCACGGTCGAGTCGCGCTCCAGCGCCTCGAGCTGGATGGACGCATCGTTGACGGTGCCCATCTTGGTCTTCAGGCGCTCGAAGTCCTGACGCACGGCCTCGTAGCGGGCATCGGCGGTGCGGGCCTCGCGGGCAAGGCCGTCGACGGTCTTGGCGATCTCGGCCGCGATCTTGGCGCGGGCGTTGGCGACCTCGGCGCGCGCATTGATCATCGCGGGATAGCGCGGCCCGTACATTGCCGACATCTCGGCCATGCGGCGCTCAGCGTCAGCCTCCTGCTGCTTCAGCGTCGCGATCAGCGGCGACTTCAGCACTTCGGGCACGCTCTCGTTGCCGAGCCCGCTCTTGGAGAGGGCCTGGGCCTCGGCGAGACGCGAATCGGCCTCCGCCTTCGCCGTCTGGGCGGCGATGAGCTGCGAGTTGAGCTCGGTGAGCTGCTGGGCGGTGACGTTGCTGGTCGAGCTCTTGTAGAGGCCGTGGGTGCGGCGATAGTCTTCGACCGCCTGGTCGGACTTGCGCACCTGCTCGCGCAGCTCGTTGACGCGGCCGAGCAGGAACTTGTCGACCTTGTCCATCGTCGCGATCTTCTCGGCGCGCTGATAGTCGAGGTAGGTCTTGGCCAGGGTATTGGCGAGCGCCGCCGCCATGTTGGGGTCCTGCGAATCGGCCTTCACGCTCAGCACGTAGGAGCGGCCGAGCAGCGACACGTCGATGTGCGACAGCAGAAGATCGATCAGCCGGTTTTCACGCGCGCTCAGCGCCTGGTCGGGCGCCGGAGTGCCCTGGGCCGGCTTGGAATGCAGGCCGCTCATCCAGTTCTTGACGCTTTCCGGCAGCCAGGCGCTCAGGCTGAAGTTGCGCGCCCAGAAGGACGGCTTCTGCAGCTCCGGATTGAAGTTCGGATCGGTCGCGAGGTGAAGCTTGTCGATCACCTCCTTGGCGAGCGTGCGCGACTGCAGGACGAAGCCCTCGTTCTGCACCCGCTCGGCGTCCGGGTTGGTGTCGGTGATGATCGCCTCGGCGTTGAAGACACGCGGGTTTTGGATACCCACCTGCACGCGCGCCTCGGCGACATAGTAGGACGGCAACGACCAGGCCACTGCGCCCGCGATGCCGCCCAGGACGATTGTACATGCCGCGATCAACCGACGATGGCGCCACAGCTTGCGCATCGTCTCGAGCAGTCCCTCGTCCGGCGCCACCTGGGGCCGAAGAATCGGCGCCGGTGCCGGCACGGGGGCTGCTGCGACGAAACGCTCGGTGCTGGGCACGGACCGCAGCGATGGACGCCGCTGCGGAAGACGGGGGTAGTCGTCGGGCATGTGTGCAACCATTTCTAAAAAAAGTGGTGCTCGTTTACTTGCGCTTGCTCTTAGAAGTAGCGCTCGCGAACGATGACGGTGTCGCCAGGCTGGATATCGCTCTCCTGGCTGGCGGCCACGCGTACGATCTGTCCGTTAACGCGACGCTTGATGTAGAAGTTCGCCATGTTGGCGCGATAAGTCGCGCCGCCGGCCGTGGCGACCGCTTCGAGCAGCGTCAGGTCGGTGACGAATGGATAGCTGCCGGGCTTCTGCACCTCGCCGACAACATAGAAGGGCCGACGGGTCGACACTTCGACGCTGACGCTCGGATTGTGCATGTAGGCCGGGTCGAGCTTGTTGGCGATCGCCTGCTGCAGTTCGCGCGGGGTCATGCCGTTGGCGTCGACATTGCCGATCAGCGGGAAGGCCAGGATGCCGTTGCCGTCGAGCTGGAACTCGCCGGTGAGGTTGGGCTGGCCGAACACGATGATGCGCGTGCGGTCGTTGGGACCCAACCGGTAGTCGGCCGGATTGGCGCTCTTGCCGCCCGGCGCGAGGCTCAGGCTGCCGGCTGCGGCCGAATTGTCAGGCACGATCGGCGTCGGATCGTTGGTGCCGCAGGCGCCGAGCGCCAACGTCGTTGCCGCGACCGCGCAGTAGCGTAGCAGCGAGTTGGTGGATAGTGAAATTGACGACATAGTCTTACCTCCAGAAGAGAACGTACGGGATACTCGAAACCCTAAGACGCACGGTGGATGAATCCTTGTGACCAATCCGGGACAGTGGTTCAAACGCGGCCGTAGGTATCCTCGATACGTACGATATCGTCTTCGCCGAGGTAGGGTCCCGATTGCACCTCGATGAGCTGCAATGGCACCTTCCCCGGGTTCTCGAGCCGATGTTCGGTGCCGATCGGGATATAGACTGATTCGTTTTCGCGTACGAGCATGCGCTCTCCACCGCGCTGCACCATAGCGGTCCCCTCGACCACAACCCAGTGCTCGGCACGGTGATAATGCTTTTGCAGGCTGAGCTTGGCGCCCGGCTTTACAGTAATACGTTTGACCTGGAAGCGGGTGCCGGCATCGACCGTGCGATAGCTCCCCCAGGGCCGGTAGCCCGTGATGTGCTGGTCGGGCTCGCGCCGGTTGCGCTTGCGCAGCGTCGTCACCAGGCCCGAAACCTTGGTCGCCGAGTCGGCGTCGGCCACCAGCACTGCGTCGTCGGTGGCGACCACCACCACATTGTTGAGGCCGACCGCGGCGACCAGTTTACCTTCAGAGCGGATGTATGAATTCTTCACGTCCTGGGCGAGCACGTCGCCATGCAGAACGTTGCCGTCTGCATCGGCACGGCCGATGCCGCGCAGCGCATGCCAGGAGCCGACGTCGTTCCACGCCATGTCGACCGGCACCACGGCCGCACGCGCCGTGTGCTCCATCACCGCGTGGTCGATCGACAGCGCCGGCGCATCGGCGAAGGCCGCGCCGCCCAGGCGGAAGAAGCCGAGGTCCTCGTGGCCGGTCCGGATCGCCCGCTCGCAGCAGTCGAGCATCGCCGGGTTGATGCGGCCGAGTTCGTCGAGATAGGAGCGCGCCGACAAGAGGAAGATGCCGCTGTTCCAGAAGAACGCGCCGCTCTGCAGGAAGCGCTCGGCGGTGGCGAGATCGGGCTTCTCGACGAAGCGGTCGACCTCCAGCACGCCGTCGGTGCCGACGCCGAGCGGCGAGTCGGCATGGATGTAGCCGTAGCCGGTGTCAGGCCGGGTCGGCTTCACGCCGAAGGTGACGAGATAGCCGGCCTGCGCGGCGGCCAGGCCCTGCATCACCGCGCGGTGGAAGGCGGCGCCGTCGGCGATGGCATGGTCTGACGGCTGCACCAGCATCAGCGCGTCGGGATCGCGCGCCAGAAGCCACAGCGCGGCGACACCGATCGCGGGGCCGGTGTTGCGGGCATGCGGCTCGAGCAGGATGCCCTGCGGCGCGATGTTCACCTGACGGAGCTGGTCGTCGACCAGGAAGCGATGCTCTTCGTTGCAGATCAGGAGCGGCTCGGCAAAACCAACGTCGCTGAGATTGCGCGCCGCAGTCTCCTGCAGGAGGGTGCGGTCGGTGACGAGCGGCAGGAGCTGCTTGGGATACGCCGCGCGCGACAGGGGCCACAGGCGCGTACCGGAGCCACCCGACAGAATCACCGGATGGATTTGCGCCGACCCTTGCTGCTGAAATTTCGCGAGGCTTGTATCAGTAAGTGCGTCCATGACGCGAAGCTATGGACAGGCGCCTACGGCGGCCAGTGATCAAATTGTGCTATGCACTAAAGACTTATTCGTGTCACTCGCCATTGCGTGGCAAGACGATGGCGATCGCAAGGCCGCCGCCGATACGGTTGGTCGCTCGCACCTGTCCGCCGAGCGCCTCGATGTTGCGCCTCACCATCCAGAGACCAAGGCCCGAATGCGGCTGGCGCCCGCTGTCTCCGCGGTTGGGTCGGGACGAGAAGTAGCGCTCGAAGATGCGCTCGATCTTGTCGTCGGCAATGCCCGGCCCCTCGTCGTCGATCTGCAGCTCGACCCAGCGGTGGCCCTGCGTCAAAGTGAGCACGATGGTGCCACCGCGCGGCGAGAAACTGGTCGCATTTTCCAGCACGTTCTGGAGCACGATCTCGAGCATGCCCTTGGCCGCCTGCACCCAGACGTCGTCGTCGAGCCGACGGATCAGGCGGATATCGTTGGCCGCCATGATCTCGCGGAAATTCAGCGTCGCCTCGCCCACGATCTGGGTGAGGTTCGTGGGAACGCGCGGCGCCTCGATCAGGTCGGCGGTGTTGGTGTCGAAGCGCTGCGCGGCGACCACGAGCCCCAGCAGCCGCGCCAGCGAGGAGTCGATGATCTCGAGCGCACGGCGCGCACGCGTGTCCTCCTGCGGCACGGCGCGGCGCACCGGGCTCAGGGACGACTGGATGGCGGCGATCGGCGTCTTGAGCGAGTGCGCGTTGTCCTCGGCCGACTGGCGGATCTCCTGCGACAGGCGCTTGAGGTCGAACACCAGCTTGTCGAAGCCGCGCGCCACGCTCGCGAGCTCGGGCACGACGTTGCGCTGGGTGAAGGCATAGTCGCCGATGCGGCCCTGGCCGATCTCGTTGGCGACGTCACGGAAGCGGCGCAGGCTCAGCCAGATGCTGACCGCGGCCAGCACGGCCAGCACGGCCAGCACAAGATAGATGATCGCCGCCACGCGCACCGCGCGCGTCTCCCAGTAGGGCCGCCCGATCGAGGTGTTGAGGAATTCCGACGTGGTGTGCGTCGAGGTGAGCACCCAGCAGCCGTTCTTGGCCTTGATCGGGATGATCGAGGTCAGCAGCTCGACCTTGCCGTTGGGCTGGGTGTAGCGGATCTCGTCCGAGGTCTCCCACATGCAGGCCTCGCCCAGCCGCTTCAGGATGCCGCGATGGGCGAGTTCCTCGAGCTCCGGCGCCACCTCGTCGGGCCGGATCGCCGGCGAGGAGGCGACGAAATAGAAACCGACATTCGCCTGCTCCTGCCCCGGCTGGGCGAGCGGCTGCAGCATCAGTTTCAGGACGGTGCCGTCGCTGGTGTATTTCGCCAGCTCCTCGTTCAGGGCCGCGTCTGCCGCGCCCTCGGTCTTGCGCAGCACCGGCGCGAGCGCGTAGCCGATGAGCTTGCTGCGGTCCTGGATGGCGCGGGTGACGAGGTCGCGCATCTGGCGGTCGGCGCTTTCGAACTGTCCGTAGAGGACGATCGGGAGGGCAATGAAAATGCCGACAAGGGCGACGAGCTTGAGGGTGAGGGATGCGCCGAACTGGCGTGCTGTGTCACGCCAGTTGCGGCGCTGAAGCCGAGGTGCCTCCCCAGCGATAACCGAATGAGGGGTAGTTCTCGATGGCGTCGAAGTTGGGGTCGACGAGTCGGAACTTGTTTCGTATTCGCTTGATCGATGAACGGACATTGGTTCTATAGCCATGTTCGCCGCTCCCAGCGATAAAGCCCACGTGATGCATGCAGTCGTAGACCGCACGGTAGGTCACGTGGCTGCCGATATTCGACGCGAGCAGCCGCACGATGTTAAATTCGGTCAGCGTTAAATTGACGTCAGCATTATCCCAATAAGCCCGGCTGACGCGTGGCTTCAGCATCAGACGGCCGCAGTGAAGTGTCTCGTCGACCGTCAGTTCGCGCGGCCGCTTCGATGATTCTACTATAAGTCGCAGGCGCTTGGCGAGAATTGGCACGCCCCGTGCCTTGTCGACAAAATCGAGGGCGCCGCGGTCGAAAGCCAGGTTCTC
>JAFEBU010000023.1 GCA_018242505.1 Pseudomonadota bacterium
CAAAATTGAGGCCGTCGTTCTGGGGATAGGTGTTGAAGGTGATGCCGCCGTCGAGGTGGCCGCTGATCGAGAACGTATCCCACCACGACGGCGGCGACGACGAACCGGCCTTGTCCTGCGCTTGCACGACCGATGTGAAGGTCGCGAGAGCAGAGATGACGAGCGCGGCGCGGAGAACTGTTCTCTTCATTGACGTTTCTCTCTTGGACGTCGCAACAGGCACGCTTTCCGCTTAGGAAATCCATGGCCTCCACCGCGCAAGCGCATAGGATTCGAGTAAGAATTTCCAGGATGCGCGCATGCGAAATTCCTAGGCGGCCCATATGAGCTGCCATATCCGCCACTCTCGATTTCATATGACCTCCGGCGCCACATCTGTGGCTGATCGTGCGAGCGCGATCGTCGAAGGAGCAATCCATGAGCGGCGCCATCGAAACAAAGGAACCTTGCTATTGCGTCACGCTGGTCGACCGGAGCTGGCATTTGACACGGCCTGGCGCCTCGATGCCGCACGCTTTCGACAAGCTCGACGATGCGCTCACCTTCGTAAGCACCGACTGCAGCGGCGCGCCCGCGATCGTCGAGATCCGGGCGGAGGGCGCGTACATGGTCAAGCAGACCCCGCCGCGCCGATGATGGAAAACCTGTCCCCCGGCATCTGGATGACGGCGGGCCTGGACCACGATCCATGGACGGATCGGGTATCGCGGCAGCCTGTTGTTGGATCGGACACGAAGCTACCGCGGGCGGGCGACGTGCTGGCGAGGATCGCCTTGGTCCTCCTGGCGCATGGTGCCGTGGTCGCGCTCGTTATCTGGATGCTGCACGCCTTCGGCATCCACTGACCTGCTTCGTATATGAGATTCCTATGGCTGCGCCGTGCAGGGCCTCTCGATTCCCTATGCGATCTGGCGCGACAACCCGGTCTCACGGCGGAGAGTGCTTCGATGTTGGATGTCATCCTGATCGCGGTTGGTTGCGGCCTGTTCTTCCTGGCCATTGCCTACGCCTATGCCTGCGACCGGCTGTGAGGAGGCTGTCATGCTGATCGACTTTGTCCTCGGCGGCGCCGTGACGCTCGGCCTGCTCGCATATCTCGTCTTCGCGCTGCTGCGGCCCGAGCGCTTCTAGGGAAGTTCCTTCCATGACCGTCAACGGCTGGTTCCAGATCGCGCTCTTCAGTGCGGTCATCATCCTGCTTACCCGGCCGCTCGGCGGCTACATGACGCGCGTCTTCGCCGGCGAGCGCACCTTCCTGTCGCCGCTGCTGCGTCCGCTCGAACGGGCGCTCTACCGGCTGGGCGGCGTAGACCAGTGCGTCGACCAGGGCTGGGTCAGCTATGCGGTGGCGATGCTGCTGTTCAACCTGGCCGGGTTCCTGGTGCTGTACGCGCTGCAGCGCTTCCAGGCGCTGCTGCCGTTCAATCCCGCCGGCCAGTCGGCGGTAGAAGAGGGCCTCGCCTTCAATACGGCGATGAGCTTCACCACCAATACCAACTGGCAGTCCTATGTTCCCGAGACCACCATGAGCTACCTCGTGCAGATGGCGGGGCTCACGGTGCACAATTTCGTGTCGGCGGCCACGGGCGTCGCGCTGGCGGTGGCGTTGATCCGCGGCTTCGCCCGCCGCTCGGCCAGCGGGATCGGTAATTTCTGGGTCGATCTCACGCGCTGCACGCTCTACGTCCTGCTGCCGATCTCGATCGTCGCCGCATTGTTCCTCGTCTGGCAGGGCGTGCCGCAGAACCTCTCGGCCTATACCGAAACCACCACGCTCGAAGGCGCCAAGCAGGTGATCGCCCAGGGGCCGGTGGCCTCGCAGGAAGTCATCAAGATGCTGGGCACGAACGGCGGCGGCTTCTTCAACGCCAACTCCGCCCATCCGTTCGAGAACCCCAATGCGATCACCAACTTCGTCGAAATGGTGCTGATCTTCGCGATCGGCGCCGCCCTCACCAACGTCTTCGGCCGCATGGTCGGCGACCAGAGACAGGGCTGGGCGGTGCTGGCGGTCATGGGAGTCCTGTTCCTCGGCGGCGTCGCCACCGCCTATTGGGCCGAATCGGCCGGCAATCCCGAGGTCGCCGCCTTGGGCGTCGATACCATTCCCTCGGCATTGCAGGCGGGCGGCAACATGGAAGGCAAGGAGACACGATTCGGCATCGCCAATTCCGCGCTCTTCGCCACGGTGACGACCGACGCTTCCTGCGGCGCCATCAACGCCATGCACGACAGCCTGACGCCGCTTGGCGGCCTGGTGCCGCTGTTCAACATGCAACTCGGCGAGATCATCGTCGGCGGCGTCGGCGCGGGTCTCTACGGCATGCTGCTGTTCGCCATCATCTCGGTGTTCGTCGCCGGGCTCATGGTCGGCCGCACGCCCGAATATCTCGGTAAGAAGATCGAAGCCAAGGAAGTGAAGATGGCGATGCTCGCCATCCTGATCCTGCCGCTCTCGATCCTGGGGTTCTCCGCGATCGCAACGGTGGTCGAGGCCGGCCTCGCCGGCACGGCGAATGCCGGCCCGCACGGCTTCAGCGAGATTCTCTATGCCTACACCTCGGGTACGGCCAACAATGGTTCGGCCTTCGCCGGCCTCAGCGCCAACACGCTCTTCTACAACACGACCATCGGGCTCGCGATGTTCATCGGCCGTTTCCTGATGATCGTGCCGATGGTCGCGATCGCGGGCTCGCTCGCCGCCAAGAAGATCGTGCCCGCCTCGGCCGGCACCTTCCCGACCGACGGGCCGCTGTTCGTCGGACTGGTGATCGGCGTGATCCTGATCGTGGGCGGCCTCACCTATTTCCCCGCGCTCGCCCTCGGCCCCCTCGTCGAACACTTCGCGATGAACGCCGGAACGCTCTTCTGAGTCGAGGCACTGACATGACAATCGAAATCGCAGCCCATATGCGCAAGCGGGCGCCGACCGCCACCATGACGGATCCGAAAATCCTGGGCCCTGCCGTGGTCGACGCCTTCAAGAAGCTCGATCCGCGCGTGATGGTTCGCAACCCCGTCATGTTCACGGTCGAGGTCGTGGCGACCCTCACCACGATCCTGTTCATCCACGACCTGGTGACCGGACAGGGTGGCCTGGGCTTCGCCTTTCAGATCAACCTCTGGCTCTGGTTCACGGTCGTCTTCGCCAACTTTGCCGAGGCGGTCGCCGAGGGCCGCGGCAAGGCGCAGGCGGCGACCTTGCGCAGGTCACGAACCGAGACCGTCGCCAGGCGGCTGGCAAACGCCACGTCAACAGAATGGACGGAGGTGCCGGCAACGACGCTCAGGAAGGGCGACGTCGTGCTGGTCCAGACCGGCGATCTGATTCCGTCCGACGGCGATGTGATCGAAGGCATGGCCTCTGTCAACGAGGCGGCCATCACCGGCGAATCGGCGCCGGTGATCCGCGAAAGCGGCGGCGATCGCTCGGCCGTGACCGGCGGCACGCAAGTGATCTCGGACTGGATCAAGGTGCGCATCACCGCCGAGCCGGGCTCGACCTTCCTCGATCGCATGATCGCGCTGGTCGAGGGCGCGGAGCGGCAGAAGACGCCGAACGAGATCGCGCTCAATATCCTGCTGGCCGGCATGACGATCATCTTCGTCTTCTCGGTCGCCACCATCCCGAGCTTCGCGGCCTACGCCGGCGGCACGATGAGCGTGCTGGTCCTGGTGGCGCTGTTCGTGACCCTGATCCCGACCACCATCGGCGCGCTGCTGTCGGCCATCGGCATCGCCGGCATGGACCGGCTGGTGCGCTTCAATGTGCTCGCCATGTCGGGGCGTGCCGTCGAGGCGGCAGGCGACGTCGATACGTTGCTGCTCGACAAGACCGGGACCATCACGCTCGGCAATCGCCAGGCAACTGCATTCCTGCCGGTGTCGGGCGTCGGCGAGCGCGACCTAGCCGATGCGAGCCAGCTTGCATCGCTGTCCGACGAAACACCGGAAGGCCGTTCGATCGTGGTGCTGGCGAAGGAGAAGTACGACATTCGCGGTCGCGAGATGGCGCCGCTGCATGCCAGGTTCATTCCGTTCTCGGCGCACACGCGGCTGAGCGGCATCGACGTCGACGGGGCCTCGATCCGCAAGGGCGCCGTGGATGCCGTCATTGCCGACGTCCACGCCACGCCGCAGGCGGCGCGCGAGATCGAAGCCATCGCCGAGAAGATCGCCAAGTCGGGCGGCACGCCGCTGGCCGTCGCCAGGGACGGGAAGCTTCTGGGCGTGATCCATCTCAAGGACATCGTCAAGGGCGGCATCCGCGATCGCTTCGCCACGCTGCGCCGCATGGGCATCCGCACCGTCATGATCACAGGCGACAATCCGCTGACGGCCGCGGCGATCGCCGCCGAGTCGGGCGTCGACGACTTCCTCGCGCAGGCCACGCCGGAAACGAAGCTCAAATTGATCCGCGAGGAGCAGGCGCAGGGCAAGCTTGTGGCGATGTGCGGTGACGGCACCAACGATGCGCCCGCGCTCGCCCAGGCCGATGTCGGCGTGGCGATGAACACCGGCACCATGGCCGCGCGCGAGGCCGGCAACATGGTCGATCTCGACAGCGACCCGGCCAAGCTCATCGAGATCGTGGAGATCGGCAAGCAGCTCCTGATGACCCGCGGCGCGCTCACCACCTTCTCGATCGCCAACGACGTGGCGAAGTACTTCGCCATCATCCCGGCAATGTTCCTGGCCTTCTATCCGCAGCTCCAGGCGCTGAACATCATGCGCCTGCATACGCCGCAAAGCGCCATCCTGTCGGCGATCATCTTCAATGCGCTGATCATCATCGCCCTGATCCCGCTGGCGCTGCGCGGCGTGCAGTACCGTCCGGTCGGCGCCTCTGCCACCCTGCTGCGCAACCTTTTCGTCTATGGCCTGGGTGGCGTCGTCGTGCCGTTCGTCGGCATCAAGCTGATCGACATGGCCGTCACAGCCGCCGGGCTTGCCTGAGGATCGATCCATGTTGAGAGAAGTTCGACCCGCCGTCGTCATGATCGTCTGTCTCACGATCCTGACCGGCCTCGTCTATCCGCTGGCCATGACCGGCCTCGCCCGGGTGCTGTTCCCACGGCAGGCCAACGGCAGCCTGATCGAGCAGAACGGGAAGGTGATCGGCTCCGAACTGATCGGCCAGAATTTCACCAAGCCCGGCTACTTCCACGGCCGCCCCTCGGCCACGACGGATACCGATCCCAAGGATCCGTCGAAGACCGTTCCGGCGCCGTACAACGCCGCCAACTCGGGCGGCAGCAACGCCGGCCCGACCTCGAGGGCGCTGATCGAGCGCATCCAGGGAGACGTGAAGGCGCTCAGGGAAGAGAACCCGAACACGCCCATCCCGGTCGATCTGGTCACGACCTCGGCCAGCGGCCTCGATCCCGAGATCTCTCCTGATGCGGCTCTGTTCCAGGTGCCGCGGGTCGCTCGCGAACGCCACCTGTCCGAGCAGCGCGTGCGCGCGCTTGTGGCCTCCCATATCGAAGGCCGGTTCCTGGGCGTGATCGGCGAACCGCGCGTCAATGTCCTCAAGCTCAACATGGCGCTCGACGCTCTGGGAGCGCGGTGACATCCTCGAGCCCCGATGGCCGCCGGTGCTCCCAGTGACACGCGTCCTTCTCCCGATGCGCTGCTGAAGGCGGCGCAAAAGGAGGCGCGCGGCAAGTTCAAGATCTTCCTTGGCGCCGCACCGGGTGTCGGCAAGACCTACGAGATGCTTCTGGCAGCGCACCGTCGCAAGGCCGAAGGTGTCGACGTTGTTGTGGGAGTTGTCGAGACACATGGCCGGGCCGAGACCGAGGCCCGCTTGGCCGGTCTCGAGGCGATCCCGCGGCGGCTGGTCGAATACAAGGACCGCGCACTCGAGGAGATGGATCTCGATGGCCTCCTGAAGCGGCGGCCGCAACTCGCCCTGGTCGACGAGCTCGCGCATACCAATGCCCCCGGCAGCCGCCATCCCAAGCGCTATCTCGATGTCGAGGAGCTGCTGGCGGCCGGTATCGACGTCTACTCGACCATGAACGTTCAGCATGTCGAGAGCCTGAACGACGTCGTGGCGCGCATCACCCGCATCCGCATGCGCGAGACCGTGCCCGATTCGGTGGTCGACGGCGCCGACGAGATCGAGCTGGTCGACATCACCCCGGCCGACCTGATCGCACGCCTCGGCGCCGGGAAGGTCTATGTGCGCGAGCAGGCCCAGCGCGCGCTCCGCCACTATTTTTCTCCCGGCAATCTGACCGCCCTGCGCGAGCTTGCTCTCAGGCGCACGGCGGCGCGCGTCGACGAGCAGATGCTGAGTTACATGCGCGAGCATGCCATCACCGGTCCGTGGGCCGCCGGCGAGCGCGTGATCGTCTGCCTCGATCCCAGCCCCGATGCCGCCAACACGGTGCGCGCGGCCAAGCGTACGGCCGACCGGCTCGATGCCGAGCTGATCGCCCTCTATGTCGAAACGCAGCGCCATGCGCTGCTGTCCGAAGCGGAGCAGGGCCGCCTTGCCGACGCCATGCGTCTTGCCGGTCAGTTGGGCGCCGAAGTGGTGAGTGTGCCGGGCCGCACCGTGGTCGAGGAGATCCTTGCGCTTGCCCGTGCGCGCAACGCCACGCGCGTGGTGGTCGGCAAGTCCCGCCGTTCGCGCTGGTTCGAATGGCGTCACGGATCGGTGGTCGACGAGCTCGTGCGCAACGGCTCCGGCCTGGTCGTCGAGGTGGCGCCCTCGACCGGCAGCCCCGAGCCGAAAGCGGCAATCGACTGGTTGTCGGGGGCGCCGCGTTCGATCGGCCCCTATCTCGAAGGTGCGCTGATCACGGGGCTGGCAACTGCGCTCGGCGTTTCGATCGATACCTACGTCGATCTGCCCAACATCTCGCTGATCTATGTGGTTCCGGTGATGATCGCGGCGGCGCGGCACGGGCTTGTGCCGTCGCTCTGGGTCGCCGCTCTCTCGGTGCTGAGCTACAACTTCTTCTTCCTGCCGCCGCTCTATCGGCTGACCATTGCCGACCCCGCGAACATCGTGGCGCTCTTCTTCTTCATGTTCGTCGCGGTCGTCGCCAGCGCCCTCGGGACGCGCACCCGGGCGCAGGCCCAGGCCGCGCGACGCGAGGCGCGGACCACGGCCGATCTCTACGCCTTCAGCCGCAAGATCGCGGGCGTCGTCGATCTCGACGATCTTCTATGGATCGTGGTGACACACCTGGCGCGGCTTCTGAACGCCGAGGTCGCGGTCCTCATGCCGGACAAGGACCAGGGCGGCCGGCTGGCCCTGCGGGCGGCTTTCCCGCCAGACTGCGAATTCACCGAGGCCGACCTGGCGGCGGCACGCTGGTGCTGGGACGCCGAGCAGCCTGCGGGCAAGGGAACCGATACCTTGCCGGGCGGCCGCTGGCTGTTCGTCCCCATCCGCACCAGCCGGGCGCCGATCGGCGTCGTCGGCATCCTCCCGCAGGCGGATCAGCGCCTGCTCGGCGCTTCGGAACGGCGCCTGCTGGAGGCGGTCGGCAACCAGGCGGCGGTCGCCATCGAGCGCGTGGCGCTGGCCGCCGATATCGATCAGGCGCGCCTCGGCGCCGAGCGCGAGCGATTGCGCTCGGCCATGCTCACCTCGGTCTCGCACGACCTGCGCACACCGCTCGCCTCGATCATCGGGGCGCTTTCGAGTCTCGCGAGCTATCGCGACCGCTACGACGACGCCACGCGCGACGAGTTGCTGGGGACGGCGCTCACCGAGGCCCGGCGGCTTGACCGTTTCGTCGGCAATCTGCTCGACATGACCCGTCTCGATGCGGGCGTGATCGTTCCCAGGCGCGAGGCGGTCGAGGTCGGCGACCTGGTCTCGACGACGCTGCGCCGTGCCATGCCGCTCCTGCACGGCCGGACCGTCTCGACCTCGATCGAACCCGACCTGCCGCCGCTCTCGCTCGACTTCGTCCTGGCGGAACAGGCGTTGTTCAACATCCTGGACAATGCCGGCAAGCATTCGCCCGCGGGCGGGCGCATCGGGGTGCTGGCCCGTCGCCATGACCAGCAGATCGAGATCGTTGTGCGCGATGAGGGGCCGGGCATCGCCGCGGTGGCGCTTGACCGGCTGTTCGAGAAATTCTATCGCGCCGACGATGGCGACCGGCGACGCGCCGGGACCGGACTCGGTCTCGCCATTGCCAGGGGATTCGTCGAGGTCCAGGGCGGCACCGTTGCCGCCCGCAATCGCACGGATCGCAGCGGAGCCGAGTTCGTCGTGAGCTATCTGATTTCGCCATGAGGCCCTGCGCATGACCGGCGACGCTGCCGTCATCCTGATCGTCGAGGACGAACCGCCGATCCGCCGATTGCTGCGGACGACGCTCGCCGCGCATGACTACCACCCCGTCGAAGCGGCGACCGGCGGCGAGGCGATGTCGGCATTGCGCCATCACCGCCCCGACCTCGTGCTGCTCGATCTCGGCCTGCCCGACATCGACGGCCTCGAGCTGATTGGCAGGATCCGCGCCGTCGGTCCGGTGCCGATCGTGGTCCTCTCGAGCCGCGGCGACGAGGCGGCCAAGGTCAAGGCGCTCGACTCGGGCGCCGACGATTATGTGACCAAGCCGTTCGGCGCCGATGAGCTGATGGCCCGCCTGCGCGCCGCCCTGCGCCATCGCTTGCAACAGCAGGGCGCCGAGCGCGGCTTCACCAGCGACGATCTCAGCGTCGACCTGGTGCGCCGGCTGGTGAAACGCGGCAGCGAGGACGTGAAGCTCTCGCCCAAGGAATACGACATCCTCGAGCAACTCGTAATCCATGCCGGCAAGGTCCTGACGCACAAGCACCTGCTGCGCGAAGTGTGGCGCGACGAGTCGGTGGATCCGCAGTATCTCCGGGTCTATGTCCGCCAGCTCCGCCAGAAGATCGAAACCGATCCCTCGACGCCACGGCATGTCCTGACCGAGCCGGGCGTGGGCTATCGGCTTGTCTAGGATCGTCACCGGAAGACGGAGGTGACAAGCCGCTCGACGATCCGGTCGTTGCCGTGAAAATACTCGAAGCCGATGAAGTGGATACTCATCATCGTCACGATGGCGACGGCAAGGCCCAGGAAAGCCACGACGCGTGAGCCGACCGGCGGGACCATGGACGAGACGATCAGGCGGCGACGGCGAGTCGGCTTCTGTTGGCCAGCACGATGCGTTGGCTGCGATGGTCGAACGAGACGACGCCGAGGCCGGCATTGGCGACATATCGCAGGAGGCTCCGGCACTTTCGGCTGACCGCAACTTCCAGCACGATCCTGCCCTTGTCGCCGACCAGCCGTCGCGCCACGCGCAGGGCATCGTGCAGCTCCCCGTCGCTATCGACATTGACGATCCAGGCAAGGTCCGCCGCCTCGCAATCGGGCGCGGCCGCGTCCGGCCGCAGGCTGCGGACCGAAGGGCAGCCGCAATCCATCAAGGCGAGGATGTGGGGAAGGATGCGATAGCCGATGACGGCCGCGTGTGCTGCGGTCGAGAGATGCGCCATGGCGATGGCCCTCTCGGCCGGATTGCTCAATGCTGCGTGGATCATCGCTGGGCCTCTTCCGCCATGAGATAGACGTGCGAGGCATATGAATTCGAGACGGGCGCTCGCCACGCGGCATAGCCATGCCGTATGGAATTTCACCGGCTTACAGCGGTCGAAAGGCGGGCTACGCTCGGTCGTCCATCAGGAGGAACGAATGGCCGAGAGCGAGCTTTACAAGAAGGGCACGGAGATCCGCCGCCAGCTCATGGGGGCGGCCACCGCCGACAAGATGGCGAAGTCGGTCTACGACGATCCGATCATGCAGAAATTCGGCGATTATGCGCGCGAGGCGGTGTTCGGCATGCTGTGGTCCCGGCCCGGCCTCGACATGAAGACGCGCGCCCTGATCTGCGTCATCTCCGACACCGCCCAGGCGCGCTGGCCCGAGCTTGCGATCCATCTCCGCATGGCGCGCAACACGGGCTGGACCGAGGACGAATTGTCCGAGGCGTTGATGCATCTTTGCGGCTATATCGGCTTGCCGTCGGTCCGCGAGGCGCTGCTCACGGCCAAGGAAGTGTTCCACGAGATGAGGAACGAGAAATAGCGGGAGACTTCACCCCGGGGAGCGGCTGCAGGCTGCGTTTCGAAGGGTGAGCGACCGTGTTGCGGCTCGTCCTTCGGACGGTCGCTGCGCGGCCTCCCCAGGACGAGGTGTGCGATGGTTCTGATGACGACGAGCGACCTGCCGCTCAGGCGGATCGCCCGCGGCAAGGTGCGGGATGTCTACGAGGTCGATGCCGACCGGCTCCTGCTCGTGGCGACCGACCGGGTCAGCGCTTACGACGTGGTGATGGCCGAGCCGATCCCGATGAAGGGCGCGGTGCTGACTCAAGTGAGCGCCTGGTGGTTTCGCCAGCTCGGCGATCGTGTGAAGCATCACATGATCTCGGCCACGGCGGACGAGATCATAGGCGCGGTGCCGTCGCTCAAAGGCCATCGGGACGCGCTGGCCGGCCGCGCGATGCTGTGCCGGCGCGGCACGGTGTTTCCCATCGAATGCGTGATCCGCGGCTATCTTTCGGGTTCGGCCTGGCGGGAATATGCCGCGAGCCGCACCCTCGCAGGGGAGAAGCTCCCGGAGGGCCTCGAGGAAAGCAGCCGTCTCGACCCGCCGATCTTCAGTCCCGCCACCAAGGCCGAAAGCGGGCATGACGAGAACATCACCGTCGGACGCATGCGCGAGGTTCTGGGAGCGGAGGTGACGGCGGAGCTCGAACGGCTGACCCGGCTCGTCTACACCAGGGGGCGCGACGTGGCTGCCGCGCGCGGCATCATCATCGCCGACACCAAGTTCGAGTTCGGGCGCGCGCCCTCGGGCGAGATCCTTCTGATCGACGAGGTCATGACGCCTGACAGCTCGCGTTTCTGGCCGGCCGACGGCTATCGTCCGGGCCGGCCGCAGCCCAGTTTCGACAAGCAGCCGTTGCGCGACTGGCTCGATGTCGAACGCCATGCCGGACGCTGGAACGGCGATGCGCCGCCGCCCAAATTGCCGGCCGAGGTCGTCGACGCCACGAGCAAGCGCTATCTCGAGGCCTACCGCCGGTTGACCGGCACGGACCTCACGGTGTCATGACCGCTTGGGCAAGGTGAAGCCGTTGGCCCTGAGCTTGCGCTCCAGGACCGGAATGCCGGCGGCGGTGTTGCCCTTGCCGCAATCGTTGATCGCGGCGCGGGTTTCGAGATCCGGCGCGCCGCGGCCTTCGCCCGTGCCGCTCACGATGTATCGATTCGCCAGGCCCGAAAGCGCCGCGCAATAGGCGGCATCGTCGGCTTGTGCCATTCGCGGTGTCGCGGCCGCAAGGACCAGCACGACGATCGGAACGCTGTATCTCCTCACTGTATCCCTCTCTGGCGATCCGGTGCTGTCCGACGCCCGTTTGCGTATTGCCAAGAATCTGGGGCGTCGCGGCAGAGACACCATGGGTTTCACGAAACCTTTATCGCGGCTTGCAAGGCGCGCAAGGAAGCGGCGCGGTCCTCGACGACGACCGGTCATTGGGCCGCGGCCACGTCGTCAGTCGCCGAGCGGCGTCAGGAAATTGTGGACGGGTGCGCTCAGCCAGACGCGCTTCTTGTCGAGATAACGGCATTTGGCGTGCCACGTCTCGCGCCGCCATTTGCCATGCGAGGTGCGGCCCGGGCGCGGGATCACGTAGAGCGCCTCTTCGCGCGAACCGTTGCGCACCGGGCAGGCGACCCAGGCGGCGAGACTCATCCGCAGATCGTTCATGCGGAACTCGAGCGTGTTGTCGTGCGAGAAGACCGGCATCATGCGGCCCTTCTTCGACAGCTTCTGCACGTTGAGCAGCAACGCCACCCGCAGGCCCGCCTTGGCGTAGCTCGGATTGTTCTCGATGCTGTGGCGGTCGTCGTCCGACAGGAACGGCCGGCCGGGCCACGGCTCGTGCGCCGTCCAGGGATGGCTGTGGAAGTCGCCCAGGAACTTCAGGTTGGGCCAATAGGTCGGCAACGCCTTGTTGATCGTTTCGAGGCCGTGCGAGGGAATGACGGAGTTGCGCCCGCGCTCGGCGTTGGCATCGACGATCGCCACCTCGACGTTGAAGCATCGGCCCTTGCTTGCCGTCGTCGTTTCGTAGCCCCACAGCAGGCCGAACGTCTCACGCTGCCGCGTGAAGCGACCGGCCTTGCCGGTTCGACCGGGCACCAGGAAGCTTTCGATCGTGGCAATGACCATGCTCTGGAAAGCCGCTTCGGAGACATTGACCAGGTAATCGAACTTTCCCGCGACCATCTTCTTCCGCGCCCGCAACCAGAGCCAAGAAAAGGACGGCATTGTGACAGGGCCGAGGTGTTCTCCCTATGGCAGCCACGCGTTTTCCGTCACAACCGCAGATGCCGCAGCCTGAGTGCATTTCCGATGACGCTGACCGAACTCAACGACATCGCCGCGGCAGCCAGGATCGGGCTCAGCAGCAGGCCGGACAGCGGGTAGAGCAGCCCGGCCGCGATCGGCACGCCGGCGGCATTGTAGATGAAGGCGAACAGCAGATTCTGCCGGATGTTCCGCATGGTTGCCTGGGACAACCGTCGTGCCCGGACGATGCCCGAGAGCTCGCCTTTGGCCAGCGTGATCCCTGCACTCTCGATGGCGATATCCGTGCCGCCGCCCATGGCGATGCCCACATCCGCCGCGGCCAGGGCCGGTGCGTCGTTGATGCCGTCGCCGGCCATCGCCACTACGCGCCCTTCGCTGCGCAGGCGCTGCACGATACGCGCCTTGTCCTCCGGCAGCACTTCGGCCTCGATCTCCGTCAATCCCAGCGTGCGGCCGACCGCCTCGGCGGTGCGGCGATTGTCGCCTGTCAGCATCACCAGCCTCAGGCCGTCGGCGCGCAGCGCGTCGAGCGCCGCAGCGGCGGTCTCCTTGACCGGATCGCTGACGGCGATCGATCCGGCGAAAACACCGTCGACGCCCAGCAGCACGGTCGTGACCTCGCTTTGGGGGGCGACGACGTCGGCGATGCCGCGCTCGGCGAGGAAGCGCGCATTCCCCAGCACGACGCGCTTGCCTTCGATGACGCCGGCAACCCCGCGGCCGGCGGCGGAGTCGAAATCGGTGGTCGGGGCCAGCGCGACGTTCTTCATGCGCGCCGCTTCGAGGATCGCGGTCGCGATCGGATGCTCGCTGCCGCGCTCGAGGCTGGCGGCCAGCCGCAACACGTCCGCTTCCGGCAAGGCGGCGCCGGTCACCGCCGAGACGGTCGGCCGACCCACGGTCAGCGTGCCGGTCTTGTCGAACACCAGCGTGTCGACCTTCTCCAGCCGTTCCAGCGCCTCCGCGTTGCGGATCAGGACGCCCATCGCAGCGCCGCGGCCGACACCGACCATGATCGACATCGGCGTGGCGAGGCCGAGCGCGCAGGGACAGGCGATGATCAACACCGATACGGCAGCGAGCAGGGCATGGCTGAAGGCCGGGGAGGGCCCCCAGATCGCCCAGGCCGCGGCCGCAAGCACGGCGATCGCGACCACGGTCGGCACGAACCATCCGGCCACGATGTCGGCCAGCCGCTGGATGGGCGCGCGGCTGCGCTGCGCCTCCGCCACCAGCTTGACGATGCGCGCCAGCACCGTGTCGGCGCCGACATGTTCGGCCTTCATCGCGAAGGTGCCGCTGCGATTGACGGTGCTGCCCACGACCTTGGCGCCGGCTGCCTTCGTCACCGGCATCGCCTCGCCGGTGATGGTCGATTCGTCGACCGAGCCGCGCCCTTCCGTGACGGTGCCGTCGACCGGTACCTTCTCGCCGGGCCGGACCCGCAACAGGTCGCCGACGGCGATGGCGTCGATGGGCACTTCGTCGTCGCCCTTCGCGGTGATGCGCAAGGCCGTGCGCGGGGCGAGCCCCAGCAGCGCCTTGATCGCACCGGAGGTCGCATCCCGCGCGCGCAGCTCCAGCACCTGGCCGACCAGCACAAGCACGACAATGACCGCGGCCGGCTCGAAATAGGTCGGCACCGTGCCGTCGGCGGCGCGGAACGATGCCGGGAAGAGGCCGGGCGCGACTGTCGCAAAGACGCTGTAGAGCCAGGCGGTGCCCGTGCCGAGCGCAATCAGCGTGAACATGTTGAGCGCGCCCCGGACCACCGACTGCACGCCACGGACGAAGAACGGCCAGCCCGCCCACAAGACCACGGGAGTCGCCAGCACCAGTTCGATCCAGGGCAATAGCCCATGCGGCAGCAACGCATGCAGGTCGAACAGGTGGCCGCCCATGTCGAGCGCCACCACGGGCACCGTCAGGGCGCCGCCGATCCAGAGCCGGCGGGTCATGTCGACCAGCTCTTCGTTCGGGCCCTGGTCGAGGGTGACCTCGGCAGGCTCCAGCGCCATGCCGCAGATCGGGCAACTGCCCGGTCCGACCTGGCGGATCTCCGGATGCATGGGACAGGTGAAGATGGTGCCGGCTGGCGGCGGGGGAGCGGGCTGCGCCTGGGGCTTCAGATAGCGCGCCGGCTCCGCCGTGAACTTCGCCAGGCACTTGGGATTGCAGAAATAGTGGGTCTCGCCGTCATGGACGGCCGTGTACCTGGCCCCCTCGACCTTCACCTTCATTCCGCACACGGGGTCGATGGCGGTTCCGGGGACGGCGGCATGGCCGTGACGATGATCGTGAGAGGAGCAGGCATGATCCATGGCTTGCCATTTATACCCTACCTGGGTATAGTTCAAGGCATGGATGAACGTGTGAAGAAATCCCAGCTCGCACGGCTCGGCCGCATCGAAGGCCAGGTGCGCGGCGTTGCGCGCATGGTCGAGGAAGATCGCTATTGCATCGATGTCATCAACCAGGTGCGCGCAGTGCGGGCCGCACTCGACAAGGTCGAGCAGGAGATCCTGCACGACCATCTGCAGCACTGCGTGGCGCATGCCTTCCACGCCGGTTCCGAGCGCGACCGCCAGGACAAGATCGACGAGCTGATGGAAGTGCTCGACCGTCGTCGCTAGCGCCGGCGACGGCACTCCGACACGAGCGTCTTAATCCCGGGCGGGCTCCGGCGCGAGGGCTGCCTCGTGCTCCTCGGCCCATCTCACGATCTCGACGAAGATCGGCCGCAGCCGTCGCGCGGCCGGCGTGATCTCGTATTCCACGCGAGGCGGCACCTCGGCGTAGATCGTGCGCTTGATCAGCCCGTCCTTCTCCAGGGCGCGGAGCTGGGCGGTCAACATGTGCTGGGTGATGCCCGGCAGGCTGCGCTTCAGTTCCCCGAAGCGGTGGGTGCCCTGGCTCAGAAGCCACAGGATCTCGAGCTTCCACCGGCCGCTGATCATGCCTACGGCGCGGCGAAACTGGGCCTGGACCACCTTGGCGATGGCCGGGTCGGTGCGGACGGCATTGATGTCGATCATGGCTCCATCGCAACTCTCAGCATGCAGCATGTCTCAATTTTCCTATAGTACTATAATGTATACTATGTCGCAAATTCAATCCTACTTGCGATTATCATATAGGCATCTAAATCCGTCCAGCATCGACACACGCCACTGCGCAAGAATGTGTTGGAGGAGCAATTCGTGGACGGTTCGTCACCCCCACCGTCGCTGAGACTCGATCAGGTCCCTTACCAAACTCCCGCCAACCCAACGCAAATCGGGCCCCCGACCGATCATCGCCGTCGGCGTCGCCGCTGGCTCATGGCGCTGATGGCCGGCGTGCTGGTCGCGTCGGCGGGCTACAGCACCTATTGGTATCTGGTCGGGCGCTTCTACGAGACGACGAACGACGCCTATCTCGGCGCCGACAATGTGACCGTGGCGCCCAAGGTGGCGGGCTATGTCGTCGACCTGAACGTGCAGGACAATCAGCGCGTCAAGCGGGGGGACGTGCTGGCTCGCATCGATCCGCGCGACTACCAGACCGCGGTGGACAGCGCTGCCGCCGATCTGCAGAGCGCCGAGGCGAATGCGGCGAATATCGATGCCCAGCTCGCCGAGCAGCAATCGACCATCGCCCAGGCCCGGGCGGCGGTCGAGGCGGATCGGGCGGCGATCACGTTTTCCCAGCAGGAGCTGCAGCGTTACAGCGCGCTTGCGCGCACCGGCGCGGCGAGCGCCCAGCGTAACCAGCAGGCGGAATCCGATCTGGCGCAGAAGCGGGCCGGGCTCGAGCGCGACCAGGCAGCGCTTCGGGCAGCCGAAGCGCATACGGGTGTGTTGCAAACCCAGCGCCGCCAGGCCGATGCCGCCATTGCCGCCAGGCAGGCCGCGCTGGCTCAGGCGAAAATCAATCTCGAGCACACCAACATCGTGGCGCCGATCGACGGCGTGATCGGCGATCGCAGCGTGCGCCAGGGGCAGTTCGTGCAGGCGGGCGCGAGGCTGATGAGTGTCGTGCCCACCGACCGCATCTACCTGATCGCCAACTACAAGGAGACGCAGACCGGCCGCATGATGCCCGGCCAGCCGGTCAGCATCGAGCTCGACACCTTTCCCGGCAAGACGATCGCCGGGACCGTGGACAGCCTGGCGCCCGGCACCGGTGCGCAGTTCGCCCTGCTGCCGCCGGAGAACGCGACCGGCAACTTCACCAAGATCGTGCAGCGCGTGCCGGTGAAGATCCTGCTCGACCCGAAGAACCCGCTCATTGCGCGCATCCGGTCCGGCCTGTCGGCGACAGCGACGGTGGACATCCATCCGTTGCCGGCGAAGTCGCTCGCGCAAGCCCGGGAGCAGGGGCGCGACCAGGCCCGGCAATGAAACCTGCCGCGACCGAGGTGTCGCTGCGCGACTGGATCGCCGTCGGCGGCGGCATCCTCGGCGCGTTCATGGCGATCCTCGACATCCAGATCACCAATGCGTCGTTGGCGGAGATCGGCGGCGCCATCGGCGCGACGCCGGCCGAGGGGAGCTGGCTGTCGACCGGCTACCTGATGGCCGAGATCATCATCATTCCGTTGAGCGGCTGGTTGTCGCGCGTGTTCGGCCTGCGCCGGTTCCTGACGGTGAACTCGGCGCTGTTCGTGGTGTTCTCCATCCTGTGTGCGATGTCGACGTCGCTCCCGGAGATGATCCTGTTCCGGGCGGGTCAGGGCTTCACCGGCGGCGTTCTGATCCCGACGGCGATCACGATCGTCCGCATGCGCCTGCCCGCGGACAAGCAGCCGGTGGGCGTGGCGTTGTTCGGCATGGTGGCGACCTTCGCGCCCGCCATCGGGCCGACCGCGGGTGGCTGGCTGACCGAGAACTTGAGCTGGCACTACATCTTCTATCTCAACGTCGTGCCCGGCATCCTGGCGATTGCCCTGCAACTCTACGCCCTCGATCCCGAGCGCATGCAGCTTTCGGATCTGAAGCACGGCGACTGGCTCGGCATCCTCGCCATGGCGATCGGCCTCAGCTCGCTCACCTTCGTGCTGGAGGAGGGGCAGCGCGAGGAATGGTTCGGCTCGAACCTGATCGTGGCCGGCACGATCGCCGCGGTTCTCGGCATCATCGTATTCCTGATCGCCGAGCTCACGACCGACCGGCCCTTCATCAACCTGCGCCTGTTCGCCAATCCTTCGGTCGGCGGGTCCGGACTCCTGATGGCGGTGTTCGGCGCCACGGCCTTCGGGTCGATCTACCTCATCCCGGCGTATCTCGCACAGATCCAGGGCTACAACGCCCAGCAGATCGGCGAGGTGGTGATGTGGAGCGGCATCCCGCAACTCTTCCTGCTGCCCCTGATGCCGTTCCTGATCCGCAAGTTCGATCCGCGCCTGCTGGTGGCATTGGGGTTGCTGATGTTCGCGGCAAGTTGCTTCATCAATGTCGACATGACGCCCGACACGGCGATGGACCAGTTGATCTTCCCGCAGCTTCTGCGCGCGGCAGGCCAGCCGCTGGCGACCATTCCGCTCACACAGCTTTCCGTCGTGGGATTGTCTCGACGCGACACCGCCGATTCGGCCGGCATCACGAGCGTCATGCGCAATCTCGGCGCGTCGGTCGGGATCGCCATGCTCTCGACCATGGTCCAGATGCGCGAGCAGATCCACTTCTCGGCCATTGCGGAGACGCTGACGCAGAACAGCCTCAAGGCTCAGGACCGCCTGCAGGCGTTGACGGGCCTGTTCGTCGGCAAGGGGGCTCCCCTCGACGTCGCGGTGCAGCGCGCCCTCGACGTGCTGGCGCAGCAGGTCAGGCTGAATGCATCGGTGATGGCCTACGCCGACAGTTTCTGGATCCTGGGCGTCGGCATCCTCGTAAGCATGCTCGCCGTCCTGCTCCTGCGCAAACCCCGACCGGGCGCGGCCGTGATGGCCGACGCCCACTGACGCCCGGCGCTACTGCGGCTCGATCCGCGCGATCTTGACGTACTCGCCCCACTTGGCGCGCTCGGCGCGATCCTGGGCCGCGCACTGTGCGAGGTCGAGCTTGTGTGGCGTCAGCGCGAACTCCTCGGTGAGGCGCTTGTGAATGTCGGGCGAGAAGACCGCTTCGGTGATCATCCCGTTCAGCTTCTGCTTGATATCGTCGGGCACCGCCTTGGGGACGGCGATGGCGAGGAAGCCGGTGCTCACGAAACCCGGAAAGCTTTCGGCAAAGGTCTGCACGTCGGGATAGAGCGGGCTGCGTTCCGGCAGCGAGATGGCCAGCGTCCTCACCTTGTTGGCCACGACCTGGCCGCGTGCCGCCGTGAGATCGACGCACATGAACTGGATCGCGCCGGCATAGAGATCGCTCCAGGCGTTGCCGATCGCCTTGTAGCCCACGCCCTGCCATTCGACGCCGGCCTTCTTGCCCAGCACTTCCGACGGCACCTGCGAGCTTGCATTGAAGTAGCCGAAGTTGAGCTTGCCGGGATTGGCCTTGGCAAAGGCGATCAGGTCGGCCAGCGATTTGTGCGGGCTGTCGGCCGGCACGACGAGGAACACGCCGCTTTCGCCGATCAGGCCGACGACCTGGAAGTCCTTTTCCGGGTCGTAGCCCGGATCCTTGTACATGTGGACGTTGGCGGCATTGGTCGAGGTGGTGGCCAGCATCAGGGTGTAGCCGTCGGGCGCCGATGACTTCACCGCAAGTGCGCCGACGATGCCGTTCGCGCCGGGCTTGTTGTCGATCACGAACGGCTGGCCGCTCTTCTCCTCCATGAACTTGCCGACCAGCCGCGCCGTGATGTCGCCCGAGCCGCCGGGCGCGAACGGCACGACAATGTGAACCGGCTTGTTGGGCCAGGTGTCTGCGCGGGCGGGAAAGGCGGCGAGGAGAGGGAGGGCGAGGAGGGAACGTCGACGGAGCGACATGCGAAACGAGTTCATGATGCACAAGCATAATGAAATCGCGGCTCATGGACAGTCATGCGTTCCGCACCGTATTTTCCGGGCATGGCAAAATCAGGTCGTCCGCCGCTCAGCGGAATACGCGTTGTCGATTTCTCGCGTGTCATCGCCGGTCCTCTCTGCACCCAGATGCTTGCCGACATGGGAGCCGAGGTCATCAAGATCGAAAATCCCGATGGCGGTGACGACACGCGCAAGGGCGCGGGACCGCGGGTGGGCGGCGAGAAGGGCGAGAGCCACTTCTTCATGACCTACAACAGAGGCAAGAAGAGCGTTGCCCTCGACTTCACCAAGCCCGACGGCCAGGCGGTCGTGCACAAGCTGCTCGCATCGGCCGACGTGCTGGTCGAGAACTTCCGGCCCGGTGTACTCAAGAAGTACGGTCTCGATTATGCGAGTCTTCGCGAGACATATCCGCGGCTGATCTATCTCTCGATCTCGGCCTATGGGCAGACCGGGCCATTGTCGGACCGGCCGGGCTACGATCCGGTGCTGCAGGCCGAGTCCGGCATGATGAGCGTGAACGGCGAGGCCGACGGCGAGGGGCTGCGTCATGCCATCGCCATCGTCGATACCATGACCGGCATCCACTCGGTCGCGGCGATCAATGCGGCTCTGTTCGCGCGTGCGAGCACCGGCAAGGGCCAGTATATCGATCTTGCGCTCTACGACACCGCGCTCGCTTGCCTCGGCAATCTCGGCGCCTATTACCTGATCGGCGGCGAGCAACCCAGGCGCGCCGGCAACGGTCACTTCGCCTCGGTGCCCAACAGTTCGTTCGAGACCAAGAACGGCAAGATCTACATGGCCGTCGCCAATCAGAAGCTGTTCGTCGATACCTGCAAGGCCCTGGGCCATCCCGAATGGGCTACGGATCCGCGCTTCGCGACCATTGCCCAGCGCGTCGCCAACAAACCCGATCTCACCAGGTTGATGGAAGACGTACTCAAGACCGATACCAAGGAGAACTGGACGAAGAAGCTGCGTCACCTGCCGGTCGGGCCTATCCGCACCATGAAGGAGGCGCTGGACGAACCCGAGGTCAAGCGTCGTGGCATGCTCAAGACCTACAAGCACAACCGAGTCGGCGAGGTGCCGATCATCGGCTCCAACTACCGCTTCTCCGACACGCCGGTCGACGACACGCGTCCACCGCCGTCCCTCGGCGAGCATACCGACGAGGTGTTGCGCGGCGTCGCCGGCCTGAAAGAGGCCGAGGTGGCCGCGCTTCGGGAGAAGAAGGTCGTCGGCTGACGGACTGTCGTCTCGACCGAAGCGCGCGTTGGCGAAGCGGAGTGGAGAGACCTTCTCTCCACGATTTACGACCTATCCTCTCCACGATTTACGACCCATCGGCGAGAGAAGGTCCCTCGACTCAAGCGCGCGGATTACCGCGCGACTCGGGGCGACGAGTCTGTGAGCCATTTCCGCAGGATGGCGTTGGTCTCTTCGGGCTTCTCCATCGTGATGAGATGCCCGCAGTCTTCGATCACGATCAGCTCGCTGCCCTTGATGCCCGCGGCAATCTCCTCGGAGAAGGCAAGCGGCGTCGCCAGGTCGTCGCGGCCGCAGACGACGGTCGTGGGGCACTTGATCCTGGGCAGGTCGGGGCGGCGATCGATCCGGTTTGCCGCCAGCTCTTCCTGCCGCTTGTAGATCTCCACGCCGGTCTCGAGGCACATGGCCATGACCTCGTCGACCAGCGCCTTGTCGGACAGGCGATAGGCCGGCAGGAAGCGCGAGAGCTGCAGGCCCAGCACCAATTCGAACCGGTCTTCGTTGGCCAGCCTGATGCGGGCGCGGCGGATCGCCTTCTCGGTCTCGTTCTGGCCTCGCATGCCGGTATCGAGCAGGGCGAGCTTGGTGATCCGATCGGCCGCGATCTGCATGATCTCGACGCTGATCATCCCGCCGAGGGAGAGCCCGGCCAGCGCGAAGGGACCGGGCGGCATCTGCTCGAGGACCCAGCGGGCGGTCGAGTCCCAGGTATCGAAGATGGAAAGCGGCGCCTTGCGCCAGTCGGGCACGACGATGTCGGCGACATCGGCGAGCGCGCTTACCTGCGGCGTATACAGTCGTGGTGAACAGAGCATGCCGGGCACGAGCAGCAGCGGGGTCTTGGTCATTTCATCCTCCTCCGCGAACGTAGCTCACGGCCGTCGTCTGCGATACCTATGGGCCCATGAAGGTCATGCCAGGGAGTTCTGCGGCACTCGGCGGGCCGGTGTCGGGGCGCGATCTGCGACTCGATTTCTTTCGTGGCCTCGCGCTCTGGTTCATCTTCCTCGATCACATTCCGGACAACGTCGTGGGCTGGGTGACGGTCCGTAACTACGGTTTCAGCGACGCCACCGAGATCTTCGTATTCATATCCGGCTACACCGCCGTCATTGCCTATAGCCGGATGATGATGCGCGAGGGTTGGCCGCGGGCGGCGGCGCGTGTCTATCGTCGCGTCTGGCAGCTCTATGTCGCGCACATCCTGCTGTTCGTCTTCTTCACCGCGCAGATCGCCTACTTCTCGTTCGCCCGCAACACGACGGAGCTGATCGAGGAGATGCAGCTCCTGGGCCTCGGCGCCAATCCCTATCGCACCATCATCGAGGCGGTGCTGCTGAAATTCCGGCCGGCCAACCTCGACGTGCTGCCGCTCTATATCGTGCTGCTGGCGGCTTTCCCGTTTGTCTTGCCGGCCCTGCTGCGTTGGCCCTGGGTGGTCCTTGCCGCTTCGATCGGTCTCTATGCTGCGGCCGTCCATTTCGACTGGAACCTCCCCGGCTATCCCGGCGACAAGGTGTGGTTCTTCAATCCGATGGCCTGGCAGGCGATCTTCTATGCCGGCGCAGTCATGGCGGTGACGGCCCCGCAGCTCGCCTGGATCGACCGCTGGCAGCGGCCGCTGGCGATACTTGCAGCCTCGTATCTCCTGTTCGCGGGGCTGATCGTCTGGTCCTGGCACGATACGGTCCTGGGACAGCTCATCCCCGACTGGTTGGCGCGGCAGATCTATCCGATCGACAAGACCAACCTTGATATCCTGCGCTTCCTGCATTTCATCGCTTTGGCCTGGTTGATCCGGCTGGCGGTGCCGCCGGACGCGAAATTCCTGGAATGGCCATTTTTGACGCCAATTCGCAGATGCGGTGAGCATTCCTTGCAGATATTCTGTCTCGGTACGTTTCTGTCGCTTACCGCCGAGATCGTCGTTGCGTATTTTGACGACTCTGTCCTTTCGGAAATCGCCGTCAGCGTTGCCGGAATCGCTATCATGTCGCTGGTCGCCTATGGAGCGGCGTGGTTCAAGGGGAAGCCGGCCCGTATGGAGCTTTGATGAGGTCCAGCGCCTTCGTCGCAGCCATGGTCGTGGCGAGCCTGACTTGGTCGGCTCCCGGCATCGCCAATCCCGACTGCCGGACCAGCCGCGAGCTGCTCGACCTTGGACATCCCCTGCCGGTGGCCCGGGACGCCGTCGCCAACAGTCGCACGCTGCGCATCGTCGCCATGGGCTCCTCGTCGACCCAGGGGTACGGAACGACGTTGCCGCAATATGCATACCCGGCCCAGCTCAAGATGCGACTTGATGCGGCGATGCCGGGTGTCTCGGTGCATGTCTTCAACAAGGGCATCGGCGGCCAGGACGCCGAAGAGATGACCGACCGCATGAAGTCGGACGTGCAGCCCCAGCGGGCCCACCTCGTCGTCTGGCAGGTCGGCACCAATTCGGCGATCCGCCACACGCCGCTGGAAAAGTTCGCGCGCAAGCTCAGGGCCGGCATCGATATCGGCAAGTCGCTCGGCGCCGAATTCATCCTGATGAACCTGCAATACGTGCCGGCCGTCGTGGCGCTGCCCGACGAGCAGGACTATGCGCGCGTGATGGCCGAGGTCGCCAAGGAGAAGGGCGCCGGCCTCTTCAATCGTCTGGCGATCATGAAGGGCTGGTACAACGACGGCATGCCTTACTCGCAGTTCGTCTACAATGACGGGCTGCACCTGAACGACTTCGGCCAGAAGTGCGTCGGCAAGCTCCTGTCGATGGCGATCCTGCGGGCCGTGAAGCCATCGCAATTGACGGGCGATCCCAAAGCCGGAAACTAGGCGGCCAAACTCCCGCAGGAGGCCCGCATGAAGCGCCGGTTCGTCGATCTGTCGATCTACCTGGAAAACGATGTCATTTCCGATCCGGCGCCGTTCGGGCCCAAGATCGCCTATCACAAGCACGAGGATACGGCAGGCCAGATCGCAGGCTTCTTTCCCGGCCTCAAGAAGGAAGATCTCCCCGACGGTGCCGGCTGGGCCGTCGAGAATGTCAATCTCTCGACGCACAACGGCACCCATCTCGATGCGCCGTATCACTTCCATCCGACGATGAACAAGGGAGAGCGCGCCATCACCATCGACGAAGTGCCGCTCGAATGGTGCTTCCAGCCCGGCGTCAAGCTCGACTTCCGCGACAAGCCCGACGGCCACGTGATCACCGCGAAGGAGGTCGAGGCCGAGCTGAAGCGTATCGGCCACGAGCTGAAGCCGCTCGAGATCGTCGTGGTCAACACGCGGGCGGGCTCGCGTTACGGCAATGACGACTACGTCAATTCCGGCTGCGGCATGGGCTATGACGCCACCATGTTCCTGCTCGAGCACGGCATCCGCCTCACCGGCACCGATGCCTGGAGCTGGGACGCGCCTTTCTATTTCACCGCCCAGAAATGGGCCCGCGACCACGATCCCTCGATCATCTGGGAAGGCCACAAGGCGGGCCGCGACATCGGCTACTGCCACCTCGAGAAACTGCACAACCTCGAATCGTTGCCGGCCGACGGCTTCACGATCTCCTGCTTCCCGCACAAGATCCGGGGGGCGTCGGCGGGCTGGACGCGGGCGGTGGCGATCTTCGAGGAATAGACCTCGGCTGCGTCAGTTGCAGACCTTGGGATCGCTGGTGGCCTGCTTGAGGGAGGCGGCGATCAGGTCGGCGCCGCGCATCCTTCACGCCGGCGTAGTCCATCTTGGTGCCGGGCACGACCTTGAGAGGATTCTCCAGGAAGCGGTCGAGGGCCTGCGCGTTCCGGATTCCACCGCACTTCTTTCATCGCCGTCGAAGCCGCACTCCTTCATCGCCGCCAAATAGCCAAATAGGGGGAGCCGTGGAGCGCGCCGGCCGAACAGGCCGCAATGGCGCGGCCCGATTCTGTCGTGGTTCGGCGCATTGCAGGCAAGGCAACGGTGGTAGATGTCCTCGCCGCGGGACCGGCGTCCGCGGTCTGGAGCCGCATTGCCAGCAAGTCCAGCGTGAGTGGCTCTACCTGTCGCGGCCGCAGCTCTGGCAGGCGACCAGCGCCGTGCTGGCGCTGGCGGTGCTGGCCGTAGCGCTACGCCAGCGGCTCGGGCTCGCCCGGCGGCAGGGCCATCTCGAAGACGTTGAGGGTCATCGAGACCAGCATGTAGTAGCCGCATACGCCGACCAGATCGACGACTCCCTGCTCGCCGAAGGCGTCGAGGGCGCGCTTGTAGTTGGGCGCCGCCACCCGGTTGGTGGCGAGGTACTCGGTGACGAAGTCGTAGACGATCCGTTCGACATCGCGCGTGAAGGGCGGTGTCTGCCTGAGGCGGATCGCTTCGACGATCGCCGGCGCGAGGCCGGCCTCCTTGGCGAGGCGGGCATGGGCGTAGAATTCGAACTGCGCCTTGAAGTGCCGGCCGACCAGGCAGATCGCAAGCTCCGAGAGATCGCGCGGCAGGGAGTTGTTGAAGCGACAATATTCACCGAGCTTCTGCGCCCGGTCGGCGAGCACCGGGCTGCGCAGCCACGGTTCGAACGGGCCGCGCAGGCCGCCGCGCGGCCCGGCCATGATGGCGTCGGCCACCTTCTTCTGCTCTGGGGTGAGTTTCGCCAGGTCAAGCGGAGCCAGCCGCGGCATCGATCGATCTCCTGTCGCTGTTGATTGGTCAGAGTGGGCAGTCAGCGTCGCCCACATGGCTGCGATCGGCATCCTTGAAGATCGCATCGACCATGGCCTCGCCGACGCGTTCGACGGCGTTGCCGTCGGTGCCGCACGAGGCGGTCGCGCCCCAGATCACCTTGCCAGAGGAGACGTTGTAGAGTGTGAGCGTGATGCGCAGGGTCGACTTGGCCTTGGGGATCTCGATCAGGTCGCGGCGCTGCACGCGATTGCTCGGCAGCTCGGGCCGCGGGTTGGAGGCGGGCGGCGCGTAGCCCGGCTGGCCGCCGATCGTGGCGGAGCCGCTGTTGGAGCCGCGCCCCAGATCGAGATAGGTGACGTCCATGCGCATGACGTTGTCGCCGCTGAATCCGACCTGGTTGCCGCGGCGCGCCAGGCGGCTCATCACCTCGCCGCGCAGATGCCGGCCAAGCGCGGTGTCGTCGGTGAGCTGCACGGCCGTCTTGGTCTTCGGGATGACCTGGAAGGCCTTGACCTCGAGCTTGCCCAGCGGCGGCGCTTGCGCGACGGCGGGAGCGGCGGCCAGGCCGAGGAACATCATCGCGATGGCGATTGTGCGCATGGTCACTCTCCCTGCCTCCGCCATCCCGGCTCGTCGCGATCCAGCATACGCTTCAGCGCCTCGAAATGCAGGAAAGCCTGTTGCGTGTCGTTCGCGATCTGCTCGGCCGTTTGCTGCGCGCAAGCGTCGTCGATCGTGTGGAGCGGCCGGTCGGTCTGCATGGCCAGGACCTGCACCATGGCCGCTCGTTCCAGATAGTAGAGATCTTCATAGGCCTGCGCCATGGTCGGGCCGCAAACGACGATGCCATGGTTGCGCAGGAACAGGATGTCCTTGTCGCCCATCGCGCGGCAGATGCGATCGCCCTCCGCATTGGACAGCGCGAGGCCGCCGTAGGCCTCGTCGTAGGCGATGCGATTCCAGTAGCGAAAGGCGTTCTGGGTGCACATCTCGACGCGCCCGTCCCGGATCGAGGTGAGTGCGGTCGCGTAGGGCATATGGGTGTGCAGCACGGCTGTCGCGCGTGGATTGCCGGCATGGATGCGTCCGTGAATATAGAAGGCCGATGCCTCGACAGGATGACGCCCCTCGACCACGTTTCCGGCGAAATCGGCCATCACGAGGTCGGCCGGCGAAATCTCCGACCAGTGCAGGCCCTGCGGATTGACCAGGAAGAGATCCGGCCGGCCGGGCACGGCCATGCTGAAGTGGTTGCAGACACCTTCATTGAGTCCATGTCGAGCGGCCGACCGCAGCGCTGTCGCGAGATCGAGTCGCGCCTGCGTTACCGGATCGTTGAGCAGCATTCCTGTCATCTCCCCTCACGTCGGCGCGGATGATGCTGGTTTGCATCGGATGGGGAAAGTGAAATCCCGCCGGAAAAGAAAGACGCCGGAGTGACCTCCGGCGTCCGTCTCGAATGCTGTATGACGATCTATCGGCTATTGATCGTCGTCGAAGCCGCGCTTGCGAGGCTCGTAGTCGCGTTCGCGACGATGCGGTCCGCCTTCGCGTCGACGCTGCGGCCGGCCCATGTCGGCGCCCGGATCGTAACCGCCGCCTCCGGGGGCACCGGCGCCGCCACCGCCGCCGCCGCTACCACCACCGCCTGAGAAGTCGGCACGCCGGTCGCGCATCGGACCGCCGTCGCTGGCGCCGCGATAACCGCCGCCGCCACCGCCACCGCCACCGAAGCCGCCGCCACCACCGCCGCCGCGATAGCCGCCGCCACCGCCACCGGCGTAGCCACCGCCGCCGCCGCCACCGCCGCCGTAGGGCGGACGCGGACCGCGTGGGCGGAAGCCGCCGCCACCGCCACCGCCACCGCCACCAAAGCCGCCGCCACCGCCGCCGCCCGGCTGACGCTCGACGGCTTCGCGAACGGCGATCGAGCGACCATCGAGCAACGCACCGTTCATGGCCTGCATCGCTGCAGCACCTTGGTCATCTGTTTCCATCTCGAGGAAGGCAAAGCCGCGGCTGCGGCCTGTCTCGCGATCCACGATCACTTTCGAAGAGGCAACGGTCCCGAATTGAGAGAAAGCTTCTTGCAGACGCTCGGACGTCACCGAGTAGGGCAGGTTCCCCACGAACAATTTACGACTCATTCAAGGCTCTGGGTTCAAGGCTCTGGGCTGGAGGAAAAAGGAGCGGAGTCCGGCGCGCGCTTGCGGGACGGATGCGTCCCGGCGATTCGTAGACCTTTGACAGAAGATGACCAAGAAGCTCACGGAGTAGACGTTGACCGGGATCGCGCTCTCGCGTCTTTGCCGAAGATTCCTGAAGATACTCTTCGGCCAGTGTCGCTATGCCGCACTTATGCTCTGAATCCGCGCCTGAGTCCACGCCTGAGTCCACGAGGGTTGAGCTTGGGCCGGCCAAGTCACACAATCGCCACGGAAATAGATCTGCCGGAGGATGAGAGACGTGATCATCGACCACCGCACCTACGAGTTGCAGCCGGGCCGGCTGCGCGACTTCCTGGCGCTCTACGAGAAGGAAGGGCTGGCGGTGCAGGTAAAGCATCTTGGGCATTTGGTCGGCTACTTCACGACCGAAGTCGGCAACGTGAACGAAATCGTCCATATCTGGGCTTACAAGGACATGGCGGACCGAACGCAGCGTCGCGCCGCGATGGCCGCAGACCCGGCATGGCAGGCGTACCTGCAGAAGAGCCGGGAGTTCATGAAGACGATGAACAACAAGATATTGGTGCCCACCTCCTTCTCACCCACGAAGTGAAGGGAAGATGACGATGTCACTGCCCCGCCGCAGCGGCGCCCAGGTCCTGATCGACCAGCTCCGCATTCACGGCGCCGACACCATTTTCGGCGTGCCCGGCGAAAGCTACCTCGCCGCCCTGGATGCGCTTTACGCCCAGCGCAATTCGCTGCGTTACGTGATCTGCCGGCAGGAAGGCGGCGCCGCCAACATGGCCGAAGCCTACGGCAAGCTGACGGGCCGGCCCGGGATCTGCTTCGTCACCCGTGGGCCCGGCGCCACCAATGCCAGCATCGGCTTGCATACCGGCTTCCAGGATTCGACGCCCATGATCCTGCTGGTGGGGCAGGTGGCACGCGAGCAGACCGAGCGCGAAGCGTTCCAGGAGATCGACTATCGACGCATGTTCGGCCAGATGGCCAAATGGGTCGCGCAGATCGAGGACGCGCGGCGCATTCCCGAGTTGGTGAGCCAGGCTTTTCACAGAGCCGTGAACGGGCGGCCCGGTCCGGTCGTGCTGGCCTTGCCGGAAGATATGCTGACCGACGAGGTCGAGGTTGCCGATGCCGGTCCCTACAAGATCGCGCGCGGCGCACCGTCGGCCGACGATATGGTCGCCCTGCGCCGGCTTCTCGAAGAGGCGCGCCAGCCGATGGTGATCCTGGGCGGCGGCGGTTGGACGGCGGAGGCCTGCGCCGACATCCGCGCCTTCATCGAGGCGAACAATCTTCCGGTGACGACAGCGTTTCGCAATCAGGACCTGCTCGACAACCGGCATCCGAATTTCGTCGGCGATCTTGGTGTCGGTGCCAGCCCGCCGCTCGCCGAGCGCATCAAGGCGTGTGATCTCATCGTTGCGATCGGTCCGCGCCTCGGCGAGGCCACGACCGCAGGCTACACGTTGTTCGACATCCCTGTCCCGAAGCAGAAACTGGTTCACGTCCATGCCGGTGCCGAGGAGCTCGGCCGGGTGTTCCAGCCCACGCTGCCGATCAACAGCGGCATGGCGAACTTCGCCAAGGCGGCGAAGGCGATGAAGCCGGTCGACGGTACGCGCTGGAAGGCGCATGTCGAGCAAGGCCGCGCTGCCTATCTCGCGAACATCGCGCCCAACGAGCAGCCTGGTGCGGTCAACATGACCGAGGTGATCGCCTGGCTGAACAAGCGCCTGCCCGACGACGTGATCGTGACCAACGGCGCAGGCAACTATGCGGCCTTCCTGCATCGCTTCTTCCAGTATCGCGGCTTTCGCACCCAGCTCGCGCCAACCAGCGGCGCCATGGGCTACGGCGTGCCGGCAGCGGTCGCGGCGAAGATCGTCCAGCCCAACCGGATGGTGGTCTCGTTCGCGGGCGACGGCTGCTTCCTGATGAACGGCCAGGAGTTCGCGACCGCGGTCCAGCACGGCGCCAACGTCGTGATCGTGGTGGTCGACAACGGCATGTACGGCACCATCCGCATGCACCAGGAGCGTGAGTATCCGACGCGCGTGCACGGGACGGATCTCAAGAACCCGGACTTCGCGGCCTATGCGCGCGCTTTCGGCGGCCACGGCGAGACGGTGGAGCAGACGGCGGATTTCGCGGCAGCCTTCGAGCGTGCCGTCGCGGCCGGCAAGCCCGCCATCATCCACGTGAAGACCGATCCGGAGGCGCTCACCTCGCGCATCACGCTCGGCAAGCTGCGCGAGCAGGCGCTGGCGCGGCAGAAGCATTAGGGGAGGCGCCGCAAGGTGCCGCCCGAAGCAAGGCCCGGAATGGAAAGCGGCCGACCGCGCAGGGGCTGCAGACTGTCGCTGCCATCTTCGACCCGACCTGCGAAGGGCGATGGTGGCGTGTGCGTCGAGGCAGAGATGCCGACTCGTCTACCGCGCCCTGACGGACACGCAGAGGTTGCGGCATGAACGACAGGAATTTCCGGCCGTTCTTCACGTGGAAGGACTATCTGCTCGGGAACAGCATTCTGGCCTTCTGCGCCCAGCTGGTGATGGGCGTGGGCGCGCTGGCCGGTCTCTACGCCGCCGCCCGACTCCTGGATTGGATTCCCTGAGCTGCGCTGGAATTGGGACACCGGGGTCTCCAATCGGGACAACACCCGCTGCAAAACCTGCTTGCGCCATCCGGCGTCCGCGCCTATAGACCCCTCGTGGAATTTGAGCCGACCGGCTTGCGGCCACGTTAAACCTCGCTAAAAGGTCGGAGAGCCCGCAAAGCCCCCGTCCTTCCCGGTCGGGGGTTTTTCGTTGTGGAGAGAGCGACATGGACGGGACGATCGCTGGCAAGAAGAAGCGCGCGGGCGACGCGAGCAAATGGCGGCCGCAGACGCGTGCAGTGCGCGGTGGGCAGATCCGTTCGAACTTCGACGAGACCTCGGAGGCGCTGTTCCTGACCTCGGGTTACGCCTATTCGAGCGCCGAGGAGGCGGAGGCCACCTTCAAGGGCGAGAGCGCACACTATCAATATTCGCGTTTCGGCAATCCGACCGTGACGATGTTCGAGCAGAGGCTGGCGGCGCTCGAAGGAGCGGAAGCCTGTCGCTCCACCGCGACCGGCATGTCGGCCGTGTTCTATGCCCTGCTGGCGCTGCTGAAGGCGGGCGACCGGGTCGTGGCGGCGCGCCAGCTCTTCGGCTCCTGCCATTTCATCATCTCGACCCTGTTGCCGAAGTACGGCGTGGAAGGCGAGCTGGTCGACGGTGGCGATCTCAAGGCCTGGGAGAAGGCGCTGTCGAAGCCGACGCAGGCGGTGCTGTTCGAATCGCCGTCCAATCCCATGCTCGACATCGTCGACATCAAGGCCGTCTGCGAGCTGGCGCATAAGGCGGGCGCCACGGTCGTGCTCGACAATGCCTTCGCCACGCCGATCCTGCAGCGGCCGCTCGAGTGGGGCGCCGACGTCGTCGTCCATTCGGCGACCAAGTACATCGACGGCCAGGGCCGCACGCTCGGCGGCGCGGTGCTGGGCTCGAAGGCGTTCATCGTCGACAAGCTGCAGCCCCTCATCCGCAACACGGGTCCCTCGCTCAGCCCCTTCAATGCCTGGGTGCTGGTGAAGGGCCTGGAGACGCTGGGCCTGCGCATCGACCGCCATTGCGCCAACGCCGCGCGGGTGGCCGAGGCGCTGGCCGCGCATCCGGCGATCTCGCGCGTGCTCTATCCCGGCCGCAAGGACCATCCCCAGCACGAGCTCGCGATGCGGCAGATGTCGGGCGGCGGCGGCGTCGTCACCTTCGATCTCAAGGCCGGCAAGTGGGCGGCGTTCGAGACGCTGAACCGCCTGCAGCTCGTCGATATCTCCAACAATCTCGGCGACGCCAAGAGCATGGTCACGCATCCGGCCACCACGACGCACATGCGTATCGGCGCGGAAGAGCGCGCCAGGCTTGGCATCAACGACGGTACCGTGCGGATCTCGGTAGGTCTCGAGGATGCCGACGATATCATCGCCGACCTCGTGCAGGCGTTGGGCGGCTGACGCAAGGCGTCGATGGAAATGGCGCTCGCACACGCGCTCTGGCAGGCCAATGACGATTGGGCGAGGAGGATCCTCGCCCATCCGTTCGTCCGCGGCCTGGGTGACGGGTCGCTGCCGGTCGAGAGCTTCAAGGGCTATGTGGCGCAGGACGCCTACTTCCTCGAGGCATTTGCCCGCGCCTATGCCTCCTGCCTGGCTCACAGCGAGACGCGTTCGGATCTCTACGGCTTCGCCGAGCTGATCGCCGGCGTGCTCGACGAACTCAAGCTGCATGCCAGCTATGCGCAGCGTTGGAAGGTTTCGCTGCACGGCGTCGTGCCGATCGCGGCGACGCGCGCCTATGTCGATTTTCTTCTCGGAACGGCGCGTCGCGGCAGTCTCGGCGAGACCGTCGCCGCGATGACGCCGTGCATGAGGCTCTACGCCTTTCTCGGCCAGACGCTCGCACGAACCGATGTGGCGCCGCTCTACGCCGAGTGGGTGACGACCTACGCCGATCCCGGCTTCGAGTCGCTGGCCGTCCGGCTGGAGGCACTGCTCGATCTGCACGCGACCGATTGCGAGACGGTGCGGACGAACTATCGCCGTGCGATGGAACTCGAATACCGATTCTTTGACGCCCATTTGGGCGGAGAGTAAGGCGCCCGCGCCTTTCAATTGCCGCACTGCGCATCCGCAACGAATGCGCGGTTTCGAGCGTTGCCGTCGGTTCTTTGTCCGAACACCGCGGCGGCATGCGTACCGAACAGCCTGGTCAGCTTCAGTCCCTTACCCCCTTGCGCGGAATCGCGGCCCTCTGGGTGGTGCTCTATCACTACGGGTCGCAGTACCTCCCGGCGCTCCATGCCGATCGCTACACGCATCTTCTCGACAAGGGCTATCTCGCCGTCGACCTCTTCTTCATGCTGAGCGGATTCGTGCTGACGCATGTCTATTGGCGTGTCTTCACCGAACCGGTCCGCGGCTCGTACGGGCGCTTCCTGCTCGCGCGCGTGGCGCGGCTCTATCCGCTGCACGTCTTCGTCCTGTCGCTCTTCATCGCGACGGCGCTGGCCTCGCGCATGGTCGAATATGCGGCAACGGGTACTTTTGAAGCGGTTGCGCTGCAGGGGGCACGATCGGTGACGGCGCTGGTCGCCAACCTTTTCATGCTCCAGGGCCTGCAGGCGAGCGAGCTGAGCTGGAACTATCCCGCCTGGTCGATCAGCGTCGAGTTCATCGCCTATCTCGGCTTTCCCCTCGCTTTGCCGTGGCTCTGGCGGGCACGCCCGTCGAGCAAGGTCGTGCTGGCGCTCGTTCTCGTCGTCGTGCTCGGCGGACTGGCCGGCTTCACCCATGACGACTTCGATCAATGGGACGGCCCGATGGCCTTGTTGCGCTGCGTGCCCGAATTCCTGATCGGGAGCCTGCTCTATGCGGCTTTTGCCGGTCGGTCGCGGAGATCGTTGCTGAGCCACGACGCCGTCCTGGCGGCCGCGGCCGTCGTCCTTCTTGTGCTCTTGCATCGCGGCGACAGCGATTTCCTGGTGATCCTGCTCTTTCCGGCGTTGATCCTGGCGGCTGTCGCAAACAGGGGTCGGGCGGCGGCGCTGCTCAACACCGCGCCACTCATCTGGCTCGGTGAAGTCTCCTATTCGCTCTATCTCGTCCATGGCCTCGTGCAGTTCGTCGCCACGCAACTGCTCGACGCCACCGGCCACGACAGCCGCGACGATCTTTCGACGGCAGCGTCGTTTGCGATCATGGCGTTCATGCTGCTCGTCTCGCTTCTTTGCGCCGACCATGCCCATCGCGGCATAGAGAAAGCCGGTCGGCGGCGATTGCGCCTGCTGTTCGGCGCATAGAGGAGCAGGTCAAAGGTCGGCCAGCCTTTCCATCGAACGGTCGAGTGCACCGTGCAGATCGGCGGTGATCTTCGGTCCCATCGCGTCGCGCACTTCCTGCTCGGCGTCGGCCCAGAGCGGCAGGGCGCGCTTGAAGAGCGAGCGGCCGGCCGCCGTCGCTGCGAATTCGCGCCGCCGCCGATCGCCCGAGGCCGCAGGCTCGACGAGGCCGTCGTTCAGCAGCGGGCGCAGGTTGCGAGTCAAGGTCGTGCGGTCCGTTGCCACCAGTTCGGCCAGCCGGCCGATCGAGACCGGCCCCTCGGCGGCAATGAAGCCCAGCAGCGAAAACTGCGAGATCTTGAGGCCCGTCGGCGCGAGATGCCGTCCGTAGATCGCCGTCACGCGTCGCGCCGCGCTTCTGAGGCGAAAGCAGGTGCAGGCAGCAGGCGAGAGACGCAGCATCTGGCCGGACATGCACAAAGACTAGCGGTCACTCTTGCCGTGGCCAAGCCGGAATGTGTATATGCACATAATATACAGGAGAACGGAATGAGGATGCCCGAGGCCGGCTACGGCGTGGTGCCGATCGAGCAGGCGCGCCGCATGGACGGCCTGACCCTGTTCGGCGAGATCCGGGCGGGACGCCTGCCGGCGCCGCCGATCTCCAAGGTGCTGGGCTTCTGGATCGACGAGGTGGAGGACGGCCGCGTGGTCTTCGCCTACGAGCCGGTGGTCGACCATTACAATCCCATCGGCAGCGTCCATGGCGGCATTGCCGCGACCCTGCTCGATTCGGTGATGGGGTGCTCCATCCATACCCGGCTGAAGGCCGGCACCGGCTACACCACGGTCGAGATCAAGATCAACTATGTGCGCGCCATGACCGACAAGACCGGCCGTGTCCGCGCCGAGGGCAAGGTGATCAACCTCGGCTCGCGCATCGCCACCGCGGAGGGAAGGCTGACCGACGCGTCCGGCCGCCTCCTGGCGCACGGCACGACGACCTGCCTGCTGTTCCCGATCTGAGATGCGCTAGACTGCGGCATGCCCGATGCGGCGGCCGAGCAGCGCATCCTGAAACTTTCGATCGGCGTGACGATTGTCCTCGCGCTGTTCGGGCTCGCCTTCGGTCTGGTCTCGGGCTCGCTCTCGATCGTGTTCGACGGCGTCTTCTCGGTGATCGATGCGGCGATGTCGGGACTGGCGCTGTTCGTGTCGCGGCTGGTGACGCGGCAGACCGAGAACCGCCGCTTCCAGTTCGGCTTCTGGCACATCGAGCCCATGGTGCTGGCTTTCAACGGCGGCACGCTGATGCTGCTTTGCTTCTATGCGTTCGTGAATGCGGTCGGCAGCTTTCTCGCCGGCGGCCGCCAGCTCGCCTTCGACTGGGCGATGGTCTATGCCGTCGTGGTGTGCGTTGGCTGCTTCGGCATGTACTTCTACCAGCGCCGCGCCAATCGCAGCATCGGTTCCGATTTCGTCCAGCTCGACGCCCAGAGCTGGCTGATGTCGGCCCTCATCACCTCGGCGCTGCTGGTCGCCTTCCTGGCCGCGATCATGGCCGAGGGGACGCGCTTCGCGCCGTGGCTGCCGTATGTCGATCCCGTGGTGCTGGCGATCCTGTCGCTCTGCCTCGCTTTCGTGCCGGTGCGGACCGTGCGTCGGGCGTTGACGGAAATCCTGCTGATCACGCCTTCCGAGCTCGACGAGCATGTCAGGAGCGTGATGAAGCGCGTTGTCGAGGAATACCGGTTCCGCTCGTTCACCAGCTACGTCGCCAAGGTCGGGCGGGCGCAATTCATCGAGATCCATATCGCGGTGAATCCGAAATGGCCGGTCGACAGCGTCGCCACCGCCGATGCGGTGCGCCGCGAGATCGCCGAGGAGTTGGGCGGCGAGGGCCCCGATCGCTGGCTCACCATCGACTTCACGGCCGATCCACATTGGCTTTAGCAGGCTGCTGGAAAAGGGCCTCGAGCCATGCGCCCAGGCAATATCGATTCATCGGGCAATATCGATTCAAAGACGGCGCTGAGACCCCACGTTGACCCAGGATTGCGCCGCTCTCGATTCGATTGCCGCGCGTCGTGTCGTGGTTCCCGACGTTTCGACAGCCTTCCAGCCCGCGATCGCGGGAGCTTGCGGTGTTTGACCTTTTGGCGGGAAAATCCCATGTCCTGGAAATCGAGGTAATCCGTTGTCGGTATATGTTGCTACAACCCGTGCCATTTGCGTCACCGTCCGGCCGCAATATCTGCCTGACCGGTCGGATCCGGCGAAGTCGCAATATGTGTGGGCCTATCAGGTCCGCATCGAGAACAAGGGGGATGTCGCCGTCCAGCTTCGCAGCCGCCACTGGAAGATCACCGACGGGCTGGGCCGGCGCCAGGAGATCAAGGGTCCCGGGGTCATCGGCAAGACGCCGCGGCTGAGGCCAGGCGAGGCATTCGAATACACGTCAGGCACTCCGCTCTCCACGCCATCGGGCTTCATGGGTGGCACCTATCAGATGACAAGCGAGGCGGGCGAGAATTTCGATGTCGAGATCCCGACATTCTCGCTCGACACACCCACCAACTCGCGACAGCTTAACTAGGCATCGCGACGGCAGCGGAGAGAGAGGAAGACAATGAACAAGATCATGAAGAAGAGCGACATGGTCGCGCTTGCCACCGGCATCGCCCGGCCGTCGCGCGAGGAAGCGGAAGAGGCGGTGCGCACGTTGATCCGCTGGGCCGGCGACGATCCCGAGCGCGAGGGCCTCGTCGGCACGCCGGATCGCGTGGTGCGCTCCTACGAGGAATTCTTCGGCGGCTACGACGACGATCCGCGCGAGATGCTGCAGCGTACCTTCGAGGAGGTCGAAGGCTACGACGAGGTCGTGATGCTGCGCGACATCCGTCTCGAATCGCATTGTGAGCATCACATGGTGCCGATCATCGGCAAGGTTCATGTCGGCTATCTGCCGGACCGGCGCGTGGTGGGCATCAGCAAGCTTGCGCGGGTCGTCGATGCCTACGCGCATCGCCTGCAGATCCAGGAGAAGCTCACGGCGCAGATTGCCAATACGCTGCAGGAGGTGCTGCAGCCGCGCGGCGTCGCCGTCGTCATCGAGGCGTCGCACCAGTGCATGACCACCCGCGGCGTGCACAAATCGGATGTCGCCATGGTCACCAGCCGCATGCTGGGCGCCTTCCGCGACAATGGCGAGACGCGGCGCGAATTCCTGACTATGATCGGCCGTACATCCGCTTGACTGCAGACAAGGACACCATGGCCGGGGAGACTGTCGATTCCGTCGAAATGCTGCGTCGTCTCGTGGCGTTCGATACCACCTCACGCAACTCCAACCTGGCGCTGATCGAGTACGTCCAGAAATACCTCAGCGGGCACGGCGTCGAGTCGAAGCTCGTGCCCAGCGAGGACGGCAAGAAGGCCAATCTGTTCGCTTCGGTCGGCCCCAAGGTCGCGGGCGGCGTCGTGCTCTCGGGCCATACCGACGTGGTGCCGGTCGACGGCCAGCCGTGGGACACCGATCCGTGGACGCTGACGCTCAAGGACGGCAAGTATCACGGTCGCGGCACCTGTGACATGAAGGCCTTCTCCGCGATAGCGCTCGCCAAGCTGCCGGAGTTCCTGAAGGCGAAGCTCAGGCGGCCGATCCATTTCGCGCTGTCGTACGACGAGGAGGTCGGCTGCGTCGGCGCTCATGCACTGGCCGCGCGCATGGCCGCCGAAGTGCCGAAACCCAGGGCCATCATCATCGGCGAGCCGACCATGATGACCGTGGTGCATGCGCACAAGGGTGCGCAGATCTACATCACCAGGTTCACCGGCTTCGAGGCGCATTCGTCGATGACGCATCTCGGCGTGAGTGCGGTCCATTTCGCCGGCGACTTCATCCATTATCTCAACCGCGTCCAGGAGGAGCTCGAGGCGGCGGCGCCCAGGAACAGCGAATTCATGCCGCCGGCGGCGACCTTCAATGTCGGCACGATCGTCGGCGGCACCGCCGGCAATATCCTGGCGCGCGAATGCGAGGTGCTGTGGGGATACCGCGAGCTGCCGGACCGGCCGATCGATGAGCTGGGCGAGCGCGCGCTGAAGTGGCTCAAGGAGGAGCTGCTGCCGAAGATGAAGGCCAAGCATCCGGCCGCCGCGATCGACACCGTGCTGCGCTCCTCGACGCCGGCCTTCTCGCCCGAAGGCAACGACGAGGCCAAGGCGCTGGCGCGAAGCTGGTCGGGCTCCAACACGGTGGGCAGCGTGGTCTATGGCACCGAGGCCGGCATCTTCAAGAAGACGCTCGGCGTGCCGACCGTGGTCTGCGGTCCGGGCGACATCGCCCAGGCGCATCAGCCCAACGAATACATCCTCGCCTCGCAAATCGACGCCTGCGAGGGCTTCATGAACCGTATGGTGGAATGGACCTGCCGGGAGTGACTTTCACGGCTGGCCCCATACGGCTAGCGATGCACGGCTACCTTTGGTAAGCGGCTCGCCAGCATCAGGATTGAGCCTGCCTTCAACGGGTTCGCCCAAATCGTGTTGCGGTTGGCCCGCGATCATTCGGTAGGTAGGCTCGGGCACAAAGCAACACATTGAAAAGACGAGTTGCGGTTGGCCCGCGATCATTCGGTAGGTAGGCTGGTCTCGGGGAATTCGAGCGCGCAGTATCTGTTGCGGTTGGCCCGCGATCATTCGGTAGGTAGGCTCTGGAGCACC
>JAFEBU010000024.1 GCA_018242505.1 Pseudomonadota bacterium
TCCGCCGGCGGGCCTCTCCGGTCGCTTCTCGCCGCCCACCCCGCTTCCGGGGAAAGGCGCGGCAGGTTTGGCGAACGGAGGCTGCCCATGCAGTCAAGGGAGCGAGCGCCGACAGCGGGCCAGTGCCCGGCAAGGGGAAGCCTCTATCAGGAGGTCACGAACCGGATCGTGGCCGATCTGGAGCGGGGCCGAGTGCCGTGGGTCCGGCCGTGGGGCCAGAACCCGGCCCGTGTGGGCCTGCCACGCAATGCCGCCAGCGGTCGGCCTTACTCGGGCATCAACATCCTGATCTTGTGGGAGGCAATGCTTGCGGCGGGTTGGCCCACACAACGATGGCTCACCTTCCGGCAGGCGCAGGACTTGAGCGGCACGGTGTGCAAAGGCGCACGGGGAACGACGGTGTTCTATGCCGCGAAGTTCGTGCCCAAGCAGCGGGGTGCAGAAGGCCGACCGGAGAATGACGGGACGGATGATCCACCCAAACGCCCCGATCAGCCGCGGGCCGTGCCGTTCCTCAAGCGCTTCACGGTGTTCAACATCGCCCAGTGCGAGGGTCTACCGGACGAGCTTCAGGCCAACCCGGTAGCGACGAGTGAAGGCAAGAGGCTTGCGAACGCGGACGCGCTGATCTCGGCCACTGGTGCCGATCTGCGAATGGGCGGGCAGGGCGCGTTCTATTCTCCGAATGGCGATTACATCGTTGTCCCGCCACTGGCGGCGTTCGGCCAATCCCTCGATTACTACCGCACCTGCCTGCACGAACTCGGCCACTGGACAGGTCATTCGGCACGGCTGGCACGCGACCTCTCGGGCCGTTTTGGATCGCCTGCCTACGCCCGCGAGGAATTGGTGGCCGAGATGGCGAGCGCCTTCGTCTGCGCAGCGCTGGGCATCGAGCCGACCGTGCGGTACGCCGACTATCTCGCGTCCTGGCTAGACGTTCTTCGGACGGACAACCGCGCCATCTTCCGCGCGGCCAGTGCGGCCTCCAAAGCGGCCGACTTCCTGCTCGCTCGCCAAAGCGGGGCAGCGGCGCTTGATGGGGTGGCCGCGTGAGCACGCTTCGAGATGCTCGGCTCCAGAGCGAACCCACGCCCGAGGGCGAACAGTTTCTGCTGCCCTGGGTGCAAACTCTTTCGGTGCGCCAGCGGCTGGCGTTGCTGATCGCCGCGCCGCTCGGTCCCCGCGTGCCGCAGAAGCCACTGAACGTCGGCCTCTTCGATGAGGACGCGCGCAACCAGCTCAACCTGTTTTGAGCTGCCAAGAGCCAGCCATGGCCCACCGTCCGACGCCCCCTCGACCTCCAACCCGACAGTCCGCCGATGGCGGATCAGCCGCGCTGAGGCCAGCGCCCAGCTCAACGGTCGCCGCGACGGCGTCGATGACGCGCTTCTCGCCGCCGGTTGGCGCGAGGTGATCGTGCTGGAGCCGGGCCAGCACTTCCATGCGTGGGAACATGAGAAGACCGCCAAGCGCAGGGGCGGCAAGGTGTTCATCACTGTGTCGGGGCGTGGCGAGGTTGAGGTCCATGAGGGATGGTTGAGCCGCAAGGAGGCGCGACGGCACAAGCGGGAAGCCAGTGGCGAGGATGCCGAGACTTCGGAGCGATCCAAGCCGTCCCGGCCGGCGATGAGCAAGTCGATGGAGAACTACCTCGACCTGCACCGCCATGCCGTCGTCCGGCGGGCCTTGCTCAAGAGCCCCGGCGCGGCTTGGCGGCTCCTGATTGCGCACGCCATCGCCGCCTCTGGGCACTGGCAGGTGAAGCCCGACCCGCAGCAGGCGCGCAGCCGCGAGATTGCGGAAAGCGTCGCGGGCGGTGCCGCGCAGCAGGCCTTCGCCGCCGAACGGCAGGCCATTCTCGGCTTGCTGGAACAACAAGAAGACGCCTCGGTGGTGTCCTTCAACGGCGATCCCTACCGCACGGCGGTCGTGTTTGCCCGCCTGCTGGTGCTTGGTGATGACGAGGTCTTGCGCATTGCCGCGTTCGTCATGGCCGAGACGCTGGCCGTGGGCAGCCCGTTGGTCGAGGCGCTCGGCATGCACTTGAAGGTGGATGCGCGGGACGTTTGGCAGCCCGACGACACCTTCTTCGACCTTGTACGCGAGCGGGCTACGGTGAATGCACTGTTGGCCGAGGTCGCGGGCAAGCCGGTCGCCGACGCCAATCTTTCAGAGCGCACCAAGGTGCAGAAGCAGATCATCCGCGACTGCCTTGCCGGCACCAATGGTCGCGAGAAGGTGGAAGGTTGGCTACCATCGGTCATGACCTTCCCGTTCCGGGCCTACGCTGACGGCGCGTGCTCCATCACCGAAGCATCGAACTGTGTTGTTGGATTGTTGCCGTAGCTGATTGAGTGCAGGCGGCCGCCATTGTGGTTGCCGCCTGTCTTTGCTCTGCCGCTCCGCGATCTCCGTAGGGAGCTTGGCAACGTCATTCGGCCGGGTTCCAGATCACGGCAAACACATTGCCATCGCCCTGGCCGGCGGCGCGGCCGAGGTTGGCGTCGATCTTGTGCGGCCCGAATTCTACCGGCGCGAGGCTCAACGACACGTACTCTTTCCCGGAGGTTTCGCCCGTGCGCAGCCAGTCGGCGCGACATCCTCGGTCGGCGCGAAAGTGTTGATCTGTCGGTCGTTGCCAGTGCGCGGTTCGGGTGTTGACACGGCTGCTTAGCGTGTTGAGCGGGTATTTGGCTTGCCGTTGGCAGAACTTGGCGTCGGCCGATGCAGCACTGTCTCCCCGATGGTCGCAGGTTCATTTCCCGGCTCTCGGCGTATGACCTATGGGCTTCCCGGCCCCTTCCGAAACCGTCGCCGCCAGGTTTTTTCCCCGCCGTGCTCGTTGGCTTCGCCCCCTGTGCGCGGCTTCCTCGCGACCGCTGACGCTCCAAAAAACCTGTCCGCTCGGGTCCTCCGCTGCGCTGCGGCCCTGTCGGGTTCGCGGGTCCGGCTCGCCCATGAACGGTCCGCCATCGCCGGGGAATGGTCCCTGACGACTTTTTGAGGAGACAGACAATGCCTGCAATCGGTTACGTCACCAAGCAAGCCAACGGCAGCTTCAAGGGCCAGCTCAAGACGCTGAGCATCCGCGCCGACATCGAAGTTGTGCCCAACGCGTCGAAGAACGGCGACAGCCAGCCCGACTTTCGGGTGGTGACTCGAGGCTACGAGATCGGCGCCGGTTGGCTGCGCAGGGGTGAAACTTCTGGGAAAGAGTACGTGTCCTTGAGCCTCGCCGCCCCGGAATTCGGGCCGCGCAAGCTCTACGCCAATCTTGGCCGCGCCGCCGGGCAGGACGATGACGACGTGTTCGCCGTGATCTGGAACCCGGCCGACTGACGGCCGCTGGCCCCGCGCCGCTTACGCGGCGCGGGGCTTCTTTTCTCCCCAACATCCCGTCCCCCTAGCGAAAACAGCTTCTGGAGTCTTCGCCAGTCCTCGGCCGTCGTGTCCGCGCTCATGCTCCCGCGCGACTGGGCGACGTCGTTCGTCGCCGCCCCATCCCGCCGTGAGGACCCGCATGGACGACGATGCCGTCCGGGCCGCCAACGCCAAGAAGGGCAGCCCGTTTCTCAGCACCGCGCAGGCCGCGCACTATGTCGGCCTATCACCGCGCACTTTCGAGCGCATGCGCCGCACTGGCCGTGGTCCGCGCTTTCGCAAGCATGGTCGGTACGTGCGCTATCACATCGCCGATCTCGACGCCTGGTCGGAAGGCCGCGCTCACTCGAAGGTCGAGGCCGATGCTTAGGGTGCCCGCTCTTCACATCAGCGCGCTCGCGGCACTCGGTCTTGCAGCGCTTTCGCTCGGCCCCTCCGTGCCCAGCTTCGTCTGGAATGCCAGCGCCAGCGCGCCACTCGGTCTCTACCATGTCAAGCAACCAAACGACTTGGGCAAGGGTGACCTTGTTCTCGCGTGGGCGCCGGAAAGCGCGCGCCGACTGGCCGCTACGCGCGGCTATCTCCCCGAGTCCGTGCCGGTGGCCAAGCGCATCGCGGCCATGACCGGCGACACCGTGTGCGGCCGCAATGGCCTGCTTCTCATCAACGGCTCGGTTGCCGCCGTCCAGTTGCCCGCCGATCCCCAAGGCCGTCCACTGCCGCCTTGGACGGGCTGTCGCGCACTCGCAGCGGACGAAGTTTTGCTGCTGATGGCCGAGGTATGGGACTCCTTCGACGGGCGCTACTTCGGGCCAATTTCTACTTCCGCGATCATGGGCAAGCTGGTGCCGATATGGACCCGGTGATCGCGCTGCTGCTGTGCAGCTTGCCGTTCGCCGGCCCGCTCCCGAGCTCCGCGGATTACCCCGCAACAGCGGTCAGCCGCGCAATTTCTGTCGAGGCGGGTGCGCCCCGGACCGTGGTGCGAGCGGATATTGTGCCTGTGGCAGACACACCTGGCGCGACGGATCTTGGGCAGTGGCAGAGCTTCATCGCGGGGGCAGCTCAGCGCTTCGGCATTCCAGAAACCTGGATTCGCGCCGTAATGCACGCCGAAAGTGACGGCCAGGCCATAGTGGATGGCCGGCCGATCACGTCGCCAGCAGGTGCCATCGGCCTCATGCAAGTGCTGCCCCAGACATATGCCGAGATGCAGCGTCGCCACGGCCTGGGCCCCGATCCTGCTGATCCGCGCGACAACATTCTCGCCGGCACCGCCTATTTGCGGGAGATGCTCGATCGCTTCGGTTATCCGCATCTCTTCGCCGCTTACAATGCCGGTCCCGAGCGCTTTGAAGCTTATCGTCGAGGAGAGCAACCTCTACCGGTGGAGACCAAGGCGTACGTCGCTCAAATTGGAGCGGAACTTGCGGTAGGAGGTGACGGTGCCATGCCGATGAAGCAGCCTTCAGCGGCCGAGGCGGAACGGCATCGGAGTCTTGATCCTTTACTGTTTTTCGCGCCAGGAAGGCCGTCGACTCTGTTTGTGGATCAGGGCGATCCAGCTTCTCGAGCCGATCTATCGGGACGCAAATTGCCGCTCGATTCGGAGAAAAGTCGAGATCTGGGTGCGTCACCTGGCAGCGGTAAATCGGCAATGCCGATGGGCGATCAGGGACCGCCTTGACCGGGCGAATAATAACATCTGCTGTTGTCGTTTGAGCGGAGGTGCGCTTCGTACATGGCAGTGCGGCGGCCAGCCAATCACTGCAACGCGCACGTGAGCGAAGGTCGGATGGTAGAGAGAGCCACCATAGCGAACACGCAAGATAAAAGGCTCCCTCCAACGGTCGCCAAGGTCTTGTCTGCACATCGATTTTGAAGGAGGGAAGGGTAACCATGACCCTCCAACACGGTGACAAACCCTTGATCTGATCGAGGTCGAAGCCTCCATGACAGCGATCGACTAGGAATCAGCATTGTCATCTCCGAGGTTTCCATGAAGCTCCCCGTCGTCCACGACCACGAGTTCGAGCCGAGGCTGGGTCGCATCGGCAATCGGGGTTTGCGCAGTACCTTTCTGCGTGACGTGGCACAGACGGTCGCACGGACAGGCGGGCGCAAGCATGCCCTGTCGCCTCGAACTAGCCCGTTCGGTCGGATCGGCCGTGGCGCGGGCGTTGGTCGTGTGCTGGGCGCGCGAGATCGCTACGCCGCCTTCCGTCGGCGCCGCGTCATCGTCAAGACGCGCCTGATCAAGCTCGCCGGCCGCGGCATAGCCTCAGCTCGCGCGCATCTGCGCTACCTGCAGCGTGATGGGGTCACGCGCGAGGGCCTGCCCGGCAATCTCTACGATGCCACCCATGACCGGGCCGACGGCGATGCCTTCCTGGGGCGCGGCGAGGATGACCGCCATCAGTTCCGGTTCATCGTCGCGGCAGAGGACGCGATCGAATATGCCGACCTCAAGGATTTCACGCGGCGGCTGATGCAGCAGATGGAGCAGGACCTCGGATCGAAGCTCGACTGGGTGGCGGTCGACCACTACAACACCGGCCATCCGCACACCCACATTGTCCTGCGCGGAAAGGATGACCGCCATCAGGACCTGGTCATCGCTCGCGAGTATCTCAGCCATGGCATGCGTGAGCGTGCTGCCGAGATCATCAGCTTGGATCTCGGCCCGCGCAGCGACCGCGAGATCGAAGCCCGATTGCGGGCTGAGGTCGAACAGGAGCGGTTCACTTCCCTCGATCGCCACTTGCTGAGGGAAGCGGACGAGCAGGGCCTTCTGCGATCTGGAACGACCGCCGAGGATGCCTTCCGTCAGACGCTGCGCGCCGGGCGGCTTCAGAAGCTGCGGCATCTCGGCCTGGCGCAGGAAATCGGACCGGGACAATGGAAGCTTGCAAGCGATCTCGAGCCGATCCTGCGTCGACTGGGTGAGCGCGGCGACATCATCAAGACCCTGCATCACGAGCTCGCCCGCCAGGGACTCGCTCGCTCGGCTGCGGACTACGTGATCTACGAGCCAGACGAGGAGAATGCTCAGCGACTCGTCGGTCGAGTTGTCGCGCGCGGCGAGGCGGACGAACTGAACGACCGACACTATGTGATCGTCGATGGTGTCGATGGCCGCACCCACTATGTCGATGTCGGCCAAGCGGACAAGGCAGAACCGATTTTGGTCGGCAGCACCGTCGCCATCGACCCCAAAAGCGCGGAGCCTCGCGCGGTCGATCGAACCGTGGCCGAGATCGCGGCGGCGCATGAAGGTCGCTACAGCGTCGACCTCCACCTTCATTATGATCCCACGGCGCGTCAGGTGTTTGTCGAAGCTCATGTGCGCCGGCTAGAGGCGATGCGCCGCGCCGGCCTAAGTCTCGCGCGCCAGGCAGACGGCACGTGGATCATTGCGCCTGACCATCTGGAGCGGGCTGCGGCTTTCGAGCGGGCGCAGGCTCGGCGGGTGCCGGTAGTCATCGAGGCGTTGTCGACCGTACCGCTGGAGCGCCAGGCCGTCGCCGAGGGAGCTACCTGGCTGGACCGCGAACTCCTCGCCGACGCGCCGATAATCACCCGAGATACCGGCTTCGGCCGCGAAGTGCGTGAGGCGCTCGCGCGCCGCCGGCAATGGCTGATCGAGCAGGAGTTGGCTCGTGCCGAGCAGGACCGGATGGTCTATCGCGCCAACCTGCTGGGCCAGCTGCGTCGCCGCGAACTGGTGCGCGTCGGTGCCCAGCTCTCTAGTGAACTCGGACTTCCTTACGCCGAAGCTCGACCAGCCGGGCGCATCGAGGGCACCTATCGTCGCCGGCTGGACCTTGCGAGCGGTCGTTTCGCTCTGATCGACAAGGGGCGGGAATTCACGCTTGTTCCTTGGCGGACGGTACTAGACCACCATGAGGGGAAGCACGTCTCTGGGGTCGCGAGTGATGAGTCGATCTCGTGGTCCATCGGCCGGCAGCGCCCGGGACGGTCGGTCTCATAACCTGAAGATCGTAGGTTCAAATCCTGCCCCAGCAACCAATTCTGTCATAACTCGCTCACCGTCCCGATCTAACCATCGGGACGGTGTTTGCGTTTGTATTGACGCAAACCAGAAGCGCGCCATCTTGGGCACACGGGCCAAACGGACCTGGCCCCACTCGAGCCTCAGGCAGCGTTTGACGTAACGTGGAAGAACGCGGCACCGCTCTCTCGGCGGCAGGACGGGAACATTTTCCTGAGCCACCGTCGCTTGCCACTCTGGCGCGAGCTGAAAGAGTTTCTGCAAGACCGTTTCCATCTGCCGTGGGACGACCGCGAGCCCTACGGCAGGCATCGCCACGACCGAAGAGCGGTCGACGAATGCGCGTCTGCCACTCCGCAGGCTACCGGTAGATTGCCTCGCCCCATTGTGCAGATCAGCATGCGAGCGTATGGTTCGTGATGGTGCGGCGGTTGTGCCGGCCAAATGTGGCGAAGCCAATGACGGAACCCATTCCCTTGAACCCTGATCGTATTGGTGATGCTGGCCGGCAATTGTTCGGCGAGCACTGGCAGTCCTCGCTCGCGAGCGCACTCGGCATCGATGTGCGGTTGTTGCGTTACTGGCTGAACGGCCAGGAGAAACCCAGTCAGCAGAAGCTCTTGGCGCTGGTCGCGCTGCTAGAGCGAAGTGCTGCTGATAATCGCCGGCTCGCAGGCCAATTGCGCAAGGTCGCTGGCATACCTCCGGCACCGAGCCGCTGGACATTCGACTCTTCGGAACTCCGGTGTGTGGATCGGACGACTGTCGAACACGTCCCGACCGGATCCAAGGTTGTCTTCTATGAGTATCTGGAGGAACCTCCTGACGAGTGGGTTCCCGGCGGTACCATCACGAATGCGGCCCTCTGGTCTGAGGACGAGTTGGTCCGCTTCAACGTTGCGGCATGGAAGCTACTGGCGAGCCATCGCTATGGGCCCGATCTTCGTGCGATGCGTCGGGTCGTGCGCACCTGCGCGCACAAAGTTCCGATAGGTGAGCTGGTACGTATCGCGAAGAGAGAGAATCCGATGTTCACCGAGCGCCGGATCACCGCGGCGCTTAAGGAGTTGGAGTACATGGGCGAGATCGCCTTCATCGGCGCGCAAGCCATCCAACGCCTCGCTGGTCCGAATCCGATCGTGCGCCGCCGCGTCATCTAGTCGAAGACCACGGCGGCAGCACGAGTACTCGCTGCCGCGCCCGAAGCGCGTTCGCCCGAAACCGAGCGACATGAGCAAACCCCTTCTCCCAGCCTCTCCGGTCAGCCTCCATGTGGCGGCCCGCATGGGAATCGAGATCCCTAAGCCAAAGGACTGGCAATCGTTTCAACGGAATTGCGTGTTGCTGTTTCGCGACGAGCTGGACGATCGCAATACCCAGGAATTCGGCCGGTCTGGTCAGGATCAAGGGGGTATCGACATCATCGCCTGCCGAAACGGCGACAGGAATCACTATGTCGGCGTGCAATGCCGCCTCATTGCCAAGCCCCTCAAGAAGTCAAAAATCCTGAGCGATGCTCGCCAGGTCCTGGCCCTCGGTCTTGACCTCAAAGAGCTCATTTTTGCGACCACCGCCCCGGACGACGCCAAGGCCACCAAGGCCGCGATCGAAGTAGAGCGCGACCTCGCGGCCGAGGGCCACGACCTTCGGGTCGTCGTGCTGGGATGGGAGCAGATGCAGAAACTCATCTGCCTACACGACGTCGCCTACCATGCGTTTCATCCATTCGCGGTCAGCACGTCCACTCCAGTGCCACCACGAGTTGACGAAAAGGCCGTATTTGCCTCGGCCGTAGCCACCGAAGTTATAGAGCAGTTGCGTGCCACGAATCTTGTCGGTCCACCCCTCGAGACGACAAGCGAGGAGACCGCCGAAGATCCGCTGCTCCACGCCAAGATTGACACGTTCCGGGACCTTTTCAAGGAACAGGCATTGCCGCTGCCGGCCCAAAAAGGTCTCCAAGCGCTGTTGGCCCAGGAACTGACGGCCAAGCCGTGGGCTCGCTATCGCATTGAAACGATCTTGGGCTCGATAGAGCTCGATCTGGGCAAAGAGAAAGAGGCGGCTCAACGGTTCCGCTTTGCATTCGCACTCCGACCGACCAATCCTAAAGCGATCGCCAACCTGGCCCTGGCGCAGACGATCGACGGCGAGTACGCCGTTGCGATGCAGACGGCGCAAAAGGCCCTCGACGCCTTGCCCTCCGAAGAGCACGCCGTTTCTGTCTTGCTGCAGGCCGCGGCTCGCTCCGACTGGAGCGGCAACCCAGAGGAACTTGTGCCCCCCGGCTTGCGCAATACGCTTTCCGCCGAATTCGGATTAGCTGAGTTCGTGCGCCGCAGGGAGTCGCCGGGCTGGCAAAAGCAGTGCATCGACGTGGCTGCGCGCCATCCCGAAAGAAACGAGTTCAAGCTCCTGCGGGCCACGGCGGTTCTGGCCCTCGTTGTGGAGAATCCCGGAAAGCGAGCGGTTGCCTCCGAGCTCGTAGCCCTTGCGGCCGAAGATCTCCGAAAGCTAGCTGATCGTTGCTTGAACGTAGGTTTCGCCGATCCGCACGACTTGATGGCGCATGTAAACAATGCTGCGTTGCTGCTTCGCTTCTCCGATCGGCACAAGGAAAGCGAGGATTTGCTAGTGCGGGGAATCGCGGCCTGCGGCGACGATGCGCAGTTGCGGCGACTACTCGCGCTTGCACGGTTCAATCAAGGCCGGATCGAAGAGGCGATCAAGACGTTAGCCAACGACACCGATGTCGAGAACGTCATCCTCCGCGCGGAGTTCTTGTCGACGACTCGCGACCACAAGGCAGCGCTTGTCCTGGCTCAGTCAATCTCCGATGACGCTCTCCCAGCGCGGCTGCGAAGATTACGCTGGAACGTACTCGGAGAGCTTGGATTGGCCCTATCGGATTGGCCTCTGCTGGATGGCATCATCCAGCAGATTCGAGCATTCGATCCACACGCGCTGGCTGCCGACCTGTTAGCCGTGCGCAAGCTTCGCCGCCAGACACGTGATCACAAGGCGGTGCAGGAAGCCGTTCAGCAGCTCATCGGGCGGGTTGGCGACGAAATCGATCCGGTGATGCGATTCGATATAGCAAGCGAGGCCTATAACAGCGATCTACCCGAGGCTGCGGCAGATCTTCTCGAAGGACAGGTCGATCTGCACCAAGCATGGCCGCCGACCTTTCTGTATCTGGAAAGCTTGGCTACAGCACGACGAGACGCGAGCTTCCGGTCCGAACTGGCTCGCACGTCTGATGAGGTCCGGCACGACCCGCGTCTTCAATGGGTTGTGGCTGCGCATGCCTGGAATCGCGGCGACCTCGACGGATGCCTTGCAGCGATTGAACGTCTACTCAGTCGAGATCCGAATCATGCGGGAGGCCGGTTGCTCAAGATTGAAGTCCTCATGCGCCAGGACCGATCTTCAGCTGTTCTGGCCGAGCTCGACGCCGATCTCGAACGACTTCCTTGGAAAGGATCTCGTGACGAGTTTCGGCTTGCAAGCCTGCTTAATCACTTCGGCTACGTGGACCGTGCGGCAGCACTTGCATATCGGCTTTTCCTCAAGCATCGCGATTTGTCGCGAGCGTGGATGACACTGTCCGCTATTGTGCTCGATGTTGGGCCAGCCCGAGATGACGCCCGGTGGAGAAGCGACGCGGTTGGCCCTGATGCCGCGGTCGATCTCCGCTATGACGACGGTTCGAAGCAGTTCTTCGTGATCGAAAACGATGTCCGCCTTAGGAATCTCGACGAGTCCTCTTGGGAACCGTCGCACACGCTCGCCACGGCTATCCGGGGATTGGCGGTTGGCGCGAGGTTTGCGGGCCCTGACGGCCGGGGCGGAGTGGTGGCCAATATCCGCCACAAGTACGTAGCCAGGCTGCACTACGTCCTTGAGAACTACGAGAAGCGCTTCCCGACCATCTTCGGTGTGAAGCAGGTGCCTGTTGATATCGGGAAAGAGGGCGGCCTCGACCACGTCATCGCCGAGCTGCAGACTCGGCGCGACTACGTTGCGGAGGAAGAGGAGCGTTACTACAAGGGACCGTGGCCGCTCGAAGCATTTGCCAAGCGGGTCGGCATTGATCCGATCGAGGCGGCTGCCGGTCTCGCTGCCCATGGTCGAAAGTTAAAGGTGGCGGTGGGTACCGCCGACGAGCGACAGGCAGTGTTGGGTGCCATCGCGCGAAACCAAAAGCAGGGCTGTGTCCTCGATCTTGTGACGTTTTGGACGGCGCACCGGCTACAGGCGCTCGCTGTACTGGCTGACACCTGTGGTGCGGTCCATGTCACCCAGAGTGTTGTTGATCGCCTCAGAGAACGACGGCATCGCCTAGGCGAGGCGACCGCCGAGGGCGTGTCGAGCGCAACCTTGATAGATGGTAAGTTTGCCATCGTGCGGACCTCGGCTGAGCAGGTCACGGCGCTACGCGACGACATGGATTCGGCGCTTCAATGGATCACCAGCAATGCCACGATCCAGCCCTTGGAAGTTTCGGACAATCTGCCTGGACTCTTCCGCGACGTCATTCGCAAAGATCGCGACGCCATCTTCTATTCCCTTGCCCTGGCGGTTCAGCAGAAACTGCTGTTCGTTTCGGATGACTTGGCGATCCGTCAAGTCGCCCATGCCATGGGGGCGCACAACTGTACCTGGCTCCATGCGGTATTGGGTGTAGCTCGGGACGCCGGTCTCGTGGACTTCGACAGATTCGTCCGATGGTCGGCCGAGCTCGCCATCGCCGGACAGAATTTTCTCAGCGTTACAGGCGACGTGATCGCTCACGCAGCGAGCCTAGATTTCGAACAGGGAGTGTCGCTGGGGCCACGGACCATTGCCTTGTCCGGACTGCTGGGCGGTAAGGACGCTGAAAGACAGTCGCACACCGATGCAGCGGCCCGATGTTTGCTCCTTCTGTGGAACGATAGTAGGGCGCTACCTTTTCGGCGAGTTGTCACCAGCCAGGTCCTACGGGCCGTCACAAGGGAACGAGTGAACGACAGTCGGGGGATACTCGATGACCTCGAGCGCCGTAGTGTCTTATTCCCCGACTTACTCGAGTACATCGAGAGTTGGCGTATTGGCCATTTCTTGACTTCAATGTCTCAGAAATGATGGACGCTTATGTTGCTAACCTCTATCTGGCGAAGTCACAAATCCCGATTATCAGTTCGACAAGGACCTCGATAACGGCAAGAAGTGTTGATGAACACCGGAGGGATCGACGCGACCAAAGCCCGTCGGTCGCCCATCATCCCCAGAACGAGGCTCGACGATGATCCTCACCGGCTACAGCCAAGATGACTCATCAAGAGCGTGCAAAGGCAATCAGCGGCTCAAGATCGTGATTGTCGGCAGCGTGCAGAGCGTCGATGTAAGCCCGCCTTACGTCGCTCAACGCTTGCAGGTTGGTCGAGCCCCAGGTGAACCGACCGCCGCCTTGTTGAACGATCAGCAAGTCGGCTGCAAGCCGCGACCAGCGGCCATTGCCATTCGGAAAAGGATGCACCAGCACGATTCGATGATGAAAACGCACCGCCATTTCGTCAGCCGCGTAGGTCGTGTTCTCCATCCAGTAGCGGGCATCGCCAATGGCTTGCATGAGATCGGGCTGTATCCGGTAGGGAGCGACGCCAAGATTGCGCTCGGTAGTCCGATAGTCGCCCGCCCACTTCCACACCCGATTGAACATGCGACGATGAAGGCCGCGCAGGAACGGTTCGCTCAAGGCGTTGCGCTTGCGCGAGAAGGCCCAGCGATCGGCCTCTGCAATGTTGCCCTGTTCGAGTTCGTTGAGTTCGCTGCGGAGCGCAATGTGCGTAGGAATTAAGCTTTTGCGTTCCTCTTCTGTGAGGGGCGTTTGATCATCATCTGCATCAAACGCGCCGGTCATTTCTCATCCCAGAGGCGCGCAGGTCTTCGCAGCAGCTCTTGTATGAATTGCTGACGAAGCTCTTTGTTGGCTTGCTTGTCCTGTACGGCCTGATCCTCAAGACTCATGGTGTGGTGCACGGAGGCTAACTGTTTGTCGGCTAGTTGCTCGGCGCGATCGTGCACGACCTGGGCCAACGGACGAATTGGAACGAGGGCATAGACGACCCGGCAACCCAGAGCCTCCGCTGCCCGCTGCAATGAGTTGAGCGTTACGGTCCCGCTCACTTCGGCTTTCTCAAGTTCTACAATGCGCGGCTGGGTGACGCCTATACGGCGCGCAAGTTGCGCCGTTGTCATGCCGAGCGCGTCGCGGACTGCTCGGAGCCAGCCCTTCGGAGGCCGGGCACTCACCATCAGAGGGCGTAGTGTTGACAATCGCTTGTCGAGGTGGCGGATCGCGTCTTTCATGCGATAACTTATACCTTATCATGTTCCTGAAAATCAATAAGACATATATTATTGGAATACCTAGAAGATATAAGATATAGCTAATCAACACCAAACAGGCAGGGAACGGTTAGCTCCAAGCAAGGCTGGGCTAGGCGACATAGGCTCGTAAGCGGTGAGATCGTTGTGACCGACATCTGCAAATACCAGCTTCTTGCACCCGTCTCTGCGGGCGAGGGGGGCGATCTGCTCGCGGGCAAGTCGCCCGAGGACGGCATGCGCCGCATGCAAGCGCTACTCGCTGACTGGCTCCGCATGGAAAACGTCGTCGTCCTTACAGCTGCCGGCACTTCCGTCGGAGCCGGCGGCAGACTCATGTCGGGGCCTGCCAGCAACAATCTCGAGTGCCTCGTCGTCGATGCCGTCGAACGTTGCCAACTGACAGACGCCGCGAAAGCAGTCCTTGCCTGGAAGAAGGCTCATGACTTTGGGACGGGCAAATTCGAAGACTGGTTAAGCTATCTGTTCAACGCGTCTAGCTTGCTCAAGCCACCCCACTCGCCGCTGAAATCCGTCCTATGGAAGAGCGAGTCCACATCGCCTGCGGATTTGGTCCTCCCAGAAGACGACGAGAAAACCCTTCGCAGCTACATCGAGAAGGCGATGTTAGCCGAATGTGCGTTGGAGATCGATCGCGGCGAAGTTTCTGGCACGTCAACCACGCCATCTTCGGGTCACATCCCGTTCCTGGCCAAGCTGATCGCGCGAGACACCAATCTTGGGCGCACACATCTTTTCACTCTCAACTACGACACGCTGTTCGAGCAGGCGATGGACGAGCTCGGCGTCCAGTATTTCGACGGGTTCTCCGGCAAGGCTAATCCTCGGTTCGATCCCGCGGTCTACGGCCTCGATGTGTACTACCCGGGCGACGTTGCCGAGGGCCGTGTCAGGCGGTTCGACAAGTTCCTGCAATTTTACAAGCTGCACGGCTCTATCCACTGGCATGCAGCTGCCGACGGCACGTTCCACGCCCGTCATTGTGACCTGGCCTTCGCGAAGGCCTATCGCGCCGCCACACCTGGGGGGAAGGCCGCGCTGCTTGGCACGCCCGACTTCACGTCCATCGAATCCTTCGGGATTCTGCCAACGGCGCAGAAATTCTCAAAGACGCTGGACAATCCCTACGCACACCTCTTCCGGCTGTTTCATGCTCGTTTGAACCAGCCTCAGACCTTCATCATCGTCGCGGGTTACGGCTTTGCCGATGATCACGTCACTCGAATCATCGAAACGGCATTGACCAATCCGTCGCTTGTCATGCTTGTCGTCGAGCCCAACCCGGCTGGTGCGATCCTCAGCCGCATCAAGCGGTATCAAGGTCTTGGTCAACGCGCCTTCGTACTTACCGAACGTGTGGCGCCAGGAGCGGCGTGCTCGTTCAAGGTCGCGACCTTTGCGGACTTTGCTCAGAATGTCATGCCCGATGTGAAGTGGCTTGAAGACTACAAACGGATGCGCTCTTTCGAGGAGCAAATCAAAAAGTCATTCGAGCCCCCGCCGAACGGCAATCCAACGGGCGCGGCTTGATGGAACAGCCGCGTGTCATCGGTCATGTCGTCGCCGTCAGCGGATTCCGGCTGAAGGTCGAGCTCTCGGCCGAGGCCAAATCGTCATCGCGGGCGACACCTGATGGCGTTCAACGGGCCGTCGCGATCAATTCCTATCTGACCTTCGATCTCGGCGCAGGCACGCACGCGATCGGAGTTCTCAGCGACCTTGAAGCCCGCGAAAGCTACGACCCCACCACTGACGAAGAGCTTACTCTCCAGCTCACCAAGCCCAGGCGGGTTGCATCCGTGCAATTGCTCGGCACCGTAAGGCAGTCAGGCAAGGGCCGATGGAATTTCGATACTGGAATCACGGTTCTTCCCACCCTTGACACGCCGGCGGAAGTCGCCAATCCGGACATCCTTGGCTGTGTCTTCGGTCAACCTCCGCAGCGAAACAGGCCGGAAGGCTGGACCGAGGGCGAGTTCGACTTTGCCTTGGAGATCGGTCACCAAACCGGCGACGAGAACACGGCGGTCAAATCGTCCTTCAACGACTTGTTCTCGCGGCCTTTGGCAATCGTCGGCAATACGGGTTCCGGCAAGTCGTACACGGTGGCGAGCCTGTTGCGTAGCGTCATTGGGAACGCAACGGCCGGCGCAAAGGTCGGCGCCGACCCGCATATCTTCATCCTCGATATCAATGGCGAATATGCAAGCGCCTTCCTGAAGAAGGAAGATCGCGTCTATGCGCGAGACCCAAACGAGGCGTACGTCAACGGCAAGAAGTGGACGATCCCCGTCTGGCTCATGAATTCCGAGGAGATCTGCGAGTGGCTGAGCGCCTCCGAACAAACCCAGCAGCCTGTTCTCAAGGCTTGGTGGGCCTACCTCAAGGCGGGAAGCGTTCCGACGCAGAATGCGCAGGACTACCTCGAAAATGCGCTGGCCTCGATCGCCGAGATGCGCGGCGACCTCGCGAAGATGAAGAAGAAGGAGGTCGGCTCCTGCGTCGACAATATCGTGAGCTTTGCGACGGGCGGTGGCATCACCTCGACGGCGGCTGAAATTGCAGCATTGAAGTCAATAACGCAACGTCATCGCACCTTTAACAGCTTCACCACAGACAAAGTTGACAATCCCGTAGACATATCGGTTGCGCTCACGAACCTTGAGAAGGTCGTCGAACAGGTATTGGACACGGACGATCCGGCTGAGGCCTCGGTCACGAGCGGCGATACCCCCATCTATTTTCCTCGTGCGGCCCTGAGCGGCACCTCCGCGCTTGCCGCCGCGGCATCGTCGGAGGATGCGCCCAAAATCGAGCAGTTTCTGACGACGCTTCGGATGCGTCTTCGGACGCGACTGGCCGACCGGCGCTGGGGTGTCTTTACCAATTACGATAGTCTGAGCGTCAAGAGCACGCTCGATTGGTTCAGGTCGCTGGGCTTCTCGGCGGGTGATTCCAAAGTCACGATCATTGACCTGTCGATGCTCGCGCACGAAGTCTTGCCGTATGCGTGCGCGACGATCGGGCGAGTATTGCTCGAAGCCCGCGAAAAGTTGGCTGCGAGCAAGCGCTATGAGAGCCCGTGGGTGATTGTGCTGGAAGAGGCGCACAACTACGCGCGTCCGGCCCGCCAGGACGAAGACAGAGGCCAGGCTCTTTCCCGCAGGGCCTTTGAGAGGGTCGCCAAGGAAGGACGAAAGTTCGGCCTTTCACTGATCGTCGCGAGCCAGCGGCCAAGCGAGATCAGCCCCACGATCATGAGCCAGTGCGCAAACTTCTTTTCCCACCGGCTGCAAAACCCGGACGATATCGACCATTTCAGGCGCATCATCCCGAGGCAAGCGCAGCGGCTCCTCGATCAGGTGACGGTTCTGGCATCCGGCGAGGCAATTGTCTTCGGGAGCGCGGTGCATGTGCCGTCGCGCGTCAAGGTAAGAATTCCGAGCCAGGAACCTTCCAGCGTTACCTCGGCGCCGTTCGCGGATTGGGGCAAGGCAAAGACGTTCCCTGTTGACGATGTGCTCAAAGCCTGGGGGGTTCCTGAAGTTAAGGCGGCGGAGCTCTTTAACAAGACAACGGCACCCGAAGCTGAGGAAAAACGGACAGAATCGGTCGAGAAGACCGTTGAACTCGATGACGACATTCCGTTCTGATGCCATGCTAACCAAGCAAAAGCGATCCGAGCGTGCCGACACATAAGCCACTCAGCAACGATGCCCGTTTCTTCGCCTCGCTCATCCGCACGGCCTACCTGCCGGTCGAACTGCCGCCAGCGGTAACCACTCGGTCGTTCTCGAATTTTTGCGGCACCCACTATAAAACTCTGGCGACTGACTGTCCTACGCTCATAAAGAAATCCACGACTGCTGAAACGTTCAGCGCGCCCAGACCAAGCGGTGGACGCAGGACGATGGCGCTTGTGCATCCCGTCGGTCAGCTCGGCGTCTCTCTCCTGATAACCAAGCACAAGGACAAGATAAAAAAGATCATCAAGAGGCGCGGGACCTCGCTGTACCGCACGGACGAGGATGTCGAAGCTCAAAAGGCCTTCACCAGCCTTGATTTTCGCAAATGGGACGTGGAGCGAGCGCGAATTTGCGCCGAGTGCCCTGTCATTCTGACGGCCGACATCTCGCGATTCTTCTACACCGTTTACACTCACTCCATTCCCTGGGCCATTCTTGGCAAGAACAAAGCGAAAGACTATCTCGCTCACAATAAAAAAGCGCTCTTTGATCATTGGTCGAGTGACTTCGATGCTGCGCTTCAGGCATGTCAGTCACGGGAGACCTTTGGCATCCCAGTAGGACCGGACACCTCGCGCATCATCGCCGAGCTACTCATGGCCGGCGTCGAAAATGACCCCGTATTTTCAGCGACAATAGCTGCCCGACCCATGGCACGGCTTCTCGACGATATCATCATCGGGTTTGAAGACGAAGCGTCAGCTAAAAGAGCACTCGCCTCGCTTCGGCAGACGTTATGGAAGTTCAATCTCCAGCTCAACGAAGAGAAGACCGCTATCCGTTCTTCTCGCAACGTATACTTGGATCCTTGGAAGCTAGATGTTTCCAGGCTGTCCATTTCCCGCCGCAGGCTCGCCGATGACGTCTACCACCTGGTTGACCGGACCTTGCAACTTTGTGAGCAAGCGAACACGGCGGCTCCGGCGTCTTGGGCATGCAATCGTTTGAACTCTGTCCGACAAGCGTCCCCTGAGAACTTTGTCATATTGCTCGACGCGACCCTGCGGCTCGCGCGCGATTTTCCATCTTGCATGCATATCGCGGCGGCGTTCGTCATCAACCATCAGGATTTCTGCCAGCCGACGGAAATAAAGCAGCGCATCGCGGCGTGGCTCAAATCCACCATGCGCCTGAATGCGCAGCACGGAAATGACTTCGAGCAGGCCTGGTGCCTCGTCATTAGTGGTGTTCTGCGAATTCAACTCGACGAGGAAGACCTGCCGAGCCGCGATACAGTGCCAAGCGGCGTCGTTCTCGCCATATTGGGCATGCTGCGCGAACGCAAGCTTCTGAAAGTGCCGCTATCCCGGTGGAAATGGAGGGCCGAACTCAATAAGTCCGGCGTGATGGGCTCTGCTTGGCTACCTTATTACGAAGCTGTCGTACGCGGTTGGACAACCGACAAGGTTTTAGTCGGTGAAGTCAAGAACCAACCAACCCTTACAAAAATGCTCGCATCCAAAGTCAGTTTTCTCGAAGATCGAATCTTTGATGCGGCTTACATTGACCTGTCGCATCGCACATTTCGCAGTGTCCAGCCAAGTCAAATTAGTAAAGTCGCGTTCGTCACTCCTTACTAGAAGGTGCTGCGTCCTCCGGACCGGCTTCCTATTCGGCCACCTGGGCGAGCGGCCTCACGAAGCTGTCCTCGGTTGACGGTGAGGGAAGACGCAACCGTTCCTTGCAGTGTTTACCGCATAGCAGCTTGTGGTGTAGCTTCCCAAGAGGGGTGAGGGGCAAGCAATGGCCTATAAGAAACTGCCTTTGAATTCGCTTGTCGTGAATCCGGCCAACGACCGTCACGGAGAGCTGGAAAATGAAACCGCTGCCATCGCACAGCTATTTGCACTTCGCGAGGCGCATATGCGCTCTCTCGCTCGCGACATCGTAACTAAGGAAGAAATCTTCGAACCGCCTCTCGTGTTTCCTGAGGGCGAGAAGTTTGTCGTCGCCGACGGCAACCGACGCACCACCTGCCTGAAGCTCCTCGCCAGCCCGCGGCGCGCGCCGACCGTCGAGCTGCAGGAGTTCTTCCACGAGTTGCGGAAGGAGTGGAAAGGCGCTTTCCCCGAGACCATCGAATGCCGCGTCGAGAACGACCGCGACCGCGTTGACGACATCCTGTTCCGACGGCACACGGGCAGCCAGAACGGCGTCGGTCAATCGACCTGGGACGACCGGATGAAGAACAACTTCGTCATCCGCACCGGCAAAGGTACAGGCGTCAATATCGCCGACGAGGTCGAGAAGCAGCTGAAGGACGCGGGCCTTCTTCCAGCAAAGAAGATTCCACGCTCCAACATGAGCCGCCTTCTGTCTGCTGAGGCAATTCGTAACCGCATCGGCTTTAGTGTGCGTAAAGGCAAGTTCGAGTACCTGCGCACCCAGGACAAGGTGCAGCAGGCGCTTAGCCGTATCGCCAAAGATCTCGCCAATCGCGAGATAACGTTGAATGACATCTGGGATACGACCAACAAACTCGCTTACATCGACAAGCTTGATGAAGAAGGCATCCTACCTACCGTCGCCGACGCGCCTGCTCCTCTGAGCCCGCCTAAGCCCACACCTCCGAAGCCGCGTCCGACACCGGCTCCGCGGCCACCGTCGCGGACGACGCTTATTCCTCAAGTCGAATACGGCGTGGCATGGACGGGGCGCTTGCAACGCCATCGCGCGATCTGGGAAGAGCTGCAATTCAAGCTCGACCTTTCGAACCATCCCAACGCCGTTTCGGTGCTATTCCGGGTGCTCCTCGAGCTCGCCATCGACCACCACATCACGCAAACCAAGCTCACGACCGTCCATCCGAACGACAAGCTCGCGAACAAGCTTTTGAAGGTTGCCGAGAATCTGCATCAGGCTGGAAAGATCGACCAGAAATACCTTGGCGTTTGTAAGAAGGCGCAGAACTTCGACTCGCTCGTTTCTATGGATACGTTGAATCGTTACGTCCACTCGCCTCAGTTTGCGCCGTCACCCGACCATCTCAAGGCGCTATGGGATAGTCTCGCGGAGCTTATCGTTCATTGCCTAAATTCCTAGTGCAGCACGCACCCAAGAAAGCTGCGGGTAAGACTGGAGCGCCGGGCGGTGACAAGGCGGCGGTCTCGGCGCAAGTGTCGGAGGACAACAGCAATCGGCTTGTCAGGAAACGCCGTCGGAGCACGGAAGCGACAGGAACTGCTCCTGGGCACAAGCGAGCAGCACGAGGCAGGGCGACGCGAAAGCCCAAGTTCAATGGCTCGACGGTCAACGCCTCCCCTGGCCTTTCCCAGCACGATGTCGGCGGGAACACGCCGTTGAAAATTCTTTACGGCAACAAGGAAATCGCTCTGAAACTAGGGGCCCGCTACGCCGCAGGCGGTTGGTATGCGCCTCCTGGTGTTGATCTCTCCGCCTTCAGGGAAAACGGGTGGCTGCGAGGCCCGGCAGTGGCCTCCACGTTGTGACACGGTCGCGGACCACCCCACAAAGAGCTGGCCGGCTATCGCGACGGACTCACCAAGGGCGTGGCGGCGATGCTGGACAACCCGGCCCGCCGCACCACCGAAGGGCTGGCGCTGGCGACCGAGTTTGCGCATGCAGCTCTTGGGCAGCAGGCGCTAGGAGTTCGTCACGAGTGAGCAAGCCGACCATCTTTTCGCCGCCGCGCGCCGGAAACCTGGCCCAGCAGCACATGCACCGTGCCCGGATGTTCCGGAATGCGGCGCTTGAACTGCCGGACATCGTGAATGGAGAGCAGAATTGGCCCAGGTATGCGCTGCTTACACACGCGATCGAACTGGCACTCAAAGCGTTCGCTCTTCACTTCGGCTTCGACATGTCCGGCCCGAGGCCTGCCAACCACGATCTGACGAGTTGGTATCGTGTTGCTTCCCGGCTATGGCCTCTCAGACAATCTCACCGTCGCCCAGCATATTGATGTGCTTAACATGCTGCATCGGACGTCCTATCTGCGCTATCCCACGGAGCAACCAACGCAGGTGCCCAGCGTCGAAGACATTGCCGACGCGACAGTGGACCATCTTCTGGACGCCTTCACCCGCGTCATCAATCCACGGTAGCCAATGGCCTATTTCAGGCTCCTGCTAGGCTGGGTTAACCTGCCCGGCAGCATCCGTTACTTTCTAGTGGAGAACTCTTGCGCCGTGTGGTCCGCGGCAAGACTCAGCTTTCTCGATCAACCCAAGCACGTAATGCACCAGAAACGCCTCGATGAGTGAGAGGGCGTAATCGAAGCTGATTGGCAGCATGCCTTCGTTGAGGAAGGCGTGATCCACGTACTCTTCGGCGTTCCAGAGTTTTCGAACCGGGTCGGGGTTCTCAAGGTCCAGACGCTCCAGGACGGCTTCAAATACCGCATTGGCAGTTTCGATGGACTTTGCACGGTCCGCCTCGCCAAGAGGCAGCGCCGTGATCTCATGTTTACCCATTGGTAAACTCCTTCTTTGAAATTGGCTTGAATTGCATCAGTCCACCGGTAGCCACCCGATGCTGGGTTTCTTAGTGGCGACTACATTAGAGCGCTGGGCGTCGCCTTGTTCTCTCTCGCGCAAGTCGGATGATACCGGAGAATGGGACGTGCGGACAGGAGAATGCCTGGCGCGATGACGCTTTAGATGTGGGCAACTGACCTCTGGGCGCATTCGCCTGGGTGGCCGTTGTCATTCAGCCATGCGAGACTTGGGCCATGACGCTCCTGAACTGGGAGATGACGGCGGAACAGGTCATCCTCTTCACCGACACCCTCTCGCTTGACGGACAAGACCGCCGGGCACGCAGCTTCACGACGAAAGTCTTTCCGGCGCCTCACATCGGCGCGGTCATCGCCGGGACCGGCGTCGCCCAGATCGTGACCCGGTTCTACCTGAACATCGTTGACTTGGTCGTAAATGACGTCGTGCACCTGTCCAAGTTTGCGCCAGCAATGCTGAAGCAGGACTGGGAGCAGACCAAGAGTCAGCTTCCGGATGGTGCGACAACGACCGTTTACACCTTTGGCCTTTCCGCGAAGGACGGCACATTCACGGGCTACGCGTATCGCTCGACTGCCGATTTTGCGGCCGAGTGCCTGCACCATGGGAGGGTAATGAAACCGCCAACCACCATTGAAGATTTGCAGGCGATTGACAGTCTCCCTGCCTTCGTCGCGATCTCCAAGAAGCAGCAAGCGCAGGACCGCGAACTTCCGCGCGTCAAGCGCGTCGGAATTGGCGGAGATCTCTGGCTGTATTTCCTAAGGAAGTCCGAGAGCGGAGCGCTTTCCCTTCAAGTCGAACGCATGGAGCGCATGCCGCACTACAATCAGGACCGTAAAATCATGCTGGCGAAGCTTCCGGAGAACGCAAGCCATCCGCACGCACTAGCCGCACTGGCAAGCGATCCATAGTGAAGCTTTCGCCGGACAGAAGGGATGGCGACAAGCCGGGTAGACCTGACTTCCGATAGCTGTAGGCACTTGCCCCCTCAAAGGACGTCCTGCCATACGATGAGGCCCCTTCGGCGATGTCGGTTCGATAGAGGCCGGACGGTTCCTTGCGGCTGACGCAAAGTGTGTTGCAGTCTGCGCATCGGGTGATGCAACTGTAGGGACTTCCCGGCGGCGTCTAGCTCTCCTAGATTTTGCCCATGTCCAACCCGCCCGCGATTGCCGACGCCGCGCCGGACGTGGATGAACTGACGCCGTACGACATCAGCCATCTCACGACCTATCTACGTCTACTCGATGCCGACAACGAAGGCGCAGACTGGGAAGAAGCGGCCAGCGTCGTGCTGTCGCTCGATCCAGCAGCAAATGAAACGCGTGCGCAACGGACCTGGGTCAGCCACCTGGCGCAAGCCAAATGGATGGTCAGCGAAGGATATCGCCTTCTTTTCACCGTCGATCAGGAGCTCTGGGAGGCTCACCGCCCACAACGGCTCTCATCATAGGCAGTGATAGCCTGCGGCTGGCCTAATTGAGCTTTTGTACCGGGCACTGAGCCTTGGACCGAATGATTGTCTGGGCCAGTGGGTCAGACACGGCAACCTGCAAGAACTGCTTGGGCACTGGCACGTAGCCGCTCGGTGTGCCGCCCTTGCATTCATCGCTTTCCATCCAGCCAGCGTGCACGAGGATCGATCCGCGGTCTGGACGAGGATCTGGAACAAACACTTGCGACACTTTTTCACCTTCGATCCGCGGTAGCGCAAGAATTCGCCATTGAAAACGCCTAACAGGTACGGCCTCCCCATTGCGCATTGCTTCTAGGATACGGTCGCGTACCGGTGCCAGAGCCGGGTTCCGCACGCCCTCTTCCGCCAACGTTCGATAGCAGTCAGTGAGGAGCAAATAGAACGGCGCAAGATTTGGAGAATAGCCGACATACGCGGTTTTGCGATTTGCAAAGGCCTTGGCAACTTCCTCGATCCCGGCACTTGCCCCGCCCATGGGGACAAGGCTGCGCCGATCGAAGGGACATACTGGCAGCCCCAGACCTGCAAAGAATATTGCCGCATCTATCCCGGCCGTTGGCTCGAATGCATCAACGGGCACTGCATCCTTCCTCACCCTCTGAAAAGATCGAATAAACAGAGGGTCGTCCAAAGTTTGCAGCGTCCGCCGAAGGCCATCTGCATCTGCCAAGGGGTTCTCGGTGAGCACTGTTTCAAGGATGGCCTGCCGCCGTACCTTCGTCATTGCCTCGTGGGGCAGCTCGCTCAGGTGCTGGACGCCATACTCTCGAAGCAGTTCGTTCAGGCGAGGCGTCGCGCGTTTCAACAAAGACGCGGTCACATCGCTCAGGGAGTCTCGTTCAGAAGACATTTGTTGGCCGTGTTTCGAGGATGGACTACGCGCTTGTCTCTCCAAGTCTGTGCTCGAGTTCGCGCAGGTACGCAATGAATGCGCGAAGCTGCGCTTTGTTCGCGGCAATAGGATATCCAGCAATTCCTGATCGCAGTACATCGTGGTGGTCAACCCAGACAAGGCCATTGCCGTCCCGAAGATAGGCCTCGTAGTCGCCAAGTGACATGGCCTTCATTGTGCGGATATCCGCGGCCTCAATTTCCATCGTTGTTTTGTACGTACTGAAGGGCATTCCAGTTTCATCCTCTTAATGGCCAGTCCTTATACTATGGAAGGTTGTGGACCTTTGGGCGCATCCGGCTATCGCCGGACCGGGCTCTACTCGGCCCTGGCGGGCCTCACGAAGCCACCCGCGGTGTCTTCGCCGCTCGGCAACGATCCCTCGCGCGTGGTGATCAGCTAACCTTTGAGCTTACTAAGCGCTTCGGCTTGCTTTCGCGTGCGTCCCGCCGCTTGGTTCTGAAAGTTCTCGATTTTCAGGCGGGCGAAGCCAGCGGGATCCTTTTCGCAGTGATAGTAGTAGTGATCCATCTTGCGCTGCTTCTCCGCTTTTGCCTGCTCCCACGGTGATGGTTTTGAATTTCGCCACAGCCGGAAGCCTGCTCGTCCTGCCTTCCAGAGGCCGAATATCAGCGCTACCAGGCCAAGCCACTCCGGACCGAAATACTGAAAAAGCGCAATACCGGCTGGAATGACCGCGAGCCAACCGAACAGGATTGCCTTGAGGTAACGGTTCTGGCGTCTGCGTTCATTTACGTATGCGTCCGCGTTTGCCTTTACCTGAGCGTCCGTCTTGTACGGAACGTCCTTGTAGATCGTTCGTAAGTCCGGCTGTGACTGGTTCGCTTTCAAAAACGCGTCCAGATCAGTGTGCCGCCACGAATGAGTGATTTCCCCTGCCGGCGTCTGCCATCCAACGAGAAATGACTCCCCTTCGTCCTTCGGCCTAAGCCGTCTCTCCTGGACATCCCAGGCCGACACCATGATCGGGACGCCGTAACGCTTCACCCATGCAGCCAACTCTTCAAGCATGGCGGCGGCAACGGCGGTGCTGTCCATCGCTCGGGTGAACACGAGATTCATCGTTGCGAAAGGAATATCCATGGACGGCGGCGAATACTCCACGAAGTATCCCTCCCGCGGTTCTTTGATGTCTTCGAAATAGAGCGGCTCATCCCGGCATGGTCCTGCTGCATGGTGGTTCACCGACCGGCGCCGAGCGCATTGCCGCTCGCTGGGCCGACACTCGCAAGGTGACGCACATCCCATTCAAGCCGGATTGGACCCGTCATGCCAAGGCCGCGCCCTTCAAGCGTAATGACCAGATCCTCGAGGTCCTGCCGATCGGTGTCATCGTGTTCCCGGGTTCCGGCATCCAGGAGAACCTCGCCGACAAGGCACGCAAGCTCGGCATTCCCGTGTGGCGTTTCGGTTCAGGTGGCGCGTAGCGCCACCTTCTCCTCGCCCACGGGGACTAGCCGGACCTCTGAGAGCAAGAGGTAGGCCGGCAGCGGGTGAGCCGCTGGGTCTTCAGAGAGAGCGGGCCAGCGGTTCGCCCCTTCCTGCTCTCCGGATCGTGATCCCCCATGTCTGCATCACCTTTACCTTCTGGATCCGCGTCGCCGCACCGAGGTCTGGTCGTGAACGGCAGCTTCCCTGTTCTGCCGTCGACAGAGACTACGGAGCAGGACTTGCTCGCCGGATTGCTGACTTCATCGCAAGGCGCCGCGTGCGGCTCTGCCCTCTTGCAGCACTTTCCCAGCATCGGCCATGTCATCACAGCCGAAGCGGCGCAGCTTCGCGCCTTCGGATTGTCAGGCCGTGACATCGCCGCGTTTCGCTTAGTTCGGGAGGTCGCGTGCCGCATGGCCAGAGCCGAGGTGCGCAGCCGTCCCGTCCTCAGCAACTGGCAGGCGCTGATCGCCTACCTGCAGACGGCAATGGCCTACGACCAAATCGAGCAATTCCGCATCCTGTTTCTTGATACCAAGAACAATCTTATCGCCGACGAGGTGCAGCAGCGCGGCACGGTAAATCACACACCCGTTTATCCGCGCGAGGTGCTGAAGCGTGCCTTGGTCCTAAGCGCTGCGGCACTCATCGCCGTCCATAATCATCCCAGTGGCGATCCCAAACCGTCCCGGGCCGACATCGAGATGACGCGTGAATTGAAGGCAGCCGCCAAGGCTCTGGAGATCAAGCTGCACGACCATGTCGTGATTGGGCATGGAACCCATGCCTCCTTCCGGTCGCTTGGACTACTCTAGACTCAGGCAGCAATTACGCCCTGATCCGCCGCCCGAGACATGCCGGGAGGCATCCTCGCACTGAATCGAAAAACAAGCCGCTTCCGCCTACTTCATGAGCTTCGAAACGCTTGGATCTTTGTTGACCGACACTGGATCGGTCTACACTCCGTCTGCCCCTGTAAATGGAGGTAGCTGCCATGACCACCAGGAATTCATTCAAGTTCGTCATGCTTCCGCCGCAGACCGACACGACTCGCCAATGGGCCCGGCGGTTGGCGGAAGCGGTGCCGGAGGTCCGCGTGGTCGTTGCCGAGGATGCCGACACCGCCTCGCGCGAGATCGTCGATGCCGAAGCCGCGTTTGGCTGGCTCGGCAAGGAGCTGCTGCCCAAGGCCACGAACCTGCGCTGGCTACAGGCTCCCATGGCGGCACCGCCGGCCGGCTACTTCTACCCTGAGCTGGTCGCCCATCGTGCGGTCGCGACGAATTTCCGCGAGATCTACAACGACACGATCGGCGCCCACATCCTGGCCTTCGTGCTGGCCTTTGCCCGCGGCCTGCACGTGTTCATTCCCCAGCAGCTACGCCGAGAATGGAAGAAGAGCCCGTTGGAGACCGGTGATGTCGTGCATTTGCCCGAGGCGACGGCCCTGATTGTCGGTGTCGGCGGCATCGGTGCTGAGGCTGCGCGCCTGCTCGCGGCTTTCGGTGTGACCGTTCTGGCAACCGATGCGCGCCGCACGGCGGCGCCAGATGGGGTCGCCGAGCTGCATCGGCCGGAGGCGCTGGATGACCTGCTGCCGCGCGCGGATTTCGTCATCCTGACGGTGCCGCATACGCCAGCAACCGAAGGCTTCTTCAACCGTGCTCGCTTCCAGCGGATGAAGCGGACGGCGTTCTTCATCAACGTCGGTCGCGGCATGACGACCATGCTGGACGACCTGGTCGCGGCGCTGCAGGCGGGCGAGATCGCTGGTGCCGCGCTCGACGTCTATGAGATCGAGCCGCTGCCGACCGCGCACCCGCTCTGGACATTGCCCAACGTGCTGCTCACGCCGCACATGGCGGGACACGGACCCTACCTCGACGATCGTCGGTTCGAGATCATGGCGGACAACTGCCGCGCCTTCGCCGCCGGTCAGCCGCTGCGTAATCAGGTCGATAAGGCGTCCTGGTTCTGAAGGAAGACGAATCATGCCGCAAAGACTTGAGGAGAAACGCTGCATGCGCGGGTTGATCGTCCGCGCTGGCGCCACCGTGTCAGGTTGAGAACTCCGCGCGAAACGCGTGAAAAGGCACCGGCTCGCCCTCTGCAATGTCACCGTGCTCCATGCCGATCTCGACAAACCGTCGGACAGGACCACTGGGTTGAGGCGCGCTACCCCGGCGGACCGCATGAGCGTAACTCGAACTCGACCGTCGTTCGTCCTCCCTGCGATGCGAGCCGGCACGAACTCGGTTCGACCGGCGCGATGGACCATCGGCTCGGCTGCATAGGTCAAGTGTCCTCGTGGACGGCACGCTGTCGTGCCGGCCTGCAAGGAGAGCAACGGACAAAAAGCATGAAGTTGACCAGGGCGGCGACTGGGTTGCCCGGGAGGCCGATGATGGGTACCGCTCCGATTCTGCCGAACAGAAGCGGCTTGCCCGGCTTGAGCGCGAGCTTCAAGGTCCGTGCTGTGCCGCCCGCATCGGCAATCGCTGCGGCAACATGGTCCGCATCGCTTCCCAAGAAGCCTCCGGAGCTGACGACGACATCGACCCTCGCGGCTGCATCACGGAGCACTTCAGGTTGTCTCGCTGTATGCCGAGATCGACGGCCTCGACAGACGCAGCCTCGATCAGCGCATGCAGCATGGGGCCATTGACGTCGTAAATCCCTCCCGGCTGCAGGTGTTCTCCCGATGGCACCAGCTCGCCCCCAACTGAAAGCAACGCCACGCGAACTCGGCGCCTGGTCTGCAGCTCGCGGATTCCAGACGCAGCCAGGATTGCGAGATGCCGCGCATCAAGCCGCTCGCCTCGCCTGAGGATGACGGCTCCGCTCGGCACATCCTCTCCTCCCTGGCGCCGAATATTGCCGCCCTGCGACACGGCCTTAAGAACCCGTACCCCGCCGCCCGAGACAACGCAGCTTTCCTCGGGCACGACCGCCTCGACATTTCCGGGAATCGGCGCCCCGGTCAGCAATCGGACGGCATGTCCTTGCTGGATTGTATCGATGGCAAACGAGCCCGCAAACACATGGCCACTCACACCCAGGTCGAACGGTGCCGCCCGCATGAGGTCCACGGCGCAGAGGCCGAAACCGTCCATCGCGGCGTGGTCGAAGCGTGGAAGTGGAGCTTGCGCGACGACATCGCGCGCCGCCACTCGGCCGATGCTTGATGCCGGTGTCCTCAGCTCCATTCCTTCGACGGTGGTCGCAAGGCTGGCAATCTGGGCAAACGCCTCATCGATGGTCGTCAGGGGCCTGCGGCCGGCGTCTCCTTTCGCAAGTGGATAGACCGATACCATAGGCGCTGGTTACCATCGGTCGATCGTCATATCCATATGAATACGACGACATGAATCAGTCACGGCCGGGCCGATGATCGATTGACCCGATCGATCGCTAGATAAACGGAGATTGGAAGGCGATGAGAGCTATTTCGGCTTGCCCTTAGTCATCGGTGGTGACTGGAAAAGCGCCAACGGGAAAACTTGGCCTCAATCCGGCGGACAACGCAGTCCTCGACATCTTTTCCCATGCGATCTTTCCCTGAGGAGACTTCCTTATCAAGAATGTCAGATCTTCGCCGCGCTCGAGCAAGGCTCGCTGCGCGAGCAAACCGTCGCCGAGGCGATGAAGCGCCTTGCACCGTTGTAGGTCCGGACGATGATAGGCCGTCCGTCGCCCATGGGACGGGCGGATGAAGGAAGCTGGATGTTCGAGACGCACACCATCGACAATGTCGCCAAGCCCGCGTTCTATCGCGAGCTCTGCCGCCAGCTCGACGCACTGCTGCAGGGCGCGCGCGACCCGATTGCCAATTCGGCCAACACTTCGGCATTACTCTTTCACCTCATGCCGCAGCTCAACTGGGCCGGCTTCTATTTCCTGCACAGCAGCGAGCTCGTCCTTGGCCCGTTCCAGGGCAAGCCGGCCTGCGTGCGGATCGCGGTCGGGCAGGGCGTGTGCGGCTCCGCCGTCGCGCGGCGGCAATCGATTGTCGTCGCCGACGTTCACGCTTTTCCCGGGTATATCGCCTGTGACGCAGCTTCGCGATCGGAGCTCGTGATGCCCTTGAAAGACCAAGACGCCATTCTCGGCGTCATCGATCTCGACAGCCCGCCTCCGGGCCGCTTCGACGATGACGACCGTGCGGGCATCGAGCGCGTCGCCGCCCTCTACATGGCCTACAGCAGGCGTTCGTAGAAACCGCCATAGGTACCCGCCGTGTCGACCAGATGGACTTCCAGGATCCAGTGGCGCGCTTGGCCTAGCCCGTCCGGCTCGCGCATCGGGCGTGGATTGCGCGGGCTGATCCGGTTCAATTCCTTGTCGCCCGGCAGCCGCGCGTGGGGGAATTCGCCGACGACGTGGCCGGCGATCGAGCCGCCGAATCGCCAGCCCGCATCAGCCGCCTGGCGGCAGACGAACGCATAGAGCTCCGCGCCGGTGATGCCGGCTGTCGCGTGGAAGTGAGCCTGGCCGATCCCGAAGATGCGCTCGAGGTCGGCGATCAGCCGCGCCTTGGCGGGATCGTCGCCCATGAGGTAGGTGCGGCCGACGTCGCCCTCCCATTCCCCGAAGACCGGACCCAGACCGACATAGACCGTGTCATGCTCGCCGATCGTGCGGACCGGTGGATTGTCGACGGCCGTGGTGAGCGTGTTGGACCCGGCGCGGACGATGCGCTTGTGCCAGTGCTTCTCGACCCCGAACCGCTCCTTCGCGAGATTATAGATGTCGTCCTCGATATCTCGCTCGCGGCGCCCGGGCGTGACGAGGCCGGCCGTCTCGATCGCCTCGAACAACGCGACGGCGCGCTGCTCGGCCGCGACCAGAGATGAGCGGCGTCGCTCCTCAAACGTATCCCGCTCCGACATGATCGTGCTCATTGGCGAATTCTAGACCGCGCGGAGCGCTATACCCAATGGGATATGACGTTGCGGCCTAGGCGGCAGAGCCGAGTTCCTCTGATATCCAGACAATGAAGGAACGGGCGGCCTTGGAGGCGGCGCGTTCGGAGGCCGGAATGGCCGCAAGTCCTTCGGCGAACGGCGCGAAGCCGCAAGGCGCCACGAGCTTCGACGTCGCGATATCGTCGGCCACCATGCGCCGCTCGACTAGGGCGACGCCCAGGCCGGCCAGCGCTGCCTCGATGCAGAGATGAGTGTGGGGGAAGCGCAGTTCCGACTCGTATCCCACTGCGAACCCGGTGATCTCTTGCCACAAGGTCCAGGCCCTCGAGGTGAACTCGTGATCGATCCGGGTGCGGAAGGACAGGCGACGCGGACTGCGGTATTGCCAACGTCAATATCGGCACATCCGGCGCCGAGATCGGTGGTGCCTTTGGTGGTGAGAAGGAAACGAGAGGAGGACGCGAATCAGGTTCCGATGCCTGGAAGGCATACATGCGCCGCGCCACCAACACCATCAACTACTCAGATGCCTTGCCCCTGGCACAGGGCGTCAGTTTCGATGTCGGTTAAAGACGAACAAGTGCCTCCTCTCCCGAGTCTGCATTGAGCAGGCCCCGGGGAAGGGAACAGTTCTGTGCGTCTCACCGAGTGGATGGAGGTAGCGCGCAGACTTGATCGTACGCGTATCGCTGCTTGAGCGATCCAAAATGCTCGAACATATCGAGCGCCACTTCGAACGCCGGACGCGTGATCTCGACATGCGGAGTCCAGCAGCCCAGCTGCTGATAGGTCGCGATGCACCGTGCCAGGACATCGACATCGGTCGACGGGAAGTATGATTTCTCCGCCTTCGCGATCTCGATCGCCGGCGTCGCCAACATGTAAGCTCGTGCCTTCGAGTAGGCACGCGTGAACGCCTTGGCGACGTCGGATTGCAGCCAATCCCGCCTTGCCGCAAGACTCGAGAAGGCGACAGGTCCGATCTTCGGGCCGCATTGCGCGACGACATGGCCGATCCCGTCGGCCTCGAGCTGTTGCGGGAAGGGCCCTTGCTGCTGGACATATTGCCCTTTGCCGGCTCGAAACGCCTTGTCCATCTCCTCGGCGCCGCCAACATTGACGACTCTGAGCTTGCCAAAATCGACGCCCGCCTTGTGGCAGGCATACTTGAACGTTGCGAGGGGCTGGCCGCCTCCGAAGAGGATCACTTCAGACCCTTCGAGCTTTTTCCAGTCGAAGTCCGGATCGGCAGCCCGGCCCGTGATGAAGAAGCCGTCCATCTCGTTGATCTGGGCAAAATGTACGGCCGTTGGCGTCTCGCCCTTGGCCAAGGATGTGAAGGCCTGGCTTGGAGCCGATTGGATGACATCGGCCCGGCCTTCCTCCAATGCCTTGACTGCGGAGACGCCGGGAGGCGAGACCGTCCATTCGGCTTCCAGGCCTTCGGCCTTCAGGAATCCACCAGGCATCACCGAAATGAGTGGCGAATAGAAAGCCGAGAACAGCGTGAACTCGATGTTGATGCGCTCCATTCCGGGACCTCGTTTGCAGGACTATATACCTAGTGCGGTGGACACAACGAACCTTCCTGCATGCCAGGAGGCCTCACGGCGGAGTGCCAGCTTTGCGGCATTGTCGATGGATCGGGTCTCAAGCATTCTGCCATGTCTCTACGAATGTCATGGCAGTTGCCAGACCCGGCGGGGCGGCATCGCATCAGCCGCTCGCCGGACCATGACACTGTGCGACCTCGGGGTCTCAGACGACGCGCCCTGCGGTCGAGGGCATATCGTCCAGAATGACGGTCTTGGTCTCGAGGAACGGCAACAAGCCTTCTTTGCCGCCTTCGCGGCCGATGCCGGACTGCTTGAAGCCACCGAAGGCGATGCTGAAGTCGGTGCGGAACGAGTTATGCCCGACCGTGCCTGACCGCAGTTGCCGCGCGGTTGCATACGCGCGGTCGACATCGTTGGTGAACACGGAGGCACTCAGTCCGTAGGTCGTGTCATTGGCGATCTGCACCGCATTCGTCTCGTCCGCTGCCGGGATCACCGAGAGCACTGGCCCGAAGATCTCCTCGCGCGCAATGGTCGAGTGGTTGTCGACGTTACCGAACACCGTCGGCTCGATGAAATAGCCGCGATTGAGATGCGCCGGTCGGCCGCCACCTGTAGCCAGGGTCGCGCCCTCCGCCTTGCCCTTCTCGATGTAGTCTTCGACACGGTCGCGCTGGCGGCTCATCGCCAGTGGGCCCATCTCGATCGCTGCATCGAACGGGTTGCCCATTTTGACCTTGCTGAACGACTCGCTCAGCGCCTCCACCATCGCGTCATGCCGCGTCTGCGGCACGACGATGCGGGTCAGCGACGAGCAGACCTGCCCGGTCAGGAAGGTGGCCCGGCTGGCGATCGTCTTGGCCGCCTTCTCGATGTCGTAGTCGTCAAGGATCACGGCGGCCGACTTGCCGCCAAGTTCCAGCGTGCAGCGCGCGATGCGGTCGCCGCAGATCGCCGCGATGCGGCGGCCCGCCGCGGTGGAGCCGGTGAATGTTATCTTGTCCACGTCGGGATGGCGGACCAGCAGCTCCGAGACGGCCCGATTCGCGGTGAGAATATTCAGCACGCCCGGCGGCAAGCCGATCTTCTCGCACACCTCGGCGATCAGATAGGCGGCTCCGGGCGCCTCTGGGGAGGCCTTGAGGACGATCGTGCAGCCGGCAAGCAGTGCCGGGGCGCACTTGTGGGCGATGAGGCCAGGCGGGCCGTTCCACGGAATGATCGCGCCGACCACGCCGACCGGCTCGCGCACGAGCAGCCCGACATTGCCACCGGCACCCGGCTTATGGCGCTCCTGGAACGGATAGGTCTCGGCCAGGTCGGCATAGGAGTTGTATGTCCCGCTCAAAGCTGCCGAGCGGGCCTTGGCGACGCTGTGCAGCAGGCCGGACTCCGTCGTCCAGATCAGCGCGCTCTCCTCGGCCAGCTTGTCAAGCTCGGCGCCGATTGCACGGAGATAAACGGCCCGCTCGCTGTGCGTCGTCCGCGGCCAGGGACCGTGATCGAAGGCCTTCCGTGCCGCGGCAACCGCCCGGTTGATGTCCGTCTCCTGGGCTTCGGCGACGCTTGCGAACGGCTCCTCGGTTCCCGAGTTCAGCACGTTGATCTTTGCCGAACTCGAGGGCTGGGCCCATTTGCCGTCGATGAAGAAGCAATCTGGATGCTTGATTGGCGCTTGGACGCTCATGTTGCTACCCCTCCATCGGTTGGAAAACTATGGGTGTGAAGACTTCACCCATGCCAGCTCGCATCACTTGCGACCGGTCATAATCGCTATGTTTGTATAAATATAGCGCTTGAAGAGAGCAGAGGGAACTGTGGGGTGTCGCAGGAACTCGGTGACCGGCGCGTCACACAGTTCCGCCATGGCAACGTGCGTGCCGGCGTGCGTCTACGAACTCTCGATCATCAAGCTTCAGGCGCCGAAACAATCGGTACAGTTGGTTCCTGGCGAGGGCCACCCGCTGGACCAAAGGTTGATTCTGGTTTGTGGCGTGCACATATATTGGCATGCGGGGCGCCCCTTGGCGCGGGAGGGAGCATGGGACCAGCCATATTTCGGGCTGACGAATTGCTCAGGGCAATCGAAAGCCTTCTTGAGGACGGCGAGATCGAGAGTGGGACGCCAGCCTATCCGGTTGCATGGAAGGCTGCCCGAGAGGGCTATGCTGCGCTCACTCCGAGAGAGCGCGGCGTCTTCGATCGCGACATCAAGCCCGTTCTCAATCGACAGGGCGTGGACGGTGCGCGGGCCGCGTAGGCGGAGCATCGCTCTCAGCAGCTCTCACTCTGTCACTCCCTCCAGCCCGTCGCTCGCTTCTACGGGAGATAAGAGGCGCGAAAGCCGACGAGGGAGACTTTCGGGGAACCGCCGCTGTGACTCGGGGGATCGGCAGGTCGGGAATTGAACATCACTCTCGCGATGGAAGTTGCGACCTGAAACCGGGAAACCTTGCTCACCGCAGCTCGTTGCATCGCCGCACAACGGGAGAGCTGAGATGAAGCAGACGATCCTGTCCTTGGCCGTTGTGGCGACAATGGGCACTCCTGTCTGGTTGCTTTTCCTATTCCAAGACCGAAAGGACAGCACCGGCTCCAGCTCCTGCAGCCGCGCCCGTCGGACCGACGCTCTCGTTTCTTGACGGGCAGGCGCCGACCTATGATGCGATACAATACCAACGCGTCGGTTGCTGGCATGAAGAGAAATTGAGACTTCGAGCCAGGATTGCGCATCTGCTTAGATGTCGAAACGAATCGCGTCGGCTTCCAAGCCAGAGCATTGATTGATCGACCTGGAGAACAATGTCGATAAATCGATTTATCAGACATGTCGTTTGGGGAACGAATTAGTCGGTTCGCCGATATCATGTGCTGCAGGAAAGCCCTTTGCGAAATGAGTACAGCTTTCCAACTTTCGTGAGCGCCTGAGTCAATGTAGAAGACTGGCGTGAGCGCATGAGCCGGTTTGGCGGCTGCAGCGTTTCCTCCCTAAACTCGCGCCCGCACCGGCTTCCGCTGGGCGGGCGGTTTTTTGTCTAGAGCCGCAGCCTTTTGCTCTCTGCACCGACGAGATGTGGCTGCCGCAGGTCTGGAGGGGCCGGCAAGAACGTGCCGCGCTCAAATCTCTCCACCATTTAATTCAAGATTTGCGGTCATCTTTGCGCTCAGGCGGGCTAGATGTGGAGCCTCAACAGGTTATTCCCGGACAAGCCGAGAGTGCTGATGGGTGGCACGGATCCGATGCTACCATGGGGACGATGCCAGTTGTAGCGATGCATCCAATGGGGCCGCTCAGCGGCGCGCTGCTTTGAGGTGTCATAGGCTCTGGCATGGGCCCATTCGCGCAAGGCGGTCTGGATGAAGCGCTCGGCCTTGCCGTTGGTCTGGGCGTGTACGGCCTGGTGCGGATATGTCGGAGGCCGAGCCGTTTGCAGGCTCTCCGGAAGGCGAAGGCTTTGTAGCAGGAGCCGTTGTCGGTCATGACCCGCTCGACGGTGATGCCGAGGCTTGCGTAGTAGGCGACGGCGGCTTTGAGGAAGGCGACAGCGCAGGCCTTGCGCTCGGTCTTCATGATGCGGCTGAAGCCGATGCGAGAGGCGTCGTCGATGCAGACGTGGACGAACTCCCAGCCGACGCCACGACTGTTGCTCTGGCCGGTCCGGTCGCCGGTGATGCGATGGCCTACCCGATTGAACTTGCCGAGCTTTTTGATGTCGATGTGGATCAGTTCGCCAGGCCGCTCGCGCTGGTAGCGGCGCGGCGGTTCAGCCGGCTCGAGGGCGCTCAGGCGGTTGAGGCCCAGGCGTTTGAGGACGCGACTGACGGTGGCCGATGAGACGCCGGTTTCGTCAGCGATCGCCTTGCCGGTCAGGCGCTGGCGGCGCAGCGCCTCGATCTGGTCGACCGTGGGCTGGGGCGTCGGCTGACGCAGGTGTTGAGGCCGCGAGCTGCGGTCCTGCAAGCTGGCCAGGCCTTCGGCCCGGAAGCGCTCGACCCATTTCCTCACCGTGCGAGGGCAAACGCCTACGGCTGCACTGACGGCCTTCGCCGTTTGCCCATCGAGAACCATGTCGACCATGTGCTCTCGACCGCGCGGCGTCAGGCGGGCATTCTCATGGATGTCCATTCGGCTCCTCCAAGGACAGTTGACGTCTCGACAACATCAGCTTCCTCGGCAGGCGTCGGATGGACAACCTAGTGAAAGCTCACA
>JAFEBU010000025.1 GCA_018242505.1 Pseudomonadota bacterium
ATACCATGGCCTACGACACCTCAAAGCAGCGCCGCTGAGCAGCCTTATTGGATACAACTGGCATCGTCCCCATGGCAGCATCGGATCCGTGCCACCCATCAGCACTCTCGGCTTGTCCGGGAATAATCTGTTGAGGCTCCACATCTAGTTCCAGATTTGCTTACTGCTCGCTCCATGTCGGAGGAAATGTTTTCATGATCTTGAATAGCGTCTGCGTTGGCCGACGGCTCCCATTCAGGATCATTCCTTTCGATCAAGCTTCGGCATTCCAGAACCGGTAAAGGGCGGCCTTGTCGCCATTGAACAAGTTGCGATCGCAGCGGTCGAGGCCTCGGACGATCCTGCTATGGCCGTAAGCGCGATGCCCCGCATACTCGTCGCCAGCATATTGCCAGAGCCGCCAACCGCTCGTTGCCCAGGCCAGCGGGATCTCTGGCGAGTCATGATAGTCAGCGACCCAGAGGCCGCAGCGCGCGAGGATCGAGTCGGGCGTGATCCGGGCGCCGAAGCTCAGGCCTGACGGCAGGGGATCGCCGTTGGCCCAGGTTGGATGCACGTAGACGAGCGGCAACCGGCCCGTAGCGCTGGCCACCGCCTGCACGAACGCCTCAGCCTGCTCGAGCGTCATGGAATTCGAGGGATCACCTTCATTGGCCTCGAGGTCCAAGGCGAGGAGGGTCGTTGGAACGGGCCGAGAAGTGTCCAGGAAGAATGCTGCCTGCTGTGCGCCAGGCGAATCGCCCTTGCCGAAATGATAGGCGCCCCACAGCAATCCTGCCGCCTCGGCCTGCGCCCGCCGGCCGGCACACGCCGGGTCGGCATAGAAGTCGCCTTCGCTCGCCTTATGGATGACGGCGAGAATGTTGCTCGCGCGTACCAGCCGGAAATCGGAGACAGTTGTGTTTGCGCTAAAGTCAATGACCGCATCCAGTCCCTGGGCCGCGCGGCTGGGCGGTGCGGGCGCGATCGGAAATTGGGCTGCCAGATTTTGAGCTGGCGGAGTCTGCTGATAATGATCCGGCGCCACCGAGGCCTGACGGGGCGCCTGAGGGGCGCTGCATCCTGTCGTTATTGCAGCGGTCAAGCCCGAGAGAACGTTCCTGCGGGATATCATGCAGTGACAGTAGGATGTTTGCCGCGCGTGGTAACGTTCATTCGATTGACCCAATGCCTGGAACGATTTGCGACAGGTTTGGGGAGATCACCTGGACCACGTTATTTGAGATCCGGCCGAGCCCCTCGATCTCGACGGTTACCCGATCTCCGGGCTTCAAAAAACGAGGCGGTTTGAACCCGATTCCAACGCCAGCCGGCGTGCCTGTTGCGATAATGTCTCCAGGAAGCAAAGTCATCCCGGCCGAAATCGTCTCGATCAGGGTCGGAATGTCGAAGATCAGATCGTGCGTATTGGCATCCTGACGCAGTTCGTCGTTGACCCAGCATTTGACCGACAGATTCTCTGGATCGACCTCGTCGGCGGTGACGAGCCAGGGCCCCATTGGGCAGAAGGTATCGAGCGACTTGCCAAGGAACCATTGTTTGTGCCGCCCCTGCAGATCACGCGCGGTCACGTCATTGACGATGGTGTAGCCGAAGACGTGGTCATATGCGGTGGCTTTGGTGATGCCGCGGCCGCGCCTGCCGATGACGACAGCCAGTTCGGCCTCGTAGTCGAGGCTGTCGCTGACGCCGGAGGGATATCGGATGTCCGCGCCGTCGGCGATCACGCACTCCGGCGCCTTGGTGAAGACGATCGGTGCAGTGGGAATCGCGTCTGCCGACGTTGCCGCGCTGCTGTCGAAACCGCTGTACGTGAATTCATGGGCGTGCTCATGGTAGTTCTTGCCGACGCAGAGAACATTGCGCGGCGGCCGCGGTATCGGCGCCAGAAGGCGTGCCCCGGAGATCGGAGGCCTCGCTGCGGCGCCCTTAATCGAGGCCCGCAATTCGTCTATGCGCGGGATGATGGAGAGTAGGTCGGCCACGGGCTGTTCCAACACTTCTTCAAGCGAATGGAAGGAACGGTTCTCGGGCTCGACGAGGACGACCTGAGTCCGCCCTCCCTGTTCGACGGTGGCGAGACGCATCGTTTCTTCACGTCTCAGGACTGGCGCATGGCGCCTGCCGGATCGGCATAGGCCACGGCTTCCATCTCGATCAGGAACTCTTCCTTCACCAGCCGATCGATCATGAGCAGAGTATTCGGCGGATATACCGTGCCGCCGAACAGCTTGGGGAACATCTCCGCGCGGATCTTCATGAACCTTTCGATGTCCTGCGAATGGACCAGATAAGTCGTGAATTTCACGATGTTGTTGTAGGTGAGTCCGGTTCCCTTGAGGACTGCGCCCATGTTCTGCAACACCTGTCTCATCTGTGCATCGAAGTCGTTCTTGCCGACTACGTTGCCGTCCATGCCGACGGACAACTGCCCTGAGATGTAAAGCGTGTGACCAGGCGGCACCCGTGTCGCATGCGAATACAGTCCCTGCGCGGGGCAGGTATCTGGCGGATTGATATAAGCGATTGTCTTGCTCTCGGTCGGCATCATCTCTTCCTGCAGTTGAACGATATCGAAAGGTTTCAGTGGGCCTGGCTGCGGAACTCTATCCTGAAGCCATCGGGATCGGTCATCACCAGGGCCGGACCATCCGCTGCTTCTGAAATCTCGGCGGCAATCCCCTTGGCGGCGAGGGCCTTGCTCGCGGTGGTCACGTCGCTTTCGGTCGGGAGGGCAAACGCGAAGCTAAGCAGGCCAGTCCTGCCGCCTTCCGGCACCGCGATGACCTGTAGGTCCTGGTGCCCGGCGCTGCCGCCGAACCAGGCTACGTCCTTTTCCTTGTCCTGCAGCCTAAGGCCCGCGACGTCGACGTAGAAGCCGGTCAGGCGGTCGAGGTCGTGAGTTCCCAGCGTCGCGCTCACAATCCGGATCGGATGTAGCGGGGCATCTGCTACGGTCTTGATCGGCGGATCGACCGGATAGCGGTGGACGTCCGAGGGCGGCGAGGCCAGCGGATCCCACCCCGCCGTGACTTCGTCTTCGAGATCCAAATTGAAGACGGTGCGCCAATCGTCGAGGGAATCGGCATAGAACTCGTGCATGTTGCCATCGGGATCCGGCACGTAGACGCTGCGCGAGATGATGTGGTCGACGGTGCGGAAGTCCGACCTGCCCATCTGCTTGGCGCGCTTGTATGCTTCTACTACTTCGCGTTCGTTGGTCATCTCCCAGCCGAGATGATTGAGACCCACCGAGGTTCCCCGGGTCTTCGGAATCTGGATCTTGCCGTCGCGACCATAGCGATCCTCGCCGCGCGAAATCTCGATCATGCCAACGTCGTGATGTGTATTGCCGTTCGAATGGAAACCCATCTTCAAGGCTCGTTCGCGCCGTACCAGCTCGACGCCGAGCATCGACTCATAAAAGCGAATCGAGCGTTCGATGTCGGAGACCCAGATATTGGCGTGAGCGAGTCGGCGCGGCCGAAAGGCGATCATGGCGGACATGTTTGAACCTCGTACTATTTTGGAGATTTTATACAAATATAAAAATGCGGACAATAAAGGAGAAAATAAAAATATTAATTGACGTTACGCTTTTTTATCGAGAAATTGTATTCAATTCTAAGGCCGAGCGGAGCGCATGCCCTTCTATTCGTCGAATGGCCTTCAGTTGCACTACGAGCGGCAGGGTGGCGGTACACCCTTGGTTCTCCTCCATGGCTTCGGTCAGCATGGCGGGAGCTGGGCGCCGGTGGTGCCTGCCTTTGCCCGCTTCTTCGACGTTATCCTGCCCGACCTTCGCGGCTGCGGGCGAAGCCAGGCGGCTGAGCCGGGTTTTCCCTTGGCCGATATGGCCGCCGATGTGGTCGCCCTGCTGGATCACGCCGACGTCGAGCGGGCGCATGTCGCAGGCTGGTCGCAGGGCGGCACGGTGGCGCTCGAGCTGGCGCTGGACCATGCGGAACGCATCGCCAGCTTGTCGCTACATTCGACCTATGCTGGCGGCCGCGACCGCTACCAGGCCAACTGGATCGAGATGCGGCGCCGCATCATCGCTTCGGGCGACCGAGAGCTCGACTTCAACACCCGCATCATCGGCTTCTTTACGCCAGAATTCATCAATGCGCGGCCTGACCGGATCGAGGAGTTCCGGCGCCTGGAACTCTCGAACCCCTATCCACCGACCCCCGTCGGCATGGCTGGCCAGATCGCTGCGGCACAGTCGTTCGAGGCGCGCGACCGAATTGCGGCCATCCGAACGCCAACGCTGATTACGGTCGGCTCGGCGGACCGCACGACGCTTCCCGCGCAGTCACGCCTGATGCACGCGGCGATCAAAGGGTCTGAATTCTGGCTGTTCGACGGCGCGGGGCACCTGCCGCAGTTCCAGTACCCCGACGAGTTCATCAGCATTTCATTGGGATTCATGCTGAAGCACGACCGTTAATGCAGTTTCACCTGGGGCAAAACCTGCTGCCCGTCCTGCCGAGGAGATGGATTATGTCGAGCTTGAGATTCTGGAGGATGGCTGCGCAGTTCGCCGCCTGGCTCACTTGCTGCTGTGTCGCGACCCTTGTCGCTGTGACTCCGGCTGCAGCACAAGCGTTGAAGGAGGTGAAGTTCTCGACGGAGTTCGCTCCGCACGGATTCCACGCGCCATTCTATCTGGCGCGCGAGAAGGGGTGGTTCAAGGACGCCGGAATCGACCTCAAGCTGATCGATGGCCGCGGTTCATCCGCCACCATCAACCTGATCGGCGCCAACCAGGTCGACATCGCCTTCGTCAACCTCGCGGCCACCATCATCGCCCAGTCCAAGGGGGTACCGGTCGTGGCGGTCGGCAGCATTCTGCGCCGCAACACCCAGGGGCTCATCCTCAAGAAGGGCTCCAACATACACAAGCCGGCTGACCTCAAGGGCAAGACGATCCTGCATCTGGTGTCGACTATCGAGGCACAGCTACTCGGAGGCTATCTCGCAACAGCCGGAATGAGTCTCAGCGACGTCAAGCTACTTGGCGTCGATGCCTCGGCCAAGGTGGCGAGTGTGCTATCGGGTAGGGGCGATGCTGCAACGGGGCCGGTGCCGTACTATCTCGGATTGCTGAAGGGTAAGTCGGAGATCGACACGCTGGCCTTCGCCGATGCTGGCCAGCAACTGCTCGACTTCGGCATCGTGACAAGCCCGAAGATGATCAAGGAGCAGCCGGCACTGGTCGCCGCGTTCATGCAGGTCGTCTCGCGCGCCTTTGAGTACACGCGCAAGGGCAACAACGTCGAGGAGGCGGTCAAGGCCATGATCGCACAGCGTCCTGAAGCCGGGCTCGACTACCAGACCTCCATTAACATGTTCAACTCGCACATTGCCTTCGCCATGTCGCCTTCCACCGAGGGCAAACCTCTGGGCTACATCTCCAAGGAGGATGTCGAGGCGTCGATCAAGACACTGAAGGACACCGGCATCATTCAGGGAGATATCAAAGCCGACAGCGTGTTCGATCCGAAGTTCGGACCGAAATGACCGCCCTTCGCGCGACACAACCGATCCCGTCGCCTCCCACTGTTGCTGTCCGGGCCGCTCCGCTGATCTCGGCGCGCGGCGTCGGCAAGGTGTTCCGCGAACGGCGCGGCAGCGGCGAGGTCGTAGCGCTGGACGGCGTCGATCTGGACGTCCGTCCCGGCGAGTTCGTCAGCATCCTCGGACCATCTGGCTGCGGCAAGAGCACTCTGCTGCAGTGTATAGGGGGCCTGCTGCCAATTACCTCTGGCACCTTGACGCTGGAAGGTAGCGAGATCAGCGAGCCCCCACTTGATGCCGGTTTTGTATTCCAGCAGGATCTGTTGCTCGACTGGCGTTCGGTGCTTGGGAACGTCCTCCTGACCGCAGAATTCCGCGGCTACCGCCTTACCGATTGGGAGGGCCGGGCGCGCGAGTTACTAGCTACGCTCGGACTACAAGGAGCAGAAGGCCGTTATCCTTGGGAACTGTCGGGCGGCATGCGCCAGCGCGTTGCAATCTGCCGCGGCCTGCTGCTCGACCCCAAGCTGCTGCTGATGGACGAGCCGTTTGGCGCACTCGATGCCATCACGCGCGACGAACTCAACCTTGAGCTCGAGCGCATTTGGGAGCGCACCTCCAAGACAGTGCTGTTGATCACGCACAGCATCGCCGAGGCGATCTTCCTGTCCGACCGCGTGCTGGTGATGAGCAAGAACCCCGGCCGTATTGCCGAGGTCGTCGACATCGACTTGCCGCGGCCGCGCTCGCTGGATATCCGCGAGACGCCGGCCTTCACTACCTATCAGCGACGCCTCCGCTCCATTTTTGAATCGCTCGGCATCATGCGGAGGGCGGCGCCATGAGCGACTTCTGGTCGACCGGCCAGGGCCGCACGCTCAGCCTGTTGCTCGTGATAGCGGTACTGATGGGGCTGTGGGAAGCGTTCGTGCGGCTGGGCGACATCAGGGCTTTTCTGCTGCCTGCCCCGTCGGCGGTGCTCGAGTCGATAGCGCAGAAACCGCTATTTTATGCGCACCATGCCTACAACACGCTGCTTGAAACCTTCCTGGGCTTCGCGGTTGCGGTCGTCTGTGGTGTGCTGATAGCCATCGGCATCGTCTACTCGCGCATTCTTGAGCAGTCTCTCTACACGTTCTTGGTGACCATGAATGCGGTGCCGAAGATCGCCATCGCGCCGCTGTTTGTGATCTGGCTCGGCACCGAGCTTGAACCCAAGGTCGCGGTCGCTGCGCTGGTTGCCATCTTTCCCATTGTCATTGACACCGTGCAGGGCCTGCGCGCAGTCGATCCGGCGATGCTCGACCTCGGCCGCTCCATGCGCGGCTCGCCGCTCAAAATCCTGTGGAAAATCAGGGCACCCTACGCACTGCCCAGCGTGTTCGCCGGACTGAAGGTTGGCATATCTCTGGCTTTCATAGGCGCCATCGTTGGCGAATTCATTTCGGCCCAGGCGGGGCTCGGCTACCTCGTGGTCTCTTCGCAGGCCAGTTTCGACACCACGCAGATGTTCGCCGCCATCCTGATCCTGGCGTTGCTCAGCCTGCTGCTGTTCAACTTGGTCGAACTTATCGAGCATCTGCTGTTGCCGTGGCATGCCTCGCGCCGGCGCCAACAGCGCCGGGCGGGCAGTCACTGATCCTTGCGAAAGGCATGGAGTATAGGATGACAAGTCGTCATTGCGAGATCGCCGGCGCGGGCATTGCCGGCTTGACGACGGCCTGCGTGCTAGCCATCCGGGGGTGGTCCGTGCAGGTCCACGAGCGCTCCAACGAGCTGCGCGAGATGGGCGCCGGTATCTACCTAAAGAACAATAGCTTGGCCGTACTTGAGGAACTTGGCCTGCTCGAAGAGATCAAGGCGTCCGGGATGATCCTGCGGGCCGGCCGAATCAGCGGCCGTTCAGGCAAGGTCCTGGCGAACCACATCGTGCACGGCATTGATACGGTGACTGTGGCGCGTGGTGCGCTGCATCGCTCTCTCACCAACCGCGCCCAAGGACTGGGCGTGCGTTTCCGCACCGGTTCGCAGGTCACGGCCGTCGACCCGGCCGGCAGCCTGACGGCCAATGGCGAGCGGTTCGAAGCCGACCTGGTGGTGGGCGCCGACGGCGTGCACTCGATCGTTCGGGATAGTCTGGGACTCCTGCAGGGCATAACGATGCTGGAAGAGGGCGGGATCCGCGTGCTTGTGCCGCGCTGGCCCGATGAACGTGAAGGAATGACGACCGAGCAATGGTCCGGCACCTGCCGGCTGGGCATCGTGCCTTGCAGCAAGGACCAGCTCTATCTCTACCTGATCGGCCCAGCCAGGGAGTCGGGGGTACACACGGTGCCGGTCAACAAGAAGTTCTGGTGTGATCTCTTTCCCGAGGAGGTCGACGTGCTGAACCGGATCGGCGATATCGCACGTTACGACCAGTTCAGTCTCATCAAGGTGAAGGGCTGGAGCGCGGGGCGGGTCGCCATCATCGGCGACTCCGTGCATGCCCAGCCGCCTAACCTGGGTCAGGGGGCTGGCATGGCGATCGCCAACGCCAGCGCGCTCGGGGCCGCTCTAGGTGAGAACACCGACGTACCAACGGCGCTGCGCCTCTGGGAGGAGAGTCGACGGCCGGTCACGGAGGAGGTGCAGCTCTGGTCATACCGTTATGGCCTCATTTTCTATGCTCTGCCGTTCAACGCGCTGTTCGGCGAACAAATCCGCGCCAGCATCATGTCAATGATCGGCCGTATCCGGTACACGGCGCGAAAGCTCGCTTGGCTGCGCCACGGTGGCCATCCGCCTGATGCGCTGGCGCTGGGTGGGAAGACGTGACCTACAACGGTTGCATTTCTATTAGCGAACGCTCACAAAGCACGAAGACGGAGAACGAACATGCCGGACGGAGACGCGATTTCGTTGCCCGATCTCGTCTATCAGAGTTTACGCGCGCAGATCTTGCGGGGTGCACTGAAGCCTGGGCAACGACTTCGCCAGGAGGAGCTGTCGCGCGAACTCGCCGTCAGCCGCGTGCCACTGCGCGAGGCGATGACCCGCCTTGCTGCCGACGGTCTGGTCGAGCTCAATCCAAGGCGCGGCTACGCAGTGAAGTCGCTGCGGCCCAGCGAAATCGTGGAAATCTTCGAATTGCGAGCCGTGGTCGAGGAGCATGCGGGCTTTAGGGCGGCCTATGCGCGCACGAGCGAGGATGTAGCGGAGGCCGAGCGCCTGCTGAAGGCGTCCGAAGCCATCGATCTGCGCTCCGAGAAAAGCATCGAGAGCTGGTCACAGCTCAACTACCAGTTCCATGCACGTATCATCGCATCGGCTGGCCGGGAGCACTTGGCCCGCTTCGCTGGACTGTTGCGGGATACGGTCGAGCCCTACATCCGCGTCGAGGTCAGCATGACGGGAGATGTGGAAGAGGCGCAACTCGATCATCAGCAGCTCTTCACCGCCTATCGCGACGGTGATGCACCAGAACTTGCGCGACTCAGCCGCGAACATGTCGAACACACGGCGCAACGCCTGCTGCGCGGGCTGAGGGAGCGGCAGAGAAACGTGGATTCGTTACGTCGCCCCGAGGTGCAGAAGCGTGCTACTGGCGACGTCTCCCCCGACTAGGAAGCGGATCGCTGCGGGACTCGTGCTTCGGCAATCATGGACCAAGCCACGAGTGGCTCTGACCGACGTGCGGGAGATCAGGCATTGGATCGTTGAAGGACGTCGTTGCGCGTTTCCTCGAAATTGGTCGATCGCTCTTCTGCATTGGTCGGCGAATTCTTCAGAAGCGAAACATTGAAGCGATTCAATAAAGCTATTGACATAAATTGGACCAGACATCCAATAATATTGAAGTGATTCAATTTATGCTGCTCTGGTTGGAGGTCCCGAAGTGGAGCAGTCCCAAATGCAGAATCTGGAATTGCTGATGGCAGTGGCGGCTGTCGTCAGCAAAAAGCAGCAAAACCGGATCAATTGAATCTTCGATCATGGGAAACCCGTCTTGAACCATGCGGAAACAGGAAACCCGTTCGCTCTGAAAATCCGAATGCGGTCGGGGAGTGTTGTTTACAGAACGGCAAAAGCATTACGCCCGGCTGATTGATCGGGCTGGACGAGGAGGAACCGAACTATGACCACGTCTCATGACACTGTATCGCGACGCGCTGCGCTGGGGCTGCTGGGTGGCGCCGTATCGTCTGCCAGCGCGCTGCTCGCACCCAGACAAGCATCAGCGGCCACCACTGTCCGGCTCGCCTCTTCGAAAGTGCCGCATTGGGCTGCCGTATGGCAGATCCCTAAGTTCATGAGCGGGGGTGTCAACGTCGAGCTCATCGAGTTCAAGACATCGTCGGAGATGATCTCTGCGCTGACAGCCGGCAGCGTCGACTTGGCTGCGATCGGCTACTGGCAGTTCGTGCGCATGCTGGATCTCAATGCGAAGGTGAAGGCCATCTCGGGCGTCTGCTCTGGCGGGACGCGGCTCGTCGTCCGCAAGGGGGTCGCCGTCCGCGATTGGTCTGACCTTCGCGGCAAGGTCTGCGCAGTTGCCCGCGGGTCAACACAGGACATTCAGTTCCTGCTTGCCCTCAAGAACAAGGGCATATCAGTCAAGGATCTCCAATACAAAGACCTTGGCGGCAACCTTGCTGTTCACATTACTGCCCTGCAGCAGGGTCAGACCGACGTGGCGGCCATGTGGGAGCCCTTCGCCTCGCAGGTGCTTGAGAACGGCATTGGCACGCAATTCTCGACGCTCTATGACGAATCCTTCCGCGTCAATGCCCTCCTGGCCGGGCATGATAGCTACGTAGACAAGAATGCCGCGGCAGTTCAGGCCGTGGTCGACGCTCTCGTCAAATCGACCGACCGCTTAAATTCAAGCCCGAGCGATTTCCTCGAAGCGGCGATGGCCATCAGCGGTTTTCCGCGCAAGACAATGGAGATGTCGAACAGCAACGTCTTCCTAGAGTACGTATTGCGCTCGGACGATGCGAATAAGCTCGCATCTGCTGTCCTCGAGTTCGGCTACGTGCGCAACGACGTTCGGCCAAAATTCACCACTGCGCTGGATTATCAGTTCCTGATGAAGGCCACCGGCAAATCACGCAAGGAACTTGGAGCCTAATGTCGGTTATCGATAAGCCATCGTCGGGCACTGCGATGGACAAAGCGTCTCCCGGCAAGCCGCCGGGAACACGCTTCCGACTGAGTTTTCCCTACTTTCTCATCGTTCCGGTCATCGCGATCGTCATATGGGAGACGGCCTCCCGGCTAGAACTTCTCCCGGCGATGCTTTTTCCGTCGGTTGGCACCATCGTCACGACGGCGCTCGATACACTCACTGGCTGGTGGGGCACGGCGGACTGGTATTCTGGCGTTTGGTATGTGCACGCGCTTGCGAGCGCCAAGCGCGTCATCATTGGCTACTTTCTGGGCGGGGTATCAGGCATCGTCATAGGAACGATCGCCGGAATGTTCGGCCTCTTCCACAAAATGCTGGACCCGAGTCTTCAGCTTCTTCGGCCAATTCCCATCGTGGCCTGGATTCCACTTGCCATCGCCTGGTTCGGCATCGAGGACCAGCCAGCCATCTTCCTCATTGCTCTTGGCACCTTCTTCCCAACCTATATCAATGCGCGTCACGGCATCCGCTATGTGGACCCCGTGCTGATCCGCGCTGCCCGCATGCTCGGGTACGCAACTTCGTGGGAGCTTTTCACCCGCGTCGTGTTCTGGAGCGCGCTGCCCAACATATTCACCGGTCTGCGCATCGGACTTGGTATCGCCTGGATGTGCGTTGTCACCGCCGAGATGCTCGCCGTGAAAAGCGGTTTTGGCTATATGCTCTGGGACTCCTTCAACTTCTTGCGCGCTGACCTGATCATCACCGGAATGATTAGCATCGCCGTCGTCGGATATGCGACTGACCGCTTGATGTTGCTTCTGCAGCATGCCGTCATGAAATGGGAGCGGTGATGACCAACAAGCTGTATGGCGTGGACCTGCACCGGACTTTCGTATCAGAGAGCGGCGGGGCCACGCACGCCATCGACAACGTTACCATTAGCATCGGCGCCCATGAGTTTGTATCGCTCCTCGGGCCATCGGGGTGCGGCAAGACCACGTTGCTCAATCTGTTTGCCGGCTTCGATCATCCTACGGCAGGTCATGTGTATCTCGACGGCAAAGAAATTTCTGCACCAGGACCGGATCGTGGCGTGGTTTTTCAGGAGCATGCCCTGTTCCCCTGGCTCAGGGTCGAGGATAATGTTGGCGCGGGCAAGCGCTTACAGGCTCGCCCTGCGCAGGAAAGACGCGAGATCGTCTCCCGCCAGCTCGCTATGGTTGGTCTTGAGAAATTTGCCCGCCATTACCCGCATCAGCTCTCGGGTGGCATGAAGCAGCGCGTGTCGATCGCGCGCGCGCTCGCCAATGAGCCCGAGGTCCTGCTCATGGACGAACCGTTTGCGGCTCTTGACGCAATGACGCGCAGCCAACTTCAAAGCGAGCTGATCCGCATCTGGAGTGAGACCCGAAAGACCATTGTCTTCGTCACGCACAACATCGAAGAGGCGGTGCTGCTCAGCGACCGTATCGCCGTGATGACGGCGCGCCCCGGCCGTATCCGCGAGATCATCGAAGTTGATCTTCCCAAGCCCCGTGACCCGAATAGCCCCAATTTCAACGCCATCGAACGCCGAGTCCGAGAGATCCTCTGGGAGGGCGTTTCGTCCGATCTGCACTAATTCCCCTCGCGCCGATCGTGCCGGCCAAGTGGCGGCTCGATCTCACGTCATGGGTATTTCCGTCGACGCCAGCTGCAGGACGTGCTTGATCTTGGTCAGGGCGTCCGTGAGGATTGTACGGTTAGGTGCTCCGCCGAGGCTAATGCGCACAGCGGCTCTCGTTTGGATCGGGTGCTCGACGGCGAACTGATCCGACCGCATCAGCTTGATTCCATGATGTTGCACTCGGATCGTGAAATCTGGCAGCGATGTCGATGCAGGTAGCGGCAGCCAGGCATGCGGGCAGTCGGGCTTGCTTACCAGTCCTGCTTCTCCGAGGATTGAGCGGGCAACAGCGGCGCGGGCAGCAATCTCGGTGCGATTGGCAACGATGATCTCGTCGAGCCTCCCTTCCTCCATCCACTGGGTAATGGTTTCGCAGAAGATGGGCGCAGCCGTCGCGCCTGCGATCCGGATGTTGCTGCTGATCTGCTCTCGCAAGTCCTGTGGTACGCTGATGAACCCGACTGACGCACCGAGCGCGACGACTTTCGAAAAGCTGGTGAAGAAGATGCTCCGCTCGGGAGCAATAGCGCGGAATGGGGGAAGCAGGTTTTCGAGGTAGGCCCCGTAGACATCGTCCTGCACAATCCAGAAGTCATGCTTACGCGCGAGGGCGGCGATCTTGTGACGGCGCTCTTCGGGGATCGTGCTGGTCGTGGGACTATGGCTGTTTGGCATGCAAAAGAGCACCTTGGGCCGGTGTCGCTTGCAAATTGCGGCCAGCGCTTCTGGCACCAATCCGTTCTCGTCCAAGACCACGCCAACGATCTTGAGATTGAGCATGCCGGCCAGCATGGTGATCCCTGTGTAAGCCGACTCCTCAGCAGCCACGACATCGCCAGGCTTGCACAGCGTAAGAAGCGACACGGCAAGCGCATGTTGTGCACTGCTGCAGAGCAACGGGGCAGGCTGGATGTCGACGGCGTGGTACTTGGCCAGCCAACGTGCTGCCGCCTCCTCATGCCGCGCATGCACGCTCGAGAAAAGCATGCGGTCGACAAGCAGGCTCTCGTCGAAGCGTCCGGGATTCTGTGCAACGGTCTTGAGCAGGTCCTGCGCAAGGCTGCGCAACGGAGGGCGGTTCGCGCGAAGATCCATCTCGCCGGGCGAGTCCGCCGGTAACGGCGCTCGTCGCACAAACGAGCCGCGGCCGACGGTGGATTCAATCAGTCCCTGGCGCTGCAGCTCTGCGTATGCACGCAGGACGGTCCCCGTGGTGACGCCTCGAGCAAAGGCGAGGTCGCGCTGAGGCGGCAATCTTGAGCCTGGAGAGAGCGCGCGGCTGGCGATCTGTTCAGCAATCTCATCGGCAAGCTGGATATAGAGGGGCGTTTTGGTCATTCCCTCGGTCATGATTCCTCATCTAGCATCACGATGCACGTCAGCTGTATTGCATCAATACAATAAAAGGATTGACGCACATTGTAGCGGCAATACTATCTATTAGAGCGGTTCAATGTCGTTTGAATAGTTAAATTGCCTCACATTAAGTTCACGGTCCCGAGCGTTCTGCCGGCTTTATATGCCCTTGGCAAATGCGCACACGTCGAAAGGCAAGGCGGCGGAGCGCTTGGCAGCCCGTTCTATGGGCGAGCCATGCCATCTCCTCCGGCCGGGCAATTTGGAGACTATAGTTGATCGGAAAGTCAGGGCGAGCACGTGTTGGCGTCGATATCGGTGGAACCTTCACCGACTTCGCAATCGAGATAGGTGGGAGGCGACTCTCGCGCAAGGTGCTTACAACGGCCGCGGCACCCGAAAAAGGTGTCCTCGAGGGGCTTGCAGCGCTGCTCGAGGACGCTGGTCTATCAGTCGACGACGTCGGCCTCATCATTCACGGTACGACGCTGGCGACCAACGCCCTGATCGAACGCAAGGGAGCGCGAACCGCGTTCGTCACGACCGACGGTTTCCGCGACATCGTCGAAAGCGGGTTCGAGAGCCGCTACGAGCAATATGACCTCACCATAGACCTGCCGAAGCCCCTCGTTCCGCGCCGCTGGCGGTTCAGTGTGCCCGAGCGCATCGATAGCACCGGACGGATCCATCGCCCCCTGGATACCGACGCCGTTAAGGCGCTTGTCCCTCAGTTCGAGCGAGAGGGGATCGAGGCCGTCGCCATCGGATTCCTGCACAGCTACATCAATTCCGAGCATGAAAATGCCGCTCATCGCATTCTGCAAGACGCATTGCCCGGGCTCTCCTATTCGTTGTCCTCCGTCGTTTCGCCGGAAATGCGAGAATACGAGCGCTTCTCCACGGCCTGCGCCAACGCCTATGTGCAACCGAGGATGGCGACCTATCTGCAGGCGCTAGAGGTCGGATTGAGTGCTGCCGGCATCGACTGTCCGCTGCTTCTCATGCTGTCGAGCGGCGGACTGACGACGATCGAGACCGCTTCGCGCTTTCCCGTCCGCCTCGTCGAGTCGGGTCCTGCAGGTGGAGCGATCTTCTCGAGCCACATTGCACGGCAGTGCGAGTACGAGAAGGTGCTGTCTTTCGATATGGGCGGCACCACGGCCAAGATCTGCCTGATTGACGACTTCGTGCCGCAGACTTCGCGCCTCTTCGAGGTGGCTCGGGTCTATCGCTTCCGTAAGGGAAGTGGTCTGCCGCTGCGCATCCCGGTGATCGAGATGGTCGAGATCGGCGCCGGCGGGGGCTCAATTGCGCGCGTCGATTCGATGAACCGCATCACCGTGGGTCCGGACAGCGCCGGGTCCGAGCCCGGGCCCGCCTGCTATCAGCGCGGCGGCGATCAGGCCACGGTAACGGATGCGGACCTGATGCTGGGCCGTATCGATCCCGAGCAATTTGCCGGTGGCAAGGTGCCGCTCGATCCGGCCGCCTCGGGCCGTGCCCTCGCTGCCAATGTCGGCGATGCCCTCGGATCGTCGGATACGCTCGCGGCGTTCGGCATTTCCGAGGTCGTCGACGAAAACATGGCCAATGCCGCACGCGTCCACGCGATTGAAAGCGGAAAGGACGTGACGAAGCGCACGCTTATCGCTTTTGGCGGTGCAGCACCGCTGCATGCCTCACGAGTGGCGGAAAAGCTCAACGTCTCCTCATTTGTCGTGCCGACGGGCGCTGGCGTCGGCTCGGCCGTCGGCTTCCTGCAGGCACCGGTTGCCTACGAGATCGTGCAGAGCGACCATCAAAGGCTGCAGAGTTTCGACCTCGACCGCGCAAACGGTCTGCTCCGGCAGATGACTGAGCTCGCACGAACGGTCGTTGAGCCGGCCGCGTTTGGTTCGGCGCTTGAAGAAAAGCGCATGGTATTTATGCGCTATGTCGGCCAGGGGCACGAGATATCAATTCCCGCGCCCACAGGTCCCATTTTGGCCTGCGACATCGAACTCCTGCGGAAGTCTTTCGAGGAAGAATATGGCCGGCTCTACAGCAGAACCGTGCCGGCAAGCGACGTCGAGATACTGACCTGGGTCGTCAAGGTCACTGCCGGGATCGCAGACGCGCAGAAGAGCAAAGTCCCCGCGCACGAACCTTACCAGCCTAAGCCGACCGGCAAGCGGCGCATTTTCGATTCCGACATCGGCAAGGTCGTCTCGGTGCCCGTCTTCCAGCGCGAGAGTCTGAAGCCGGGAGCGACCTTCTCCGGCCCTGCGATTGTGGTGGAGAGCGAAACAACGACAATCGTGTCGGACAAGTTCAAGGTTCACGTCAACAATCTCGGCTATCTGGAGTGTACGCGCCATGGCGCACATTGAGCAGGATCGGCCGGCTCCGATGAGTAATCCGCTGTCTCAGATTCGCATGCAGATCATGTGGAATCGCCTGATCGCCATCGTCGAGGAGCAGGCGCAGACACTCATCCGCTGCTCCTTCAGCACCACGGTGCGCGAGGCAGGCGACCTGTCCGCCGGTATATTCGATCCGCAGGGCCGGATGCTGGCGCAGGCCGTCACAGGGACTCCCGGACATGTCAATTCGATGGCGACCGGGGTTCTCCACTTTCTCGATGAATATCCGATCGACACCATGTCGCCAGGTGACAGCTACTTGACCAACGATCCCTGGCTAACATCGGGCCACTTGCATGATATCACCGTGGTCACGCCAGCGTTCCATCGAGGCAAGCCCGTCGCCCTCTTCGCGGCGACGATACATGTGGTCGACATCGGCGGACGCGGCCTTGGCACAGACGGTCGGCAGGTCTTTGAGGAAGGGTTCTCGATCCCGATCATGCCGCTCGCGCGCAAGGGCACGATGAACGAGGACTTCCTGAAGATTCTGCGTGCCAACAATCGTGAGCCGGTGCAGGTGGAGGGGGATTTGTTCTCCTGCGCGGCGGCTAGTGAAGATGGCTGCCGCCGTTTGGTCGAGATGATGGAGGAGTTCGGCCTCGCCGATCTCGACGATCTCGGAAACCACATCATCGATACCTCACGCACGGCCATGCTGCACGCCATTGAGGCCCTGCCGCGCGGAACGTTCCGCAACGAGATAACGATCGATGGCTACGAAGCGCCGGTAACGGTGAAGGCGGCGATGACGATCTCGGACAGTGGGATTCACGTCGACTATGCCGGCACCTCGGGCCCCAGTCAGTTCGCGATCAACGTCGTCCTCAACTACACTGCGGCCTACACCTGCTTCGGCGCGCGGTGCTGCATAGCGCCCGACGTTCCGAACAATTACGGCTCTATGTCGACCATCACGGTATCGGCGCCGCCTGATACGATTCTCAATGTGCAGCGCCCGGCTCCTGTAGCGGCCCGCCATATCGTCGGACACATCACAGCGGACGCGATGATCGGCTGCCTGCACAAGGCCATGGCCGGAGGGCTGCAGGCGGAGTCTGGCGGAGGATGGAATCCTATGATGCGGGGCTCAGGCTGGTTCGGCAACACGAGTAGGATATGGGAGAATTACCTATTCTATAGCGGTGGCATGGGTGCGAGACCCAATAAGGACGGTTTGACAACAACACAGTTTCCGTCAGGCGTGCGTATCATTCCGATCGAAGCAGCCGAGGCGATCACGCCACTTCTTTTCTGGCGCAAGGAGCTGCTTCCTGATTCCGGCGGAGCCGGTAAGTACCGCGGTGGCCTCTCTCAGGTGCTCGAGATTGGTTCCGCGACCGACAGTCCGATCTCCGTTCAGGCGATGTTCGACCGTGTCGAGCATCCGGCGCGAGGCCGCAACGGCGGCTTGCCAGGAAAGCCTGGTAAGTTAACGCGCGTAAAACGCAACACTCTGCTGACCGCCAAAGGACAGCACCAGATTTCGTCCGACGATGCCTTGCGTCTGGAGTTGCCCGGCGGCGGCGGCATCGGCAGCCCCCTTGAGCGGCGGCCGGAAGCGGTCGTCGAGGATGTCGCTGAGGGCTACGTTACGGCCCAGGCCGCATGCGACATCTACGGCGTGGTTCTCAACGAAGATGGCACCCTCGATCGGACCGCCACCGCCATGCTCAGATCGGAAATGGTCAAGATTGGGCGGGATGGTCCCGCTACTGCGTAGTCTTTTGCTGGGAGATGAAACGGATGAGCCAGGGCAATGTTATTTGCATGAATGGGACGATGGTGCCCGAGGCCGAGGCCAAAATCCATGTTCTGTCTCCGGCGGCGAAATACGGCGCAACAGTGTTCGAGGGAATCTGCGCCTACTGGACTAAAGATCGGCGGCAGATGAACATATTCTGTCTGCCGGAGCACCTGAGACGGTTGCAGGACTCCGTTCGCATCCTCAGGATCGACTGCAAGATGAGCAACGAGAAGTTGACGGAGGCTGTCGTCAACACAATCGCTGCCAACGGCTATAAGAAGGACGTTCATATCCGTCTCTCTATCTGGGTGGCAGGAAGCGGACCGATGGAGAGCACTGGTCCTACGGAGTGGATGTGCTACGTGGCCGAACGTCCCGATCGACCTTTCGAGAATCGCGGTAAAAATGCCGTCATTAGCAGTTGGCGGCGCATCGACGATACGTCGATGCCACCAAGGATTAAGACAGCAGCAAACTACAACAATGGTCGTCTCGCCCAAATACAGGCCAAGCTGGACGGTTACGATGAGGCACTTCTGCTGGGGCCGGACGGCAAGGTGACCGAAGGAACCGGTGCGTGCTTCTTCATGGTGCGTAATGGTCGCGTCGTGACCCCGTCTATTACATCCGGCATCCTAGAGAGCGTGACCCGCGCGAGCGTGATAGAGCTTGCCCGAGACGCCGGTTTCATGGTCGAGGAGCGATCGATCGATAGGACCGAGATCTATACGGCGGAGGAGGCGTTCCTCTGCGGCAGCGCCTACGAGGTCATGCCTATCGTATCGGTCGACCGCAGCCCTGTTGGCACCGGTAAGATCGGCCCCAAGACGCGGACAATCTGGGAAAGCTACAGTGCTGCGGTCCGAGGTGCGATCGAGTCGAGACGTGGGTGGCTTACGCCTGTGGAGGGCGTAAAGGCCCTGGCCGCGGAGTGAACTGTGGGACGGGCGGTACGCGCGATTTGTCGTCATATACCCATCGCGTTGTTCGGAAACGATGTATTCCATGACCAAAGCCGAGACGCCACTCTTTGACCCTTCCGATTTCAGGATCGAGCCTGACATCTGCCATGTCTGTGCTGCGGGTGAGACGGCTTTCCTGCGCCGGCACGATCAGGCGGTGCAAGTCTACGCACGGGATAAGAGCGCGGGGGTGCGAGGTCGGCTTGCTCAGGACGCAAAGGTCGAGCAGGCACGCGATCTAGTCGCCCGTTTGTGGTGTGTGAAGGCGCGCGACATTGGCTTCGTGTCGAACGTTGCTGAAGGCATGTCGATGCTTGCGGAGAGCATGACGTGGCGTAAGGGCGACAATATCTGCTTCGTTGCGTATGAATATCCATCTGTCGTGGCACCGTTCGTGACGCACCGGCCGATGGCCGAAGTTAGGCTGGCCGATTCATGCAGCCTCGAGGCTATTGCCACTCATATCGATGAGCGTACGCGGCTGATTGCGGTTAGCCATGTATCCTACCTTTCCGGTGCACGCGCCGACCTCGTTGAGTTGAGGCGCCTTGCAGACAAAGTCGGTGCAATTCTTGCGGTCGATTTCAGCCAGGCATCGGGTTATCTCCCGACAGATGCATCCGTTGCCGACTTCGCTTTTTCTGCCTGCTACAAGTGGTTGCTCGGGACCACCGGAGTCGCCATTGCCTATTGGAATTCGAGGCGCCAGCCAGAATGGGCGCCGACGACGGCGGGATGGTATTCGATCGACGCGGGCCCGAGGCCTCATTACGGGGGGGACCTGAAGCTCAAAGATGACGCAATGCGCTTCACGCGCGGCAATCCGGCTCACGCACCGCTTTACGTGCTTGCTGAGGCCCTGACCTATCTAGGACAGTTTTCGATGTCCGATGTGGAGTGTCATGTTCAGGCCATGACAGTCGAACTGCTTCGTGGTTTGCGGTTGCTCGGAATTTCGACGATTACGCCGGGGGATCCAGCCCAGCATGGTGCCAGCGTCTGCATCCAAACCGAGCTAGCAGCAACCATCGTCGAGGCTTTGTACGAGGTCGGCATCTACGCCTGGAACGGCCGGGGCCGCGTGCGTTTCAGCTTTCATGGCTACAACCGGATGCAGGACGTCGATCGCATCTTGACATGGCTTGGCCGGCACGGGGCCCGTCTGTTGCCTAGGCCCATGTAGCCGCTGCAATAACGCCAATCCGTCTGGAAGCATTCCACGACTAACCGCGAGAAACTCGACGCCACCGATGTGAATGCGGCCCGGAAAGAAATTATCATGTGCAACAGAGCCAGGTTGTAGACTTACGCGGGAACACAGTGGTGGTGGGAGTTCAACGAGCAGGACGATCCTTCAGCAGCTTACGATATTCGCTCGCTCGCAGGCGGCGCTCTACCTCGAACTGAAGCGTGAACCACCAGACGTTCCGTTAGACAATTGGCGCAATATCGATGCGATTTAGACGTTTCTGAACCAATGTAAGTGTCTGCTTTTGAAGAAAAACGCTGCATCTGAAAATCGCAGTGTTGGTGGTTCGATCCCGCCCCTGGCACCATCGCCCTCCGCGCGGCCACTCCCTTACATCGTCACTCCTATGCGCTGCGGTCCGTAGACCATTGAAAGAGCCCAAGAGCAGGCCGGACATGGTCATTCGGCCGGGACAGCGGCCGGCTTATGCGGCGGTGTGGCGGGGCCGGCCTTGCGGATGGACCAGATGCTGTCGGCCGGGCCGTGCTTGATGCGCCGCGCGGTGGCGATCGCCATCCAAGCGAAGCAGAGCGCACCGATGAAAGCGACGACATCGACGCCGATCGTCGCGGCGCTGCCATACGCCCACATGCCGAGTGCCGGGAACAGCAGCGCCGCCAGCGTGGTCAGCGGGATCGCTATTGTCGCGACGGTACACAGCCACAGCAGATGCACCGCCGAGCGCGCCGCGCCGCAGGCGAAGGCCCAGGCGATGGAGGCGAAGAACACCGCGTAGTAGATGATTTCGTGCCAGTGATTGAGATCGGCGATGCGGCCATGCAGCCATTTGGCCGCAACGATGGTGAGCGACAGACCCGCGACGCAGCCGAGGCACACGCCCACCGTTCCGCTCCCCAAGAGGCGCGTCGAACGCGATTGCTCGACCTCGCCGCCCTTGCGCGCTCTTTTACGTCGTGTCTCGATCCATAGCAGGTTGCCCGAATAGAACAGCCATGCCCCGGAAAATCCGAGGAAGAAATAGGCCCATCTAATCGTGATCCCGCCATATTCCCCGGTATGTAGGGCGTAGAACACTGTCGAGGCTCGCCGGTCCGGGTCTTGGCGCGATGCAATGTTATCCTTGATGAGCTTGCCGGTCACGGCGCTGAGGATGACGCCTCCAAAGCTGGTATCGCCAACATAGCCGCGCTCGGCTCCGACGAATTTCACGGCAGCGGCTTTGTCTCCGAAATTCTTGAAGACCATGACCTTGGGTTCAAAGTCGGGCACCTGATCATTCAGACGCAGGAGCAACTGCGCGGGCGGCATCATTACACCCGCTTCCCCCGTCGGCCTTGGCGCGGCATAGTGCTCGAAGAAGTCGCGTTTCATCACGATCTTTTGCTTGCCGCCGAAGATCACGCTCTCTTGCGCGGACCAGAGCGGACCGCCGAACCCCCAAGCTGTTGCGGTCACCGCAATCACAAGATGAAACGGGAGTGCTGTGATCCCCACGACATTGTGCGCGTCCAGCCACATGCGCTTGAGGTTATGGCCGACACGCAGTGCCAGGAAATCTTTGGTGAGCGACGGAAGCAGAACGATCACGCCGGCGATCAGCGCCACGCCGTAGAGCAGCGAGATCACCCCCATGAAATACGATCCCCACGGAAGTGGGATACCGACGCGCATGTGGATTCTATTGATGAACTCCGCCAGTTCGGACGGCTCCTCTTGCTTCGCCAGCAATGTGCCATCAGGCTTGAGCGTCGCCCACCAATGGACGTGCTCATGGGGCTGGCCTGCTTGATGCGGGACGTCTTCTTTCCACGTCACCCGCGCAGGCTCGTTCTCGTGTCCCCGCAGATGCAGCGTGATGCCTTCCTCCCGTGCTTCAGGATGGGCGGCGGCTACCAATTCGAGGAGACGGGGCGCATCGTCCAAAGGAACCGCTGCCACACCCACGGCGGGCGGCGACGCCCAGCGCGCGATCGGCTCCTGAAACATGGTGAGCGCGCCCGCGTAGAAGGCGATGAACAGCGCAAAGCCGCAACTAATGCCAATCCAGTGATGGATGGCCTTGTAGAGCTTGACGATGTCGGCGCGGATCATACTGCCCTCAAGCGAAGAAATAGAAGCGGCAGGCAAACAGCGCCGCGAAGGCGATCAGGTTCGCCGCGCCGAGCCATGCCCAGGCCGCGCGACCGCTGCGAAACAGGAAGCAGAAGCCGAACACCGCGATCCAAACGAACGCTTCCAGGTGCCGCATCAGCGAGTAGCGTCCAGTCGGGGCGTCTATGCCACCCGGGCCCAGGTAGGCATAGAGACCGACCAGCGAGAGCGCCAAGCCGAAACCGAGGATTGCGCCGGCGCTGGCCTTGCCCCACCAGTCAGGACGAATATCTCCCGCCATGTCAGTTCCTCCGCCAGACGCCGCGAAGCGCGGCGGAGTAAGGAAAGGCGGACAGACATACCATCGCCACATGCAGCGTCACGAACACGCCGGCCAGCGGATGCAGCGCCGCGATCCATGAGGCAAGACCGGCGATCAGCAGAAGGCTTCCCACCGCCAGCAGCGGCCGCCGCGGTGGAACCAGCGACAGCCATTTCTGGTTGGGGCTGGCAAGATAGAGGCATGCACAGCCGAGCATGGTCAGCGTCAATGCCAGAGTCACCACGAGGACTCACCATCGGTAGATCATAGTTGCAATGGCGGTCCGCCCCGTTCCGTACAAACACCCGGTTTCGCCGGTACACGTTACTCTGCGGTCATCGGTCACGTTTGTGACATTCACGCGCAGGTTCACGCCGGTCAGACGGGGATTTTTGATGCCAAAATCATAGGACGCGGCAAGGTCGAACTGCGTCGACGCCGGTGTTGCAAATAGGTTGGCCCCGTCACCATAAAGATCTCCGAGGTAACGAACGCCGGCTCCCAAGGACAGTCCACCGGGACTTGTACCTTCGTCGAAGGTATAATTGGCCCAGATCGATGCCTGATGCTTCGGCGTAAAAGGCAGCTGTTTGCCAAGCCAAGAATAGGCGACACCCTGAAACGTGGTTGTGTTGTTGCTCTTTGTGACCTCGGACTCGCTGTAGGTGTAAGCGCCGGTCACGTCCAACTTGTCAAAGAGCTTAGCCTTCACTTCAAACTCGATACCTCTGATCCGGGCCTCGCCGCTTTGCACCTGAAAGAAGGGATTGTTCGGATCGGTCGTTGTAATATTGGTACGAGTGACGTCGAATGCAGAAAGTGCAGCGTAGATCGGGGTCCCTCCAGGTTGATATTTGATGCCGGCCTCAACCTGCCTGGCGCGACTGGGCTCGAACGGCTCGCCGGCTGAGTTCGTGCCAATGACCGGATAGTAGCTATTCGAGTAACTTACGTAGGGCGACCATCCGCTGTCGAAGAGATAGTTCAACCCGATGCGGCCGGAGAATGCGCCGTCATTGCGGTCCGTCGCTACGTAAGTCAGCCGATTGTAGGTATCGGTGCTGACCCAATCCTGGCGTCCGGACAGTGTCAGCAGCCATTTGTCGAAGCGAATCTGATCCTGGAGGTAAATACCAACTTGCGCAAGAACTTGGCGACTATCGCTGGTTGTCCTCCATCCAAGCGGGCTGAATCCATTATAGACCGGAGCCCAGGCGTTTATCGCCGGTGGGGTATTCGTGGTAAAGCGGAGCAGATAATCATTCTGGAAGCGCCGATAATCCACGCCGGCAAGAATATTGTGAGTCAACGGCCCTGTGTCGGCTTTGATATTCAATTGATTATCGACAGAGAACGTTTTCCCACTATTCGTGAACTCTTGGTCGGATCTCGACATCAATATCTGCGCGCTGTTCACCCAACCGCGCGGGGTAATGCCGGGGTTGTCGGTATTTGCGAACGCATATTGCAGATTTTGCTTGAATGAAACTGCTTCATTGAAGCGGTGCTTCAACTCATAGCCAATCGTCGCCGCCTCGCGCGTGAAGCCATTTGATCCCGCCTCTCCAAGATATCTATTCGGCGGAATGTAACCGTTTACAGATGGCCAGAGCGATCCGTACACGGGAAGAAAATGAGAGGCAGCGCCATCATCAACCTTCTGGTAGGAGGACAGAAAGGTGAATGAGGTGTCGGCGGTCGGCCGCCATGTAAAGCTTGGTGCAATATAAAGACGCTTATCGTGCTGACCGTCGACAGGCATATCGGCCAATCTGCCAAGACCGGTGAGCCGGTAAAGCAGAGTTCCATCCTTCGTCACTGGACCGCCTACATCGAAAGCGACCTCTCCTCGAGCGGGTGAGCCTGTCTGAAGCTGAATCTCGTGGAATGGTGTCTCGGTCGGCCTCTTGCTGATGAGGTTCAGAATCCCACCGGCAGGCACCTGACCGTAAAGAGCGCCCGCCGAGCCACGCAGAACCTCGATCCGCTCCAGCCCATAGGGTTCGATATTGGGTATACCATGACCGGTGCCGGAGTACCCCGAAGGCAGTAACAATCCGTTCAGATAGGTGTCCGGCACGAAGCCCCGCACCATCATCGAGTCGTATCTGACGTCTGCACCGGCAGTTTCAGTAATTACGCTGGGCGTGCCGCGGACCGCGTCCATGACACTCTGAGAACCTTTCTCCTCGATCTCTTTGCGGGTAACGACCGAGATCGATGCTGGCGTTTCCCGAAGCGGCGTGTCGGTCTTCGTGCCGGTGGCGCTTCGTGTCGCCACTATACCGTTGACTGGTCCCCAGGCGTCTTCGCCTTGCCCCTCGACGCGGACCGGCCCGAGCTGGATGGTGTTCGGGCCGCCGGTGGCCGACAATTTCTCCACCGACACCATCGAGCCGTTGAGGCGATAGGCGAGCCCTGACCCTGAAAGGAGGGTGGTCAGCGCCTGCTGCCAGGTCATGACCCCCTTGACCGGCGCGCTGCGCAGGTTCTGGACGAGGCTGGTCTCGGCCGTCGCCTGCAAGCCCGCCTGGTGGCCGAACTGGATCAGCGCATCGGCGAGCGGCTGGGCGGGAATGTCGAAGCCGCGCACGCCGGGCTGAACCGTCGCCGGCGACGCCGACTGCGCAAAGACCGGCAGGCCGGGGACCACGGCCAGCGCCGTCGTCGTCATCATCAGCGCCGCCAGAAAACGACCGCGGCGCCCGGCGCCGGCAGCGGAAAGCGCATGCGACATTGTCGAAATCCCCCGATCCATAAGTCAATGTCCGGGTGCCGTTAATGCGAGTGCGTCGCATCCTCACCCCTTATTAACAAACGGACGGGTCCAGCCCACTTCCAATGGATTGGAGAAGTTTTTCCTCAGACGGTCCCAACCCGCTGCAAAACGGGCGGATTCAACGAGCCCGGCGCTACCCCCTGGTGACGACGAGCAGCCACGGCGAGATGCGCCGAACGGTGGCGCCGTGGGCCGTCGCCAGTTCGCTCAGGGTCTTCACTGGATCGCGCAGGTCGTAGAGGCCGCTGACGTGCTTGGCGGCGAAAGCATCGTCATGGACGATGATGGCACCGTGATAGTAGCGGCGCAGCGCATCCACGATCTCGCCGGCCGGCCGGTTGTGTGCGATCAGCTGGCCGCGTTGCCAATCGGCGATCTCATCCGGCGCGGCTTTGCCGGTTTCAGCACCCTGGCCCCAAATCACATGAACCCAATCGCCGGGATGCAAATCCGCGGAGGTCGTGGGCGTCGTGCTGCCGTCTTCGACGCGGACATGGCCGCGCTGGACGGCGACAACGGTGCCGTTGTCGTCGCGGCGCACGTCGAAGGCCGTGCCAAGCACCGTGGCGACGGTATCGCCCGCCGCGACGCTGAAGGGCCGCGCCGGATCGTGGGCAACGTCGAAGAACACCTCGCCCTTGAGCAGACGGACCCTGCGCTCGCGGCCGACAAAGGCCACGTCGATCGCGCTGTCCGGCGCGAGGCTCACGCGCGAGCCGTCCTCCAGGCTGACGGCGCGCACCTCGCCGGTGGCCGTCGCCACATCGGCTTGCAGGCGCAACAGCACGCCCGGCAGGACGACGATCATCAGAAGCGCGGTGACGGCGACGCCCGCCGCGCCAATGGTCAGCCGCCGCGGCGTGAACAGGCGGCGGGCAGCGGCCGGCGGAGGAGGCAGATAGGCAGGCGGCAGCGCGCGCTCGGCCGCGCGTCCGGGGGCGTAACTTGCCCAATGGTCCCGATGCTGGGCCTCTCCCTTGCCCACGAGATCGTAGGCGCGGGCGGTCCGCGCCCAGATTTCGGCGTTGAGAGCGCTGGCGGCGCGCCACGCCTCGAAGCGGCCCAACAACTCGACATCATCCGGCTGGTCAGACAGGAGAACGAGCCAGGCCGCGGCTTCGTTCTCGGCCCGCTCACGCTCTGTCTGGGGCGATGTCGTCATGCCGCTCCCTTGGCCGCTCCCTGGGCCTACGCCGGAAATCAGGGGGCATGTCCGCCGTCCTAGGCGGCGCGGCGCAAGAAGGCTCCCTAGTCAATAAACGCATGGCGGATTGCTATTTCCAATGGAGCGAAAAGCCATGCCGAAGACTACAGGGCGCGCTGGCAATGACGGACGCCGTCCATCACCAAGACCTGAGCCATCGAGATGGAAATGCCGAGATGATCCGCGATTTCTTTCAAGGTGCAGCCGCCAAAACGATGCATTTCCATCGCAATACGGGTGCGCTCGGGCAGTTCGCTCATGGCGTTCATCACCCGTTGCAGGTCGGCGCGAGCGATGGCCTCCTGCTCGGGCGAAGGCCGTTCGTCGGCGACAACCGCTGCGGCCACCTCGACATCGCTGACGATATAGCGATCCTCCAGCACTTCGCGCCGCCGCCGGTCGAGCGCCAGGTTACGAACGACGCGGTAGAGATAGCCGACCGGCTCGTCGAGGAAGCGCTCGGTCGCCGCCGTGCGGAAGCGCAGGAACGCCTCCTGCACGACATCCTCCGCCCGTCCGGGATCGCCGACGATCCCGTTCGCATATTCCAGCAACTTGCGCCGGTGGGCGGTATAGAGGGCCAAGGTCCGTTTGTTCGGCACGCCGTGGATGTCGTCCCCGCTCCTTCTGAGGCTGGAAGCCGCGACGCATCAAAGTCGGCTCACCCGCTCAATTAAGAACCATTCGCATCAGACTTTTTAGCCGTCGCGCGCGTCCTACGCAATCTCCTCGTCATTCCAAGGGGAAACGGGCCGCGCCGGCGGCGTCATTGTTGCGGCGCTGCAAATTTGCCGGCTTCGGCGAGGCAATGGTCTATTCCGATTGCGTCACGGCGCGCGCCAGCCGTGAAGGGCGCACTGCGTACGTGCAAAGGGGTCGAAGGGAAAGCTAGCGTTGCGCGAGGTTACTAAAGACGCAAAACTTTACTTGGGGTCAATATCGGCGAGAGCAAATATGAATGATGCTGCAGTGTCAAAGATCCAGAGCTTGCCACCTCCTTACTGTTATTATGCGTACGCGGTTTCACAAGATGGCATCGTTGATTACATGCACTACGGCTATTGGGAAACCGCTACGAAGACCATAGTGGAAGCACAGGAAAATCTTGCCGACTTAATGAAGTCTCATATTCCATTTGATATTGGGCGGATTCTCGATTCAGGTTGTGGCTTAGGGAGGACTACATGGGATCTTGCTGACAAGGGCTTCGACATCGTCGGAATATCTCCGGATCGAAGCCTGATTTTGGAGGCCCAGCAAAAGTACCCCCAAATCGCGGATCGTTTCATCTGCAGCAGCTTTGAGAGATACGAGGTTACAACTAAGTTCGACCTCATATTTTTCCAAGAATCATCTCAATACATCGATGTCAAACGCTTGTTTCAAAAATGCGCCGCTTTGCTCCAACTCCGTGGCTTCGTGCTAATATGTGATGAAGTTAGATATTCGCATAAGCCGAGATTGTTCAACCGAAAAGACGATATGCTCAGCTTTGCGTCGATTAACGGATTTGATCTGGTTTGCAATGAAGTCATCACAAGCAATGTGCTTCGTACCAGGAAATTCTTTACAGAATTTCTCAGGGACAACATCGAAGACATAGTTCGGTTGTTCAGTGTCACCGGCAGGAATGTGAAAGCAGAAGTACTTGATCTGGCTGGTGCATGGGACCGCGACACTCAGCTTTTTGAAAGTCACGACTGCGGCTATGAGATTTTTCTTTTCAAGAAGGTATCTTCATCTCGAATCACAGTCGCAGGCTGTTTGTTTGGTGCGCAATACCTGTTGAAACGACAACTTCGAAATAGCGTTAACCGTTGGCGCAAAAGGACCTAGTCGGTCCCGTGAGCCCTTTTTTGCATCGTCTACCGCGCTCATCGTGGCCGCAAACCGACCGCCTGAGTTATTGGAAGAGGTGCGATTCACAAAAGAGGCGTTTGTTGCTGACTCAGTATTGAGTGACACTTTTACACTGAGCTCTGCCTGATTGATATCATTGAGCATGGGCCAATGGTATGCCGTAGGCCCGTCTTTGCCGCGTCGCGGAGCGCTCGCGTGGTACAGCGCGCCGACCTCGCACTGGCACGCTCTCCATTGGAGGTTCGCCAGGCTGCGCCTGTGATGGCCGTGATGATGGTGCTTCCGATTAGCATGCACGTGATGCTCTTCTGCACGGTCGCCCCGTCCTTGATCACTGCGTCTGGAAGGTAGTTGAGGGCACCAGCGTCGTCTCGAGATTGTACAACAGGTGGTCCGCGTTTTGATAATGTAAGCTATGGGTCTGGTCGCATTCGCTATCTCACCCATACTTTGCGGCGACGACTGAGATCAGGGTACCCAGTTCGCACTTTCTTTGCGCAGTTAAGCGATAATGTCCTTGTGAGATGATGCACCTTTGCATGAACCGAATGTTGAATCACTCTTTTGTACTGAGTGGGCTCTGGGCTCAGTGAGGCTGTCACGGTCCCCAGCGTTGCCCCGGATGAGCAACGGGTCGGACATGAGGGTGTGCGTTTCGCAACACCGGAAAAGGTGGCAAACGTGGAAAGGCCCGACCGGCAAGGTCGCTGCGGTGACGGGCGGAGCATCAAGGGTCGGTGAGGCGACGTCAGGCGTTTCGTCACCGAGGGCGCGAGCGTTGCATTCTGCGATCGGGATGGTGATCGCGGCCAGCGCTTGGTGACCGAACTCGAAAACGCCGGCGCCAAGGTCGCCTTCACGCAGGCTGATGTTGGTACCGAGGCTGCATGCCTCGCCTTCATCAGCGGTGCGGCGCAGTGGTTTGGTCGCCTCCGACATCCTCATCAACAACGCCGGCATCCGCAAATACGAGAAGGTGGATGAGGCGAGCGCGGCGAACTGGAACGAGATCCTCAGCGTCAATCTGATGAGCCACGTTTTCTGTGCTAAAGTGGCCGTCCCGCTGATGCGTCGCGACAAGGGCGGCGCCATCGTCAACGTCGCCTCTGCCCGGTCCGTCGTCGCGGGTGGCGGCAACCTGCAGTATGACACGACCAAGGCTGCAATCGCGGGGTTGACGCGGGCGCTCGCTGCTGACCATTCGCCGGAAGGCATTCGTGTGAACGCCGTCGGCCCCGGTCCGATCTTCACGCCGTTCCATGAGCGCCGCATCTTGGCTGCCGGCCAAACCGTCGAGCGATACAACGCCCAGGCGGCACGAGGCACCATGCTGAAGCGCCCGGGCAGGGCCGAGGAGGTCGCGACGCAATCCTGTTTTTGGCCTCCGACGACGCCTCCTACGGGTACAGAATCTAGTCGCCGACATATGCTACGGCTTCGATTTCCACCTTCATGCGAGGATCGACGAGCGCCTTGACCTCGACCAAAGTCGACGCCGGCTTGTGATTCCCGAAGTAACGCTGGCGTATCGGGTTAATGCTTGCCCGTTCCATGACATCAGTCATGAACACCAGCACCTTGACCACCTGATCGGGCCGCCCGCCCGCATGGCGCAAGCAGGTATCGATCGACTTCAAAGCAATCTCGAACTGGCTGACGGTGTCCGATGGGATAGTGCCATCCGCCGTCATTCCGACCATGCCGGAGAGGTATATGAAGTCGCCGGCCCTGACGACATGGCAGTAGTGGCTAACCGGCTCCAGCTCATCGGGAACCATGAACCGCTCGATGGGCATGAGGCTTATCTCCTGTTGCGCGATCAGTGAGCCTATCATCCCCGATTCGGGACACCAACGAGCTGTCAGATCGCAGCAAGATCGAGCTGCCTCGTGTCGAGGATGGCAGAACGTATCTGTGTAGCGCTTTATGGTCCATCTAGTCGTTGAAACCGACGAAAACGGTGGCTTCGGCGACAGATTTTCGTTCGGACACGACCGCATTTGCCGGGAAGCTTTCATCCGGCCAGCCCAGCGCAATGCTTTTCATGATCACTTGATCCGCGGCTATTCCGGCGTGCTCACGCACCACAGGGGATTGCATGATGCCCTGGCTGTTGATCACGGCGCCCAGCCCGCGCGACCAGGCAGCATTGACCAGGGCGGTAGTCACGGCGCCGCAATCGAACGGCGTATCGTCGCTGCCGTCCAGTACACGGTCATAGGTCACGATCACGCACACAGGCGCGTCGAACTGACGGAAGCCGCGCAATACCCAATCCTGGCGCATTTCCTTGTCATCGCGCGCAATCCCCATGGCGGAGAACAATTGCTTGGCGACGCCAATCTGCCTGTCTCGGTGCCGACCTGCAAAGGGTTGACCCGTGCGGAACTCACGCGACTGCGGCACGCCTGCCACCATCCGCTCCGTGTTGCCGGCACGGATCCGATCCAGCGGTTCGCCGGTGATGATATAGAAGTTCCAAGGCTGGGTGTTCATCGACGACGGAGCACGCATCGCCAAGCCGATGATTTCCTCGATCAGCGCCTTGGGTACTGGATCGGGTTTATAGCCGCGGATGCTCCGGCGACCGAGGATAACATCATCAAACTTCATTTTGTTTGGGATTCTCCGGATGACTCCTGAATTGGCTCGAGTTTTCGCGACTTCTCGACGCTCGCGCAAGATACGCGCAAAATGCGCACCCTGAGGTGTAGCTAGGATGCTACCCACGGCCTATTGGAACCCCGCGACCGGAAGGCTCGCCGGGCCCGGCCGCCGGTCCGCGAGCAGGCGCCGCGCCTCCGCATCACGTCCGGACTTCAGGTAGGCTCGCAACAACGTCGCTTCCACCAAATCCACCTGCGCTCGGCTGCCGCCCATACGTTCCCGTTCGGGCAGCATGGACACGATCAGGTCGATTGCGGCGGCATGATCACCCCGCTGGAAGGCCACAAAGGCACGCGCTACCGCGGGGATGACTGAACCAGAGGGATAGCGGCCCGCTCTTACCAGCTCCTGGATGGCCTGGACCCAGCCCTCCAACGCGTCGTCATGACCGGCGACGGCATACACGAGCGCGACATGCCAATCGGCAAGAGAAAAGCCCGGTCGTGGAATTTTCTCTCTCGCGTAGTCTTGTAGCTTCGCCCAGCGCGCGTGATCCCGGGGATGGCCCGCCAGTTCCGCTCGCCACAGAAACGAGGAGGAATCCGAGAGCTTCTGATGCACGGCGCCATGATGATCGTCCGCCGAAAAGGCGTCGTTGTAGAGCCGAAGCCCCGCTTGCAAATTGCCAGCGTGCAATTCGAACAAGCCAAGGTGCCAGTTCAGGTGGCCGAACAAGCCGCCCTTGCGATCATAAGACGGCAGCCAGTCCCGCATGAAGGCGATGCCACTGTCCCGCTCGCCGGTTTCATAGCAGAGATGGGCGAAGGCGTGGGCGGCATAGGCGTTGCGCCGGACCTGGGCCAAGGACCGTTCTATCTTGGGGCGTGCCGCGCCGTGCTGACCGATTTCCGATAGCGCCATGCCGTGATGGGCCTCGAACCACCAATCCTCGCCGTACTGCGGGGCGAGCTGGTCTAGAAAATCGACAAGGCCCTGTTCCCGGCCAGCGAGGCCGGACATCCCGATCAACCCACCCTGGTTGGCGGCGAGGCTCAGCACCAGGGCATCGCGCGGCCACGTGTCTACATGGACGCGGATAGCGGCCAGCGCCGCAACAGCTTGGCCAGCGAAGAGGTGACGAAAGACATCGATGTGGCTGAGGTCGCGCGCCGAACCTCGGTTACTGAGCGACAGTGCGGTGGCGAGGGACTCACGCATAGCCGCGGGGTTGCCCGTGAGCTGAGAAGCGCGGGCCTTGCCGATATGGGCCAGGGCGAAACCTGGATCGGCGACGATGGCGCGGTCAAACGACGAGGCGGCACCGGGATAGACGGTCAGCAGGAGGTCGACGCCTTCGACGTAGGCATCGCGCGCGGCGGCGACGGTGGTGGATACTTTGAGGCCGTAGCGATCCGTCAGCATGTCACCAGCCCCACTCAGTATCGTCGCTTGGAACACGCTTTGGACACATTGCTCTTGGCGCTCCATTCAACGCGTTTCGCGATCAGAAGCGTATTCGCTTTCCCACCGCCAGCGAAACGAGTTTACCTTCATCGAAGGCGTTGGCCAGCGCCGACATGGTGCGCCACCCGGTGCAGTGACGAGAATCTGGACCTCGACGGAGTCGACAGAGGCAAGGCCAGTCATGCGCTATCCCTCGTTCATTCCCGTTGCACGGCCATCATCAAGCCGACAGCTTGCCACCAGAAATCAAAACCATACGATATCTGGCTTGATCATGGAGATCCTGATCAGGGCAGATTTGGAGAGAACAGTGGGTGAGGAAGTTAGGATCACTGCCGCCGATGGCAGAACGTTCGCGGGGTATCTGGCATTGCCGGCACGCACACCAGCGCCTGGCCTGATCGTGTTGCCGGAGATCTTCAACACCAATGCGCACATCCGCTCGGTGGCGGATGGCTACGCAGCGGATGGGTTCGTGGCCCTCGCGCCCGACGTCTTTTGGCGGCAGGAGGCGGGGAGCTACCTGCCCTATACCGACGAAGGCCGGGCGAAGGCGTATTCGCTCCGCGCCCAGTTGGACACGGACCAGTTTACGCGTGACCTAGGCGATGCCATTGCCGCGTTGCGGGCGCGCCCAGACTGTACCGGTAAGATCGGGGTGATGGGGTTCTGCCTGGGTGGCATGTTCGCCTACCTCGCCAGCACGCGGCTGCCGATTGACGCAGCAGTCAGCTACTATGGCGTGCAGATCGATCAGTATCTCGGCGAGGCCGACCGCCTTAAGTGCCCGCTCCTCATGCACTTCGCCGAGAACGATCCGCATGTCCCAGCACAGACCGTATCGGGGATCCAGGCACGCCTCGGCGGACTGGGCAGCGTGAGCATCCATATCTATCCCGGCACGGAGCACGGCTTCAATCGCCAGGGATACCCGCCGTACAACGAGGCAGCAGCTGCGGAGGCGCGGCAGCGCACGATCGCGCATTTCCGCCATCTCTTGTCTTAGCCTCGCGGCGCACGACAGGTTCAGTCGGGGAGGAGCGCGTGGGCGGACAGGTGACCGGGATAGATGCAAAGGAACTGAGGGCCCGCCTGCACGACGGCGGGGAGGTCGCCTTGCTGGACGCGCGCGAGGAACTGCCTTCGGTCGGCGCCATCTGTTGATGGCTTCATGCGTGCCGTTGAGCCGCCTGGAATTGCTGGTCGACGATCTGGTGCTCCGGCGCGCGACACGCGTGGCGTGGTGCGACGACAACGAAGGCCTGGCGGCGCGCGGCGCAGCGAAGATGGCGGCCTTGGATACGGGAACGTGGCGCCGCTCGACGGCGGGATCGCGGCCTGGGAGGCAATGCGCTTTCGCATCTACAGCGGCGTTCACGTACCGAGCAAGGCCTTCGCCGAAGTGGTCGAGCACGGAGCGGCCACCCCTGGATATCCGCTGACGAACTGAAAGCGCTGATCGACCGGAAGGCAGACATCGCGATCTACGGCAGCCGGTCGTTCAAGGAGTATCACAACAATAGCATCCCTACGGCAGTCAGCCTGCCGGGAGCGGAGCTGGTCTATCGCTTCGCCCACCTCATGCCCTCGTCGGCCACTACTGTCATCGTCAATTTGCACTGTGTCAGCCCAACGCGGCGGCCCCCGTTCGTCCAGATCGGCTCGGCTCTGCCAAAAAGTGCCCAGTCCATCTTTTCGAGCGCCAGTGCTCCGTAATTATATGCCGTACGAAGTTAGACATGAGGGATGTCGCCCTCATTGGATGCCCCCCTGACGAACCTCGCCTGCCGCCGTCGACTGCGATCGTATGGATACTCCTGACGGGTACGGGGGCATTCGCTTTGCTTCACTTCACCCCTTGATCGCTCCCGCGGTTAGGCCGCTCACCAAATAGCGCCTGACGACGAAGGAGAATATCAGCACTGGCAGCATGATCATGGTACCGCCGGCGGCGATGCGGCCCCATTCCCAGCCTTCGTAGTTCATGAAATTCACCACCGCGACGGGCGCCGTCATGGCGTCGGTGCGGGTCAGGATCAGAGCGAAGAAGAAATCGTTCCAGGCGAACAGGAAGCAGAGGATCGCGGTGGCCGCGAGGCCAGGGCCAGAGAGTGGCAAGATGATCTTGTAGAAGCCCTGCCACATCGTGGCGCCGTCGATCCATGCCGCTTCTTCGAGCGAGCGTGGCAGCTGGTCATAGAACGGCCGCATCATCCAGATCACCAGCGACAGGTTGAACGTCAAGTAAATCAGGACCAGGCCGGTCAGTGTGTCGAGCAGTTCGAGATAGCGGTAGGCGAGGAAGTACGGGATGGTGAAGGCGATCGGCGGCGCCATGCGACTCGCCAGGATCCACAACGTAATGGTGTTGCCACTGCGCGTCGTCCAGCGCGACAGGGCATAGGCCGCCGGCACGCCGATCACCAGAGACACAACGGTCGAGCTGACGCTCACCACCAGGCTATTGGCGAAGGAGGTGCGGAACTCGCTGGTCCAGAGGGCGGCATAGTTGTCGAGCGTCGCGGGGAAGAACAGGCGCGGCGGCCAATGGAAGATCTCGGCATTCGTCTTGAACGACATGATCAGCAGCCAGAGGAACGGCGACAGCGCCAGGATCGCCAGCACGATGGCCAGCCCGTGTATCAGCCAGCGGTCTCTTCTCCTAGTCAACACGGAGGCCCCAGCCGACGGCACGGATGATGACCCAGCTCAGCACGATGGTAGCCGCCAGCAACACCACGGTGATGGCGCTGGAGAAGCCGAGGTAGGAGAAGTTGAAGGCCTGCAGGAACGAATAGTAGTTGGTCACCTCAGTCAGGCTGCCTGGTCCGCCGTCAGTCAGGATGTAGATCAGGGGGAACGCCTTGATCGAATCAATCAGGCGGAACAGACCGGCCACCAGCAGCACGCCCTGGATGAAGGGGAGGGTGACGTGGCGTGTGAGCTGCCACGGCGAGGCACCATCGACCTTGGCGGCATCGATCAGCTCCTGCGGCAGCATCTGCAATGCCGCCAGCACCATCAGCATGGTGAAGGGAAACCACTCCCAGGTGTCGGCGATGATGATCGAGGTCAGCGCCCAGTGCGGATTGGTGATCAGCGCCGGCACGTTCCAGCCCAACGAGCGGAAGATGCCGTGCATGGGGCTGATGTCGGGTGTGTAGATCACCTTCCAGATGATGGCGACCACAATCGGCGGCAGCACCATCGGGATCAGGTAAACCGTGCGCAACGCCTCGAGCAGCCGCGACTTGATATTGAGCAGCAGCGCCAGCGCCACGCCAATCGCGAGCTGCAGGGTCACGGTCCAGAAGGAGAGTTTGATCTGCACCCAGATCGAGTTGCCCAGGCGATCGTCGGTCAGGAGCTGGCGGTAGCTGATCAGCGGGTCGGAGAAGTCCCATGCCGTCTCCGGCCGTGTCAAGTTCAGCGGCGTGAAGCTCGTCACGAGAAGATAGAGCGACGGCAACAGCGTGATGATCGCCAGTACCGCGAGCGACGGTGCGACGCAAAAGATGAAGAATCGGCGCTGAAGGCTAGAACTCAACCCTGGTCAACCTTAAACCCGGCCTTCTGCAGATCCTGGATGGCCTCGGCCTGCGCTTGCTTCATTGCCTCGGGCGCGGCCTGCTGCTTTGTGGTGATCTTATCGATCGCGCGGTTGATCTTGTCGCCAATCTGCGGATAGACCGGCACGGTCCGGTACTTCATGTAGCCGGTCTTGCCGCCGAGCTGCAGCACCTCGAGGTAGAGTGCGGCGACGTCCTGGCCATTCAGGGTCATCACTTCCTTGAACTTGGGCGACTTAATCACCGAAGTGCGGCACACCGCAGGATAGCCATGCTTTTCGACAATGCGGGAGATCATTTCCTTCGACAACGCCCATTTGATGAACTCCCAGGCGGCCTCTTTCTTCTTTGAGCCGGCCGGAATGCCGAGACCGTGGCTGTTGGAACCAGGAAAGTTGCCCTTGGGACCGGCGGGCATCAGAGCGAAACGCGTGGTCTTTGAGACTTTGCTCTCGGGGTCCTTGACCAGCGGCACGCCCCAAGTGAGGGCCTGCGTGCGCATGTTGGCGCGGCCCGACATCTGGGCACGCATCGCCTGATCGTCGGAGTAGGAGAGCTGGCCGTCCGGTCCGTACTTCATCAGCAGGTTCGCATACCAGTCGGCGGAGGCGATGCCCTCGGGTGAGGCGAAAGTGGGGGTGAGATTGGTTGGCGGATCTTTGAACACGTTGCCACCGTTGCCCATCAGGTACGGTATCCAGTTCCAGTGATGAAGCTTGTCGGCGACGAACGCCTTGACCCCATCCTTGCCGTCGATCGCGTCGCAGACCTTGATCAAATCGTCGAAGGTCTCGGGCATCTTGAGGCCAGCCTTCTCGATCAGGTCGGCGCGCGAGGCGATGTTCAACATCGCCCCCGCCTCGTGGGTGAAAGCGAAGGTCTCGCCCTTGGCGTTCTTCATCTGCGACTGAGCACCGCTCACGAAGTCATCAGGATCCCAGTCGCCCGGCGTGTGCTTGGGATCCTTGAGGAAGGTGTCAAGCGGCGTGAACCAGCCGGCCCCAATCCAGCGGCCCGAATAGATGAACGTGATGTTGCACGCGTCAATCGCCGACCCCTTGGTCGAAAGCTCGAGGTCGGTGCGTTGGTTGTAGACAGGGAAGGCCTGCATGGTGAAGTTCACCTTGATGCCGGTCTTGTCCTGGAATTCCGGGAAATAGGCCTTCAGATACTCATAGTAGGTCGTCTGAAAGCACGAGGCGTTGATCGTCGTGCCAGTATAGGGCTTGCCGCCCTGCGCGCTGACATAGGGCGCAGCCAGCGGGACGAATGAGGCACCGAGTGTCCCTTTTAGAATCGTACGCCGACGAAAACCGCTCATGTGCTTCCTCCCGGAAGTTGATCCGCCCACCGTTTTCAGCTTGGCGCTTAGTTATGTCTGACATATGGTTGAGGGAGTTTGCGTTCGTGTCAACGCTCACCACGCCCACGACCTGGGAGGCCGAAAAGGTTCGTATGGTGAACAAGGCCAGCGGTGCCGGACGCATCGCCGAGCAGATCGGCTCGGCTATCGTGAGTGGTGTTTATCGTCCCGACCAGCTCGTGCCTGGCGAGATCGAGCTCAGTCGACGCTTTCAAGCGAGCCGGCCAGTCGTCCGCGAGGCGCTGAAGCTTTTGTCTGCGAAGGGGCTGATCGATTCGCGCAAGCGGGCCGGTACGCGTGCCCGGTCGCGCGAGGCGTGGCATATGCTCGATGCCGACGTGCTTGCCTGGCGTCTCAAGACTGGGAAGGCCGAGCCCAAATTCGTCTTCGACTTGTTGCAGGCACGCACCGTGATAGAGCCTGCGGCGGCAGCGATGGCAGCGTTAAATCATACCGCCCGCACACTGAAGCTAATCGAGGCAGCCTTCGCGGACATGGAGGTGAGCGTCCACGATCGGGCACTGTTCGTCGAACCCGACATCCGCTTCCATAGGGCGATCCTGATTGCCACCGGCAACGACTTCATTGCGGCATTCGGAGCGCTGATTGAGACCGCCCTCGGCGCGTTTGTGCGTATTGCCTCGCGCCATGAAGGGGCGCCGGCGCCCTCGGTGCCGCTGCACCGGGATATTCTCGCTGCCATCTGTCGACGCGATGCCGAAGGTGCGCGTGCTGCCATGCTGGTTCTGCTGAATCGCACGTCCCGCAATGCCGAGCGTAATGTCGTGAGACAGGGGAGCCGAAAGCCGAAGCGCCACTAGTGATCGCAACGGATATCACCGGGATTTTGTATTGCAGCGCCGGTATTGTGGCTTTGCCCCATGCGCTATCGGTGGCTTTTCATACCGTGCGAAAGCCGCCGTCGGCCATGACGATGCATCCCGTTACGTAGGCCGACATATCGGATGCGAGAAAAACCGCCGGTCCCGCGATATCCTCCGGTTTACCGGGCCGGTTCAGCGGAGTGTGCCGCATGACCATGGCAACCATTTCCGGGTTCTTGGCCCGTGCCTCGGCGTTGATCTTGGTCTCGATAAGTCCCGGCCCGATGGCGTTAACGCGTACACCGTCCCTGCCGAGTTCCGCCGCCAGTGCCCGCGTAAAGCCCAAAACGCCATGCTTCGAGGTTGTATATGCGGCTGAGTTTGGCCAGCTCACGTGTACAAAGGACTGGATGGAGCCGATATTGACGATTCGTCCCCTGGTCGCTCTCAACTGATCCAGGAAGGCATGCGTGACATTGAACATCCCGTCGAGGTTGATCGAGAGGATATCGTCCCAGTCCTTGGATACGGCGATTGCATTGCCGGTAATCGGGTTGCGGCGATTGATGCCCGCATTGTTAACGAGGATTGAGATGTTACCCTTGTTTGCGATTTCGGTAGCAACGGCTTTGCAGGCCTGCCGGTCTGTTACGTCGAGCTTCATGGCTGATGCTCTGCCACCCGTTGCCTCGATCAGGCCGATGGTCTCCTTTGCGGCGTCAATGTTGACGTCGAGGATGATCACACGGGCGCCTTCCCTGGCATAAGCTTGGCATATGCCCTGTCCGATACCAGATCCGCCGCCAGTCACGGCTGCGATGTGCCCCTCAAGAAGTCCGGCCACGGGTTCCTCCACACAGTAGCTGGCGCGCCTGCCACATAAGTATAGCGCACCCAGGGGCACCACCAGGAGAGACCGAAAGAGCCAGGAATCCATTTCCGGCTTGTGCGTCTCCTTAGGTCCCTAGCACTGCACTTTAAGCTGAGTAAAAATTAGGGAGCTGAGGACCATGATCGTGTCAGAGACCGGGTGACTTAGCGTGATACAGAATAATCTGCATAATCTGCGATTTGACCTTCCCACTCTTGAGCTCTTTGTGGCCGTGGTGGAAGAGCAGGGTATCGCCCAAGCGGCGGAAAAGAAGCACATTGCCGTATCGGTGGTTAGCCGGCGTATTTCCGATCTTGAGGCGATGCTGCAGGTTGACCTGTTGTGTCGATACCCTGCCACAGTAGCACATCAGAATGGCAAAATCAGTCAATAATTGAATTATTACAATAAGTTAGGGGCTTTTCCGCCGGGGAGGTTTCTCCCTGGCTCGCCGGCCGACGCGATGACAACTTTGCGCTGGCAGGAGGTTTTTCCGGTCAGCAAATTTCGACTTTGGTGCCGGGCGCTCAAGCCATTGAGGCGGCCCCGCTTTCACTTCCGACATTGGTCTTGGCTTAATCAGATAGACGATGAGCGCTTGGCGAAATGCCCCTCGGGGTCTTTTCCCGTGCTGACCTGCCTGTAAATTCATAACATCGGCAATAGTCGGACCCCGGTGGTCATGATCGGCGGACTCGTCGCGGGCCTGATCAACGCTCGCGGCGCCCATGGCTTGCCGCGTCCCAGGACGCGGCCTTCTTCGCCAGCCACGCGCGGGCTTCCGGCTCCGTAGCGAACAGCGCCGCCGGCCGGTTCGAGGGCGAGATGTTGACGAAGCGCAGGAACGTCTCGCGCAGTTTCTCACTCTCGCCCACAACCGCCAGCGGCCCGCTGCCGAAATTGTCGGTGTAGGCGCTGAGCCGCGCACCCATCATCAGCACGTCGTGATCGTCGTAGATCGGATCGGCCTCCGTCGCGTCGAACAGCTTGGCGTAGCTCAGCACGTCGGCCACCACGAGGGAGTCGAAATGCTCCTCCAGCTCCTTGAGCGTCACCGGCCCCCGCGCCACGATATGAATCAGCTTCTCAGGATGGTGAATTTCCCAGTGCAGCGGCATGTCCGATTCTCACCGTAGTTGATGTCGTCATACTACTGACCCGTCACGGGCAAGGTCGAGACGCGAGTCCCCGATCTACTGAAATTCTCGCGTCCGGCTTCGCCGACTGGGCTCTCTCATGGTCGCAGTCAAGGACGAAGGACAAGCCCGTCTGCCAGCCCCCAGTAGGACTGTCATCTCTGCTCTGAGCGCGTTGTTGATTGTGACGCTTTGCACCAACACGTCCGCTCGGTGTCGATCGACCAGCCAGTCAACGATTTCGCGGACACGCGCCCGAGCCTCGATCCTATCACGCTGCAGCCCTTACAGTCGCTCCCTAGGATCAAGCGGCGAATAGTTGAGCGCCCAAGCCGCCGGTAAGGGCAACCGGGCGCTTATAGGACTTCCGAGATGATCATGACCCGGACTCAATGTCCTGGAAATGTTCCAGTTGCACAGTTGCGGTAACGTATTTCCTCCGGACTCGTAGCTCAAGGTCACGGAAGCCAAGCGTCTGTGCCGTCCAGGCGAGGATTGACCTCGATCCAGATTTCTTCCGCAACACTCGCGTTCACTGCAGCGCCGCCCAGCATCGGCGGCTTGCCGCACAGATACGTGGGAATTTGGCGTTCCGCAGGAACGACGGAACTCTATCAAAGCATGTAACGGCCAATCAGTTTGGCTCCGTCTATGAGTTCGGCGTTCGTCCATGCGGCAAAGCCGAGGAAGAGCCCACGTTCCTGCGACTCGTGATGGAGCATCTCGCTTAGGGGCCGCGCAACCACGCCCAATCCGAGAAGGCGATGTGAGAGATGCCTGTCGTCCGTCAGCCCTGTATAGCGGACGAGAAGTTGCATACCGCCAGCCGGAGCATCAACTGAGAGCCGTGTGCCTACTTCCTCCGTCAGTGCTCCAATCAAGCAATCACGTCGCTCCCGGTAGAGGCGTGTCATTCGCCGAACATGAGCGAGGTAGGCACCCCGCTCGATGAACTCCGCGAGAGCCGTCTGCAATGTGGCCGATGTCAAAAGACCAAGATGGCGTTGCGCCAACTCAAAGGTCGGAATCATAGCCTCGGGGACGACCACGTAGCCGACGCGAACATCCGTGGACATCGCCTTGGAGAAGGTCCCGACATAGAAGACGAGCGCATCTGGATCGATGGCTGCCAATGCGGCCACCGGACGCCCCTCATAGTGAAACTCGCCGTCGTAATCATCTTCGATGATGGCAGCCCCAACGCTTCCGGCAAAGCGTAGGAGTTCAAGTCGGCGACCGATCGGCATCAGATAGCCCGTCGGATATTGATGGGACGGGGTGACGAAGATGAGCTTGGGCACTGGCGCATTGTCGGCGATTCTCAATCCGTCTGTATCGACCGGAACGCCAACGATTTTCGCGCCGGCCGTAAACGCCGCCGCGTAGGCACCGCCATATCCAGGACTTTCGATCCATGCGACATCGCCGGCGTCAATCATGACGCGGGCAATCAACGCCAGCCCCGCCTGAGCTGACGGCATGATAATGATCTGTTCTGGGCACGCTGAGATCCCCCGATGGGTTGCTAGATGATTCAGCAGTGCCGCCTGCAATGCCGAATCGTTGGAAGTGGGATCACTCCGCTGAAATCTGCGATTGGCGGCGTGCCTGAGGCAGCGACCCCAAATGTCATGGGGAAACTCGCGCTCATCTGCCAAACCGGGTTGAAATGGCAATGGCCGGCCACGATAAAGCGGCGGCCAGTCGGAGCTGGCAAGGTGCTGCGCCCACGTCGAAAGCGGACGCGACACCGTATCTGGCGCGAGGTCGTCGAAACAACGAGCTGTCAGGAGAGCTGCGCCGGCGGCGACGACCGGCCGCCGGCTCTGCGACACATCAAGATAGCCCTCGGCCACGAGCTGCTCGATCGCATACGTCACCGTATTGCGGGAAACGCCCAGCCTCGCGGCCAATGCGCGGCTGGAAGGGAGGCGTTGCCCCAATTTCAGACGTCCTTCTGAAATCAACGACCGCAATTGCGCAGCGAGTCGGCTCGTCAATGGCCTCTCGTCCTTTCCCGACAGATCGAGAAGCCCTTCCAGGAGATCGTGCATAAATTGGCTCTTTTATTTTATCTAGAATGGCCCTTTCCCTAGAGCCAATAATGTCATTAGGCAATCTTGTCCGAAACCATGGCTCGCCGAGCAAGATGCCCTCTCAAAGCCTCCCTCTTCGTCGCGCTCTCGCCGTGTTGTGCTTGGTCGTGCTGGTATGGGGCGTGAACTGGCCGATCACGAAGATGATCGTGCGCGAGGTGTCGCCGCTGTGGTCAACGGCATTTCGCTGCGCCATCGCCGCGGTTGCATTGGGGGCGCTGCTGTTGGCGCGCAGTCAGTTTATTGTTCCGAAGCGCGGCGACATCCCGGTCGTTCTCTCGACGTCGCTGTTGCATATGTCCGCCTACTCCGTGCTGGTTGCGGCCGGATTGCAATTCCTGCCTGCGGGGCGGGCGATCGTGCTTGGTTATACGACCCCGATCTGGGTAATGATCGGTGCCCGTATTTTCCTTTCAGAGAGCATTACGGCAGGCAAAGCAATCGGTGTTGTTGCCGGTCTGGCTGGGCTAGCGGTGATCTTCAGCCCTGCCTCCCTTGACTGGACCGACCGCCACGCGCTCATCGGAACAGGGCTGATTATGCTCGCCGCTTTCTGTTGGGCCGCGAACATCATCTACGTTCGGGCGCACAAGTGGATTTCGTCTCCCTTTCAACTCGCATTTTGGCAGGTGACGCTGGCGTTCATCGTCTTGTCGGTTACAGCCTTGGCGGTCGACGGTATCCCGCATATTGACTGGACGCCCCGCCTTATCGGCCTTCTGCTGTTCAGCGGAATAGTCTGCACCGCACTGGCGTATTGGGCTATGTCCGTCGCCAACCGCAGCCTGCCCGCTATCACGACCTCGCTCGGGCTGTTGGCGACGCCCGCGCTGGGTATTGTCAGTGGCGTCGCCATTCTCGGCGAATCGTGGGAGCCATTCCTACTCATCGCACTCGCCTTGCTCATAAGCGGAATCGCGATCGGCATTGCCGACGAGAAGCGGAAGGCCGCAAAGGTCTCTGAATGAGCAGGGATGGGTAAGCGATGCGTCGGCGGCGGTCAGCACCTATGATTGATCGTCAATGGGAGCGTGCAGACTTCGCTGGGTCGCGCATTCTACTCGTGCCGCTGATCCAAACGCTCACCGTCGGGGCATCAGCAAACGCCCGCCACGGCCATTCTTCGGTCAGTCCGGTTGCGTTCACAGTACTTCGGCGCGGTAGGATGCAAGACGGCAGACGAGCCACATCACATCGAGGTCGCGCTTCTACCCATGCAGCGGCGCCCTTTAGCCTCTGACCCGCCACTGATGTGCCGGGCTGTAGACGTCAACGTCAAAAAGCTTACGGGCAAAAGAAGCCCTCGTTCAGCCACCACACGGAATGTGCGGATGCGCTGCACTCAACCTCCGGTGAACTGGAAAGCCGGGTCGCGTGGCATTGAGACGCGATGTTCGGTTTCTCCTCCAGGACTCCCGCCCGTTTATGTCATTGCAAGTGGAGCGAGATTGGGGGACACCGATCCAACCGACTGATGACCGACGAGCGCCGCGTAGAAACCGCCCAAACGCATAAGGTCGCGGTGCGTTCCCCGTTCGACGACACGCCCGTCTCGCATCACCAAAATTTCGTCCGAAGAGCGGATCGTTGAAAGACGATGGGCAATGATGATTGTCGTCCTGTCGACCATCAGCTCATCAAGGGCCCTGCGGACATGCGCTTCGCTCGCTGCATCGAGATGCGACGTCGCTTCGTCGAGGATGAGGATGGGCGCGTTCTTGAGGAAAGCCCGGGCGATGGCGATGCGCTGGCGCTGCCCGCCGGAGAGCTGAACACCGCGCTCGCCGACATTGGTCTCGAGGCCGGCTGGCAGGGTAGCGACGAACTCTTCCAGAGCGGCGCGTTCGATGGCGCGCTGCAAGTCTTCCCCGGAGGCATCGGAGCGCGCGAGCAGGATGTTGTCGGCCAAGCTGGCATTGAACAGATGAGTGTCCTGCGCGACGAGCGCGATATGTTCGCGCAGACTGTCCAGCCTGATGTCACGCAGGTCGAGGCCGTCGATGGCGATGCGGCCGTGCTGCGGATCCCAGAAGCGGAGCAGCAAATTGGCGATCGTCGTCTTGCCTGCGCCCGATGAGCCGACCAGTGCGATTCGGGCACCCGATGGAACCGTGAAATCGACGTCCACGAGTACTGGTGGGCGCACCTTGTCGTAGGAGAAGGTGACATCGGCGAAGGTTAGCGCCGAGCCGCCCGTGGATGACGGCAGCAGGTTGGGGCCGTCATGGACAGGAACAGGCTCGACATGCACGGCATGAATGCGCCGGGTGGAGGCGATCGAGTCGGCGAGTTGCCTTGCCGCCTGGGCAAGCTCGGCCACCGGAACGAATACAGCCGACGACAATAGCGCGACGAGCGGCAACAACGCCGGCTCGAAGGCATGCGTGTGGATCAGCACGGCCGCGGTGACCAGCACCGACATGGATCCGAGGGCGGAAACCGCCTCCTGCTTGGCGGCCTGGAACGACAGGTCGGCATTGAGGGCGACACGCGTGCGCTGATAGTCGGCGATCAGGTCCTGGAAGGTTAGTCGGCGCACGGCGATGGCTCGAAAGGCGATGAGCTCCCCCAATCCCTGCACCGTATCGACGACAAAGGCATTCAGGTCGCCGAGACTGGAGCGGGCGCGACCGCCGAGCGTATCGACTTTGCGCCGCTCGAACACCGGCACCAGCCCTGCATAGGCGACAAAGGGCAGCAGCACGAGCGCGGTCGGCCACGCGAGGAGCGCCAAGGCGATCAGCACCGTTAGCGGCACCAGCAATGCCACCATCGCCGGCGCCACGACATGCGCGAAGAAATACTCGACGGTCTCGACATCCTGGGTGCCGAGGGAGACGAGATCGCCCGAACGACGCCTGAGGAGATAGGCTGGTGCGAGCTTTTCGAGGCGCTTGTACAGATCAACCCGCATCTGCGCGAGCAGGCGATAGGCCATGTCGTGCGAGCGCCAGGACTCGTTCCATTGCAGGAAGGCGGCAAGCGGCACGAGGACGGCCATCCCACCGAGGTAGGCACCATAGGGCGCGGCCGATTTGATGGCCGCCACGGTCAGGGCGCTGAGCGCGCTGACGCCGATCAGCGCATAGACTCGCCCGACCCCCGAGCCGACCGTGAGGAGCAACTGGCGACGCCAGGGTCCGATGAGGCCGAACAGCGTCGCGAGCGTCTGGAAGGGCGTGAGGGCGGCCGCGATCTTCTCGCCTTCAGTCGGCTCAAGAGCGGCCGCCGGAGTCGGCACGATCTCGGTATCGCGTTCGGCCGGCACCGCGGGGGCCGCACAGTCTAGCACCGGATCGCCTTCTTCGAGCTTGATCTGCTCCGCCATCAATTGCCGATAGGGACCTTCGCGGCTCATCAGGTCAACATGCGTGCCACTATCGGCGATGCGTCCATCGGCGACGACGATGATGCGGTCTGCGTCGATCACGCTCGACAGCCGATGGGCAAGGACGATGGTCGTGCGCGCTTTGGCGAGGTCGTCGAGGGTTGCCTGGATGATGCTTTCGTTCTCGGCGTCGACCGAGGACAAGGCCTCGTCCAGGATCAGGATCGGGGCATCGCGCAGCACTGCACGCGCTATGGCGATGCGCTGACGCTGGCCTCCCGAAAGGTGTAGGCCACGCTCGCCGATCAGTGTGCAATACCCCTGCGGCAGGCAGGCGATGAAGGCATGGGCATTCGCCGCCTGCGCCGCCGCCTTGACCTCTTCTGCTGTGGCATCGGGCCGAGCCAAGCGAATGTTGTCCTCGACAGAGCCGTAGAACAGATAGGTGTCCTGCTGCACGACAGCGATCTGGTCGCGGATGTGATCGGCCGAGAGCGTCGCCACATCCCGGCCGCCGATGCTGATAGTGCCGGCATCGGGATCGTAAAATCGCAGCAGCAGCTTGACGATGGTCGACTTGCCCGAGCCGCTATAGCCAACAATGCCGACACGTTCGCCTGCCTTCACCTCGAAGGAAATGCCCTTGAGCGCCTCGCCGCGTTCGTCAGAATAGCTGAAGCGAACATCCTTGAAGCCAATCGAGGGCTGAATCTGCGGCGCCTCCCGGGTTTGCCGGAGCGGACGGAGAGGCACTGCCTCCAGCAACGCCTTGATGCCGACGGCGGAGGCGTTGGCCACCATGCCCCGATGAAGGAGCGAGCGGAGATCCCGGAGCGGCCGGAACACCTCGGTGCCGGCCATGAGCACGATCAGCAGCGCCTCGATGCTCATCTCGCCATGGCTGACACGCCACGCTCCGAGGGCGATCGCGGCGGCGGCGCCGCCGGCGATCGCGAGGTCGGTAAGGGCGCGGCTCATCAGGCTGGCCTGAAGCACGAACAGGGTGCTTTCGGCGAGTTCATGCGCCTTGCGGGCCAGCCGTTCACCGAAAGCCGCCCCCTGGCCAAACGACTTGAGCGTCGGCAAGCCCTGCACAGCGTCAAGGAAATCCTCCCCGAAGGCCTTGAAGGAGCGCACGCGGCGCATCGTCGACTCCTCGCCGATGCGCTTGAGGACGACGGGAAGGACCAAAGCAAGGATGGCTGCTGCCGAGATCACGGAGGCGACCGGCACATCCCAGAAGGACAGGATAGCGAAGAGGAGGACCGGAGCGAGCAGTGCGATGGCAAACTGGGGCAGAAACTGCCCAAAGAAAGTCTGCAGCTGCTCGACCCCGTCAATGGTCGAGAGGGCAATGCTGCCGGTGCGGCGCTCGGCGAGCCAGGCCGGTCCCAGCCGCACGATCTGGTCGTAGAGGGTGAGCCGCAGCCGATCCTGAATGCGAGCGGCGGTGCCATGCGCCACCATGGCGCGCCAATATTCGAGACCCATGCGTGCGGCGATCGCCGCAACCAACAGCGTGACGGCAAGCGCCGAGTTGGAGAGATCGGCTCCCTCGAAAAGGCGCGCAATCAGCCAGCCGAGAATGACGAATCGCGCGATGCCGAGAGCCAAGGAGATGAAGCCGAGAACCATTGCGGCGGCGATGCGGGCCCGAAAGCCCTTTGTCGCTGCCCAGAGCTGCGCATCGAAGTGCATGTTCAGGCCTGTGAGGAAGGGATGTTCTGGTCTGTAGTGAATACTACGTATCGTTATGCTGGATATTGTTCGTAGCGTCCACTACGTCTGAGGCCAGGCCCGTTCCTTGAGTGCCTCGCGACGGATTTCCCTGCTTGCCACCACCCCTCGCCATATAGGCGCGTCGAGCGAGCAGTATTCTGGCTTCAGTGCCGAGACAGGAACAGCGCCAGGCATCGTGAGCTTCACCGCGACCACGCCGATACGTGACGACAACCGAGCCGTCCCGCAGGCGGTGTTCCTTGTCCTACTCGCTGCGCTGCAACTTCTCGCGCAGATCGCGCAGGCGCCGGGCCGTCGCCATGGCGCGGTCGGGGCTTTGCTTCGTGAGCGACAGCACAATGGTCTCGAGGGTCAACAGGATCGTTCCATAGAGCGTCATGTTGCCGACCTCCGTGCGCGGGACTTCCAGAACCGCCTGGGCGCCCTTGGCCAATCGACCACCCGGGTTGTCCGTGATGACGACAAGCTGCCCGCCAACCCGTTGAAGCTCGGCCTTTACGAGCAGGCTTTCCCTGAGAACCTTGCCGTATGCGATGAGGATCACAGCATCGCCTGCCTGAAGTCCCAGGATCTCATCCGCAAAGGCGTGACCCGAGTCCTCCAATACAAAGCTGGATCGGCCAATGCGCCCGAGATGTGTCGCCGTCTGCTGTGCCAGCCGATTGGGCGGTCCCCCTCCATAAAGTCCTATCCGATCAGCATCGTTTAGAAGCTGCACTGCGGTTTCCAATTGCTCTGACAGGGGGGAGCGCGAAAGCCTGTCGACCATCTTGGCATAGGCGTCGATGATGAGCTGGAATGGTGTCCGGTTGCGTTCCTGAGTGAGTTCACTCAAGGTCACGCCTACCTTCTCCACGGGTGTGCGAACGCCCTTATCGAGTTTCTCTGCGATCGCAGTCTTGAGGTGAGGCAGTCCGTCGAAGCCGAGCGACTGGATTGCCCGGATGACGGTCGCGTCAGAAGCGTCGATTTTCGCAGCCAGATCGAACGCCGAACTGACCAGCACGGCGTTCGGATGGCGCTCGATGTACTCGAGAAGTCTGCGGGCGGCGCCACTGAGACGCTGTCCTTCCTGTATTTCGAGCATGTCACATCTCCGCAGCACGCTCAGTGCTGCTGGTCCCATACCAGATACGAGAGAGCGGGATAAAAGACCGTTGCTGGCGTGAAGACATCGGGCATGAACTTAACCTGTTGTCCACGTTGGGGCACATCTTGCAGAGGCTGTTACAGGCGCCTTCCCGCTTTGGCATACGAGGTCGATGTCCATCAATGCTGGCGTGGTCGGTACAAGCTATCGGCAGGGCAGGGCGAGGTCGCTTAAAGCGCCAGCGTAACCTGCACTACGCATCCTGGGCTGTCGTGTCGCTGCTGGCCGTAATATTGACTACGAATTTGTTGCATAGGCCGAAGCCACAAGCTAGAAGCAACTGAGAACTATTCGCAACGATTTGTGGCGATAGCGGGAGCGGGGACGTTATCCAGGGCGTGTCCAACGAACGGATATTGCAACTCTACATCGACCATCGACGCAAGCTGGTCGCTTACGCGGGTGGCATTGTGCGCGATCCCGGTCGTGCGGAGGACGTCGTCCAAGAGGCATTTCTGCGCTTCAGAACCGCCGCGTCGGGCCGCCTTCTCGAGGAACCCGTCGGCTATCTCTATCGGGTCGTCCGCAATCTCGCCCTCGACCGACGCCGTCGCGCATTATTGGAAGGCCGCTACTTCAAGCAAGGTATCGAAGGAAGCGCCGCTGAGATTCCCGAGGCGAGTCCCTCACCGGAACAGGAGCTGATCGCCCGCGAGGCGCTTCAGCGCGTGATCGACGCCATGGACAGCCTGCCAGAACGCACCCGCATCGCCGTGGAGCTGCACCGTTTCGGCGATTGTACCCTCAAAGAGATTGCCGACCATCTCGATGTCTCTGTATCCATGGCGCACCAGTTGGTGACTGAGGGTGTCCGCCGCTGCTTGCGCTCGCTGTAGTCCGGGCATTCATGGTGCATACCCTCTGAACGGGCCGGAGCAGGAAGTGGGATGACAGCAACGTCCGGGATCGACCGGGATCGCGCTGAGAGCGAGGCGACGACATGGCTCGTTCGCCTATCGGATGCGCAGGGCGATGCGAAGTTGCGCGAAGCCTTCGAGGCGTGGCGGACTGCAAGCCTGCTCAATGCCGAAAGCTGGGAGCGCGCGAGGCACGCCTATGACCTGATCGGCAAGCGGACGCCGCGCCACCAGGACCATTGGCAGCCTTACGCAGATGGGCGCCGGGAAGCCCGGTCGCTGCCGCCGGCGCAGCTCTTGGCCCCGCGATCCCCGGATCGGGCGCGGCGCACCCGCTGGCTTGGGCCTCGGCGCGTCATTACCGGCTCGGCAGTAGCGGCTTGCATCGCTGTCCTTAGCGGCGTGTTCCTGCCGGGATTGCTGATACGGCTTCAGGCTGACGTCGCCACGAGTACGGCCGAGCTGCGCAACCTTCCTCTGGAAGATGGCTCGCGCGTCAGCCTCGCTCCCGAGAGCGCCATCGAGATGACGTTCGTGGCCGGTCAGCGGCGCGTCCGCCTGATCAAGGGGAATGCCTTCTTCGATGTCTCACCCGACGAGGCGCATCCGTTCCGTGTCGAAGCGGGAAAGGCACTCGTCACCGTGCTGGGCACGGCTTTCGAGGTGCGTCGCGGTGAGGACGGTATCTTTGTCGCCGTGCAGCACGGTCGCGTCCGTGTCGATGACATGCGCGCCGAGGCAAAGATGACGACTACCCTTCACGGCGGTGAATGGACCCGGGTCCCGACGGCCGGTCCAATCGTGCAGGGCGTCCTGAAACAGGACGAAATCGCGCCTTGGCGTCTTGGAAGGCTCGTCGCCCTGAACCGGCCGGCAGGCGAAGTCGTGGATGACCTGCGTCCCTATTACTCCGGCGCCATTCTTGTCCAGAGCCGCGCCTTTGCGAGGCGGCAGGTCAGCGGCATCTATGATCTGACCGATCCTCGCAGGACCATTCGAGACTTGGCGTCCGCACACGGCGCACAAGTCCATGAATTGTCGGACTGGCTCATGATCATCACCGCTGGCAACGACTAGAAGTTCCCAATAGCACGCTCCTGCGGAGCCTCGGCTTGGCCCTCGAAAAAAATTTCGAAGCGGACTGGAAGTTTCCCCGAACCATCCGTTCGTTGGATGGGAGTAGCCACGACGCATTTGCATCCAAGCCTCCTGAAGCAAGGGGGTATGGACGATGCGAGGATTGGGGTCGGCTGTGGTGGTCAAGCGGAGTCGCGTCCTTCTGAGAGTGGGGCTGATGCTGACGACGGCACTCGGCGCTGCCTATCCGAGGCTTCCCGCATGGGCCCAATCGCCAGGGCCGAGCCTCGCTCAGGCAGGGCAACGCTCCTTCGACATTCCCGCGCAGCCGCTCAACGAGGCGCTTGTAGAATTCGGCCGCCAGGCAGGAATGTCGGCATCAGCCGACACGATACTTACCCAGAATCAGCGCAGTGCACCGGTCAAAGGCATCATGTCGTGGCAACAGGCTCTGACAGCGATGCTCTCGGGTACAGGCCTGACGTATCGCCTCAATGGCTCCATCGTGACAGTGCAGAAGTTGCCTGTTGCAGGCACGGGTGCACTCGAACTTGGCCCCGTTCGCGTGGAAGGTCGTCCCTCGAATCCGACCCTTACCGAGGGCACAGGGGCGTACATTCCGCGCGCCGTAACGGTCGGCGCCGGGACGCCTACGCCGATACGGGAGATTCCTCAAACCGTCAATGTGATAACCCAGCAACAAATCCAGGAACAGAATCTCGTTTCACTGCCCGACGTACTTCAGCAGACACCTGGGGTCACAGTGCTTAATCCCAGCAGCAATAACTTCACCTTTTACTCACGAGGCTTTCAGCTGACGACGGCGCAACAAGATGGCGTCCCTCTTGAATACACCAACAATCAAACCTATGCGCCGCTCGATATGGCGATGTACGACCACGTCGAAGTGTTGCGGGGACCGAGTGGGTTGTTCACCGGCGCGGGCCAGCCGAGTGGAACGGTCAATCTGGTTCGTAAGCGACCCCAGAACCAATTTACGATGACCGGTGAGGCAAGCGTCGGATCCTATAACTTCTACAGAGGGATGGTGGATGTCGGAGGTCCGGTGAATTCGTCTGGAACGATTCGCGGTCGCGTCGTCGCGTCGGTCCAGGACAACAACTACTTTTACGACGTTGCACACAATCGCAATTCTCTCATCTACGGCACAATGGAAGCGGACATCACGCCGGACACGTTGCTGCGCTTCGGCATGAGCTATCAGAGGAACGATTCTATCCCGTTCGTCGGGTTGCCGGCTTACACCAATGGACAGACCTTGAACGTTCCGAGGTCTTCCGCCGCGGGAGCCGTTTCGTGGGGGAGTCGGCCGAACGAGACTTTGAATCCCTTTATCGAGCTTACTCATCATCTCGATAATGGATGGAACCTGCGCTTGGCGGGGACCTATTTCCATTCCACGACGAACTGGACGCGCACGGCCGCGTCGACCGGCGTCAATCCCAACACGAATACGATCTCATCCATCTTGGCGACCTATACTTTCTACGGGGAAGACCAATTCAGCATCGATAGTTCGGCCAGCGGGCCGATATCGCTTTTCGGGCGCACTCATGAAGTGATCGTCGGATTCAATTGGAGAAATGAGCTGTACAGCTATTGGCCCGGCGCGTCGGTAGCGATCCCCGGTCCGTTCAATGTCTATGCTCCCATGTACAACGTCCCCCAGCCCTCGACTCTTCCGCCAAGGGCAAATACCGTAACGAACACCACGCAATATGGTCTGTATCTGTCGGGCAAGTTCAGCGTGGCCGACCCATTGAGGCTCATCCTGGGCGGCCGGTTGAACTGGTACACTGCCTCGAGCCAACAGATGTATCCGACGGTTCAGTCGCCGCTGCTCTTCGGCGACGCGGCTAAATTCACGCCGTACGCAGCGCTTGTATATGACGTGACCAAGAACATCTCGGCATATGTCAGCTATACGAGCATCTATCAGCCGCAGAGCTACCTTACCTACAGCGGGACGCTGCTCAATCCCGTCACCGGCGTTCAATACGAAGCCGGCCTCAAGGGATCATTCTTCGGCGGACAACTCGATGGTTCGCTCGCGTTCTTCCTCATCAATCAAAGAAACACGGCGCAGGCTGATATCCTTCACCCGGGGTACTACCTGCCGTCCGGCGGTGAAATCGAAAGCAAGGGGGTCGACGCCCAATTGACCGGGCGCCTACTGCCCGGATGGAATCTGACGGCAGGTTACACCTACAACCCGACGACATACGTCCAGGATGCGACGTATCAGGGCCAGCCGTACAGCACCTTCACGCCACAACACATGTTCAAGCTCTGGACGGACTACGAGTTTCAGGAAGGTCCGCTGAGGAAATGGAGCATCGGAGGCGGCGTGTTTGCCGTAAGCACCTTCAGCAGCAGCAATATCTATCAACACGGCTATGCAACGTTGAACGCCCGTATTGGATACAACATAAACGAGCATCTTGAAGCCGCCCTCAATCTCAACAACATAACCGACACCGTTTACTACCAAACGGTCACCAGTCCCCTGTACAACAACATGTACGGCGCACCCTTCAACGCCATGTTCACGCTTCGCGCACGCCTGTGATCGGGCGGCCGATGCGGCGCAGATGTGCAATCCGCCTGGATTCCGTTCATCGATATTCCGCATGGATTCTGTTCATCGATATATCGTCGCGCCGGCAATGATGAGATTGGCGTCGGGCCGCCTCCGGCGCGGGCTGCGGCATCTGTAAGCGGCGCACCGTGCGGTTGCGTGCAGCGCTTGTGGTGGTCCACCGGACAGTTGGGTTGGCGACAGTGGGCTTTCTGACTGTCGCCGGCCTGTCCGGCAGTCCTGCCGCATTCGCCCCTGAAATTAACCATCCCACATTGAATTCTGGCACTTTCAGATACCGGATACGTCCGCGTTGCCGCTGCAAACCTTTATTGGCCGGTTCAGGGCGACAGCGCCGACCGTGCCGGCGATCTCCTTGCCCGGCACGGTCGGCGCTGGCGGCGCAGCCTTTCGATATCAGGATACCGACACGGACTCAGTTCGGCTGCATTGGTCTGCTCTCCGCAACCGTCAGATGTCGCCGATCATCTGCGCGTAGGTTATGTAGAAATCGCGCTGGTTACGAATGCTTTCACGTCGCAACCGTTCGGCTTCGCACGCATTGCCGGCGCGCATCGCCTGCACGACCCCGCGCAGTTCCTGCCAAGCTGCCTGCAGACGACCGGGCAGCAATGCCAGGCGGCGATTGACGTACTTACTGCGGTCATCGATCCCGCGCAGCGTTTCGCGCAGACGCCGACTGGCGCAGGCCTCGCGCGTACGCACATAGAACGGCTCGAGATGGCCGAGATAGGCACCCCAGTCGCCTCGCTTTACCGCCAGCCGCATAGGTCCATCGATCAGGTCGATTAAATCTTGCCAGTCGGTGGGCGCGCTGTTCTCGGTCGCGAGCCGGATGCACAACGCGTCGAGCACCTCCCGGATCACCAGGATCTCCTTGATGTCCTCGAACCCCAAGCCAACCACGATTGCGCTGCGATTAGGGGGGCGCTCGACTAGCCCGCGCTGCTGCAGGGCTGTCAGGACCTCGCGGGCCGTGGTCCGTACAACACCGAACTCGTCGCAGATTTCCTGCTCTATCAACCGACTGCCGGGCGCCAAGACGCGATCGGTGATGCGTTGCGACAGGACCTCGACGATTGCGCCCAGCTTGTGGCGCGCCAGTCCCTTGGCCGGTTTCGACGGCCTTCGCTTCTTTGCCATAAAGCTGATCCATTCCTCAAAAGGAAAAACTTGTAACAAGATTGTTCCTTGTTTACGAGTCCTTCGGAGAACCTCGAACAGGGGAGGGCCGGATGCGGGGGGTGTACATTTGGGTATGGGCTGGGCTGTGCATCGTCTTGTGTGGGAGTGCGGCGGCGCAGGCCCCGGCTCCCTATCCAGCCAAGCAGATCTTCATCACCATGCCCGGCGCGCCGGGGGGCTCATACGATATCATCACCCGGCTGATCATGGCCAAGCTCGGTGAGCGCGCCGGCCAGCCGGTGGTAATCAACAACGTGCCGGGCGCCGGTGGCATCATCGCCCTGTCGAAAGGCGCCAAGGCCGAGCCCGACGGCTATCACCTGACCGTCGGTTATGTCGGCGCGCTGGCGGCAAGCCCGTGGCTGCACGAGATCGACTACGACCCGGTGAAGGACTTCGATCCGGTCATCGAGTTCGGCGCGATCAGCTGCGTCGCCGCTGTCCCCGCCGCGTCGCCGATCAAGTCGTTCGCCGAGCTGATCGCAACGGCGAAGGCCAAGCCGGGTAAGCTCAACTTCGCGTCGGGTGGCATCGGTACCTGCGGCCATATCGGCGGCGAGCTGCTGCGCTCGATGGCCGGCATCGACATCATGCATATCCCCTATTCGGGAGCCGCCCCAGCGTCGATCGCCCTGCTTGCCGGCCAAGTCGACTTCGCCTTCGAGGGCGTGCCCACAGCGATCCAGAACATCCGAGCGGGCAAGCTGCGCGCTCTGGCGATGAGCGGCGACAAGCGCTCGGCGCTGCTGCCCGATGTGCCGACAGTGGCTGAACTCGGATTCCCGCATTTCAACGTGTTGGGCTGGACCGGACTGCTGGCGCCCGCCAAGACGCCACCCGAGGCTATTCAGTGGCTCAATCGCAACATCAACGAGATCCTGGCGCGGCCGGACATCAAGGAGGCGATGGCCAATCAGGGTGTCGACATCATCGGCGGCTCGCCCGAGGCGTTCAGAACGGTCATCAAGTCCGAGCTCGCGACCTACGGCAAGATTCTCAAGGCGTCCGGCATTCAGACGAGCAAACCATGAAGCGCGACGTCTCCTTCCTCCGTGAGCGCCTGGCGGGCGGCGGCACCGTCACCGGCATGCAGTGCTTTTCCGCCAGCCCGGTGATCGTCGAGGCGATGGGGACGAGCGGGCTCGACTTCACCATCATCGACATGGAGCACTGCCCGACCGGACTCGAGGCACTGGCGCACCTGTTGCGAGCGGCGGATTCGGCGAACGTGTTGCCGCTGGTGCGCGTGCCCGAGGTCGACCGCACGATCATCGGCCGCAGCCTCGACCTCGGGAGTGCCGGCATCGTGATCCCACGCGCCAGCCCGGCGCGCTGCCGTGAGGCGCTCCGCTGGTCGCGCTACGCGCCGCAGGGTGAGCGCGGCGCCTGTCCCGTCGTGCGCGGCGCAGGCTACCTGCCGACCGACTGGGTGTCGCACGAGCGCAACGCCAACGCCTCGACCCTGATGGTGCCGCTGATCGAGGACCTGGCGGCAGTGGAGCAGTGCGATGAAATCCTCGGCCTCGACGGAGTCGAGATCGTATTCGTGGGACCTTTTGATCTCGCCGTGTCGCAGGGCCTGTCCGGCGCGGACTATCGGCATCCGATGCTGCGTGGTCAGCTCGACAAAGTCGTGATGGCGGCGCGGGCGCGCAGCAAGCATGTGATGACCACGGTCGGCGCCACGATCGACCTTGGCTACGCCAGGACCTTGCTCGATGCCGGCGTGCGCCTGCTGAGCTTCAGCGCTGACATTGCCGTCTTCATCGGCGCCTGCCGGCGGATCGCGGCGCTGCCGGAAGCGGCGGCATGAGCGCGGGCTGCGTCGTCGCCATCGACGTCGGTGGCACCTTTACCGACCTGGTCGCCTACCTGCCGTCCGAGAAGCGTTCGCTGTCGACGAAGAGCCTTACGACCTATGACGACTTCGGCCGTGGGATCTTCGACTGCATCCGCAAGCTCGCATTGTCGTTGGAGCAAATCGGGTTGATCAAGCACGGCACCACGCTGGTCATCAATTCACTGATCCAGCGCAAGGGCGCGAAGACCGCGCTGCTGACCACGCGCGGTTTTCGCGATGCGCTGGAGATCGGCCGCGGCAACCGGCCCCTGCCTTTCGACCTCGGCTACCGCCGCCATCCGCCGCTGATCGAGCGCAAGCTGCGCTTCGAGCTCGGCGAGCGCATCGACGCCAAGGGCGAGGTGCTGCGGCCTGTCGACGAAACCGAAGTGATGGCGATGGCTGGCCAGTTCCAGGCCGCCGGCATCGAGGCGATAGCGATTTCCTTCCTCAATGCCTATGCCAATCCGGCCAGCGAGCGCCGCGCTGCCGAGCTGCTCCGCTATGCACTGCCCGACGTCTACGTCACCACCGGCACCGAGCTGTCCGCCGAGTGGCACGAATACGAACGCACGGCGACGGCTGCGGCGAACGCCTATGTCGGGCCGCTGATCACCCAGTATCTCGGCCGCCTGCGGACCGAGTTCCAGCGCGGTGGTTGCCGCGGTCCGCTGATGATGATGGGTTCCAATGGCGGCGTGCTGACGGCCGAAGGAGCGACACGCGCGCCGCTGATGCTGGTGGAGTCGGGCCCGATCGGCGGTTGCATCGGCGTCGGCCATCTCGCAGCGGCGCTGGGCTTCGATCAGGCGATCGCCTTCGACATGGGCGGCACGACGGCCAAGTGCGCCGTGACCGAGAACAATGTCTTCGCCTTCCAGTCGACCTACTTCATCGGCGGTTACGAGCATGGTTTTCCGGTCCGTGCTCCGGTGATCGATATCGTCGAGGTCGGCGCCGGGGGCGGTTCGATCGGATGGATCGATCCACAGAAGCGCCTACATGTCGGCCCGCAGAGCGCCGGGTCGACGCCGGGCCCGGTCTGCTACGGTCGCGGCGGTGAGGAACCGACCATCACCGACGCCAACCTGCTGCTTGGACGCCTCGATCCGGTGCGCTTTTTGGGGGGCGAGATGCCGCTTGACGTGCGGGCCGCGCAGCGTGCGATGGCAAGCCGGCTGGCCGGACCGCTGGGCTACGACGGGCCAGACTCTATCGAGCAGCTTGCCTCCGGACTGGTGCGGATCGCTGTCACCACCATGGCCGGCGCGATCCGCGACGTCACGATCCGACGCGGCAAGGACAGCCGCGACTTCGTGCTGATCGCCTACGGCGGCGGCGGCCCGCTGCATGCCGTCGAGCTGGCACGCGAGCTCGATATCCGGCGCATCGTTATCCCGCCCGATCCCGGCATCTTCTCCGCCGCCGGCATGCTGATGGCCGACCTGCGCAGCGACCGTGCAGCGACCTATCTCGCGCCGCTCGGCGCGGCTTCGGTCGTGACGGCTTCAGTACGCTGCCGCGACCTGGAGCGGGAGATCGCCGCCCAGCTCGCCAAGGACGTCGATGTCGCCGGCTATACCGCCGAGTGGCGCGGCGAGCTGCGCTATGTCGGCCAGCACCAGAGCCTGAGCGTGGTGTTCCACGACGGCGACAGCGTCGAGACGATCCGTGCGGCCTTCGTGCGCGCCTATGTGGCCAGCTTCGGTCACGAGCATCCCAAGTCGGGAATCGAGTTTGTCGGGGTGCGGGTCAACGTCACCGTCGGCATGGAACGCGCCGCTTTCGCGGAATTGTCGGCCGATGGTGCGCCGAAAGCCACGGGCGCGCGCGACGTATACTCGACGGTGGCGCGCCGGCATGTCGTCGCGGCGACCTGGCAGCGCGCGGAACTGCGCGCCGGGCTGGAGATCGCCGGGCCGGCGCTGGTCGAGGAGTTCGGCTCGACCACTTTCCTCGATATCGGAGACCGCCTGACGGTGGGCCGGCTGGGCGAGCTGCAGATCGATTGCGCCTTGAACGGGAGCACGGCATGAGGGACGGTGAGAGTGCGACGATCGATCCGGTCACGGTCGAGATCATCCGTTGTGGCCTGTTGGCGATCACCAACGAGATCGACGCCAACATTTGCCGCAGCGCCTACAGCCCGATCGTGGCGGAATACAAGGACTACGCCGTCGGCATCCTCGATCCGGCGGGCAACCTGATCTGCCAGTGCACCGGCGGCATCCCGATCTTCGTCGCCGACATCCTCGGCATCGCCGTCAAGGACGGCCTTGCGATCTACGGTGAGGACTCCTGGACACCGGGCGATATCGTCATCACCAACCATGCCGGCACGATCGGCCAGCATCTCAACAACGTAGTGATGTATTCGCCGGTTTTCGCCGGCAATGAACGCGGCCGCCCGATCGCGTTCGTCGCCGTCGTCATGCACTGGATGGATATTGGCGGCTGGGCGATCGGCTCGGTGTCGAACAACGCCTCGGACATCTTCCAGGAGGGCATCCAGTTCCGCACCGTCAAGCTCTATGCCGGCGGGCAGCGCCAGGACGAGATGTTCCGCATCATAGAATACAACACGCGCTTCCCGGAGATGGTGCTGGGCGACGTCGAATCGCAAATCGCCGGCTGCAAGCGTGGCTGCAAGCGGGTCGGCCAGCTGGTGGCGCGCTACGGCCTCGAGACCTTCAACACGGTCGTGCAGACCATCTGGCGCCAGTCGGAAGAAGCGATCCGTGCCGCCATCCGCGCCGTGCCCGACGGTGAGTACCTCAGCTCGACTTTCCTCGACGACGACGGCATCACGCCGGGCAAGGCCCTGCCGGTACACATCAAGGTGATCGTCGCGGGCGAGGACTTCACCGTCGATCTGTCGAGGCTGCCACCGCAGGTCCTGGCGCCAATCAATTCGGGTGCGCATGGCGGGGGGCATACCTGTGCGCGCATCGCCTTCAAGTATCTGTTCGCAGCCAACGAGCCCGTGCAGGAGGCGAGCTTCCGGCCGCTGCATGTGATCCTGCCCGAAGGCACGATCCTGAGCGCCGGTCCGACGGCTGCGATGGGTCGCTTCAACCTGCCGCTGCCCAGTGTGATCGACGGCATCGTCCGGGCGCTCGAGAGCGCAATCCCCGAACGCGTCGCTGGTGGCCATTACGGCACCTTCTCGTCAGTACAGTTTCATGGCCGTGATCCCGTGACCGGGCGCTTCTTCCAGTGTCTCGATGCGGGCCATGGCGGCTGGGGCGCGGTGGCCACTGCCGACGGCAGCGGACCGTTCCGCACCATGGCGCACGGCAATACGCGCACCATTCCGTCCGAAGTGCAGGAGGCAATGTTCCCGCTCCTGATCGAGGAGTACGGTCTGCGCCCCGATTCGGGCGGGCCTGGTGAGCATCGCGGCGGCCTGGGCACGCGCAAGCGCTACCGGATGCGGGCATCGATGAGCTTGCTCACAGCCTTCGAGCGGCTGAACGATCCGCCCTGGGGAGTCTGCGGTGGCAAGCCGGCGCAGTCGGGTAATGTGATCGTCATGCATGCCGGAAAGGATCCGGAGGCGATGCCCAAGGGCGAGTGCGAACTCGCAGCGGGCGATGAGGTGCTGGTGCTAACCGGCGGCGGCGGAGGCTACGGCGATCCGGAGCATCGCAGCGCCGCTGCGTTGCGCGAGGATCTCGAGCAGGGCTACGTGACGGAGGATGGCGCGGTGCGAGACTACGGCTGCCGCTAGCAGGGAGATTCATCTCGCGAGCGGGACAGAGCGACTTACTGTTGCACACCCCATTTCCGGATCTTCTTCAGTTCGATGTTCCGGAAGATGATGTTCTCCGCGAAGAAGCCGATCAGGTTTATGGAGACCGGACCCGCAAAGGCATTGGCGATCTGTAGTTCGTTCTTGTTCTCATAAATAAGCCAGGCCAGCCCGCCGGAGCCGGAGACAACGCCAAAGACAAGCTCCATCGCAATAAGTGTGCGGATCTTCACCATGTAGCGTGGTCCCGTAAGGCGCATGGCTGCGCCCAACCATCCGCATCGTTTGGGGCACCGCCAAGAAGCCGACTGCGTGACAGGGCCACCGTCCACAGCATCGAGTGAATGAGCACAAAGACTGCGCTGCCTTTCACGCGATCCGAACCAGTCCAGCGGCAACAGCGCAATGGACGGCGAGGGATTGAGCATCGATGTCAGAGTCGATGGATCGTTGCCGACGCGCGTCGTGATCGCAAGCATGGCCAACAGACCGGCCAGGACTATGGCAATGGCATAGCCGGCCAATAGCGACTTCAGGCTAAGACCAGGCGCGCGGACAGCTCTCCGTTCAGCAGGTCGCGTCGCAGCTCGTTGGCTGTGGGTCACGATTGGGCAGGGAATTCGTGCCCGATCACGCTCCCATTGAGACGATGACCGAGTTGACAAGCATCGTCGGCCTTAGAATAATGATACTGTGATATCAAAAATGTGAGGCGAGGATGCCAAAGCGACTCACTTCAGCTCAGGTCGATCAATATGCCCGCGATGGCTTCACCGGGCCCATACCCGTCCTCAGCACGGCCGAGGCGCGCTCGTTGCGAGACGAACTCGAAGCCTACGAACGGTCGACCGGCAAGGTGATCGGCTTTCCCGAGAAGTCGAAGTCGTACTTACTCTTCGGCTGGGCCGACGCAATCGTTCACCATCCGAAGGTGCTGGATGCCGTCGAAGACGTCATCGGCCCCGACATCCTCGTTTATCATACGACGCTTTGGGTCAAGGAACCTCACGTCGAGATGTTCACGCTCTGGCATCAGGACGACGCCTATTTCTTCCTCGATCCGGCCGAACAGGTGACGGCCTGGGTCGCGCTGTCCGATGCGTCGGTGCTGGCGGGCTGCATGAGGATGATCCCGGGCAGCCACAAGGAAGGGTTTGTCGAACACACCGATTCGCCCAGTCGCGGCAACATCATCCGCCGTGGCCGCGCCATTCATGATCGCTTCGCCGATACCGATGGTACGCTGGTGCCATTGCGCGCCGGCGAGATGTCCTTGCACAATACCCATACCATTCATTCGTCAGGCGCGAACGACAGTGACGATCGCCGGATCGGGCTCGGCGTCAGCTACATCCCGACGCGCGTCCGCTCTCGCACCGAGGCCCGCTCGAGCGCGCTCCTGGTGCGGGGCGTCGACGAATATCGGCATTTCCATGCCGAGAAACGTCTGCAGAAACCGCTCTCGGAAGAAGCGCGTGCCGCACATGCACTGGCCTACGACTTTTATATGAAGTCGGCCCGGATTCCCGAGGGCGGGTAGGCCAACGTGAGCTTGGCCCAGCGGGAGTCAGCCTTTTCTGGTCAGCCGTCTGGGGCGGCCGCCGTTCAGCGTGTCGTCGACAAGGCCGACAGCCGATTTCTGATCCAGAGAACCGACCTTGAAGAGGAAACGATAGAAGAGGGCGCCGTAGAGCTCGTCGTGTCGCTGTTCAGCCGATCCGGAGAAGTGGAACGATCCGTCGGCGGCGCCCCGCCTGATGATGTCGATCGCTGCACGTCGACGCAGCGCGAGGTACCGGTCGCGGAACGCAAGACGCGCGTCCGGGTCGGTCAGGCTTTGCGCGATGACGCGCTCGAACAGGATACCGAGTTTCCCGGTAAGGCCGCGCGCGAAAGCCTTGACGTGATCAATGATGGCATCGCGGGGTGGCGCACGCTCATCGAGGGGTGCGGTGTGCCGCAATTCATAGAGAAGGGCTTCCGCGAGCAACGCCGCCTTGGAAGGCCAGCGGCGATAGAGCGTGATCTTGGTGATGCCAGCTCGCCGCGCAATCTCCTCCATCGTGATGTTGATTGGATCCTTGGCCTGGACCAGCTGGAGGGCCGCCTGCAGCACGACGCTTTCGTCGGCGGGTGGCCGGCCCCGTCCCCTGCGCGGTGTTGCATCTGCGGTCAGCATCGAACTCTGCATCTTCACGCGCGGAACATAGGGCAATGGCTATGCCAGTCCTAGCCCAACCTTTGGAACTCGCGGAACGCCGTGTGCTTGTGGTGGGCGGCGGATCGGGAATAGGCCAGGCAGTCGTCGGGCTTGCGGCAGATCGCGGCGGTCGGGTCGCGGCCACGGTCTTGTCCCGCGCCGAGGCCGACGCGATCGCGCGGTCGCAACCGGCGGTCAGGACGGCGATCCTTGACGTCACCGACCGCGGCGCGATCGCCGACACGATCGGAAGACTCGCTTCGTCACTTGGTGGTCTTGATGCGGTGATCTATTCGGCCGGGATCTTGCTGCGAACGCCGATCGAGAAGATGGACGATAGCGCCTGGGACCGGTTGCTCGCGATCAACCTCACCGGCTGCTTCCACGTCGCCAAGGCGGCGATTCCCGTGCTCCGGCAGGCGGGCGGTGTATCGCCGGCTGTCGTGGTGGTCTCGAGCCAGATCGGCCTGGTCGGCAATCCGATGGCGGCCGCCTACGCGGCGAGCAAGTCTGCGCTGAATGGCTTTGTCCGCTCGCTGGCGCTCGAATATGCGCCAACCGGGCTGCGGGTGAACGCTGTCGGACCAGGGCCCATCTCAACGCCGATGACAGCAGCCGCGCGGCAGGACCCAGTCCGCACGGCTGAACTGGTTGGCGGCATTCCCATGGGCCGTTTTGGCGAGCCGGACGAAGTCGCCGAGGTCATCCTTTTTCTCGCGTCGCCGCGTGCAAGCTTCGTCACGGGTCAGGTGTGGTGTGTCGATGGCGGGTTTGTCGCCCGCTAGGAAAGTTCGATCATTGAGGGAGGGACGGGATGTTGACCAGGAGATCGGCGGTTCTGGGGGCGGCTGTGATGGCGGGGATCAGCACTGCGCGTGCTCAAGCGGCGCCTGTGCTGAGAATTGGTGTGCTCAATGACCAGACGGGACCCTACCGCGAGAATGGCGGCCCGGGGTCTGTGGTTTGTGCCCGCCAGGCGGTGAAGGAGATGGCTGAGAAGTTGGGACTCAAAGTCGACGTGGTCGCGGCTAATCACCAGAACAAAGCCGATATCGGTGCCACGATCGCTCGCAAATGGTTCGATGAGGACGGCGTCGATGCCATCGTCGACATCCAGAATTCCGCCATCGCGCTCGCAATCGCCGATATCGCCCGGGAGAAGGACAAGATTGTGATGCCGTGCGCGGGTGTAAGCGACCTCACCGGCAAGCGATGCACGCCGAACACGGTGCACTGGTGCTATGATACCAGCATGCTGTCGCGCGTTCTGGGCGACGCGCTTGTCAAGAACGGCGGTGACAGCTGGTTCTTCATCACTGCGGACTACGCCTTTGGTCATTCGCTGGAAGGCGAGACAGCTGCCCGCGTGCAAGCGGCTGGGGGCAAGGTCGTGGGCAACATCCGCATGCCGTTTCCGACAGCGGATTTCTCGTCGGCGCTGGTCCGCGCGCAGGCTTCGGGTGCCAAGATCATCGCCCTGGCCAACGCCGGCAGCGACACCATCAATGCCATCAAGCAGGGCGCCGAGTTCGGCGTGACGCGCAATGGCGCGAGGGTGGCCGCACTTTTGATCCAGATTTCCGATGTGCATGCCATTGGCCTGCAGGCGGCGCAGGGACTGGCGCTCACCGAGACCTTCTACTGGGACCTCAACGACGGCACCCGCGCCTTCTCCAGTCGTGTCCGAGAGGCGCTCTCGAACAAGGCGCCGACGGCCCCCCAGGCTGCCAGCTATGCCGCGGCCCTGCATTATATGAAGGCCGCGGCCGCTCTTGGCGCAGCGGCGGCAAAAAAGTCAGGCCGGGAAGTGGTTGCGCGGATGAAGGCGATGGCCGTTGAAGACGAGGCCTTCGGCAAGAGCTCCATTCGCGCCGACGGTCGAGTCCTGCATACGGCCTATCTGTTCCAGATCAAGTCGCCGGCCGAAAGCAAGCATGATTGGGATTACTATAGAACACTTGCGACCGTACCAGGCGAACAGGCCTTCCGGCCGATGTCGGAAGGCGGTTGCCCGTTGGTACAGTGACGGGAGAGAGGACGATGACCGACGAGGAAGCCGGCCGCGTGCGTGACTTCGTGGGCTATGGACGTCATCCACCGGACCCCAGATGGCCAGGCGGCGCGCATGTCGCTATCAACTTCGTCATCAACTACGAGGAAGGCGGCGAATATGCCGTGCCGGACGGCGATGCTGCCTCCGAGACCGGGTTGACAGAGGGCGCGACCGCCATGGTCAAAGGCCGGGATCTCGGCGCGGAGAGCATGTTCCAGTACGGAAGCCGTGCGGGGTTCTGGCGCTTCCATCGGATCTTCACCAAACGAAAGCTGCCCTGCACCATTTTCGGCATCGCCCGCGCCTTGCAGCGCAACCCGGAGGCTTGTGCCGCGATACGCGAAGCGGACTGGGACGTTGCGGGTCACGGCAACCGCTGGGAGATCCATGCCAATCTCGAGCCGGCGTTTGAACGCGAGCAGATTCGGCTGGCCACAGAGGGAATCACGTCGGCGGTTGGTGTCCGCCCGCTGGGTTGGTACAGCCGGTACGCGCCCTCGCTCCAGACGCGCGGGATGTTGCTGGATGCCGGCTACGAATATGACAGTGACGCTTACGACGACGAGCTGCCGTATTGGGTCAAGGTGGGCCGCCGCGATCAACTCGTCCTCCCTTACACCCTCGTGCACAACGACGTCCGTTTCAGCCGACAGGGCATGACAACTGGTGACGAATACTTCACCTACGTGAAGAACGCCGTGCAATGCGTGTTGGAGGAGGACCCGCCGCGCATGCTGAGCTTCGGCTTGCACAATCGTATTATCGCCCATCCTGGTCGCGCCATGGGCCTCGTCCGTGCGCTCGACTGGCTGGCCGAACTGCCGCGCGTGTGGATTACGCGCCGCATCGATATCGCTCGACACTGGCGCCAGGTACATCCAGCACCGCCCCGATAACCAGAGCCCGGTTCAACTAGACCGACGGAGATATTGAGACGGCCTTACCCTGGGGTTGCCTAAGTAATCGACGCCGCCATGACTCGGTTCGAACCTTATAGGGGGACACTCGAAGATGGGTCTTCCGTGTTGGAGCTGGGTTGCGCTGGCCAAGGGCATGGCGAAGTCGACGTCGTCCATGAAGGGTGACCGAACCGGGGCGGCCGCGATCGGTCTCCGGCGGGAGCGTCGAATGCAGAGTGAATTCCGTACGACAGCCTCGTGCAGTCAAGGCTCGATCCGGCGGTGTCGGCGAAATTGCAGTGGCACCCTTTGCCGGTCTTGATGTGATCGTAGAGTTCGTCCGACTTGAAAATGACCCGTACCAGATTGCGGAAGCTACCTCGACCATCGAGCTTGATGTCGAGCGTCTTGCGCACCCGGCTTGAGTTGCCACCACAGCCTGCGAGGTAGAATGCCCGCAGCGATCTCTTCCCGGCCGTCGGTAGTGCGGGTCGGTACGGTCACGCCATCGTCGTCCTGTCCGAAGTCCAGGAGTTCGCATCCGTAGCGCACCGTGGCGCCCGGCGTTTCCTTCAGCGACCTCCTTCAGCAATGGCTCGAGCTTGTTCTGTGGGACGAGCTGATAGGGCTCGAGTAGGTAGCTGCCATCGGGGCTTTCGGCGATTGCTTGCTATGTTCGGCGACCGAGGGCTATTTGAGTACGGCGATCGGCGGGTTGCTGAGCCACGTGCGGCAATAGACGTTCATGGGGATCTCGGGCAGATAGCCCGGCGCACGCACGCGATCGACGATGCCGATGCGGCAGCAGAACTCCATGGTCCGCGCGTTGGAGCGATCCATCTTCGGATAGGGCGCCGTCGTGCGATTACGCTCGATCAACAAACAGCGCACGCCCCGGAGACCGAGGTCGATGGCGAGCGTGAGGCCGACCGGTCCTGCACTGGCAACGATAATATCTGTCATCGTGGGCAACGATAACGTCTGTCATCGTGCGCCCAATCCCGTGACGGTTTATGCAGCTTTTTCTTTCACTGGGTCGAATGGCGTCAGCCGTTCGATCGCACCCACCGTTGCCTTCCGTGGATCGAGGAAAGAATCCCAGTAGTCGATCGAGGCTTTGATGGGCTCCATCACGCGTGGCTTGCGTGCACCCTCAACGGGAAACTCCTCCATGCCGAAGCTATATTCGACGGTGATACCGTCCGGATCGAGATAGTACAGGAACATGCTGCCCGATGGCGGATGACGGCCGGGGCCGTTGACGATCGGCACCTGAGCCTTGTTGAAACGGGAGATGGCGCGGCCGATATCGTCGACCTCGGTCACCATGAAGTTGACGTGATGCAGCAGCTCCTCGTCGGCGCAACCCAGCCCGACACCGTGATGATACGGGTTTGGATGGCAGCGCATGAAGCAGATCATGCCGTCGACCCTGTCGGAGATGCGGAAGCCGAGAACTTCGGTGTGAAAGCGGCAAGCTTCGTCGAACTTGCGGACTTTAAGAACGAAGTGCCCAAGCCGCTGGATCTTCGCGACTGTCGGCTTGAAGGGTTGTCCGCCGAACTGGCGCATGTCGTCGTAGAATTCGTAGGTCGCGCCGGTGCTCGGTTCAGTGATACGGAAGGCACGGCCTAGGCCCAGCAGCTTGCGTTCTGCGGCGGGCACTTCGAGGATGGAGATGCCTTGGCTGGCAAGCCGTATGCCAAGATCGTCGAGCGCTTTGGCGCTCTTCATCTCGAAACCGGCGCGCTTGAGGCCCGGCTTGTCCGCTCCATACAGCGCGATGTTGTGATGGTCCTCGCTGCAGCGCAGGAAGGCGATTCCCTCCGCATCGCCGCTCGCCTGCAAGCCAACATTCTTTTCGTAGAAGTCCTTGCTGCGGCTGACGTCGGAGACGTTCAGAGCCATGTAACCCAGCTTCTCGTAGCCTTCCATCGCGGCCTCCTCAGAGGATGATGCTGATCTTGCCATGCGGACGCAGCGCATCCACATCGAGCACGGCTTTCTTGCTCTTGATTCTCAGCCCATCGCCGTTGCGCACCAGCAGATACTCGGCATGGCCGGGATAGATGTTGGTGACTTCCATGCGGCTGCGGAAGACCACGAAATTACAGGTCACCGGGATCGCGCCGTTGTCATCTTCACGGGTGACGACATTGCTGATCATGTGCCTGGTGCGCGAATGGGGTGCCTCGGCGTGGGCCGTGGGCTTCAGCAGTCGCTTGGCGCGCTCGCCCAGCCGATGGCGGTCATCGTAGATCAGAAAGAGTGACTTGCCGGCCTTGCCCTCGGGGTCGTCTGTTGCCGGCACAAGGTATTCGCCATCCTCGGTGAACAGGTCCGCCCATTCCATCAGTTTCCAGGAATCGAGTAACGCGGCTTCCTGGATCAGGAAATCTTCGGCATCGGAGCGAGAGAGCTTCATCTCACGGCCCCGCCAGCTCCAAGGCGGGATTGTTCGACACGAGTTGGTGCCAGCGTCGCCAGAAAGTGCGCATTTGCAGTTCGTCGGTTTTGGTTGGCACGTTGGAGAGCATGCCGCGCGACAAGTCGTTGTAAGGTGCGGACGCTGCATTGGCGTAGCCACGCTGGCAGAGTTCCAGCATTTCCACATCGTCGGGCGTGGCAAATCCGGCCGGCCCCAGGAACTCGACAAAGTTGCGCAGGCGGCGGTCACGCGAGGGGTCGCTCTCGCCGATCGGTGCGATGCACCAGGCGCTCACCTCCATATGGTCCGGCCGCACCGGGTAGAAGGTACGGATGGTGGTCGCCATCACATCGTTGACCACGAGGTTGGGAAAGATCAACAGGTTGCGGTCGCCGTTGGCAACGACGTTGCCGCGCTCGGGGCCGAGCCGTTCCATGATCTCCTTGTTGAGTGCGTCGACTTCCGCCTTTGCGTCCTCGCCCCAGCCAGGCACCCAGCGTGCGTATGGACGCCCCCAAGGCAGCAGGCCGATCGATTCGGAGACAGCGTGGCCATTGCCGAGGTTCTTCACCCAGCCGCGTGAATTCATGGTGCTGAACTGGGCATTGTCGCGCGAGCGGATATAGTCGAAGTAAGTCGAGTGAGTCGGCACGCCATGGTAGCCGTCGGCTGAATTCTCCTGCAGCAGCTTCCAGTTGGCGCCGACGCAGTAGTCCTGCGAGCCGACCACGATTTCCATGCCGTCGCGCCCCTGGTCGGCGACATATTCGAGATACTCTGCGGCGCCGGCGAGATACTCCCGCAGCGACACTGCATTCTTGTCGTAGCAGACGAAGACGAAGCCGCGAAACTCCTCCATGCGCTCGACGTGCACGAGGTCGAGCTTGCCGTCGTCGGTCGCATCGGGCGGCAGTGCCTCGCGGCCCGGCATGCCGACAAAGCTTCCTTTCTCGTCGAAGGTCCAGGCGTGATAGCCACAAGTGAAGGCGCGGCGGTTGCCAGAACGCTCACGGCACACCATCGCGCCGCGATGAGGGCATGTGTTGTACAGGGCGTGCAACTTGTTCCCACGGTCACGCGTGTAGAGGAGGGGGCGCCCACCGACGCGACGCGAAATGAAGTCGCCAGGCTTCTTCAGCTCCGAAGTATGGCCGAGATAGAGCCAGCACTTGCTGAACACGCGCTCACGTTCCAGTGCCAGAATCTCGTCCGACACGAAGGCGCTGCGATGGACCTTGAAGCGTGCCTGATGGCGATCGTCGATGATGAGATCGGACAATTGCATGGCAATCCTTCCTCGTTACTGCGGTTTGACACCGGCGGCGGTGATCATGCCGCGGATGATCGGCAGCTCGCTTTTGATGATCTCGTCGGTCTCGGCCGGTGTGGCGGCGATCGTTGTCCAGCCCGGCGTGGTGATGAAGCGCTCGGTGAAGGCCGGCTTCCTTATGATTTCGCGGACGTCGATGCTTATCTTGTCGACGATCTCCTTGGGCGTTCCGGCCGGCGCGGCAAGGCCGAACCAGATGAAGGCCAGAATCTCGGGATGACCGAACTCGGTAGTCGTCGGCACGTCGGGGAAAAGAGGCGAGCGCTTCTTGGCGGCAATAGCCAGTGCCTTGACCTTGCCTGTTCTGAGGAGGCCGCCCGCCACACCACTGCTCCCGACCGACAGCTGGATTTCATTGGCGGTCAGCGCGTTCAGGACGGGCGCCACGCCCTTGTAGGGCACATGCAGAAATTTTGTGCCAGCATGTTTATTCAACGTCTCGTAAACGAGCTGCGGCGGACTCCCGTCGCCCCAGCTGCCGTAGGCGAGCCTGCCGGAGTTCTTCTTGTCGGCTTCGATCAGTTCGGGAAGCGTCTTCGCCGGTACGCTCGGATTGGCGAGCAGGAATTGCTCGGCTCGTGCCATGATGGTGATATTGGCGAACGACTTGTCGGGATCGTAGGGCAGCTTCTTGAAGACGAAGCGATTGCCCATGTAGATCTGGTCCGTCGTGGCGAACAGCGAGTAGCCATCGGGAGCGGAGTTGGCAACGCTTTCGGCAGCGATCAGCCCGCTTGCACCCGGCTTGTTGTCGACCACCACGGACTTGCCCCACTTGGTCGAGAGCTCGGCGGCGATCCCTCGCACCAGTACGTCGAGTCCTCCACCGGGCGGTACGCCAAGGACGATCTTTACGGGCTTGTCGGGCCAAGTCTCGGCTGCGGCAGGACTCACCGCAACGAGAACCGCCAGTACACCAATCCAGGCACGAATGACCACACGCTTCCTCCCTCTTATTATCGACGGGAAGTCTAATGGTCAGACCTTTACTTGTCGACTCCCGGCAAGCAGGCGGTGAAGCTTATTCAGATGCGTTTCCATCTCTTTGGTCGCCCGGGCGGCGTCCCGGGCCTGCAAGTGACGCAGGAAACGGCGGCGGTGGGCGATCAGGCCGGGCAGTTCGGTGCCTTCGGAGACCCCCCGCAGGAAACGCACCAGGATATCGGTGAGGGAATCGACCAGGATCTTCAGGATCTCGTTGTGTGTGCTGAGAGCGAGCAGGCGATAGAATTCTGCGATTGCCTCGCGGCGTTCTTCGCCGTGGCCGAGCCGTGACATCTCCGCCGTGCGCTCGATGTTGCGGCCGATCGCCTCGATGTCGGCATCTGTCGCCCGCAGACAAGCCAGTCGAACAACGCCGCTCTGGATCAGCAGCCGCGCTTCCGTAAGGTCGCCCAGGGAGATCGCGCCGAGATGGACAAGGTCCTGGATGACGCGCGTCATGTTGGCGGGATCGCCGGTCTGCACGAAGGCACCGCCCTTCGCGCCCTTCTTGAGCAGGATGACCCCCGCGATCTCCAGGCTGCGCAACGCTTCGCGCAGGGCGGCGCGGCTCACCTTGAGGTGTTCCGAAAGCTCGCGTTCGGGCGGCAGTTTATCGCCGGGTTTGAGCTTGCCGGCGGCAAGTTGATTGCGGATGCGCTCGCAGATTTCCTCGAACGCGCGTGGCTTTGCCGGGCGGAGGGTCACTTCTGCGCCGGGTCCCACGGCCAGTAGCGTGCGATAGCACCGGCATCGATGCGCAGGTCGGTGCCAGTCATCATTTCGGCCTCGGACGAGACAATGAAGGCAGCGGCGCGGCCGTAGTCGCTGGGCTTAGGCAGCTTCTGCATCGGAATGCGGCTGCGATACATCTCGAAGATGGGCCTGGAGGCCGATAAATCGGGGGCGACGCGGCCCCAACGTTGTGCGCGCTCGACGGATTCCGAGGGATCGGTCGCCGTCGGCGTCAAGCTATTGACGCGGATGCCATACTTGACCAGTTCCATTGCAGTCGAACGGGTAAAATTGATCATGCCGCTCTTGGCCGTCGAGTAGCCAATATTGTTGGGCTCACCCTGGTGACCGGCGGTCGAGATGATATTGAGGATGCTGCCGCGCACCTGACGCTCGATCATCGACTGCGCCACGTACTTGGTGAACAGGAAGGCACCGGTCAGGATCACGTCGATCTGTTTGCGCCATTCGACGAGCGGCATGGTGAGCACGCCCTTCTTGTTGAAGATGACCGCGTTGTTCACCAGCACATCGACGCGGCCGAAGGTCTCGCATGATTTCCGCACAGCGACCTTGACCTGCGCCTCATCGGTAACATCGCAAGTGATCGCGAGAGCCTGGCTACCGCTGTTCTTCAGGTAAGTCGCGCAATCGTCGGCGTTGGCCGCCATCGCATCGATGCAGACCACAGTCGCGCCCTCCGCCGCCAACCCTTCGGCGATGCCGCCACCGATGTTGGGACTCGTGCCCGTGACGAGGGCGACTTTGTCTTTGAGTTTCATGCGATCTCCCATACCGTCACCTTACGATACATCAAAACGATGGCGGGGACGCGAATGACGGTGCGCGCAATTGACATCCATACGCATATCGTGCCGGCGCAGTTTCCCGCTTATGCCGGCCGTCATGCCAATGCGCGCTGGCCCTCGATGGCGCCGGCGCATGATTGCCATCATTGCAATGTCATGATCGCCGGCAAGGTGTTCCGGACCGTCAGCGACCACAGTTGGAGCCTCGAGCGCCGGCTGGAGGCGATGGAAGCGGCGCGCGTCGAGTGCCAGGTGCTGTCGCCTATGCCGGAATTGCTGTCCTACTGGCTGGAGCCCGAGGATGCCGAGTCGCTCGGCCGACACGTCAACGACACCATCGCGACGATGGTGTCCAACGGTAAGAATCGCTTTGCCGGGCTGGGTATGGTGCCGATGCAGGATCCGGACCGTGCCATCGCCGAGCTCGAGCGCTTGATGAAGATGGGCTTCAAGGGCGTGGAGATCGGGACCAACGTCAACGGCGTCTCGATCGGCGACAAGCGCTACGCGGCGTTCTTCGCCGCAGCCGAGCGGCTGGACGCAGCGATCTTCGTCCATGCCCTGCATCCGGCGGGTACGGATAGGTTGGTGGGGCCACCCAGCATGCCAGCGCTGGCGCTGTTCCCGTGCGAAACCTCGACGGCGATCGTGTCTCTGATGATGGCGGGTGTCATCGGCCGGCATCCCAGGCTGCGCATCGCCTTCAGCCATGGCGGTGGGGTGTTCGGGCTGGTCCTGCCGCGCTTCATGCATGGCTGGAAACTGTTGCCCGGCATGAAGGATGCTACCGGCGCTTCGCCCGCTGAATTGGCGCGGCGGCTCTACTATGACACGCTGGTGTACGATGCCGATACACTCAGGTTCCTGATCGAGCGGTTCGGTGTGACGCAGCTCTGTGTCGGTACCGATCACCCTTTCTCCATTGAAGAAACGGAGCCGGTTGTCGCCGTCGAGAAGCTCAACCTCTCTGCAACCGATCGGGAGCTTGTCCTGTCAGGCAACGCCAAGCGTTTCCTGGGAGAAGCGACATGAGTCAACCCAGGACTCTGGCTTTTGCGGTCAAGACCGAATGCCGACGCTACGACGGCCGGGTCGCCATCGTCACTGGCGCCGCGCAAGGGTTGGGGCGGGTGATCGCGCGGCGGCTGGCGGAGGAGGGTGCGAAGGTCGTACTGGCCGATATCCAGGAGGAGCGGGTGAAACGAACCGCGCGGCAGCTGCAAGAGGAGACCGGCCAACCTTTCCTCACCTTTGGCGGCGATCTCTCGCGCGAGGGCGTCGCCGACGAGATGGTGGCGAAGACGCTCACGGCGTTCGGCCGCATAGATACACTGGTTAACAATGCCGCGGCGTTGATCCGCATGCGGCTGGTCGACTTTACCGAGGAGCTTTTGCAGAAGGCTGTCGACTGGAATGTCTGGAACACGCTGCGCTGTTGCAAGGCTGTGCTGCCGACCATGATCGAGCGGCGCTATGGCCGCATCGTCAACATCGCCGGTGAAGCCTGGCGCACCGGTGCGCCGTTTCATACCTTGCTTGCGGGAGTCGGCAAGGGCTCGATGATCGGCCTCACCGTGACTTTGGCCGGCGAGACGATTGCCCAAGGTATCACGGTCAATTGTGTATCGCCCGGCGGCATCGACACTGCCGCCGACGGCGATCCCGATCCGCCCAAGGAAAGCTATCGTGATCCGAACTGGACGGGTCCCGGCGTGATGGAGGAACTGGCGAAGCTCGTCGGCCAGCGCGGCATCAGCATGGGGCGCCTGTCACATCCGACCGAGGTCGCGTCGGCCGTCGCCTATTTCGGCGCGCCTGAAGCTTCGTTCGTCACTGGCCAACATCTCGGTGTCAGTGGCGGTATGGCCATGCTCTGACCGGCGCCGACGCCGGGCGGGACGAAGGGGTCGCGAGGCTTGGCCGTGAGCCGCTCGTTAGCCGTTCGCTGGCGGCGCGATCAGGAAACACTTGGACGAATTGAAGATCCAGGTGTCGATGAAGGCGGTTTCCGCAGCCTTACGCCCCAGCGCGTGCAGTGCGCCCGCCAGGCACATCCAGTTCAATGTCTCCTGCTGTCCGCTCTCTTCTATGGCCGCGGCGGGATAGTCGCGCCAGATATCGTAGTCGCCAGCCCGTAGCGCCTCATAGAGGCGTCGGTCCGACGGTGTGTCCGGCCATAAGAAATTTGTCTTCTCGGTCAGGAACGCGTGCGACCAGCCCGACGAGGCGAGCAGCGCCACTCGCCAAGGCAGGTCGCTCAGGATCCGGGCGGTCGCCGCTCCGAGGTCGAACAGGCGACGCGGTGTCGGTGCTGGCGGGTCGAAATCCTCGGCTTTCAGTTCGCGATCGAAGGTTGGCAGGCCACCGCGCTGGGCAATGACCTTCCGACCGTAGCAGTTGATGGCGAAGGGGATGATCGGATAGTCGAAACCCGTGCGGTCGTAGTCCAGGTAGAAGATGGCGTTGGCGAAGGCGTGGCCGAGAGGATGATGCAGCGGCTTGTACGAATAGGCAGTATCGAAACCTTCGCCGATCAGGCCGCCGGCGAGTTTTTTCGCCGCCTCGACGTGGCCCCGAAGGCGATAGGGCTTCCCGGACTCGCCCCAGACATTGTTCGGTGGCGGGCCGAACTCGAAAGAGGGATAGGCGCAGACGCAGTAGGGTGGAACCACATCTTCCTTGAAATTCTCGTACTGATCGTCGCCCCAGATCAGGACGAAGTCGGGTCGGAACGCGTCGAGTGCCGCCCGGACCTTGCGCAGCTCCGTGACAAGCTTGCCACGATGAATGGCGGCGGAACTGGCGCCTTCATCCTTGCCCCACTCGGCGCGCGCGGCTTCGGGCCAGTTGCCAGCATTCCGCAAGGCACTTGGAAGGCGCGGATTCTGCAGCATGCGCTTGAGAATATACGCCATGCGTTCGTCCGAGCCGATGAGTGGCGGATAATGCGATATGCCGAGCGCCAAGATTTCAGCCATCTTTCGGTTCCTCCAGGCGTTTTCGTTTCCTGTCGATGTCGGCCCGACTCACAGGATTATGCTGAGCTTGCCCTGCTCTCTCAAATCGTCGGAATCCAGGACGGCGCGCTTGCGGCGGATGCGGAATCCGAGCGGACCGCCCGCGACCAAATCGTACATGCTGTGGCCGGGATAGATATCGGCTCGCTGGAGCCGGCTGCGGAATACGACGAAGCTGCAGGTGACGCGAATGCTCTCATTGTCCGGGGGATCAACCAGCACGTTGCCGACGATGCGACGCAGGCGCGAATGCGGGAACTCGGCATGGGCAGTCTTCTTCAACAGGCGCTTGGCGCGCTCGGCCAATCGGTGATGGTCATCGTAGATGAGGAACAGCGTATCGGCGGGGCTGCCGTCGGGAATGTCGGTGGATGGTACGAGATACTCGCCATCCTCCGTAAACAGCTCTACCCATTCCATCAGCTTCCAGGAGTCGAGCAGGGCAGCTTCGCGATAGAGGAAATCCTCGATGCGCGCCCGCTCGAAAGGCCGTGCCGTCATATCGTTCCCCTTGCCGTCCTTATCGTGGTTATGGAAGAATGGTATAAAGGTCTAACCTATTGTTCTAGGCGATCCAAGGTGCAGTTTGCGCCTGGATCGCGATAACGGAAAAGGTCGTGTCGCTTTGGACAGCACTATCCCGCACCGGCAACCCCTCGACGATGCGATGACAAAGAATGCCGAGGCCGGCCGCTGGGTTCGCGCCTGCGCCGTTGCTGAACTGCCGAAAGGGGCGGGCCTCAAGGTCGAACTCGATGGCGTTCCCGCGATCGCCATCTTCAACCTCGACGGCGGCATTTTTGCCATCGACGATCTTTGCACGCATGGTGCCGCATCGCTCAGCGAAGGTTTCGTCGAGAACGGCGTGGTCGAATGCCCCTTCCATTCGGGCACCTTCGATATCAGGACCGGGGAAGCGCGAACGTTCCCCTGCACCGAGGCCGTGCGGGCCTATGCCGTGCGTGTTGAAAATGGTGACGTCGAGATATGGCTCGGCGAGGCCAGGAGCTGATCACTGCCCCCGACCCGCCCATTGTCCCCGCCCATTGTCGTTGTCGGTGCGGGTCCGGCCGGGGTAATGGCGGCTCTAGCCGCCAAGCGGACGCAGAGCGACCGTCGCGTACTGCTGCTTGGCGAGGAAGACCGAGATCCGTACGAAAAGCCGCCGCTCTCCAAGTCGGTGCTCGCGGGGCTGACCGAGCCGGAGACACAGCTGATCGTCAAACCCGGGATGCTTGCCGCCGCTGGCGTCGAGGTCGCCCAAGGCGCGATGGCGGTCGCAATCGATCGGGCACGGCGCCTCGTACATTTGAGGAATGGGCCGCCGGTGTCGTACGGTGCGCTGGTTCTGGCAACGGGCGCCAAGGCGCGGGCGCTTGCCGCCTTGCCCGCAGGCGCTCCAAACGTCTGCTATCTGCGAACGGCCGCGGATGCGCTGGCGCTGCGGACGGCGTTACGGGGAGCATCCGGTCGGCGTCCGGTCGTTGTCGTCGGAGGTGGCCTCATCGGCCTTGAGGCGGCCGCCTCGATCGGAAGGGCCTCGACCACGGTCCTGGAAGCCGGTAGCTCGGCACTGTCTCGCGTCTGTTCGGCTGACTTCGCCCAGGTCGTCGTCGACCGGCACCGGAGCGCTGGCGTCAGCATTCGTCTCGGCGTGGCGATCGCCTCGGCATCGCCGTCGCGTGACGGCATCATCGTGCAGTTGGATGACGGGACGGTCATCGAGGCTGCCCTTTTGATCGTCGGCGTCGGGGGAGAGCCGAATACCGACCTGGCCATTGCCGCGGGCTTGCCGGTCGATGACGGGATCCTCGTTGACGAGCACTGCCGAACTTCCGATCCGTCAATCTTCGCGGCGGGAGACGTGGCTCGTTTCAGGACCCGCTGGTGCCGAACGCCGGCACGGCTTGAGAATTGGCGGCACGCGCTCGACCATGGCGAGGCCGCCGGCGTCAACGCAGCCGGCGGCGATACAGCATATGACTGCGTGCCTTCGTTCTGGTCAGATCAATACGACTTGCGAATCCAGGCGGTTGGCTGGACTGACGGCCTTGCGTCGCCGCCGCTGCGTCGCAGCGTCGGCGACGATCGTCTGATCGAGTTCCACGTCCGTGACGGTCGTGTTCGTTACGCGATTGCTGTCGGCATGGGACGAGAAATGGGCATTGTACGACGCATGATTGAGCGTGGGACCACTGTCACGGCGCAGGTGCTGACCGACCCGTCCGTTTCGCTGCAGGCCTTGCTCGGATCTTAGCCGCGTTCGCTGGCTTCGCCGGTTTCTGGGCGAGGGTCGGACCATGCGCGGGCTGTTTCGCCCGAAGCCGGTCGATGCGCTGCTGTTCGCGCACCAGATGCTGGTGGAGCCTGGTCAGGTGATCTGTCATTTCGGCCACGGCCGCTTCGGTGTCGCGTGTGCGCATGTGCTTCAGGAAACGACGTCGCGATTCCACCAGGTCGAGCCGCGGATGCGGTCCCAGCTTGTTGATGATGATGCGTAGAATGTAGGTCAGGGCGTCGATCGTGACGATCATGACCTCGTTCTTGGTGATTCGAGCCAGCAGCTTGTGGAAATTGATGCTGTAATCCAGCCGTTCGCGCAGGCGCCCCTGAAGCGTAAGTTCTTCCGTACGGTCAATGTCGGCCTCCAGCGCCGCGAAGTCCGCCTCGGTCGCCCGCTTGCAAGCCAGCCGGACGATCGAATCCTGAATCAGGACCCGAGCTTCGGTGAGATCGGCGAGCGAGATCTGGCCGACACTCACCATATCCTCCAAGGATTGCCGGACCGTCGGATTGCCTGCCTGGATAAAGGCGCCTCCCTTTGGCCCCTTCTGCAGGCCAATCAGTCCAGACCGCTCGAGGCTGCGAAAGGCCTCGCGGACCGCAGTCCGGCTGACGCCGAAGCGTTCCGCCAGCTCTCGTTCTGGCGGAAGCTTGTCGCCGGGGCGGAGATTTCCGGCTGACAATTCGTTTCGGATCCGCTCGCAAATCTCCTCGAAGACGCGTTTGGGCCTGATCGGTCCGTAGTCGGGGTTCCTGCCGGGTGTCATTCCTGATCCATCGAAACTTTCGTCAAAACGATAAGTCGCAAACTAGCCTATTTCACCGCCACTGGTGAACTGCGCTCCGATCGTGTGCCCGTTGACACCGTTGCCTGATTTGGCCAAAAGGACAGACCAATAGGCCAAATGAGTGCCTGGGATGGAGAGGGTGATGCTGCCAGGACCGTCTCTGCTCGACGCCGAGCTGCGCCATCTGCTGCGCGAGGCCATCGTAGAAGACCGGTCGCGAGGTGCGTTCAAGGTTCACCGCCGTGTCTTCACCGATGAAGCGGTGCTCGAAACCGAGCGCAAGGTCATCTTCGATCACTGTTGGCTTTATCTCGGGCACGCATCAGAGATTCGCACACCCGGTCGCTTCATCACCCGGCGGGTGGGTGGTCGGCCGTTGATCCTGAATCGCGATCGAGAAGGCAAGCTGCACGCATTCTTCAATACCTGCTCACATCGCGGCGCAGTCGTTTGTCGTGAGCGCAGCGGCGCGCGTCGGTCCTTCCAGTGTCCCTATCACGGCTGGGTCTATGACGATCGAGGCGTCCTGATCGACGTTCCGGGCAAAGATGCGATGGCCCCGGGGCTGGTCGAAAGCGGCGAGATGAATCTGGTGGAGGTGCCGAAGCTCGGCGAATACCGTGGTTTCGTATTCATCAACTACGATCCCGACGCGATCAGTCTCGAAGAGTATCTGGCCGATGCCAAGGCCGTGCTCGACTTGGTATCCGACCAGGGTGAAGCCGGGATGGAGGTCGTGGGTGGCACCCAGGAATATGCCGTCAACGCCAACTGGAAGCTCCTCCAGGAGAACAGCGCCGACGGGTACCACGCGGCCACAACGCATGCGACCTACCTCGACTATATCGCCGCGCGGGATGGCATGTCCGACAACACGCGGCGCATGGCTGATCCTTCTGCCGGCCGCAATTTGAAGGCGCTTCCGCCCGGCGAGGACCTCGGCCACGACAACGATTTCAACCGCGTACGCGATCTTGGCAACGGTCACGCCGTCATAGCCTCGATCGGCGCTGCGCCTTGGGGGCGGCCCTATGCCCGCTGGGTGCCGGGGTGGGGTGAAGAGGCCAAAGAGGAGATCGAGGAGATCGGTCGGAGTGTGGTCAAACGGCTGGGAGCTCGCCGCGCCGAGCTGGTGATCAATGGCGACCGAAACACGTTGATCTTCCCCAATTTGGTCATCAACGACATCATGGCCATCACCGTGCGTACCTTCTACCCCGTGCGTGCCGACCGCATGGAGGTGAATGCCTGGGCACTGGCGCCGGTCGGCGAGAGCGCAAGTTCGCGCGATCGGCGTTTGCGCAACTTTCTCGAATTCCTGGGCCCGGCAGGGTTTGCCTCACCCGATGACGTCGAGATGCTGGAGATGTGCCAGGACGGCTACCGCAACCAGCTCGGAATGGAATGGAACGATATCTCGCGCGGCATGCTCAAGAACAGCCCCAGCAATACCGACGAGGAGCAGATGCGGGTGTTTTGGCGCCGCTGGAAAAAATTGATGTCGCCCGCTGACGCCGCGTAACTGCCGGTACATCGACAATGTTGGCGCGAGTGATCACTGACGCTTTTTCGGAAAGCCACCGTGATCGCGCTGACGCAATTCCCGCAACGAGTAGAGGGCACCTCCTATGCAGGCCGCTGCGGATTCTCAGATTCACCTGACCTGTCGGTGACGATTGGCTGAAGTCGGTCTCGATGGAGAGATCGCGATATCCAGAACGAAAAAAGGGAGGAAAACATAATGACGATGCGCGTGAGAAGGCGAGCTGTTCTCGCCGGACTGGGCAGTGCGGCAGTGGCGGCGACGCCTCGTCTCAGTGCGGCTAAGTCCTACGATATTGGCGCGACCGATACCGAGATCAAGCTCGGTTCGTCGGCACCCTATAGTGGCCCGGCCTCAGCTTATGGGGTCTATGGTCGATGTCAGTCGGCCTACTTCAATATGATCAACGAAAAGGGGGGCATCAATGGCCGGAGAGTGACCCTGATCTCCCTCGACAACGCCTTTAGCCCGCCCAAGGCACTTGAAGTGACGCGCCAGCTCGTCGAAAGCGATAAAGTTCTGGCCATCGCGGGGTTCCTCGGCACAGCCGCGAACACGTCGATCCAAAAGTACCTCAACGGCAAGAAAGTGCCCAACCTCTTCCTTACCTCGGGGGCCGAGCGCTTCAACGATCCCAAGCACTTCCCATGGATCGTGCCGCTTTACCCGACCTATGTCGGCCAAGGCGAGGCCTTCGCCAAGTTCATCCTGTCCAAGTATCCGAACGGCAAGATCGGCGTCCTTTATGTCAATGACGATCTCGGCAAGGATTTCTTCGGGGGCCTCACAAAAGGGCTGGGCGATCATGCGAAGATGATCGTGCGCGATGTCAGCCACGAATTCACCGACCCTAGCGTCGATAACCAGATCATCGATCTGAAAGGCAGTGGAGCGAACATCCTCGTCCAGTTCACTTATGCCAAGTTCGCCGCACAAGGCATGCGCAAGGCGCTCGACCTGGGATGGAAGCCCGATCTCCAGGTCCTTGCCAGTGTCGCCTCGTCAATCGGCGGGGCGCTCATCCCAGCCGGTATCGACGCCTCCAAAGGTGTAGTAACAGCCCGATGGGAGAAGTTGCCGACCGATCCGACGACTATCAAAGACCCGGACGTCGTCGAATACTTGGCGTTCTGCAAGAAGTACATGCCGGGCTTCAACGTCGAGGACAACACGACCGTTCCAGCCTATATCAACTCGTTCATGATTGCGCATGTTCTCCATGCATGCGGCGACAACCTGACGAGAGAGAATATCCTGAAGCAGGCGACCAGCCTCAAGGACGTGAAGGCGCCGATGGTTCTGCCCGGGATTACCTTCTCGAATTCGTCTGCCGACTATCTGGCGTATCACGCCCTGCAGCTCTGTCAATTCGATGGGGAGAAGCTCGCGCCTTTGGGTGGTCTCATTGAACTGAATTCATCGAGCTGACAACCGCGGCGATCGAGCGTCACCAATGGTGAC
>JAFEBU010000026.1 GCA_018242505.1 Pseudomonadota bacterium
ACGCCTGTCGTTGGCTACGCCTGTCGTTGGCTACGCCTGTCGTTGGCTACGCCTGTCGTTGGCTACGCCTGTCGTTGGCTACGCCTGTCGTTGGCTACGCCTGTCGTTGGCCGCGTATCCTGCGTCTACTTCTTCATGCCCTTGTCCCACACCTCGTGGGTCCAGGCGCCGACCGGCTTCTTGGTGATGACCGGATCGGAGCTGCCCTTCAGCAGCACGTCGACGGTGCGCTGGTAGTCGGCCTCCTCGAGATAGCCCAGGCCCTTGGGCTGGTTGGCGACGAGCTTGGCGATCTCGCCCATCATCTGGGTCTGGTGATGCTCGGTCTGGGCGCCGGTCATGTCGTTCTTGAGCACGATCTTCACCGCCTCGGCCTGGTTCTTGATCGCATAATCCCAGCCTTTCATCGCCGCGCGCACGAAGCGGGCGAGCTTGTCGACCATCGCCGGGTCCTTGAGCTTGGTTTCCAGCGTGTAGAGGCCGTCCTCGAGGGTCGCCACGCCCTCATCCTCGTACTTGAAGACGATGAGGTCGGCGGGCTTCACGCCGGCGTCGATCACCTGCCAGTACTCGTTGTAGGTCATGGTCGAGATGCAGGCCGCCTGCTTCTGCAGCAGCGGATCGACGTTGAAACCCTGCTTCAGGACCTTGATGTCGGCATTGGGACCCGATGTCTTGTACTTGAGCTTGTCCATCCAGGACAGGAAGGGATATTCGTTGCCGCCGAACCAGACGCCCAGCGTCTTGCCCTTGAAGTCGGCCGGCGTCTTGATGCCCGAGTCCTTGCGGCAGGTGAGTTCCATGCCCGACCGCTTGAACACCTGGGCGATGTTGACGAGCGGGATGCCCTTCTCGCGGGTGGCGAGCGCCGACGGCATCCAGTCGACGACCACGTCGGCGCCGCCGCCCGCGATCACCTGAGGCGGGGCCACGTCGGGGCCGCCGGCCTTGATGGTGACGTCGAGATTCTCGTCCTTGTAGAAGCCCTTGTCCTTGGCCACGTAGTAGCCGGCGAACTGCGCCTGGGTGACCCATTTGAGCTGCAGGGTAAGCTTGTCTGCCGCCTGCGCGCTGAGACCGGACAACGCCAGGACGGCGGCGCCAGCCAGAACGGGAAGTTTCCTCATACGTTGCTCCTTGTTCGTCGTCGTCCGTTGCTCCCTCAACTCCGCTCCTGGCGATAGGACGGGTGCCAGAAGGTGAACCCGCGCTCGATGAGCGCGAGGGTGCCGTAAAAGACGGATCCGGCGAGGGCGGCCACCGCGATCGTCGCCCACACCATGTCGACGTTCATGCGGCCGATCTCGACGGAGATGCGGAAGCCCATGCCGACCACCGGCGTGCCGAAGAACTCGGCGACGATGCCGCCGATCAGCGCCAGGGTGGAGTTGATCTTGAGCGCGTTGAACACGAAGGGCAGTGCGCTCGGCAGCCGGAGCTTGGCGAGCGTCTGGCCGTAGTCCGCGGCGTAGGAATGCATCAGGTCGCGCTCGATGCCGCCGGCCGAGGCGAGACCCGCCAGCGTGTTCACCAGCATGGGGAAGAAGGTCATCACCACGATCACCGCCGCCTTCGATTCCCAGTCGAAACCGAACCACATCACCATGATCGGCGCGATGCCGACGACCGGGATCGCGCTCACCAGCGCGCCGAGCGGCAGCAGGCCGCGCTGCAGGAACGGGCTGCGGTCGACGAGGACGGCGACGATGAAGCCCAGGCCCGAGCCCATCACGAAGCCCGCCAGCACCGATTTCAGGAATGTCTGGCGGAAATCCTGCCATTCGAGGTCGAGGTTGGTCACGAGCTGATGGCCGATGCGGGCCGGGCTCGGCAGCAGGATCGGCGGGACCTCCAGGCCCACGGTCAGCACCTGCCAGAGATAAAGCAGCAGCAGGCCGAACAGGCCGGGCACGAGGATCGCGCCGATCCAGCGTGGCTTGTCGATGTGCGCAAGCCGCTCCAGCCCGATCCAGGAGGCGATCGTCACGGCGACGACCAGCGCCCAGAACGCGAGCGTCGGGGCGGTGGTTTCCAGCAGCAGCAGCGAGGCGACGGCGCCGGCCAGCGCGAAGGCGATCGCAGCCGCGCCCGTCTTCATGGTCTTGCCCCCATGTGGCGAAGCGTCAGCCGCTCCACCACACCGACGGCTGCGACCAGCGCCATGCCGAGGAGCGCCGCCATGAAGAGCGCCGACCAGATCTGCACCGTCTGGCCGTAGTAGGAGCCGGTCAGGAGCCGGGCGCCCAATCCCGCCTGCGCGCCTGTCGGCAGTTCGCCCACGATGGCGCCGACCAGGCTGATGGCGATCGCCACCTTGAGCGAGGGGAAGAGGAAGGCCATCGAAGCCGGACAACGCAGCTTCCAGAACACCTGGCTCGGCGATGCCGAATAGGTGCGCATCAGGTCGAGCTGCAGCGGATCGGGCGAGCGCAGGCCCTTCACCATGCCGATGGTGATGGGAAAGAAGCAGAGATACATGGAGATCACCGCTTTGGGCATCAGGCCGGTGAGTCCAACATTGCCCAGCACGACGATGATCATGGGCGCGATGGCGAGGATCGGTATGGTCTGCGAGGTGATGATCCAGGGCAGCAGGCTGCGATCGAGCGTGCGCCAGCTCACGATGCCGACCGCCAGCAGGACGCCGAGCAGCGTGCCGAAGACAAAACCCACCAGGGTCGCGGAACCCGTCACATAGGCGTGGAAGACGAGGCTGCGCGGCGAGGTGACGTCGCGGGTGAAGACGCTGTCGTAGAACTCGATCGCGACCTGGTGCGGCGCCGGCAGGACCGGTCGGTCGAGCGACCAGGCGGTGTGCACGAACTCGGCAAGGCCGGCCGGCTTCTCGGCCTGCGCGAGCCGCTGCTCGACCAGGCCGGCATTGAGCCAGATGGCGCCGAGATACCAGGCGACCACGACGATCGCGAGCACGACGGCAACCGGCAGAGCCGTGCCGTTGTACAGGCGGCCGAAGGCTGACGGCTGGCCGAGCGGGCGGGAGAGCGCGTCAGTCGTCATAGGAATGGCCGGCGCGCAACGCGCGCCGGACGCGATGGGCGATGGCCAGGAATTCCGGCGTCTCGCGGGCATCGAGGGTGCGCCTGGCCGGCAGGTTGCAGTCGATCACATCGAGGATGCGTCCGGGCCGCGGCGACATCACGACCACACGGCTCGACAGGAACACCGCCTCGGGAATCGAATGGGTGACGAAGATCACTGTTTTCTGTGTCCGCTCCCAGAGCCGCAGAAGCTGTTCGTTCAGGTGATCGCGCGTGATCTCGTCGAGTGCGCCGAACGGCTCGTCCATCAACAGGAGCTTGGGCTCGAAGCTCAGCGCCCGCGCGATCGAGACGCGCTGCTGCATGCCACCGGAGAGCTGCCAGGGAAACTTGTTGGCGAAGTCCTTCAGCCCGACCATGTCGAGGTAGCGTGCGGCCCGCGCTTCGCGTTCCTCGCGCGGCACACCCATGATCTCGAGCGGCAACATGAGATTGCGCCGCACGCTGCGCCACGGATAGAGCGCCGGCGCCTGGAAGACGTAACCATAGGCGCGCGCCAGCCGCGCCTGCTCAGGCGACAGGCCGTTGACCGTGATCTCGCCGCCGGTCGGCCGCTCGAGGTCGGCCATCACCCGCATCAGCGTGGTCTTGCCGCAACCCGAAGGTCCGATCAGCGAGACGAACTCGCCGGCCTTGATCTGCAGGTTGACCTTTGACAGTGCCACGACCGGCGCATCCGCTGTCTCGAACGTGAGCGACAGGTCGCGCATGTCGATGGCCACCGGTTGGTTCCCGGGCTGGGAGGCCGGCTGCGGGGCTTCTGCATTCATAGGCGTCGCTGCGTGCAGCGTCTGCACGTCAATGGTTTCCCCGAACGGATCGCCGCCGCGCGGCGGCGGCGCTGTCAAACCGCGTCACGGTGCGTTCGCCCGCGCAAGCATCGCCTGCAGGAGGACATTGCAGCCGGCGGCGATGTCGGAGGGCGTCGCATTTTCCACCTCGTTGTGGGAGATGCCATCCTCGCAGGGCACGAACACCATGGCTGTCGGCGCCACGCGGGCGATGTAGCAAGAGTCGTGCCCGGCGCCGGAAATGATCGGCATGTTCTCGTAGCCCAGCGTCTGTGCGCCCGCCTGCACGGCGGCCACGCACTTCTTGTCGAATGCCACCGGCGGTGAGTACCAGATCTGCTCGAGCTGGAGATGCAGGCCGATCTCGCCCGCGATGCGCTCGGCGGTCGCGCGCAATTCGGCATCCATCTTGGATAGCGTCGCATCGTCGGGATGGCGGAAGTCGACGGTGAAGAACACCTTGCCCGGGATGGTGTTGCGGGAATTGGGGCTCACCTGCATCAGCCCGACCGTGGCGCAGGCATAGGGCTGGTTGGCAAGCCCGATGCGGTTCACCTCGTGCACGATTCGCGAGGCGCCGAGCAGGGCATCCTTGCGGCGGCGCATGGGCGTGGGGCCGGCATGGGCTTCCTGGCCGACCACCGTGATCTCGTACCAGCGTTGACCCTGCGCTCCCTGCACGATGCCGATGGTCTTCTTCTCGGCTTCCAGGATCGGCCCCTGCTCGATATGGGCCTCGAAGAAGGCGCCGAACTTGCGGCCGCCGACCGGCAGGTCGCCGGCATAGCCAATGCGCTCCAGTTCCTCGCCCATGGTCCTGCCGTCGAGATCCTTGCGTGAAAGGCCGTATTCCTCGTCGAACACGCCGGCGAACACACCCGATGCGACCATGGCCGGAGCGAAGCGCGAGCCTTCCTCATTGGTCCAGACCACGACCTCGACCGGCGCTGCGGTCTCGTAGTTGAGATCGTTCAGCGTGCGGATCACTTCGAGGCCGGCCAGTACGCCATAGACGCCGTCGAACTTGCCGCCCGTCGGCTGGCTGTCGAGATGGCTGCCGGTGCCGACCGGCGGCAGCGAATTATCGCGTCCCGGCCGACGGGCAAAGATGTTGCCCATGCGATCGACCGAGATCGTGCAGCCCGCTTCCTTGCACCAACGGACGAAGAGATCGCGGCCCTGGCGATCGAGATCGGTGAGGGCCAGCCGGCAGACGCCGCCTTTGTCGGTGGCGCCGATCTTCGCCATCTCCATCAGGCTCTGCCACAGGCGTTCGCCGTTGATGCGAAGATTCTTGCCGGTTGTCGTATCGGTCATCGGATCCCTCGAATGTTTCAATTACTCGGCAGCTTGCCGCAGCGGGTTATTGGGGTGCTCGAGCCAGGTCAGGGGCTTCCGGCCGGTTGGCACTTCCACCATGCTGATGCAGCCTGTCACCGGGCAGGCGTACATGCAAAGGTTGCAGCCGACGCACTCCCTGTCGATCACCTCGTAGCGTCGTTCGCCGCCAGTCGTGAGGGCGGCAATCGATTGGTGGGAGGTGTCCTCGCAGGCAATATAGCAGAGGCCGCATTTGATGCAGGCGTCCTGGTCGATCCGGGCGACGATCTTGTAGTTGAGGTCGAGATGCTGCCAGTCCGTGACATTGGGCAGTGCGCGGCCGACGATGGCATCGAGCTGGCGGTGGCCCTTGGCGTCGAGCCAGTTGCCGAGGCCGTCCACCATGTCGTCGACGATCTTGAAGCCGTAATGCATGGCGGCGGTGCAGACCTGCACCGTGCCGGCGCCCAGCGCATGGAACTCCGTGGCGTCTCGCCAGGTGGCGATGCCGCCGATGCCGGAGATCGGCAGGCCGGCACATTCGGGATCGCGGCCGATCTCCGAGATCATATGCAACGCGATCGGCTTCACCGCCGGCCCGCAATAGCCGCCATGCGTGCCTTTGCCTGCGACCACTGGATAGGGCGCCATGCGGTCGAGGTCGACGCCGATGATGGAATTCACGGTGTTGATCAGCGACACGCCATCGGCGCCGCCGCGTTTGGCCGCGCGGGCCGAACCCAGGATGTTGGTGACATTGGGCGTCAGCTTCACCAGCACCGGCATGCGCGTGTTCTGCTTGCACCAGCGTGTGACCATCTCGACATATTCGGGCACCTGGCCGACCGCAGCACCCATGCCGCGCTCCGACATGCCGTGCGGGCACCCGAAATTGAGCTCGACGCCGTCGGCGTTGGTCTCCTCGACGCGCTTCAGGATGCGCTTCCAGCTCTCCTCGACGCAGGGCACCATCAGAGACACGACCAGCGCGCGGTCGGGCCAGTCGCGCTTGACCTGCTTGATCTCGTCGAGATTGACCTGCAACGGCCGGTCGGTGATCAGCTCGATATTGGTGAACCCCACCATGCGCATGCCGCCGACTTCCAGCGCGCCGTAGCGCGAGGCGGTGTTGACGATCGGCGGCCCGTCCTCGCCCAGCGTCTTCCATACCGCGCCGCCCCAGCCGGCCTTGAAGGCGCGGACGACGTTGTAGGCCTTGTCGGTCGGCGGTGCGGAGGCGAGCCAAAACGGATTGGGCGACTTGATGCCGGCGAAGGTGGTGCGGAGATCGGCCATGAGGTCCTCCCCTAGGCGGAACGCAGGTTCCGGTCGATGGCCTCGGCGGCAAGCTTGCCGTCCTGCACGGCACTCACCGTCAGGTCGTCTCCCGGCACGCAATCGCCGCCGGCCCAGACGTCGGGCAGCGACGTCTTGCGGTCGGCATTCACCTCGATGCGATTGCCGGCAAGCTCGATCGGCTCGGCCGCGCCGTTGCCGAGCGGGACGGGCACGAAGGTCTGGCCGATCGCCTTGAACAGCATGTCCGCAAGCAGCGTGAAGCGGTCGCCGGTCGCCATCAGCCGACCCTGCTCGTCGAGCTGTGTGTACTTGAACTCGACCTCCTTCAGTCGGCCCCGATGGCCGACGATCCGTGCCGGCCGCGCCCAATGCTTGAGGGTGACGCCATTTGTCTGCGCCAGTTCCTGCTCGTGCCGGGTCGCGCCCATGTGATCCGGTCCGCGGCGATAGACGACGGTCACGTCCTCGGCGCCCAGCCGTTTCGACTGGACCGCGATGTCGATCGCCGTGTTGCCGCCGCCGATCACGACCACGCGGCGGCCGATCTCGAGCGTGCTCTTGTCGGCAGCCTGACGCAGCCGCTCGATATAGGCGACGGCATCCATCACGCCCGGCATGTCCTCGCCGTCGAGGGCGAGCGCATTCACGCCGGCGAGGCCCATTCCCAGGAACACGGCATCGAAGTCGCGGCGCAGCCCGGCGAAGGAGACGTCCCGGCCCAGTGCCTTGCCGAATTCGATCCTGATGCCGCCAATCCCCAGGATGAACGCGACCTCGGCCTGGGCAAAATCGTCGGGCACCTTGTAGGCGGCGATGCCGTATTCGTTCAGCCCGCCCGCCTTGGGTTTCGCCTCGAAGATCGTGACGTCGTGCCCGCGCAGGGCGAGCCGATGGGCGCAGGCAAGCCCGGCCGGTCCCGCGCCCACCACGGCAACGCACTTGCCGGTCGAGGATGCGCGCGCAAAAGGCTGCAGCTTGCGCTCGAACAGCCAGTCCGTCGCATAGCGCTGCAGGGCGCCGATCTGGATCGGCCGCGTCTCCTGCGTCTCTCGTACGCAAGCGGATTCGCAGAGGATCTCCACCGGGCAGACGCGCGCGCAGGCGCCGCCCATGATGTTCTCGCTGAGAATGGTGACGGCCGCGCCCTTGACGTTGTCGGTCGCGATCTTGCGGATGAAGCCCGGGATGTCGATGCCGGTCGGGCAGGCCTGCTGGCAGGGCGCATCGTAGCAGAAATAGCAGCGGCTGGCTTCGATCAGCGCGCGTTCGCGATCGAGCGGCACATGGATGTCGGCGAAGTTGCGCGAAAGCTCCTCGGCGCTCAAGCGTCGACTGGCAATTCCGCCGGCACCGCCCATCCGCAGCTTCCTCCGCTTCGTTGACGGCACGGTACCGACGATCTGACCAAATGGTCAAGTTCGTCCTCGTCCGCGAGCAGACGATCCGCTAGCATCGGGTGGCAATGGCCAGGCAGCGCGACGCCAAGAACACGGCCTCCTCCGGAGGCAAGTCCCCGCGGACATTGACCCGCAAGAACAATGCCAACGGTCGCGGCCATATCCGCGAGAGCAACGAGCTGCGGCTCTTGCAGGCAGCCGAGACGGTATTTGCCGAGCGTGGCTTCAGCGGCGCCACCACCGCCGGCATCGCCGCCCGCGCCAAGCTGCCGAAGGCCAACCTGCACTACTATTTCCGGACCAAGGCCGAGCTCTACCGCGCGGTGCTGGCCAATGTGCTCGAACTCTGGCTCGACGAGCTCGACCGGTTCACGCCGGATCGCGATCCTTCCGAGGCCATTGCCGAGTACATTGCAGCAAAGCTGAAGTGGTCGCGCCTGCGGCCGAATGCATCGAAGGTGTTCGCCAACGAGATCCTGCATGGCGCACCGTTCGTTAAACCCTATCTCGAACGCGATCTCAGGCGCCGGGTCGAGGACAAGGCGGGTGTCGTCCGCGAATGGATCGACCAGGGCAAGATGCGACCGCTCGATCCCAGGCACTTTGTGTTCCAGCTCTGGGCGGTCACCCAGCACTATGCCGATTTCGAGGTCCAGGTGCGTGCGGTGCTGGGACGCCGCCGGCTGACCGAGCGCGACTTCGCTGATGCGGCGGCGAATATCACCCGGCTCATTTTGCAAGGGGCGCTGGCATCGCCGCCTAGCGGTCGTATCCGCAAATAGGACGCGTCTTCGGGCACTTGTCCCTCCGGACAAAGGTCTTATATCCGTCAGCGATTCCAGAGGACGGGAGCACGATGAACGGGGACAGCGGAACTGCGCAGGCGCATCAATTCCAGGCGGAAGTCGCCGAGCTTCTGAACCTGATGGTTCATTCGGTCTATTCCGAGACCGATGTCTTTCTGCGCGAGTTGATCTCGAACGCCTCGGACGCCTGCGACAAGATCCGCTACGAGGCGATCTCGCGGCCCGATCTGCTGGCCGTGGACGACAAGCTTGCGATCCGGCTCAAGCCCGATGCCACGGCCAAGACCCTCACGATCTCCGACAATGGGATCGGCATGGACCGTCAGGAGCTTGTCGACAATCTCGGCACCCTGGCGCGATCGGGCACCAAGACCTTCCTGAAGGGGCTGAAGGAGGCCAAGGACGGGCTGGGCCTGATCGGCCAGTTCGGCGTCGGCTTCTACTCCGCCTTCATGGTCGCCGACCGGATCGAGGTCACGAGCCATCGCGCCGGCACGAGCGAGGCCTGGGTCTGGCGCTCCAAGGGCGGAGCGGGCTTCGAGGTGGCGCCGGCGAGCGAAGAGCAGGCCAGGCGCGTGCCGCGCGGCACCGAGATCGTACTGCACCTCAAGGAAGATGCGGCGCGCTACCTGCAGCCGTTCGAGCTTGAGCGGGTGGTTCGCACCTATTCCGACCACATCCTGTTTCCCATCGAGCTTGTGGACGACAAGGGCGAGGCGCGGCAGATCAATGCCGCCAGCGCGCTCTGGCAGCGTGCCAAGTCGGAAGTGACGGCCGAAGACTACACGCAGGCCTACCGCTCGATCGCAATGGCGTTCGACGAGCCCGCTCTGACGCTGCACTACAAGGTCGAAGGCCGGCAGTCCTATGCCGTGCTGCTGTTCGTGCCCACGACGCCGCCGTTCGACCTCGGCGATCCCGCCCGCAAGGGACGCGTGAAGCTCTATGTGCGGCGTGTCTACATCACCGACGATGCCGACTTGTTGCCCGCCTATCTGCGCTTCGTGCGCGGCGTGGTGGACAGCGAGGACCTGCCGCTCAACATCTCGCGCGAGATGCTGCAGAACAATCCGCAGGTGAAGCAGATCCGCAACGGCCTCGCGAGCCGCGTGATCGGCGAGCTGGAGAGCGCGGCCAGCAAGGAGCCCGAAACCTACGCAAAGATCTGGAATGCCTTCGGTCCGGTGCTGAAAGAGGGGTTGTACGAGGATCACGAGCGGCGTGGCCAACTGCTCGCCCTGGCACGCTTCGCCACCACCGCCGGTGACACCCTGCGCTCGCTGAAGGACTATGTCGCCGACCTGAAGCCGAACCAGACCGAGATCTATTATCTGGCGGGCGAAAGCGCCGATCGGCTGCGTTCCAATCCCAAGCTCGAGGCGGCACGGGCGCGCGGCATCGAGGTTCTGCTGCTCACCGATCCGATCGACGCCTTCTGGACCATGATGCCGCAGGAATTCGACGGCAAGCCGCTGAAGTCGTTGAGTCAGGGCGATATCGATTTCGGCGCGATTCCGCTCCTGAACAAGGAGGAGGAGAAGGGCGCATCGGCCGACGACGCCGCTATCGCCAAGGCGGTGAAGGAGTCGCTGGGCGACAAGGTGGCCGAAGTGCGCGCCTCGCAACGCCTGACCGAGAGCGCCGCCTGTCTCGTGGCCAGCGCCCAGGGCCGCGACCGCGAGCTGGAGCGGCTGCTGGCGCGCCAGAATCGCGGCAGCGGCACCAAGCCGATCCTCGAGCTGAACATGCGGCACGAGCTCGTGAAAGCCCTCGACGCGGCGCGCGTCGGCGGACGACAGGAGGAAGTGACCGACATCGCCAACCTTCTGCTCGACCAGGCCTATATCCTCGACGGCGAGGTCCCGGCCGATCCCGCCGCCTTCGCACGACGATTGAACGCGTTCGTCGTGCGGGGCCTGAAGACAAGTTAGGCGATCGTCTCTCTCTTCCTGCTCTCCCCCAACTTGTTTGGGGGGAGAGGTTGGGTGAGGGGCATCGAAGGCTCGTGCGTCACCCCCTCACCTAGCCTCTCCCCCCTTGTCGGGGGCGAGGAACATGAAAGAAAGATGTATCGGCGCGTTTTAGCCCAGCACCTCGTCGTTGTGCTCGCCGAGCTTGGGGGCGGACCGCGGCGAGTGCGGGCGCTGACGGTCGAAGGAGATCGGCAGGCCGACCACGCGCGGTCCCTTGGCCTCGCCCGGTCGCACGGGAAGCTGGTGCACCAGGTCGGCCGCAGCCAGTTGCTCCGTTGCGGCCAGTTCGCCGATATCGTTCACCGGACTGCACGGCACGCCCGCCTTCTCGAACGCCTCGATCCAATGAGCGCGCGACTTGGTGCGCATGGCCGCGGCGATCAGGGGAAGGAGCGTCTCCTTGTTCTGCACGCGCGCCGAGCTCTTGGCGAAGCGCGGATCGGTGGCCCATTCCGGATGGCCCAGGGTCTGCGCGCAGCGGGCCCACAGCCGATCGTTGCCGGGCGCGAGGCAGAGCGGCCGGTCGGCCGTCTCGAAGGTCTGGTAGGGCACGATCACCGAACCGCCGGTGCCATGCCGCTTGGGCAGGACCCCGCTGTCGAGATAGCTGTTGAGCTGGCCCTCGACCCAGTGCACGGCCGAATCGAACAACGATGTATCGACCAGGCAGCCCTTGCCGGTACGGTCGCGCATCCTGAGCGCTGCCAGTGCTCCAATGGTGCAGAACATGCCGGTCGCCTTGTCGTTGATCGAGGCGCCGCAGAAGGTCGGCGGATCGTCCGGCCGACCGGTAACGCTCATCATGCCGCCATAGGCCTGCAGCAACGGATCGAAGCCCGGCTTCATCTTGAGCGGGCCTTCGTAGCCGAAGGCCCAGATCGAGCAGTAGATGAGGCGCGGATGGCGCTTCAGCATCGCTTCCGGTCCGATGCCGATTTCGTCCACGACTCCGGGCCGCAGGTTCTGGATCAGGATGTCGGCCGTCTCGCAAAGCCGGTGCAGCTTCTCGACATCGGCCGCCGCCTTGAGGTCGAGCGTCACCGAGCGCTTGTTGCGGTTCTGCCCGTAGAAATAGAGAGACGTGACGCCATCGGGTCCGTAGGGCGGCCCCCAGATGCGGGCGTCGTCGCCGCCATCCGGCTTTTCCACCTTGATCACATCGGCGCCCATGTCGGCAAGCAGCACACCGGCAAGGGGTCCTGCCAATGCCTGGCCGACCTCGATCACCCGAACTCCCTCAAGCGGTAATGTCACGGCACTCCTCATGGGTTTCGTTCGGCATACCATTTGCCGCCGAGGCAAGGCTACTTCATGCGCAGGGACGCTGTGCGATTCGGTGCCTTGTGCAATAAGTTCCATGACGCAAAACTGCCGCAAAAAGAGCTATCTATGGCCGCGCTCGGTATAAGACCTGCCGGCCGATGGAAGGGAAAGCGAGGGTAATGATCAAACGCGATAGAGTTGGCGAGACCGAAGCGCTCGTTTTCGGTTTCGTGCCGCCTGCCCGTCCAACGAATCAAGTGACATCCGCACTCGTCGAAGCTGCCGATCGCCTCTCGCGATCCTGGACCAGCAGCCATGTCGGGCTGCTGAGGCCGGGATCCGAGGAGCACAAGCGCGAGGTCTGCCGGATGTTCCGCGAGACCTTCAATCCCTACAAGCCGTCGGTCATCGCTTGGCCGGAGCTCGCGCCCGAGGAACTGCGTCGCCTCACGTCGCTGCCGATCTGGGATATCGCGGTCCACACCGAGGGCCGGGCGCGCATGCGCTTTGCGGCCTACGCCGAGTCCGTCGCGGACGACGACGTGCGCGATGCGATCATGCTCAATGCCTGGGAGGAGAATCGGCACAAGGAGGTCCTGTCGAAGCTCGTCGAGGCTTATGGCATCCGGCTGGAGTCCGAGCCGGCTTACGAGTATCCGCGCGACGTCGAATGGTTTTACGTCCTCACCGGCTTCTCCGAATGCATCGACAGCTTCTTTGCCTTCGGGCTGTTCGAGCTGGCGCGCAGGTCGGGCTTCTTTCCGCCGGAACTGGTGGAGACTTTCGAGCCGGTCATGCAGGAAGAATGTCGCCACATCCTGCTGTTTGCCAATTGGCTGGCCTGGCATCGCGCCAGCCTGCCGTGGTGGCGCCGTCTCCGTTTCGAGCTTCGCGTCGCGGCGATCTGGATGGCCATCGCCCGCGAGCGGATCGGACTGACGCGCGGCATGGACACCAGGGCCGACGAGACGCCGACCAACAGCAACTTCACGGTGAAGGGGGCGAGCGCCCTCAGTCCGGTCGAGTTCGGCGTGCGCGATCTCATGCAGCTCTGCCTTGAGGAAAACGACCGCCGCTTTGCCGGATACGACCCTCGACTCGTACGGCCGACGACGGTACCGATGCTGATCAGGCTCGCATTGTTCGTCTCCAGGCCGTGGGCCGGGAAACGGGCGCGGCGCCAACTGCAGCCTGCGGACTGACCGTACGTCAGGCGCTGAAGGTCTGGTCGTCGATGAGTGCTTCGTTGCAACCGGGAGATTCGATCCTTGTCACGGGCGGCTCGGGCTTCCTCGGGTCCGCGGTCGTGCGGGCGCTGCTTGCCCGCGGCCTGCGCGTGCGTGCGCTCGTGCGCGCCACCAGCCCGCGCGGGAATTTCGACGGCCTGGCTTGCGAGATCGTGATCGGCGACCTGATGGATCGCGCCTCGCTCAAGGCGGCCCTGCACGGCGTCCGGTATCTGTTCCATGTCGCCGCCGACTATCGGTTCTGGGCGCGTGACCCTTCGGTCATCCTGCGCGTCAATGTCGACGGCACGGTCAACCTGATGCGCGAGGCCCTGGCCGCCGGCGTGGAGCGGATCGTCCATACCAGCAGCGTCGCCACCCTGAAAATCGCGGGTGCCACCGCGCCGGTCGACGAGACGGCCCTGCTGGCGCCCCACGAGGCGATCGGCGTCTACAAGCGCAGCAAGACGCTCGCCGAGCGCGCCGTGCAGGAAATGATCCGAGAGCAAGGGCTGCCCGCGGTCATCGTCAATCCCACGACGCCGATCGGTCCACGCGACATCAAGCCGACGCCGACCGGCCGCATTTTGCTCGATGGCGCGCGTGGCCGGATTCCGGCGTTCGTCGATACCGGCCTGAACTTCGCTCATGTCGACGACATCGCCTACGGCCACCTGCTCGCCTTCGAGCGCGGCCAGGTCGGTGAGCGCTATATCCTGGGGGGCCAGAATCTTTCCCTGCAGGAGCTGCTGATTGCGGTCGCGAACGTCGTTGGCCGACGTGCGCCGCGGATCAGGTTGCCGCGCCGCCCACTCTATCCTCTGGCCCTCAGTGCCGAGGCCATCGCGCGGTTCACGCGCAAGGAGCCCTTGCTGACCGTCGATGGCCTGCACATGTCGCGCTACAAGATGTACTTCACCTCGGCGAAGGCGGAACGCGAACTCGGCTATCGCAGCCGCCCCTGCGTGGAGGGCGTGGTCGATGCATTGGCCTGGTTCCGGAAGGCAGGCTATCTGAAATGACCCTGGCGGCATCCTTGGGCGGGCTGGTTGTGGCGATCTGGCTTTATCTGCTGTTGGGTCGCGGCGGATTCTGGCTGGCGCGCGAACGCGACGGCGGCGAAGGCACATTCGAGCCGGCCCGCTGGCCGAGCGTCGTGGCCGTGGTGCCGGCGCGCAATGAAGCCGATGTGATCGGACAGTCGCTCTCGAGCCTGTTGCATCAGGACTATCCGGGCGACTTCCGGGTCGTCCTGGTGGACGACGGCAGCGACGACGGAACGGCGGAAACAGCGGGCCGCGCCGTGGCTGCGGCCTCCGATCGCCTGGAGATTCTTTCCGGGGCGGCGCTGCCCGCGGGCTGGACGGGAAAGCTCTGGGCGCTCGAGCAAGGCATCCGGCAGGCAACGCGCACCACCGCCCCGGACTACATCCTGCTGACCGACGCCGATATCGGGCATGCCGCCGACAATCTGCGTGCGCTGGTGATGCGTGCCGAACGGGACGGCCGCGTTCTGGTCTCGCTGATGGCCGAGCTCTCCTGCGCGAGCCTGGCCGAGCGCTTCCTGATCCCGGCCTTCGTCTTCTTCTTCCAGATGCTCTATCCCTTCGCCTGGGTCGCGCGGCAGGAGCGGGATACCGCGGCGGCGGCCGGCGGCTGCGTACTGGTGCGACGCGAGGCGCTGGAACGCGCGGGCGGGATCGCCGCCATCCGGTCGGAGATCATCGACGATTGTGCGCTGGCGCGCCGTCTGAAGGGCCAGGGCCCGATCTGGCTCGGTCTCACGCGGCGCGCCCGGAGCCTGCGGCCCTATGGCGGCTTCGCCGAGATCGGCCGTATGATTTCACGCTCGGCCTATGCCCAGCTCGGCTACTCGCCGCTGCTGTTGACGGGCACTCTTGCCGGCATGGCGCTGGTCTATCTGGTGCCGCCGATCCTGGCGCTGTTGGCGGACGGTGCCGCCCGCTGGCTGGGCCTCGGCGCCTGGCTTGCGATGGCGCTGGCGTTTCAACCCATGCTGCGCTTCTATCGCGTCTCACCGCTCTGGGGAGCGGCATTGCCTGCCATTGCGGGAGCCTATGCGCTGTTCACTTTGGAGTCGGCGCTTCAGGTGTGGCGGGGCCGCGGTGGCATGTGGAAAGGGCGGGCCCAGGCGATGACGGGCGGCACATGACGAGCGCGGTCACCTTCGCATCGGGCAAGGGCCATCGCGACGAGAATTTTCCTGTCGCGTCGTGGCTGATCAAGCCTGCGCTGCGTGCGCCGGTGCTGGCTTTCTACCGCTTCGCCCGTGCGGCCGACGACGTCGCCGATCATGCGACTGCAGGTGTCGAGGAAAAGCTCGCGCAACTTGGACGGATGGAGGCGGGACTGCTTGGCGAGACGGGCGCCAGCCTTGAAGGCGAGGCGTTGCGGGAGGTCCTGCGCGAGCACGCCGTCACCGACCAGCACGCGCTCGACCTGCTGGAAGCGTTCCGTCGCGATGTCACCAAGCGACGCTATGCCGATTGGGCCGACCTCATGGATTATTGCCGCTATTCGGCGTCGCCCGTCGGGCGGTTCGTGCTCGATGTCCATGGTGAATCACGGACGACCTGGCCTGCCAACGATGCGCTGTGCAGCGCACTGCAGGTGATCAATCACCTGCAGGATTGCGCCGAGGATTATCGCGCTCTCGATCGCGTCTACATTCCGCTCGATGCCTTCGCGGCCGCGGGCATCGGCGTCGAGGCCCTTGGCGAGAAGCGGGCGTCGCCGGCATTGCGGGCCGCGATCGCAGGGTTGGCGCAGCGTACCAGCGATCTCCTCGCTCGGTCGCGGGCCTTCGCCGGCCAGATCGCGGACCGGCGCCTGGCACTGGAAGTCGGCGTCATCCAGACGCTGGCGGAGAGTCTCGTGGCGAGGCTCCTGCGTCGCGATCCCTTGTCGGAGCGCGTCCATCATCATCCGGTCGAGATGCTGGCGCTCGCCGTGCGCGGCGGCCTCGGCGTCGCGGCGGGCCGTCTCAGGCGGGCGGCCGGCAGGCAGCCCGGCCTGCATGGCAGCCAGGGATGACGGGCGAAGCGCAATTCTCGCCGGAGCTGTCGGCCATCCAGGACCGGATCTCGGGCAGCTCGTTCTACACCGCCATGCGCCTCATGCCGAAGGCGGAGCGCGCGGCCATGTTCGCGATCTACGCGTTCTGTCGGCTGGTGGACGATATCGCCGACGACGCCACGCGTCCGCGCTCCGACCGCGCGAAGGAGCTCGCCCGGTGGCGGGCCGATATCGCCGCGCTCTATGCTGGCAAGTCTGCGGGGCAGGCTGCCTTCCTCGGCGCGGCCGTGCGCGATTTCAATCTGCAGCAGGCGGATTTCCTGGCCGTCATCGACGGCATGGACATGGACGTCGCGGCCGATATCCGCGCGCCCGACCTCAAGACGCTCGATCTCTTCTGCGATCGTGTGGCGAGCGCCGTGGGCCGGCTTTCGACACGCGTGTTCGGCATGGACGACAAGCCGGGCCTCGAGCTGGCATACCAGCTCGGCCGCGCGCTTCAACTCACCAATATCCTGCGCGATCTCGACGAGGATGCCGAGATCGGCCGGCTCTATCTGCCGCGCGACTTCCTGGTGCAGGCAGGAATCCAGACGACCGACCCGCTTGAAGCGATCGGCGATCCGCGCGTCGATACCGTTTGCCGTCAATTGGCGGCGCGGGCGCAGGATCATTTCGTCGCCGCCGAGCACGTGTTGCGCGCGCGTCCGCGCGGCCGGCTGCTGGCGCCGCGCCTGATGGCGGCCGTCTACCAGGCGATGCTGCGCGACATGCTGGCCGAGGGGTGGGCGCCGCCGCGCCGCCGCATGCGGATCGGCAAGCTCCGATTGCTGGGTCTCGTCGCGCGCTGCTGCGTGTTCGGATGACAGGCTCTCCGACAACGGCGCGAGTCCACGTCATCGGCGCAGGGCTCGCCGGATTGTCCGCGGCCGTGGCACTGGCGGATCGCGGCGTGCCCGTCGTGCTGTCGGAGGCCGCACGGCAGGCGGGCGGGCGTTGCCGATCCTATCGCGACACGCTGCTCGACATGGTGATCGACAACGGCAACCACCTCGTGTTGTCGGGCAATCCGGCAGTCGGCCGTTATCTGAAGGCCATCGGTGCGCAGGATCGGCTGACCGGCCCGAAAGAGGCGGCGTTCCCGTTCTTCGATCGTGACAGTGGCCGGCGCTGGACGGTTCGCCCCAATGACGGCCCGGTTCCCTGGTGGGTGCTGTCGCCAGGACGCCGCGTTCCCGGAACGGGCCTCGGAGACTACCTTGCGCTGCTGGCCTTGACGCGGCCGCATCCCGATCGCCGGATCGATGAGGTCATTTCCTGTCAGGGCGTTGCCTGGGAAAAGCTCCTGCGGCCCTTGCTCGTCTCCATCCTCAACACCCGGCCCGAGGAAGCATCGGCCGATCTGGCGGGTGCGGTCTTTCGCGAGACCCTGATGAAGGGCGGACGGCAGACCTGGCCGCGCATTGCAACGCCGAGCCTCGCAGCGGCCTTCGTCGATCCTGCGCTCGAGCGGTTGCGCCGGGGCGGCGCAGACATCCGGCTCGGCCGCCCGCTGCGTGCCGTGACGATCGAAGGCGACAGGCTCGCGACGCTTGCCTTCGACGATGGCGAGGACCGGCTGGGTGGTCAGGACAAGGTGATTTTTGCGGTGCCGCCCTGGACGATCACGGCTCTGTTGCCGCAGGTGACGGTCCCCGATGACTTTCACGCCATCGTCAACGCCCATTTCCGGGCGGTGCCGGCCGCCGATGCGCGGTTGATGGTCGGGCTGATCGGCGGTACGGCGGAATGGGTCTTCGCCTTTCCCGACCGTTTTTCCGTCACCGTCAGTGCCGCCGACCGTCTGCTCGACATGGATAACCAGACCCTCACCGATATGCTGTGGCAGGATGTGGCGGCCGTTCACGATCTTGCCGGTGCCGCGCCGTCGTGCCGGATCGTGAAGGAAAAGCGGGCGACCTTTGCCGCCACGCCAGCTCAGGACGCGCGGCGTCCCGCGGCGCGCACGCCCTGGGCCAATGCTTTCCTCGCCGGCGATTGGACGGCGACCGGCCTGCCGGCCACGATCGAGGGCGCGTTGCGGTCGGGCGAGACGGCGGCGGCGCTTGCGGTGACGCCGCGATGAACGATCTTGCGATCGCGGATGCGGCCGGCCTCGAGGCCGACATCGATCGCGCCGTGGCGGCGTTGAAGCGGCTGCAGCGAAGCGACGGACATTGGGTGTTCGAGCTCGAGGCCGATGCGACCATTCCGTCCGAATATGTCCTGCTGCGTCACTACCTCGGCGAACCGGCCGATCCGGAGCTGGAGCGCAAGATCGGCGTCTATCTTCGCCGCATCCAGGGGGTGCATGGCGGCTGGCCGCTGTTTCATGGCGGCGCGTTCGATATCAGCGCCTCGGTAAAAGCCTATTTCTGCCTGAAGATGATCGGCGACGATCCGGATGCGCCGCACATGGCGCGGGCGCGGGCGGCGATCCTGGCCCGCGGCGGTGCGGCCGAGGCCAACGTCTTCACCCGCATCCTGCTGGCGCAGTTCGGCGAACTGTCGTGGCGGCACGTTCCCACCATGCCGGTGGAGCTGATCCTGCTGCCGCGCTGGTTCCCCATCCATCTCTCGCGCATGTCCTACTGGGCGCGCACGGTGATCGTGCCGCTGCTGGTGCTGGCGGCGCTCAGGCGTCGCGCGCGCAATCCGCGGGGTGTGCGGATTGCCGAGCTCTTCGCGACGAGCCCGGTGAAGAAGGACAGGGCGCCGACTCACCGGCATCGCGGCTGGGCCGTCTTCTTCAACGGCCTGGACGTTGTGCTCAAGGCAGTCGAGCCGTTCTGGCCCAAAGCGATGCGCCAGCGCGCGATCGAGCGCTGCCGCGCCTTCGTGACCGAGCGGCTGAACGGCGAGGATGGTCTCGGCGCGATCTATCCGGCGATGGCCAACAGCGTGATGATGTTCGATGCATTGGGCTATCCGGAAGATCATCCGGATCGCGCGATTGCACGCCGGTCGCTCGAGAAGCTGCTGGTGATCCGCGAGCACGAAGCCTACTGCCAGCCCTGCGTTTCGCCGGTCTGGGACACCGCTCTCGCGGCCCACGCCATGCTGGAGGCGGGCGGCGACGAGGCTGTCGCCTCGGCGCGCCGCGGCCTCGACTGGCTGACGCCGCTGCAGGAGCTCGAGGTCAGGGGTGACTGGGCGGAACGCCGGCCGGAGGTGCGGCCCGGCGGCTGGGCATTCCAGTATCGCAACGCGCACTATCCCGATCTCGACGACACGGCGGTGGTCGTGATGGCGATGGATCGCTCGCGGCGCGAGGGCCGCGCCGGCGAAAGCTTCGATCCTGCGATCTCGCGCGCCGTGGAATGGACGGTGGGCCTGCAGAGCCGCAACGGCGGCTGGGCCGCATTCGACGCCGACAATGTCGATCACTATCTGAACAACATCCCCTTCGCCGATCATGGCGCGCTGCTCGATCCACCGACCTCGGACGTGAGCGCGCGCTGCATCAGCATGCTTGCCCAGCTCGGCGATGCGCCGGAGAACCCGCCGATGCGCGCGGCCATCGACTTTCTCGAGCACGAGCAGATGGCGGACGGCAGTTGGTTCGGCCGCTGGGGCGTGAACTACATCTACGGCACCTGGTCGGTGCTGTGCGCCCTGAACGCGGCGGGCTTCGACGGGACCCGGCCGAGCGTGCGCAAGGCCGCGAACTGGTTGATCTCGATCCAGAACGAGGATGGCGGCTGGGGCGAGGACTGCACGAGCTACAAGCTCGACTATCGCGGCCATGAGCCCGCACCGTCCAATGCCTCGCAGACGGCGTGGGCCCTGCTGGGTCTGATGGCGGCAGGCGAGGTGGATCATCCGGCGGTCGCGCGCGGGATCGCCTGGCTGCAACGGACGCAGGACGAGAGCGGCCTGTGGCAGCAGGACGCCTATGTCGGTGGCGGCTTCCCGCGCGTGTTCTATCTCCGCTACCACGGCTATCCGAAGTTCTTCCCGCTCTGGGCGCTGGCGCGCTATCGCAACCTGAGACGCGCCAACGACCGGCGGGTGGCGTACGGCATGTGACCGTCCTCGCGGTCACGGGACTGCGGCGCGAGGCACGCCTGCTGGCCGGCCCCCGCCTCGAAGTGATCGCAAGCGGCGGCGATGCCCGTCATCTCGAGACGACGCTCGAAGACCGCGCGGCCCATGTGAGCGGCATCATCAGCATGGGCATCGCAGGAGCGCTCGCCCCCGATTTGCGCCCGGGACAGTGGGTCGTGGCCAAAGCCGTGCTCGATCGCGGCCAAGCCTTGCCGGCCGATCCCGCCTGGACCCGCCGGCTCACGGCCCGCTTGTCCGGTGCGGCCGAAGGCACGTTCGTGGGCGCCGATGCGATGGTGGCGGAAAAGTCCGAGAAGGCCGCCCTGCATCGTGCGACCGGGGCCATCGCGGTTGACATGGAATCGCACGTTGCGGCGCGGATCGCGGCCCGCCGTCGATTGCCGTTCGCGGCCGCGCGGGTGATCTGCGATCCTGCGCATCGCACCCTGCCGCCTGCTGCGCGGGTCGGCCTGCGTCCCGACGGCAGGATGGACGTGCTGGCGGTTCTCCGCTCGCTGATCGGCGCGCCGGGGCAGGTGCCCGATCTGGTGCGAACGGCCTGGGAAGCCGAGCACGCGTTCCGGGCGCTACTCCGCGGCCACCGCCTTCTGGGCGCCGGCCTTGTCGGCCCGGATCTCGCCTAGCTTCTGCTGGACGTGATTCGAGAAGACGAACTCGGCGCGACGCTGCCCCTCAAGCGGAATGTCCTCCGCCATCGGACCGTCGGTGCGCACACCGCGCATCGCGACGACCGCCGCCTTCAGAGGATGGCGGACCATGTCCTTCACCGCCGAGGCCTCGAAGCCGGAATGCACCATGCAGTTGGCGCACTTCTCGTAGTTGCCGACGCCGTACTTGTCCCACTCGGTGTCGTCCATCAGTTCCCGGAAGGTCTTGGTGTAGCCCTCGCCCAGGAGGTAACAGGGCTTCTGCCAGCCGAATACGGTGCGGGTCGGGTTGCCCCATGGCGTGCAATGATAGCTTTCGTTGCCGGCCAGGAAATTCAGGAAGTTGATCGACTGGCTGAACGGCCATTTCTTGCCGCCCTGGCCGCGCGCCAGGATCCCGCGGAACAGCTCCTTGGTCTTGGTGCGGTTGAGGAAGTGCTGCTGGTCGGGGGCGCGTTCGTAGGCGTAGCCCGGCGACACGGTGATGCCGTCGAGCTCCAGCGTCTTCATGTCGTCGAAGAAGGAAGCGACCTCCGCCGGATCGGCATCATTGAACAGCGTGCAATTGATGCTGACGCGGAAGCCGCGGGACTTGGCGAGCTTGATCGCCTCGACCGCCTTGTCGTAGGTGCCGCGCAGGCAGACCGACTTGTCGTGCATGGCGCGGCTGCCGTCGAGATGGATCGACCAGGTGAACGACGGATGGGGCTGGTAGTCGTCGATCTTCTTGGCGAGCAGCAGCGCGTTGGTGCACAGGATCACGAACTTCCGCTTGGCCAGGAAACCCTTGACGATCTTCGGCATCTCCCGGTGAAGCAGCGGTTCGCCGCCGGCGATCGAGACGACAGGCGCACCGCATTCGTCGATCGCGGTCATGCAATCGTCGTAGGACAGGCGCTGATCGAGGATCTCGTCGGGATAATCGATCTTGCCGCACCCTGCGCAGGCGAGATTGCAGCGGAACAATGGCTCCAGCATCAACACCAGCGGATAGCGCTCCCGCCGCGCAAGATGCTGGCGAAGGATATAGGTCCCGATCCGGGCCGCCTGCAGCAGAGGAATTCCCAAAGCTCGCTCCTTTATTCGACCGGGGCCGATGCCCTGAGTTCGTTGGGCAGCCGGAACTCGATATCCTCGTGCACGCCCGACATCCGCTCGACCTCGACGTCGCCGTGCCGGCGCAACGCCTCGATCACGTCGAGCACGAGTTCCTCGGGTGCCGAGGCCCCGGCCGTCAAGCCGACAGTTGTCACATCCTTGAGCCAGGCCGGATCCAACTCGCTGCCGTCGGCGATCAGATAGGACGGCAGGCCCTTCTCGACGCCGATTTCGCGCAGCCGGTTCGAATTCGAGCTGTTGCGGCTGCCCACCACCAGCAGAAGGTCGACCAACTCGCTGATTTCCCGCACCGCCGACTGGCGATGCTGGGTGGCGTAGCAGATATCGGCCACGTCGGGCCCTTCGAGATCGCGGAAGCGGTCGCGCAGGGCGGCGATCACGCCGCGCGTGTCGTCGACGCTGAGCGTGGTCTGGGTGACATAGGCGACCGGTGCATCCCGCGGGATGTCGAGCTGCGCGACGTCTTCCACCGTGGAGACCAGGTGGACCGGCGCGTCGACCTGGCCCATCGTGCCTTCGACCTCGGGATGGCCGGCATGGCCGATCAGGATCAGTGTCCGGCCGCGCCCGACATATCGCTTGCCCTGCAGATGGACCTTCGAGACCAGGGGGCAGGTGGCGTCCAGCACCGGAAGGCCGCGCGACTTGGCTTCGTCGATGACCGATTGGGCGACACCGTGGGCGCTGAAGATCGTGATCGCACCATCGGGAATCTCGTCGAGGTTCTCGACGAAGACCGCACCCATCCGTTCGAGTCTCTCGACCACATGGCGGTTGTGCACGATTTCGTGGCGGACATAGACCGGCGCGCCGAATTTCTTCAGCGACCGTTCGACGATCTCGATCGCCCGCACGACCCCTGCACAGAACCCCCGGGGTTGAGCCAATAGAACCCGCATCCAGATCAACTCCTCCATCAGGGGGCTTGTCGCAACCCCAATTTGGGACGTGCGGGCTGCTTTGCCAGAAGCGCAACGGTCGGCAGCGTGAATTGCGGTTCAGCATGCCGGGCGCGATGCCCATTTCCGGGCTCTCCGGGGGCGGCTCCAACCCCTGCGTCGGGTGCCTTCGCAGGCGTCAACATGTCGCGTGCCGTTGCCATCCCGGCCAGCCGGCAGGACCTGGCTTGACAGTCCGGGATTAGGCGTCGATTTACCTCCCGGCGCCTGCGAATAACCTCATCCGCCGTAGGGAACAAGGACGCTCGGAAGCGTGGCTCTGCACAATCGTTGGCGTTGAGAGGCGTCGTGTCGACCCGGATTTCGTTGATCGGCCGTATCGTCGCGGCCTGCACCCGCCATCCCTTGATCGTGCTGCTCGTCGCCTCCGGCCTGACGGTGGCGGCGCTGGTCTTCGTCGCCCAGCACTTTGCCATGACCGCCGAGACCTCGCAGCTGATCTCGGCGCAGTTGAAGTGGCGGCAGCGGGAATTGGCATTCCAGGCGGCATTCCCGCAACTCGACAATCTGACCATGGTCGTGGTGGACGGCGCCACGCCGGAACTCGCCGAGGACGCCGCCACGCGCCTGACGGCCGCGCTGCAGGAGAAGCACGATCTTTTCCGGACGGTGCGGCGTCCCGATGGCGGTCCATTCTTTGCGCGTGAAGGACTGCTGCTCCTGCCGCTCGATCAGGTGAAGGCGACGACGAGCGGGCTTTTGCGTGCAGCGCCGTTGCTGGCGTCGCTGGCTGCCGATCCGAGCCTGCGTGGCGTTCTTTCCACCCTTTCCAACATGGCCGAGGGCATCAAGCGAGGGCAGGGCTCGCTGCAGGACATCGCGCCGATGACCGGCGCGCTGGCCGACACCTTCGAGAAGGCGGCGGCGGGACAGCCGGCGTTCTTCTCCTGGCAGACACTCATCGCCGGGGCGCCGGCCGGAGCGCGGCTGACGCGGCGTGTCGTGCTGGTCCAGCCGGTGATGGACTATGCGGCGCTGGAGCCCGGCGCCGGCGCAAGCAATGCGATCCGGACGACGGCCCAGTCGCTCGGCCTCGATGCGGCGCACGGCGTCACCGTTCGCCTGACCGGTCCCGTGCCTCTTGCCGACGAGGAGTTCGCATCGCTGGCCGAGGATGCGCATCTGGTTCTCGGCGCGATGATCGCGGCCTTGCTGGGCATCCTGTGGCTCGCGGTTCGCTCCGTGCGCGTCGTCCTGGCCATCGTGATCACGACGGTCGTCGGCCTGGTCATAACGACGGCGATCGGTCTGGCCGCGACCGGGCGCTTCAATCTCATCTCCGTGGCCTTTATTCCGTTGTTCGTCGGCCTCGGTGTCGATTTCAGCATCCAGTTCAGCGTGCGCAGCCTCGCCGCGCGCCTGGTGACGCCCACCCGCGAGGCGGCCCTCGTCGAAGCGGGCACCAGCATCGGACGGGCGCTTGCGCTTTCGGCGGCGGCAATCGGGGTGGGCTTCTTCGCTTTCCTGCCGACCACCTATGTCGGCGTGGCCGAGCTCGGCACCATCGCCGGTCTCGGCATGATCATCGCTTTCGGCCTCAGCATTGCGCTGTTGCCTGCGCTGCTGGCCCTGCTGCGGTTTCCGCCGGCGCGGATGGCAGAGGTCGGCTTCACCATGTTGGCGCCAGTCGATCGCTTCGTCACCCGGCATCGCCTTGGCGTGCTTGGGGCCGCGCTCATTGCGGCGATCGTGTCGATAACGTTGCTGCCACTGGTGCGTTTCGACTTCGATCCATTGCACCTCAAGAGCCCCAAGGTCGAATCGATGACCACCTTGCGGGCTCTTGCGTCCGATCCCGACTGGACGCCCTACGCGATCAACGTTCTCGCGCCGTCGCCGGCAAAGGCAGCGGAGCTTGCCCGCGTCCTCGATACCCTGCCCGAGGTGTCACGGGCCGTGGCACTGCAAAGCTTTGTTCCGGTCCGGCAGGATGAAAAGCTGGCTCTGATTGCCGCGGCCGCGAGGCAGATCGGGCCGATGCTCGAGGGAGGGGCGGCACGTCCGGCGCCTTCCGATGGGGAATTGAAGCAAAGCCTGGCCGGCGCGGCGGCAGCGTTGCGCCCTGCGGCGGCTCAAGCGAAGGACGATCCGGCATCGCAGTCGGCGCTTCGGCTGGCCGATGCCCTCGACCGTCTGGTGGCGGCAACGCCGGAGGTCCGTGCCAATGCGGCGGCGGCCGTGACCATGCCGCTCCACATCCTGCTCGGCCAGGTTCGGGAAGAGCTGAAGGCGGGACCGGTCACCGCCGAAACCCTGCCGCCCGATCTGGTCGCGGACTGGGTGACCAAGGATGGCCGCGCGCGCCTGCAGGTCCTGCCGAGTGCCGGCGGGCATGACAACGAGTCTCTCCGGCGCTTCGCCGCGGCCGTCCAGCGCATCGCGCCCGATGCCACCGGCGCGCCGATTTCCACCCGGGCCTCGGGCGATACCATCGTCGAAGCCTTCCTGCAGGCAGGCGTCTATTCCATCGTTGCGATCGTCGTGTTGCTGACCCTGGTGCTGCGGCGCAGACGCGACGTGGTGCTCACCATGCTGCCGGTGCTGCTGAGCGGCCTGCTGACATTCGCGACCTGCGGCCTTCTCGACCTGCCGCTCAATTTCGCCAACATCATCGCCCTGCCGCTGCTGTTCGGCGTGGGGGTCGCTTTCAACATCTACTTCGTGATGGCCTGGCGCGCCGGCGAAACGGCGATGCTGAAATCGAGCCTGATGCGCGCCGTGATCTTCAGCGCACTCACGACCGCGACGGCCTTCGGCGCGCTGTGGCTGTCGACCCATCCGGGCACCGCCAGCATGGGACGGCTGCTGATGATCTCGCTCGGCTGGGAGCTCCTCGTCACGCTCCTGTTCCGGCCGGCGCTGCTCGCGCGCTCGCCGCAAAGCAAGCTGTGGTTCTGATTTTCCTCCCCGTGCGGAGTCCGCAAAGGGGAGACACCCGCGTCTTCGCGGGCGGAGGTGTCGGAAAACAATTGCCGGCCATGACCCCATCGTCGGCGCAAGGCGCGACTCTTTCCCCCGGCGGACTGCGCCAAGGGAAGGACGTTGATCAGACTAACGCGACATCGCCTGATCGGGCTCCAGCTTGGATTGCACGTTCCAGAGCCGCATGGCGCGCAGCGCCACATCGGCCAGTTGCGGCATGAAGCTGGGGCGCAGCAGGTCCGGATCGAAGGCGTCCATGCGCCGGCGGTTTTCCGAATAGCAGTCCTCGAGGAACTTGCGGAAATTGAAGCCGTCGAGGAACACGCTGACCTGGGTGGCGGCAAAGTTCTTGCCGTCGTTCAATTCCCTGCCGCGCTTGGCGAGACCCATCATGCGCACCAGCGCCCGCAGGTAATAGTGCAGGCTGGTGAGCGGCAGCGCCGTCCGCGCAAGCCATCCACGCTGCGCTTCGGTATAGGCCATCCAGTTGATGAAGAAGACGATGTGGCGCGTCTCCTCGTACATCAAGGTCTCGAAGATCTTCAGCATCTCCTGGGGGAGGAACTCGGCCTGCGAGGCGATCTTGAACAGGCCGAATCCCAGAAAGGAATCGAGGCACTCGCCGAAACCAAAATCCCTGAAGCGGCGCTCGATATTCTGGCTGATGTCCTCGAGCGGCCGCTCGGGTGCATCGAGGCCGTATCTCTCGATCATGACGCGGATCATCTTGGCGTGCCGCGTCTCTTCCTCGCCCTGCAGCGCGAGCGCGTCGCGCAGGACCGGGTCGGTGACGGTCTGCGTGAAGGCGGCCACGATCGCTCCCGCCCGGCGCTCGGTGTAGAAAACCTCTTCCCAGAACGGAACGGCCCTCAGGCGTTGCAGCGCCGCGTCGTCGAGCTCGGGCCAGGGCAGGGTATGTGGATCGTAGTCGGTGTAGGTCTGCACGAAGTGTCGACAGAAAGCATCGCGATGTTCCTGCGATCCAATTTTCATCCTTCTCGCCCTTTCGTTGGGGCGCATTCAAGGCCAACGATCCTGGTTTGTCCATTGTCGCAGCCACTCGCGCGCGGTCCTGCCACGTCTGCGTGATTGACCTGTCCAAAAAGCTCTGCGCATGGTGGAGCGATGAGGCGAAGCGCGTATTTTTTCGCGATGGCTGCGCTGTTGGTTTCCCAGGCATCTTGGGCGCAGATGAAGCCTCATCGCGCGGAATATGCGCTGCGCCTTGGCAAGGCCGTCAACGCCCCCCGTATCGGCACTGCCGTCCAGGACATCACCCTCGATTGCACCGGCTGGCATATCGAACGCGACATCAGGTCGGAGATCGCCTTCACGCCGTCGTTGAAGATGAACCTCGCGTCCCGGCTCGACGGCGACGAAACCCGGGACGGCGACGACTTCCGTTATCACACCGTGCAGATCCAGAACGGCGACGTGCGGCGCACACGCGGCCGGGTCCAGCGGACGAACGGCGAGACTCGGGCCGAGATCGTGTCGCCGGCCGGGCCGGAGGAACAGATCCTGCCGCCGCCGACCTTGATGCCGGTCGCCGCCCTCGGCCACCTGATCGATCGTCTGAACGCCCACATGGCGACGGCCTCGACCTTGCTGTTCGCCGCCGAGGGGAATGGCGAAGCCTTCCAGGTCAAGGTGACGGAAATCGATCCCGGCGCCCTGCGCGCCGCGCCGCCGGCCATGAAGCCTGTCGACGTGCCGGCCGACCGCTTCTGGCCGCTGCTGATGACCTTCACCCGCGCCCGCGATCAGGCGCAGAAGCCGTTGTTCTCCATGCGCGCCAAGCTCTTCGATACGGGTGTGCTCGACCGGCTCACGGTCGATGCCGGCATCGCCACCGTCTCGGCCGATCTCCAGGCCCTCGAGATGCACGCGACGCCGGCCTGTCCCGGTTTGTGATCAGGCTGCCTTTCGGCCGGAATACTTGGCGAGCCGCTCGTTGATGATGGCCTCCGCTTCGCGCATGGTGCGGTCGATCAACTCCTTGACCGTCGGGATGTCGTGGATGAGGCCCGCCACCATGCCGCACGACCAGGCACCGGCGTCCATCTCGCCGTCCTTCATGATGCGCGGATAGACGCCCGCGACCTCGGGCAGGATGTCCTCGAACTTGATCTTGGCGCCCAGTGCCTTCTCCTTCTCGAGCAGGCGGTCGACGGCGGCGTTCCTGAGCACGCGCTCGGTGTTGCGCAGCGGCCGCATGACGAGGCGAGTGTCGAGTTCGCTTGCCGCGACGAGGGCCTGCTTCACATGCTCGTGGATCGGCGCCTCCCGGGTGGCCATGAAGCGCGTGCCCATGTTCATGCCGTCGGCGCCCAGCGACAGCGCCGCGACCAGCGAGCGGCCGTCGGCCATGCCGCCCGAGGCCACGAACGGGATTTTCAGTTCCTCGGCGGCGCGCGGCAGGAGGATGAAGTTCGGCACGTCGTCCTCGCCCGGATGGCCGCCGCACTCGAAGCCGTCGACGCTGACGGCGTCGCAGCCGATCGACTCGGCCTTGAGCGAATGGCGCACCGAGGTGCATTTGTGGATCACCTTGATGCCGGCTTCCTTGAGTGCCGGCAGCCACTTCTGCGGATTGTTGCCCGCCGTTTCGACGATCTTGACGCCGCCCTCGACGATGACGCGGATCAGGCCGGGATAGTCGGGCGGCGTCAGCGACGGCAGGAAGGTGAGGTTCACGCCGAATGGCTTGGACGTCATCTCGCGGCAGCGCCGAATCTCGTTGGCGAGCTTCTCCGGCGTGCCCTGCGTGAGGCCGGTGATGATGCCCAGCCCGCCGGCATCGGATACCGCCGCCGCCATCTCGGCGAAGCCGACGAAATGCATGCCGCCCTGGATGATCGGATGCTCGATGCCGAAAAGTTCCGTGATCTTCGTCTTCATTGACTGCCCCTCCGTGGATTGCCGTTATAGGACAGCCTCATCGGCCCTGGAACCGCGCTTCCCGCCGCTCGGTGAAGGACCGGATGCCTTCCTTGGCGTCCTCCGTGTCCATGACCCTGGCATGGATCGCGGGGATCGCCGCGATCGCCATGCTCTCGCCGGCTTCGATGTATTTCAGCGCCGCCTCCTTCATGGCGCGCAATCCGAGCGGCGCATTGACGGCGATCCGTTGGGCGATCTCGACGGCGCGGGCAACCTGTTGTCCCGCCGGGACGACTTCCTGGACGAGCCCGATCTGGAGCGCACGGGCGGCGTCGAACTCGTCGCACAGCATCAGGTGGTACATGGCATTGCCCCAGCCCGTGCGGGTGAGGAAGCGGAAGTGAGCGCCGCCCAGCGGCGCGATCCCGCGCCGGGACTCCATCTGGCAGAAGCGTGACGTATCGGCCGCGATCACGATGTCGGCGGCCAGCATCATCTCGATGCCGACCGTGAGGCAGAGGCCTTGCACGGCGGCGACCACCGGCTTCAGCGTCCGGCGCCGGAGCGCGAAGGGATCGATATTGCCGGAGGCGGTGTCGCGCCGCTCGCGGTTGGGGCCGAAGAATTTCGGCATGTCGAGGCCTGCCGTGGTGTCGTTGCCGGCGAAACAGAGGATGGCGACCCACAGGGCATCGTCACCGTCGAACGTAGTGAAGGCGTCCGACAGGTGCTGCATCATATCGGGCGTGAAGGCATTCTTCTTGGCGACATTGTCGACGGTGATCTTGAAGACGCGGCCATCGATCTCCGTCCGGATCGAACCGGGCGACGCTGCTTGGGGCACGGTCATTCTCCTCTAGCGTTGATGGACGAGACGCGGCCGCTTCTTCTCGTCAGCCGGCAGGTTGCGCGGGCTGGCGGCGCCCGGCCCGCGATGGACGTGGACCTGGCGCGGGTCGAGCGGTTCGCCGCAACCCGAGCACACCATCACCGGATCGAAAGTCTTGCCGCAGGCGAGGTGCTGGTGGAGCAGGGGGCGGCCCTTCTTGCCGGCCATGTGGATGTCCCCCCAGTGAACGATCGCCATGATGACGGGATAGAGGTCGCGGCCCTTCTGGGTCAGGCGGTATTCGTAGCGTGTCGGCCGTTCCTGGTAGGGCACTTTGGCCAGCACGAAATCCTTCACCAGCTTGCGCAGCCGGCTCGCCAGGATCGGCCGCGTGATGCCGAGCCGCTCCTGGAAATCCTCGAAGCGCCGCACCCGCAGGAAGCAGTCGCGCAGGATCAGCAGCGTCCAGCGATCGCCGATCACCGACACGGTGCGCGCCACCGAGCAGGCTTCGTTCTCCAGAGCGCTCCAACGCATCGATGACCTCCTACTTGGCGGCCGCGATCGCGTCCTCGACGTCGCGCAGCCTGTCCTTGCCGAAATAGATTTCGTCATCGACGAAGAAGGTGGGCGACCCGAAGGCGCCGCGGTCGACCGCGCGCTGGGTCTCGGCCATCAGCTCGTCCTTCACCTCCTGCGTCTGCACCAGCTCGAACAGGCGATCGGCCGGCAGGTTCGATTCGAGCAGCGCCGCGCGCAGGACGGCCGGATCGTCGAGCTTCTTGGGCTCGGCCCACATGTGACGATAGATCTCGTCGATATAGCGCTCGAAGATCCCGAGCTTCTTCGCGGCCACGGCGCCGCGCATGATCGCGAGCGTGTTGACCGGAAAATGCGGATTCATCTTGTAGCGCGCGATCTTGTGCCGGCGGAGGAAGCGCTCGGTTTCGAGCTGTTGATACTGCGGCTTGTTCTTGATGCCGGCATTGCTCTCCGCCGGCGAACGGTTGTTGGTGAGCTTGAAGACTCCGCCCAGCAGCACCGGCACGTAGGCGAACTTCACCCCCTGGCGCTTTTCGATCTCGGGAATGACGAGATGGCTCAGGTAGGCGTTGGGGCTTCCGAAATCGAACTGGAATTCGACCTTGGGTCTGTTGGATGTATTGGGCATCGTGGGCTCACCATTTCTCTGCGAAGGGACGGATTTCGAGCTCGGAGCTCCAGGCGTCGCGCGGCTGCCGGTAGAGCGACCAGTAGGCCTCGGCCACGGCTTCGGGGCGCATCAGCCGGTCTGGCGGAAGAGTCTCCAGGGCCTCCGCGCCTTCGCGCGTCTTGATGCGCTCGCGGACCCAGGCGGTATCGACGCCCGAGTCGATCACGAGATGGGCGACATGGATGTTCTTCGGCCCCAGCTCGCGGGCCGCCGCCTGCGCGACCGCGCGCAAGCCCGCCTTGGCCGAGGCGAAGGCGGCGTAGCCGACACCGCCGCGCAGGCTCGCCGTCGCGCCGGTGAAGAAGATGTTGCCCTTGCCGTGCGGCAGCATGAGGCGCGCGGCTTCGCGGCCGGCAAGGAAGCCCGAGTAGCACGCCATCTCCCACACCTTGCGGAACACGCGCTCGGTCGTGTCGAGCAGGGGGAAATTGACGTTGGCGCCGACGTTGAAGATACAGACCTCGAGCGGCGCCGTCCGATCGGCCTCCTGCAGGAAAGAGGTGATGTCCTCCTCCTTGCGCGCATCGAGCCCGCGTGCCGAAACCTTGCCGCCGGCTTTTTCGATGTCGGCCACGAGCGGCGCAAGCTTGTCGCCGTTGCGCCGGCCGGCAAAGACCGTGAAGCCCTCGGCCGCGAACTTCCGTGCGATCGCGGCGCCGATGAAGTCGCCCGCGCCGATCACGGCGGCCGTCGCCTGTCTGGGTGCCATGGTGCCCTCCTGTGGCGCGACAGTGAGTTTGTTTTCAAAACCTGTCAAATAGCCCAGCAAGCGGACTTTTCAGGGCATCATGAGTTTTTCAGTGTCTTTTTCAAATGGGCGTTGGCGACGGCCGCGCATGTGGAGGCGGATGCCGCCTGTCGATCGGACATGGCGCGCCGACGGATTTCGCATGTGTCGCCGCCCGCCGGGCGGGAGTACCGTTGCCGCTGGTTCTGGGAGGAATCGATGAGCTACGATCTCGTGATCAAGAACGGCATCGTGGTCGACGGCACCGGCGCCGAACGCTACCGGGCCGACGTCGCAATCGCCGACGGAAAGGTCGCCGACATCGGCAAGATCACCGACGGTGCCAAACGCACCATCGATGCCGACGGGCTGGTCGTGGCGCCGGGCTTCGTCGATCCGCACACCCACTACGATGCGCAGATCTGCTGGGACGGCGCGGTCACACCCTCGTCGTGGCACGGCGTCACCAGCGTGGTGATGGGCAATTGCGGCGTCGGCATCGCGCCCTGCAAGCAGGCGGCGCGCGAGATCGCCATGCGCGACCTGGTGAGCGTCGAGGGCATACCCTTCGACGTCCTGAACAAGGGCATCACCTGGGATTGGGAGACGTTTCCGCAGTTCATGGATGCCGCCGCGGCCCGCAAGCCGTCGCTCAACCTCGCCTTCATCGCGCCGCTCACCCCGTTCCGTCACTACGTGATGGGCGAAGCCTCGATGGAGCGGGCCGCCAACGCCGAAGAGACGGCGAAGATCGCGGCCCTGCTCGCCGAAGCCGTCGATGCCGGCGCACTCGGCTTCTCGTCGACCACGCTCAACCAGCACATGGGCTTCGAGGGCAAGCCGCTCGCCTGCCGCAATGCCAGCCGCGAGGAGCTCAAGGCCTATGCCAACGTCCTGAAGAGACGCGGCAAGGGCGCGATCGAGATTGCGCTCACCCGCCAGGTCGGCGTGCTCGAGCAGGACCAGTGCGAGCTCCTGGATTTCCTGCTCGACGAAAGCGGCCGGCCGGTGACCTTCATCGCCCTGTTCGATCGCGACGACATCCCGGAGGCCGTGCGCAACACGCTGCGGCTTGCCGCGCCCATGATCGCCAAGGGCGCGCGGCCGCAGACCTCGCCGCTGCCGCTCACGCGCGAGATCAACATGGACAATCCGTTCTCCTTCGCGGCCTTTCCGTCGTGGAAGCGGGTGTTCGTGGACACCTCGAAGCCGGCACAGAAGGCGGTCTATGCCGATCCGGCCTTCCGCAACCAGTTCCGCGAGGACCTCAAGAACCCGACCGGCTTCAGCAACTGGGGCCGGGTCGCGGTGCATACCGTCAAGAATCCGGCGCTGAAGCATCTCGAGGACAAGTCGATTGCCCAGATCGCCCGGGAGCAAGGCAAGGACGGCGTCGATGCCTTCCTCGATACGGTGCTGGCCGACAATCTCGAGTGCGAGCTCACCATGGCCTCGTGGAACACGCGCGAGGACCGCATGCGCGAGCTTCTGAACAACAAGTCGATCCTGATGGCGCTGGGCGACGGCGGGGCGCATGTCGACATGCTGTGCGATGCGGGCTACCCGACCTACCTGCTCGGCACCTGGGTGCGCGAAAAGGAAGCGATCACGCTGGAGGAGGGCGTGCGCAAGCTCACCTCCGATCCCGCGGACCTGTTCGGCCTGAAGGATCGCGGCCGTCTCGCCAAGGGTGCGCCGGCGGACGTCGCGATCTTCGATCCCGCGCGCATCGGCTCCACCAACCACGGCGAGCGCCGCTACGACCTCCCCGGCGGCGCCAAGCGCATCGTGATGCCGTCGAAAGGCGTCGAGTACACGCTCGTCAACGGCGCGGTTACATGGGATCAGGGCAAGCTCACCGAGGCGAAGAACGGCGAGGTGCTGCGCGGGTGAGCGGCTCGGGCGTCGCGGCCGTCAGTCCGGCAATCGGGCGCGGGAAGTGTGCATGTTCCGGGGATCGCCATCGGCCAGCAGTTTGCCTTCCCTGACCAGGGCAACGACGCGCAGCAGGAGCAGCAGATCGCCGATCTGGTCGTAGGGCTCGGAATTGGAGATCACGGTCTCCATGACAAGGCTTGGGGTTCGCTGTCATGTCGTGGTCGCCCGCTCGAGCAGCAGGTGATCGAAATGGTCGATCGGCGCCGATTCCATGCCCCTTGGCGTCACGACGCGAAAGGGCGCGTTCTCCGCGCGTAACCGACGCCACAGGCTGCAGGCCTCCTCGCGCTCCCGGTTCGTGATTGGTCGCGCTGTTTCGATCAGCGGCGCCAACCGCTCCGGCTGCAGGATGGACAGCTTTCCCGGATGAATCGTGGCCGTCGAGCCGTCGCGACGTGTGGCGATCCATTGCAGATCCGTGACGTCGACGATGTCGAAGGGTCGATCGCCGATCCGATGGGCAAAGGCGAGGAAGAAGGCGAGTTCCGACGCGGAATGGCGCCCGAACCAGACGACGAGCCTCTCGTCGCTTGTCGCGATTCGATCCCGGAAGGCCGTCAGATCGCCGTCGACGTCCTCGGTCTCGTAGACGCGCGCCCACCATACTTCCCGCGTCGGAGGATCGTCGGGATCGACCGGACCGCAACTGAGATCGTCCCAATTCCGCAACACCTCGTCGGTGCGTCCGCTATCGCCGATCGCAGATTGCAGCGCGCCGCCTGCCGAGTCGCCCGGCGCGACATGAAGCGTTGCCACGGGGGCGGCCTTACGGGTGCGGGCCCCAGGGAGCCGCATGCAGCAGCTTCACCTCCTGCGTCATCACCAGCGGACGGAATTTGGCGGCGAAGCCTTCGGAGAAGTCGATGTTGGCGAAGACGGCCGCCCAATGCGCGCGGCGGCCCGCGTCGTCGTCGAATTTCCAGAGATGGACGATCTGGTTGATCGTTCCCGTGTCGCCCTGGAAGTAGCCGACCAGGTTCTTGTCGTGTCCGCCCTTTTGCAGCGCCGGAAAGCCGAACTGCTGGTAGAGTTTGACGGCCTCGGCCATCTTTCCGACGTAGAGCGTGTAGGTCCTGAGCTCGTAGAGCGCCATGGGTGTGCATCCTCTTCGTTGCGCCGCCCTGTCACTCTGCCGAAACAAAATGGAGGAGCCAATGCCCGACCTGTTCGAGATCATGGAGACCTGTCGGTCGATGCGGCGCCTGAAGCCGGACCCTGTGCCGGACGAGCTGATCGAGAAGATCCTTCGCGCCGGCCTGTGCGCGCCGAACGGCGGCAACTTCCAGCGCTGGCGTTTCCTGGTGATCAAGGATCGCAAGATCAAGGAAGCCGTGCAGGCGCTCTACAAGCGCGCCTTCGACGAGACGATCGGTCCGCGCTACCTCGCGAGCGAACCGCCGCCCGGCGTCAGCAAGGAGCGCTATCTCCGGCAGCACGCCGCCGTGGCCTACCTGACCGATCATTTCCACGAGGCGCCGGTCTGGATCGTCGCCTGCCAGGAGGATGGCGCCGCGCCCAACCGGGCCTCCGGCGCCTCCGTCTATCCCGCCGTCCAGAACATGATCCTGGCGGCGCGGGCGCTGGGCCTCGGCACGACGCTGACCACCCGGCATCTTCTCTTCGAGAAGGAAGCGGAGGCCGCGCTCGGCCTGCCGCGCGGCGTGCACTCCTACGCGATCCTGCCGATCGGCTACCCGATGGGCAGGTTCGGCCCGACCCGGCGGACGCCGCTGGAGCAGATCGTCTACCAGGATCGCTGGGGCGAGCCCTATCGCGCCCGTTAGGAGACGGACCACGAGGTTGGGAGACGGACCGCGAGGCTCGGTCTCCCTCCCTGTGGCTGCTCAGTGGTGCGCGCTCCCCGTGGCAACTCAGCGCTGTGTGCTCTCTGTGGCGACCCGGCGGTGCGCGCTCCCTGTGGCGATTCAGCGATACGAGATGCGACGCAGCGGCGCGAGGATGCGGGAGCGGACCTGCCGTCGCTCACCTTCGCCGGCGTTCCCGAGGATCGGGCCTTGCGTCGGGCGAGGGCAGGCGCCGCCAGGGTTCCGCGCGCCGCCCGTCGCTTTCCACGAAGCGGGGCAAGGAGACGCCAGGGAAGACGCGCGACCGCAACCGCCGCCAGCGCTCGGCGGTCCGTCTGCCGAGGGGCCGATGCTCAATCGAGGACGATCGGCCGATCCTCGGGCCAGCCAACCTGCAGCACCTCGCTCCGCAGCGCCTCCAGGCGTGCGCGCGCCCCGGCCGCCGCGTCGATCGCCGGCGGGTGCGCCGTGCCGTAGCTCGAGAGCGCCCTGAGCGGCACCTGCAGCGCCGCCCAGGCCATGAGGACGGCGATGCGGTTGACGGGATTGGGGGCGGTTGCGAACCGGGCCAGAGCGACGTGGAGGTCGGCTTCGGCCTGCCGCCACAACCCGATCGCGGCCTCAAGCTCAGGCGGCATCGCCCGAGGCAACGCCTCTTTTCTTTTTCGTTTGAACACGGTGCGATTCCTTCCAGGGGCGGCGCATGTTCCAACAACGCACGCCGCGGGGATTGGCTCCCGGCGGGCCGTGGCGCAGCGCCGGGTGCCGGCGCGTCGCGGCTCGACCTGCAGGCTTTGTCCCATCGTTGCCCTGCCCCGGGCATGCGGGCGGCGGAGCGCCGACCGGGTGCACTCGCCCCTGGTCCGCCCTTGGTCGGTCCCCGCTATTTGACGACCAGAACGGGAACCGGACTGCTGACAAGGACCTCGGAGGTCTGGCTGCCGAGCAGAAGACGGCGCAGCCCGCGTCGGCCGTGCGAGGCCATGACGATCAGATTGCACTGTCGCCCGGCGGCGGTTGCGACGATCGCCTCGGCCGGCTGGGCCCCGGGCACATGAACGGTTTCGGCGGCGACGCCCAGCCGGTCCGCCGCAGCTTTGGCAGCGGCCAGAATTTTCGTGGCCGCTTCCTTCTGTCCCGCCTCGTAGTCGGCCATTTCACTGGGCCCCGGTATCCATTCGGGACCCGCGTAGATCGGGAAGGGCTCCGTCACCATGACGATGGTCACCTTGGCGCCAACGCTCTTGGCCAGGGACAGTCCATGATCGACGCCCTTCCGGGCAACCTCCGACCCGTCGGTCGATATGAGGATGTGCTGGTACATGATCGGCTCCTTCCTGCGGGATCACGCTGCGCACGGCATCGCGTCTATACCCACCCATCATGGCGGCAGACCGACGCGATCGCATATTACAGCCGCTGCCTCCATTCGCAGTCGTCGTCCGTGAGCGCGATGCCGCCGAAGATGAAGATCATTGCCAGGATCGCAAGGCGCCTTGCGCGCATGCCGCGTCCTCCTCGTCTTGGCGTCTTGGCGAGATTGTGCTCCCAACAAGGCCGCGTTGCCATCCTGCCTGGGTCAGCGCGAACAGACTCACCTCATCCTGAGGAGGCCGCGTAGCGGCGATCTCGAAGGATGGGTAACAGACAAGGTGCTCGTTCCCTCCGAGGTGCGAGAGTGTCCCGCGAGTACGAACGATCGAAAATGAACCAAATTCCGTAGCATTATCCGACGACGGGAACACTCGCATCAGCATGAAGCCGGGCGCTACTGTATCGGCAAGGGAAGGCGCCTGTACACCCATCTTCCGCGGTTGCCCAGACTACATGAGAAACAATGGAAAGAAGCGCGCTCCAATACCGAGCCTCCTGGGCGCGCTGGCCCGGCTTCTCTCTGAACTCGGCTGTTCTGCACGGATTCGACCCCGCGGTCAGGGTACCTCAACGACATCGTCGCCCTCGACCGTGCCATATTGAAATCGTGACGACTGATGCGCATTTTGGGAAGAACGTCCTTGGAGGAAGTCAAGGTGCGTCAATTGACGGAAATTCAAAACTGTCTTCGCCTCGCTCAACTGGAGCGGCTGGCCGGTGGGCATCTGAAGAAGGCCATTGAAAAGGGTGCGTACGCCCAGGCGCGTCGAGCATCAAGGCAGATGGAGCGGGTAAACAGTGCCTTGATGACCTCGTCGCCGTTCGTGATCTCACCCTTTAAGAACTGCGAGAAGGCAGCGTGAGTAATACCCATGCAATCAGACGATAAGCTTCTCAAAGCACTTCTCATTAAGTTGGCGGAACGTGCTGCACTGCTAGGAGAAGGCGACAGCTGCGCAGTTCAGCCGAGGATTGAGGGGCAGCGCGTTGATAACCCAATCGACGTACCTGGCTATGACTGGGAGCAAGTTGAGTACCATATGAAGCTGCTGAGAAGCCGCGGGCTTATCACTTCAGGTGGTGTCGCCGATCCGAATATTGGCATTTGGTTTGCCGGGCTCACCGAAAGTGGACGACAAACTTTACGGAGAATACGCTGACAGGCTGATGGGCGATTTGGGCGGCATGCGCTCACGCGAGCTATTGGCCCGCTGGCTGCTGAGTGTCACGGTCGCTCGCTTGGCTCCGAGTGATTAACAATCGTGTTCAACCCCCGGCCTGGATATGAGCCGAGGTGCGTCGCCCGTGTGGCGTGTCCGTATCACCAGAGGTTTCTGCAGCCGAACTGGCGAATGGCTCATGAATTGGGTTGGATCAGCAGGCCAAGCGGCTGTGTGGTGATCCCTTCAGAGGTAAGCTCGCAGTGCCAGCCCTGCGGCGATGTGTGTCTATAGAGCCGCAGCGTTGGAAGGACTACCGCTTCGTGGACTATTGCCAAGCGGTATTGACTTGCCCATCCGGCATCATTGACCGCTCGCTCGAATTGCATCCGTTCTTTGCGTGTTAGCGCAACGGGTGCTGGGCAAGCTGGACTTCGGCCTTTCACTTCCACACAAAACAGTTGACCACGGCGGGTACACTTCAAATCCCACCCTAAGTCACGGTCTGAAACATCTTCCACTGTCCAGCCTTGGCTCTCGTAGTGTGCCGTCACGTAATCGACCGCCGCTTGCTCCACTCGTACATTCTGCTCAGGATCGACCGCTCCTCCCCCAAGCCAACCGTCACCGCGCACGGCGTTGGCGGCGGCTTCGGCAACTTGACCGTGACCGCTAACATAAGCTCGAAGCTTGGCTGCAAGGTTCGGGTGTCTCTGTTCGACGTACGCAATATCAGCTTGGCCAAACACAAGTCTGTTTCTCGGAAGGCCCGGTGGCTGGATTACGAAGTCTCGCAGCCCTGCATCGACGAGCTGACTGTCGCTAACACGCCCCAGAATTCGGAACGGCCATTCGCCATCATCCAAACCCCAACCCGATGGCTCTGGCTGCTTTTCTCGATAGACAGTAGCGTTGAGATACCAGCCAGTGACGATAAGCCCATAACCGCTAGGATGTTGTGCGCACCAAACGACAGTAACCCCGGAAACCTCGGTATCGTTCGATGATGCGCCAAGCCGATCGATATTGATGTTTCCCCAATTCCTCACCTCCACAAAGCCGAGCAGTCTTCCATCTGCGGTCGGAACAAAATTCTTAGCTTCGTGAGGTATGTTGCCAGCTGTAACATATCTATGGCGGCCATAGTATTGGTCATCCGCGCGCCCATCGTAATGACGTAACCAGACAGTGCGGCACAGAAGCATCGCCATTATCGTCCCCCTCGCTCGATCTGCGCATACTCGCACAAATAGAGCTATGGTACTACGTGCACTACCAAGATGGAGATGCTGACGACGCAGAAAGAAGCGCGAGGGAAAATATTGGCGAAGTGGGGACCGTAGGTTGAGAAGAACAAAGTGCTGAACGCAACTGGGCGAGACGGACTTATATTCTTCAACTTTATTCAGCGCGAGCACTCTCACCTGCTGTCATTCAAGGCAGCAGGCGATACGTGGCAATACGTTCATAGCTGGCTCATGCGAGCCAGTCTTGGCTCAGATTGAGGGAGGAAGACGACAAGGGATGTGGGAAAGTTAAATGACTCTAGAGGCGTCGGGTCGAATCGCGAATTCTTTAGTGCGAGTTGTTGGTTGATATGTTTCGCTCACTTTTGCCCCACCTCCGCATGAAACCACCGCAAATTCTGCTCCAGCCGCCCCAGCACCAGCCGCTCGTTCGCACCGCTTGAGAGGCCGCGCTGGATCTGTTCGCAGACGACGAGGTCCTCGCCGTTGAAGACGCCTGAATCCATCAGCTCGAACGAGCGCGCCCAGTGCGTCTCGGCCTTTTCGTCGTTGGGCCTCTCGGGGATGAGCATGGTGTGCACGAACAGCGTCTCGTCGGCCGCGGTCGGGAACATGCCGAGATGGCTGATGTAGTCGGGGTGGTAGACGATCACCGAATTGGGAAAGAGGAGATGCACCATCGTGGCGTGGCGCTGCGGGCTCCAGCGCTCGGCCGGCAGGGTGCGGATCTCGTTCGTGGTCTCGCGCGCCACCAGGTAGCGCAGGTGCCGGCCCACCGGATCGGCGGCGGAGACCGAGTCCTCGAAGAACGGGCCGATCGTGCCTGCATGCAGGCGCGTCACGTGATAGACCTCGAGGAAGGCGTCGACGATCAGCTTCCAGTTGGTGGCGCGCCTGGTGGTGTGCTGGCGGTAGAAGCGGTGCCGGCCCATGCCGATCGCGTCGAGGTCCGGATCGAGGCCGCCGAGGTGATCCGCTGCATCGATCGGGCCGGCCTCGGGATCGAGCACGGCGAAGATCAGGCCGTGGCGCACGGCCGAGGGCAGCGCGCGCAGGCCGCGCTGCGCCGTGTCGAGATCGGGAAACGCTTCGGCGCGCGGGATGCCGGCGAGGCTGCCGTCGAGCCGATAGGTCCAGTTGTGGTAAGGGCAGGCGAGGCTCTGCTTGCGGCACACCGTCTCCTGCTCGGGCAGCACGCGCGCGCCGCGATGGCGGCAGACATTGAGGAAGACATGTGCCTCGCCGTCGCGCGCCCGCGTGATCAGCACCGGCACGCCGCAGATCTCGCGCGCCAGTGCGCTGCCTGATGCGAGCTGGTCGATATGGCCCAGGCAGAGCGGCAGGCGCAGGAACAGCCGCTGCCGCTCGCGCTCGAAATGCGCCGGATCGCAATAGATCGCCGGATCGAGGAACGCCAGATCGCCGTCCGCATCGCCGCATGATGACTCCTTCCCCTCGGCAGAGTCCGCCAGGGGGAGGTGTCGGCGCCTTGCGCCGACGGAGGGGTCGTGAGTCGCGGTCCCGGTCTCGTTCCTCATGGTCCCTCCGCCCGCGCTGACGCGGGTTTCTCCCCTGTGCGGACTCCGCACGGAGGAGGGGAGGGACCGCCGGTCGAGTTCGGCCAGCAGGCGTTCGAACAGGCCGTGCCAGGGCGCTTGGGGTGGAGCGTGCGAAGCGTCGGAGCGGAGCAGGGTCATGATGGCGACTCCATGGATCGGAGATGGGACGGGCGGGCATAGGGCCGTGCCGAGACGGCCTGCAGGCAGAAGGCCACGATTGCGTCGATCGTCGCCCGGGTGGTGGGAGCGCCGCTGTCCTGCGGCCGGGCCTCGGGCGCGAGCGGGCCGATCAGCGCCTCGTTCAACGCGCCCATGACGCAGGCGGCCGCCGCGCGCGCGTTCTGCGGCGGGAACGCGCCGTTCCGGATGCCGTCCTCGATCAGGGTCTCGAACACATCGGCGAAGGCGCGGCGATAGACCAGGCGCTGGGCGTCCACTTCCGGTTCGGCGGGCTCGGCGATCATGGCGTAGGCGAGTCGCCCCGCACGCACGGCGCGGAGCGCGAAGACGCGCAGCGCATCGGCGAGCCGCGCCGCGGCGGGACCGTCGCTCCCCGCCACCGCGGCCACCACCTCGACCTCGTGGCCGGCATTCAGGGCCAGCGCCTCGGCGAACAGTTCGCCCTTGGAGGGGAAGTGGCGATAGACGGTGCCGGTCGCGACTTCCGCCGCCTCCGCCACCATCGCCACCTGCGCCCCGCGGAAGCCGACCTCGGCCACCACCGCACGCACCGCTTGCAGGATGCGGTTCCGCTTGTCCTGCAACTGCTCCTGCACCCGCTCCGTCCGGCGATAGGCCATGGTGTGAACCTGAGTTCAATTCTTCGATGAAGAAATGAACTTAAATTCATATCATGTCAAGAGCGGTATCCTATTACCGCGCACGGGGCGAGCGAGAAAAATGAGAAGATCTGCCTGAAATGCCGATGCCATCGGCATCGGAGGCTTCTCACCCGCTGAGAAATTCGTGAGAATCTTCTCAAGGCGCCGGGCTCGCCGGGCCCGGTCCGCGAGCTGGTCGAGCGAGAGGCGGGGCCGGCATCGTTGTCCTTGGCCGGCAGGTCCGGCGGCAGGTCGGTCTGCCACCTCGATCAGCGTTTTGCGCAGAGTTGTCTTCGGCCCGCAGGCCCGGCAGCAGGTCGGTTCATTGGACGGCGACGTGGGTCCGGCCGGCTGGGGAGGGGCTCGAAGCTGGTTGCCAGGCGCTCTCGCCGTGGAAGGCGGGATCGTCGGTCTTGAGGGGACCGTCTGCGCGAGGCGCGAGCAAGGCCGCCGGTCGAGGCGCGCGCTGACTCGATCCTCGCGCGCGGCGCTCCTGCCGCGAAACTGCGACACGCCCTCCGGATGGCTCTCTCCGGATAGCTGGCCGCCCTCCGGAGAGAAGAGCGACAGGCGATCGCCGCCGCCCGCACGCGGATCGAAGGCATGCAGGCGGCCCGTCATGAGCCTGGGCGGCCGGCAGGCCGGCGGTGCACTCGCCGCCAGGACGGTGCGCCACGGTTTTGCGGCGGCGCGCCGATGATCCTGGAGGTGCAGGTGCCGGTCACTCCACCTTGGCGCCGGAGGCCTTGATGACCGGGGCCAGCCGCTTCTCGTCGGCCACGCGATAGGCCGCGGTGTCGGCCGGGCTCTTCCAGAAGGCGACGGCGCCCTGCTTCTCGAACGCGGTCTTCACCGGCGCGCTTTCGAGCGCCGTCTTGGTGAGCGCGGCGCACTTCTCCACCATCGCCGGTGGCAGGCCGGCCGGCCCGCAGATGCCGCCCCACGAGGTGATCTCGAAGCCCGGCAGGGTCTCGGCCATGGTCGGAAGGTCGGGCACGGCCGGGTGGCGCTCGAGCGACGTCACCGCGAGCCCGCGCACCTTGCCGGCGCGCATGAGGGCGAGCGGACCGGGGATATTGTCGAACATCATGTCGACTTGGCCCGCGAGCAGGTCCTGATGCGCCGGAGCGCTGCCGCGATAGGGCACGTGCAGCAACTGGAGGTGGGCGAGCTGCTTGAACAGTTCGCCGGTGATGTGCGGCGTGGTGCCGGCGCCCGACGAGGCGAAGGAATATTTGCCGGGGCTGGCCTTGATGAGCGCGATCAGCTCGGGCACCGATTTCGCCGGCAGGTCGAGCCGCGTCATCAGCATGTTGCACACCGACCACATCATGGCGATGGCGGTGAAGTCCTTCTCGACGTTGAACGGCAGCTTGGCGTAGAGCGTGGGCGCGATCGATTGCGAGGCGATGGTGTAGAGGCCGATCGTGTAGCCGTCGGGCGCCGCCGTGGCGATCACCTCGGTGCCGACATTGCCGCCCGAGCCCGCCTTGTTGTCGACCACGAACTGCTGGCCGGTGAGTTCGCTCAACTGGTTGCAGATGATGCGGGACAGCGTGTCGGTCGGCCCGCCGGCCGGGAAGACGTTGATGTACTTGACCGGCCGGTTCGGCCAGTCGCCGGCCGCGCGGGCGATGCCCGACGCGATCATCGGCGCCGCGAGCGCGGTGCCGGACAGGATGAGGACGCGACGACGCGGCAAGACCAGTTTGTTCATGATGGAGACCTCCCAGATACTTCTTTATCGGGAGACTCTAGCAGGTTCTGGGCCGCGGAATCAGTCCTAATGCAAGAATGCCCGCACCGCCTCGACCGCCTCGGCCAGCCCGATGCGCTCGATGCCGACCCCGGCCGGAAAGGCGCCCAGCAGCCGCGAGGGCAGGCGCGAATCGAGCATCACGAACACCCCGCGATCGTCGGCGCGCCGGATCAGGCGGCCATAGGCCTGCTTCAGCCTGAGCCGCGCCAGCATGTCGTCATAGGCGTTGGCGCCGGCTCCCGCAGCCTTCCAGGCCGCCTTCCGCGCGCGGTGCAGGATGTCGGGGCGCGGCCAGGGCACGCGGTCGAACACGATCAGCCTGAGCGAGCGGCCCGGCACGTCGACGCCGTCGCGCACGGCGTCGGTGCCGAGCAGGCAGGAATGCTCCTCGGCGCGGAAGATATCGACCAGGGTCGCCGCGTCCATGCCGCCGACATGCTGGGCATAGAGCGGCAGGCCCGCTCCCTCCAGCGCCGGGGCGATGCGCTGGTGCACCGCGCGCAGCCGGCCGATGGCGGTGAAGAGGCCGAGCGCGCCGCCGTCTGCGGCCAGGAACAGCTCGCGATAGGCTGACGCGACCTGGTCGGCGTCGTCGCGCTTCACGTCCTTCACGATCAGCACGCGCGTGGCGTTGGGATAGTCGAACGGCGAGGCCATCGCCGCGCGCATCGCCGGATCGAGCAGATGCCGCATCCCGGTGCGCGCTTCGGCCGCGAACCAGTCTGCGGGCGCACTGTCTCTTGCGGACCGCGAGTCTCCGGCTCGCTCGGACGCCTGAGCGAGCGGGACGCTTGCGGTCCGGGAGACCTCGTCGTCGTTGGCCGGCTGGGGAAGGCCGAGCGAATCGCGCAGCGTCGCGGAGGTGACGACGGCGCCGTGGGCCGGCTTGATCACCGAATTCACGAACGGCTCGGTGGGATCGAGATAGTGGCGGTACATGCCGACATCGATCTCGCGGGTCTGGCTGCGCTCGACCCCGAACCAGTCGACGAAGGCGGGATCGGCATCGTTGTGCAGGCCGCGCAGCATCGTACGCCAGGCCTCGAGCGTGAGCTCGCAGCGATTGGCGAGCGAGCGGGCGACGCCCTCGATGCGGCCGCGCTGGCCCGAATCGAGCGTGTCGGCATTGGCTTCGAGCTTGGCGCGCAAGGCCGCGCGCAGCTTGCGCACCGGGATCAGCATCTGCTCGAACAGGCTGGCCAGCGCGTCGGCCGCCTCGATCAGGCCGGGATTGAGCGGACGGATGTCGCATTCCTGGCCGAAGCCCTGATCCTCGCTCGCCGCCCGCGCCCGCACCTGCTGGCGCACCAGCGCCAGGAATTCTTCCGCCGGCCCCAGCACCGTGCCGTCCGCCAGCCGGGTCTGCCAGTTGGGCGCGGGCAGGCGGCGGGCGAGATCGAGCAGGCGGCGCAGCGCGTCGCGCGCGTCCTCGTCCTCGCCCAGAAGATCCTGCACGCGTCGTTCGAGCCCGCGGGCGCGGCTGCCGCGCCGTCCCTCGGCGCCCAGGATCCAGCGCCGGAGGTCGGAGCCCTCGATGCCGCTGAGATGCGCGCCGAAGGCGCTGTCGGCGGCATCGAACAGGTGATGGCCCTCGTCGAACACGTAGCGCAGCGGACGTGTGCCGTCGTCGAGCCCGCCCATCGCCGCCTGCACCATGACCAGCGCATGGTTGGCGATCACGATGTCGGCCTGGCGCGCGCGGCGGATGGTGCGCTCGACGAAGCACTTCCGGTAATGCTCGCAGGCGGAGTAGATGCATTCGCCGCGCCGGTCGGCCAGCCGCGAGAGGCGGCTGCGGCCGATCAGGTCGCTGAGCCACGCCGGCAGGTCGCCGCCGATCATGTCGCCGTCGCGCGACGCCAGCGCCCAGCGCGCCAGCAATCCCAGGCCGACGGCATTCTCGGGCACCAGGCCGGTGCGCAGCACGGCTTCCTGGAAGTTCAGGAGGCAAAGATAGTTCTCGCGGCCCTTGCGGATCACCACGCGGCGGCGCTTCTCGGCCGAATCGCGATGCAGGCGGTCGAGCTCGCCGTCGATCTGGCGCTGCAGGTTGCGGGTGTAGGTGGCAATCCAGACCGGCGCGCCATTCTTCTCGGCCCACAGCGAGGCGGGCGCGACATAGCCCAGCGTCTTGCCGACGCCAGTGCCCGCTTCGACCAGCACGACCTTGGGCTTGTCCTCCTCCTCGCGCGGCGCGAAGGCCGCGGACGCCGCCGAGGCATAATCGCTTTGCGTCGGTCGCGCTTCGGCCATGTTGGGACCGGCCGCCACGAGTTGCGCCAAGCGCAGACGCGCTTCTCGCGGCTCGACCGGCTGCGAGCCCGGCGGAGTCGCGGGCGGCGGCTCCTCCCAGGCCGGCAGGCTCTTCCAGACATCGAGCCCGGCGCCGGGCCGCGGCTTCTTCGCCGGATTGGGATCGATGCCCAGCGCCGCCAGCACCTCCTGCCCCCACGGCCAGTGGCCGCGTGCCATCACGAGCGCGGTGTCCTTGAGGTCGGGCGAGGCAAGGGCGGCCATATCCTCCAGCTCGTCGAGCAGCACCCGCGCCGCCTCGGGCAGGCGCACCAGCTCGTCCTCCGGCGTCGCCGGGAGCGGCAGGTCGAGCGCCTCGCAGAGGCCGCGGACGGTCGGCAGGCAGAAGGTGGCCGGCCGCACGAAGGCGTAGAGCTCGAGCAGGTCGCGCGCGGCGAGCGCCTCGAGTCCCAGCCGCGCCGCCGTCGCCGGCGCATGGCAGACGAGCGGGAAGGTTCCCGCCGACCGCGATATCGCCTCGGATGCCGCGATCTTCTCGATCTCGCCGTCGGCCGACAGCCACAAGGCGCCGCGCGCGATGGCAAGGAGGGTCGGCCTGGGGGGCTGAAGGGACATCGCGTGGTGAATACCACACCCCTTTTGCCCAATGCAGTGAACGTCGGTTGCAACTACACTCATGCGCCATGAAGCCGCCAACAAGCCTCGGCAAGTCGACAGCCATCTTCCATCAGTCCGGAGCCCTGCAGCCGGGATACGGCAAGGTCACAGGCGTGATCGCCTTCGCGCTGTCTGGCATGGCGGTGCTTGCCGTGCTCGCCTTCCATTTCCCCGAATATCTGACGACGCCGAATCTGCGGAAGAAGTACGACGTCGACGTGCTGCGCGAGATCATGCTGGTGGGCATGGTGATCGCCGGCGGCCTCGCCATCGCCAACCTGATCCGCCTGCGCAATCGCTGGCTGAACGGATCGGCCCTGGCGCTGCTGGCCGTTGCCGTCGCCTTCGGCGGCCATCGTGTGCCGGTCGGCGATTTCCCCGACAATACGCCTTACATCGGCCTCGACTGGTTCCTGCTGGATCTTCTGGGCTCCAGCATGGTGTTCATCCTGATCGAGAAGATGTTCCCGCTGCATCGCGAGCAGCCGGTGTTCCGGCCGGGCTGGCAGGTCGACTTCACGCATTTCATCATCAACCACCTGCTGGTCGGACTGGCGCTGGTGATCGTGAACTTCGCCATCCACCGGCTGTTCGGTTGGCTGGTCTATCCACCTCTGCAGAAATGGGTCGGCGGCCTGCCGTTCTTTGCCGAGCTGTTCGGCGTGTTGCTGGTGGCCGACCTCGTCCAGTACTGGACGCATCGCGCCTATCACGAGATCCCGTTCCTGTGGCGCTTCCATGCGGTGCACCACAGCGCCGAGTACATGGACTGGATGGCCGGCTCGCGCCTGCATCTGTTCGAGCTCCTGACGACGCGCGTCTCGATCCTGGGCGTGCTCTACGTGCTGGGTTTCACCGAAGCTTCGATGAATGTCTACATCGTGATCGTGGGATTCCAGGCGGTGTTCAACCACGCCAACGTCGCCCTGCCGTCGGCATTCGCCCGCGCGCCGCTCAAATGGCTGATCGTGACGCCCGACTTCCACCACTGGCATCACAGCTCCGAGCGCGAGGCGATCGACCGCAACTACGCCGCCCATTTCGCCTTCCTCGATTACCTGTTCGGCACGGCGGTGAAATCCGATCGCCGCTTTCCCGGCAAGTACGGCGTGCTGGGTGACTACATGCCGGCAAGCTACATCCGTCAGCAGTTCTACCCCTTCACCTGGAAGCATTGATCGTGCGCCGCCGCGGCCTGCTGGCGGCTCCGGCGCTGGCGCTGCTGCCGCGGTCGGCCTTTGCCGCCGACCTCGATGTCGCGATCGTCGGCGCCGGAGTGGCGGGGCTTGCGGCAGCCAAGACCCTGATCGCCAAAGGCAAGCGCGTGCTGGTCGTGGAGGCGCGCAACCGCATTGGCGGGCGCACTTTCACCGATACGTCGCTGGGCTTCCCTTTTGACATGGGCGCCGCCGGCCTGGTGCCGGGCAGCGCGCTGGCCCGCGAGCTGGGCGCCAAGGCCGCGCCGCTGCCGCTTGCCGGCGCCATCCTGGTGAACGGCAAGGAACTCAACCGCGAGGACTACGAGCGCTATGACAAGGTCTCGGCCGAGCTCGCCAGGAAGATCGCGGAGGTGCACAAGCTGGCGCCGGACATCGATCCGAGACAGGTCGTGGTGCCCAAGGATCCGCTGGAGCGGGTGGCGTTGACGGAACTCTTGTGGCGACCGCCTTTCCAGGGCGAGCAGGATGTGCCCGAAGGCGTCGGCCTCCTGGTCGCGCGCTGGGCGGCGCATGTGCCGGTGAAGACCGGAACGCGCGTCGTGCGCATCGACTCGACGGAACCTCTGGTGCGCATCGTGACGCCGGGCGGCGACGTGCAGGCGCGGGCAGTGATCGTGACCGCGCCGGTCGGTGTCCTCGCAGCGAATGCGATCGGCTTCGCGCCACCCCTGAAGGCGGACAAGCGCGCGGCGATCGCCGCCTTGCCGATGGCGCTCTCCGACAAGGTCGCTGTCGGCCTGTCGGGTCACGCCATCGACGCGCCGGCCGATGCGCGCGTGATGGCGCTGACACAGCAAGGCCGCGTCCTCCAGGTCATCGCGCGGCCGGGCGGACGCAACGGCGGCATCGTCCTGGCCCAGGGCGACGAGGCACGCCAGCTCGAGGCCAACGGCCCCAGTGCGGCAGGCGCCTGGGGGCTGTCGGCGCTGGTCGAGATCTTCGGCAAGACGCTGCGAGCCGCTTTCGCCGGCGCTGTCGCCTCGCGCTGGGGGCTGGATGTCTATGCCCGCGGCGCATGGTCGGTCGCACGTCCGGGGCAGGCGGGCGAGCGCGACCGCATCGTACTCGCCCAGCCGCATGACGGACGTCTCTTCTTCGCCGGCGAAGCGACCGAAGGCGGCGACCTTGCCGGCGCGCATTCCTCGGGCGTGCGGGCGGCGACCGAAGCGCTCACCGTGCTCGCGCGGCGTTAGGGCGCTTGGAAGAGAACGGCGAAGCGGCGGTGGGTGCGGTGCTGACGATGTGGAGGCGCAGTCGGAGATCGTGCCGGCAGAAACTGTCGGGCTGTAGTGCTGGCGCTTCTCGGGTTCGTTCCGACGCAAGTGATCGCACAGCGGCCAACCTTGGCGGAAATCCAGGAGATGCTTCCTGAAAAAGACATCAGCATGCCCTTCTACCACTGGCCGGAAGGCGCACCGATATCGGTCTTCATCATCACCGATGGACAAAAGGGCGCCTGCGTCGATGTCGAAGCTTCCGCCATCCGCGAGCAGATCCAGCTCATTCGCCAGGCCGTGCCCCCACTCCGAAACATGAAAGACGCGGTGGTGACAGACTGGCTGCCGACGCAACGGCAGGAGTTTCCGCTCCTGATCACGCTGCTCACGGGGAATCGCCGTATCGCGGCCGCGCTACCGAGCTTTATCCGCGAAAACGATCCGCGTGCCAGGGTGATCCAGCTTGATGGATATCCGGAATCTCAAGATGCTTTCCGTCTCGTCGATTCACAGATCGTCAGCGCCTATCGCTACACCATTGAATACGGTGGGCTTGAGGGCGTCAGAGCTGAGGATACATGCCGCTCCCCTTTGTTCCTACCCTTGGCGCGTCCGGCCGTAGCCCTTTGCAGATTATTCGCAAAGTTGGAGAGACCGCGTTCCCGAGAAAGAACGATTGGCATGGATCTGGCACGCTGACCGTATGTTTCTGTTGGCGCTCTACTCGTGCCCCAGAAAAGCCAGCCTCGAAGGAATGCCTGACGAAGGCGCTCTACGGCTTGCTGAACGATCCAAAGAGAGGGCCGCTGCCTTAGCTCTTGCCGAGGCGGCAGAGGAAGGCTGCCAGCACGAGGGCGGCGGCCGCGCACCATGACGGGACGGCGAAGCTGCCGGTCAGGTCGTGGACATAGCCGGCAAAGACCGGTCCCAGGATCTGGCCGGCGCTGAAGGCCGCGGTCATGAGCGCGATGCGGCCCCGTGGATCGCCCTTGCCCTCATGTCGCGCCGCGATCAGGCCGAGCGCGGTGAGCCCCACGAACGTGCCGCCGACCAGCACCGATGACAGGATGACCGTCGCCTCGGTGAGCCAGAGCGCCGAGGCTGCGACGCCGATCGCCTCCACGATCGCCGCGACGGCGAACATGGCGAGGACGCCGAAGCGCTGGCCAAGCCATGTCCACAGGGACACCGATGGCACTGCGGCCAGGCCGAACATCACCCAGATGTAGGGCTCGAGTGCGGCGATCTCCTTCGAGCCGCGGACCATCGCGACGATGAAGGTCGCGGTGATGATGTAGCCGAAGCCGAACAGCCCGTAGGCAGCCGCCAGCAGGAGGAAGCGGGTGCTGGGCTTGCTGCGCGCGGTTGTCGTCGTTGTCGCGGCGCTCGGATGGTCGGCCGGGACCATCGCCCATACCGCGACGCTTGCGATGAAGGCCAAAGTAGCGCCCGCGAACCACATGATCCGCCAGTCGCTCAGGGTCGCGACCAACGCCGCCGATGCGGCGATGCCTGCCCCGACCCCGGCGAAATGCACCGCCGAGAGCGAGCTGCGGCCGGCAACGGCCAGCCGGTCGAGCACCAGCGCCGAGGAGAAGATCAGGATGAAGGCCGAGGCAATGCCGGCGACCAGCCGCAACAGCAGGAAGAGGGTGAGCGAAACGGTGAGCCCCATCGCCGCGAGGCAGACGACGTTCACCGCGAGGAACCCCAGGAGCCACGCCCGCCGCGACCCAGGCAGGCGCAACGCCGCCAGCAACGCGCCGATGAAGTAGCCGACGAAGTTCGCCGAGGCGATCAGCCCGGCCTGGCTGTTGGTCAGTCCCAGCGCCTCGACCATCGGCGGCAGGATGGGGGTATAGACGAAGCGGCCGATGCCGAGTCCGGCCGCCATGGCCAAAAGACCGCCCAACGCGAGACTTACGGGTGTTCTTGTCATGGCAGGCCGCGCACTTTGGTCCTGTCGTCACATTGACGCAAATGGCCTCGGCACCTAGTTTCGCCCGTTCCATGTCACAGTCCGACCGCACCATCGCCGAGGCCGCGCGCGCGTGGCCGTTTGAAGAAGCCCGCAAGCTTGTCACCCGCATCGGCGGCAAACCGCCGGCGAAAGGCTATGTGCTGTTCGAAAGCGGCTATGGCCCGTCCGGCCTGCCCCATATCGGTACGTTCGGCGAGGTGGTGCGCACGACCATGGTGCGCCAGGCCTTCACGCGCCTTTCCGACGTGCCGGCGCGGCTGTTCTGCTTCTCGGACGACATGGACGGGCTGCGCAAGGTGCCCGACAACGTGCCGAACAAGGAGATGCTGGCCCAGCATCTCGGCAAGCCGCTCACCTCGGTACCCGATCCGTTCAGCAACGAGTATCCGTCGTTCGGCGCCGCCAACAATGCACGCCTGCGCGCCTTCCTCGACTCGTTCGGCTTCGAGTACGAGTTCCAGTCGGCGACCGACTGGTACAGGTCCGGCCGCTTCGACCAGATGCTGCTCGCCATGCTGCGCCACTACGACGAGCTGCAGGCGATCATGCTGCCGACCCTGGGCGAGGAGCGGCGCGCGACCTATTCGATCTTCCTGCCGATCTCGCCCAAGACTGGCCGCGTGCTGCAGGTGCCGTTGATCAAGACCGATCCCGACGCCGGCACCATCGTCTATCGCGACGAAGACGGCTCGACCGTCGAGACGCCGGTGACCGGCGGCAACGTCAAGCTGCAGTGGAAGGCCGACTGGGCCGGCCGCTGGTTCGCGCTCGACGTCGACTATGAGATGTACGGCAAGGATCTCATCCCGACCGCCGAGCTGAGCGCCAGGATCGTGCGCGTGCTGGGTGGCCGGCCGCCGGAGGGCTTCAACTACGAGCTCTTCCTCGACGAGGAAGGCAAGAAGATCTCCAAGTCCAAGGGCAACGGGCTCTCGGTCGAGGAGTGGCTGCGATACGCCCCGCCGGAATCGCTGGCGCTCTACATGTTCCAGGCGCCGCGCCGCGCCAAGCGGCTCTATTTCGATGTGATCCCGCGCGCCATCGACGACTATCTCGGGTTCGTCGAGAAGATGCCGAACGAGGAGCCGGCCAAGGTCATCGAGAATCCGGCCTGGCACATCCATGACGGCAAGTCGGTCGATCACCATGCCGCGGGCGTGAGCTTCGCCATGCTGCTCAACCTCGCGAGCGTGGCGCATACCGACGACAAGGACGTGCTGTGGCAGTATCTGCGCCGCTACGTGCCCGGCGCGACGCCCGAGAATGCGCCCTATCTCGATCGATTGCTGCAAGGCGCGGTGGCCTACTACCAGGACTTCGTGAAGAGCACGAAGAAGTTCCGTCTGCCGGATGAGAAGGAACGGGCGGCGCTCGGCGATCTCGCGAACACGCTGCGCAAGATTCCCGACGACGAGAGCGCGGAGTTCATCCAGAACGAGGTCTACGAGGCCGGCAAGCGCCACTTCGCCAAGGAAGAGCTGCGCCAGTGGTTCAAGACGCTCTACGAGGTGCTGTTGGGCAGCGAGCAGGGGCCGCGCATGGGCGCCTTCATCAAGCTCTATGGCCGCGACAATGTCGTCCGCCTGATCGAGCGTGCGCTCGCCGGCGAGGATCTCGGCAAGGCGGCGTGACCTTCTGCTCCGACGGCGAGCTGGCATACCTCGCCAGCCGGACGAGCTTCATCGAAGGCAAGGGCCTCATCCTCGATGAGAGCTACCGGCTTGCGCATCTGCCGCTGGTCGCCCCCGACCATCCGCGCGTCATTCGCCAGATCGTGGGCAAACCTTATCTCATGGGGCGGCACACGGCCGTGGAGTCGTTGGTCCTGCCGGTCTCCGGCGACGCCCTGCAAGGGTCCTCCGCCGGTCAGGCCCTCGAGGCCGAACTGAGGGCCGCTCCGTTCGGGCACAAGATTGCCTGGAACATTGCCGAGCGCCGCCGCGACAAGCTGCACGCCACGATCTGCGGTGCGCTGGCGAGCGGGGAGGAGATGGCCGAACTGAGCGACCGGCAGCGCGCGGCGCTGGCCCAGCTTGGTTCGGTGAGGGTCGAGCTGCGCGGCCTCTTCTCCGGCAACGTCAACCTTGGACGGTTGTACCTCAAGGCCTATCCAGAGAAGCGGAATGGCTTCAACATGTTCCATCGGATCCAGCAGATCATGGGGCGGCGAGAGACCGATCTCTATGTCGTGGGGCTGTACAACCTCGTCGACGACCTCGATCCGACGGAGGCGGCCATGCTTGCCGGAATGATCTCCCGGTGGTGGGACAAGCCGATCCTTACCTTCCGGGCAGATACGCTTTGGCTGTTGAGGGCGATGGACGATCTCGTCCTCGACGGTACGGTCCGCGAAACAATTTCGCTGCGCTGACGCCCCTTGGCGGCGGTGTACGTGGCGTTGCATCCTTTCAGGATGGCGAGCCCGGAGGTCAAGAGTGGCATCGGCGATGCGCTTCCGAGACTGGAGGACGCGCGGTTGCTGACGGGCGGCGGCTGCTACAGCGACGATTTCAGGCTCGAGGGGCAGGCATACGGCGCCGTTCTTCGGTCGGCGCAGGCGCATGCACGCATCGTTGGCATCGATGCGGCGCAGGCCCGGGCAATGCCGGGTGTGCTGGCGATCCTCACGGGCGCGGATGTCGTCGCCGACGGACTGCACCTCGTGCCGCACATCCCGCAGGCGATGAGCCCGCCCGACATCAAGCTGCCGAATATCGATGGCTCGCCGCACAAGGTCGTGCGATCGCCGATCCTGGCGGCGGAGACGGTGCGGTTCGTGGGCGAGCCGGTGGCCTTCGTCGTCGCCGAAACGCTGGCGCTCGCCAGGGATGCCGCCGAAGCGGTCCGCATCGAGTACCAGCCGCTCCCGCCTCTGTCGGAGGTTGTCGTCGATGCGCTGGTCGGCGATCCGGTGCGGACGAAGGAAGCCCTTGCGTGCGCGCAGCACGTGGTGCGGCTCGAAACCGATGTGCAGCGCGTCACCGGCGTTCCGATGGAGCCGCGCGCGGCGCTCGGCTATTACGATCCGGCCAACGGTCGTTACACCTTATATGCGGGTGGCGGCGCGATCGTGCGGCCGAAGAAGGAGGTCGCGATCATTCTCGGCGTCGAGCCGGAGAAGGTCCGCGTGATCGCCCGGGATGTCGGCGGCAACTTCGGCACGCGCAATTTCCTGTATCCCGAGTTCGCGCTGGTCTGCTGGGCGGCGCGCAGGACCGGTCGGCCCGTCAAATGGACGGCCGAGCGCCAGGAATGTTTTGCCAGCGACTATGCCGGCCGCGACTTCCGCTTCGAATCGGAGCTGGCGCTGGCCCCGGACGGGACTTTTCTCGGTCTCGGCGCCATCAGTACCAGCAATATCGGCGCCTATACCGCGTCCTTCGTGCCGCTGACCAAGGGCACCCAGCTCATGACCAGCCTCTATCGCCTGCCGGCGATGGCGCGGGCGCGCGGCGTGCTCACCAACACGGCCTGTACGGCGCCCTATCGCAGCGCCGGCCGACCCGAGGTCATGTTCGTGATGGAGCGGCTGATCGATATGGCCGCGCGCCAGTTCGGCTTCGACAGGATCGAGCTCCGACGGCGCAATCTCATTCGGGCGACTCCGCACACCAACGCCTTCGGCGTCACCTACGACAGCGGGAACTACGCAGCGGCGCTGGACAAGATCCTGGAGCTTTCCGACTGGAACGGCTTTGCCGGCCGTCGTGCGGCGAGCGCGGCGCGCGGGATGCGTCGTGGAATCGGCCTTGCCGGCTATGTCGAATCGCAGAGCGGCGCGCCCGGCGAGCGGGCCGAAGTGACGGTGCTGCCGGAGGGTGCCATCGAGATCGTGATCGGCACGCTGTCGGCCGGCCAGGGCCATGCCACCAGCTTCGCCCAGCTCGCGAGCGAATGGCTGGGGATTCCCGCCGGCAAGGTCCGTCTTGTGAGCGACGATACCGATCGTGTGTCGGTGGGCGGCGGTTCGCATTCCGGTCGGTCCCTGCGACACGCGGCGACGACGATCCATCAGGCGTCGCTCGGCATCATCGCCAAGGGCAGGGTGCTCGCGGCACAGCAACTCGAAGCCGACGAAGCCGACATCGACTTTGCCGATGGGCGCTTTGTCGTGAAGGGGACGGATCGGGGGATCGGCCTGTTCGAACTCGCCCAGCGCCGTGGCCCGATCATGGATGCCGCCGATGTCGACAGCCGCGTCGGTTCCTATCCCTATGGCTGGCATGTCTGCGAGGTGGAGGTCGATCCCGAAACGGGCGTGGTGCGCATCGACCGGTATGCCGCCATCGACGATGTCGGCCGCGCGGTGAACCCGCTCATCCTGCATGGCCAGACCCATGGCGGCATCGCGCAAGGGGCAGGGCAGGCCTTGATGGAGCGATGTGTCTATGAATCCGGCAGCGGGCAACTGCTGTCCGGTTCCCTCCTGGACTACGCCCTCCCGCATGCCGACGATTTTCCCTTCTTCACCACGGCCTTGAGCGAGGTCCCGTCGACCAACCATCCGCTGGGCTTCCGCGGCGGCGGCGAGGGCGGCATCACGCCCGCCCTGGGCGTGATCATCAATTCAGTCGTCGATGCGCTCGCCGATCTCGGGGTCACGCATATCGAGATGCCGGCCACGCCGGAGCGCGTCTGGCGCGCCATTCGCCAGGCGGCTGCAGCCGCACTTTCCTGCCAGGGCGACCTTGCGGATTAATTGATTAGCGTCCTATCTTTCTGCCCATGGCCCGGCCCAAGCAGATCGATTTCGGCTTCAGCGTGGCGCGCATCGCGCGGCGGCTGCGGCAGGCGGTCGATGCGGAACTGCAGGTCTATGGACTGACCGAGGCGACCTGGCGGCCGCTGGCCTATGTCGGCCGCCTCGGGGACGGGGTGCACCAGAAGGAATTGGCGACGGCGCTCTCGATCGAGGGACCGTCGCTGGTGCGGCTGCTCGACAATCTCGAACGCCGCGGCCTGATCGAACGGCGCGAGGACGAGACCGACCGGCGCGCCCGCGGCATTTATCTTACGCGCGCCGGCCGCGAGCTTGCGGTGCGCGTGGCGAAGGTCGGCACCGAGATCCAGAGCCGGTTGCTCGCCAGGATTCCGCCGGCGGATCTCGAGGTCTGCCAGCGCGTGCTCGGCAGTATCGAACGTGAGTTGGAGGAGCGGCAGGAGGGTATTCCCGCCGCCCTGAAGCGAGGTGAGTAAAGCGTCGCCGTAACAAGCTGCAAGGAGGAAACGATGAACCAGATCGAGGTCAATGCGCCGAACCTTTGGCGTCTCGATACGCCAGGCGCCTCCCATTGGGCGCGCAGCGCGCGTCCCGATGCGGCAAAGAAATACTTCATGGTCTCGGCCGACGGCCATGCCAACGAACCGGCCAATCTCTGGTTCGAGCGCATGGACAAGAAATACCACGAGCGCCTGCCGCGCGTGGTGACCGACAAGGACGGCGTGCAGTGGCGTGTATGCGAGGGCTACCGCCCCGACCGCCTGCGTCTGTCGACGCTCGAAGGCGAGGACATGGCACGCAACAAGGCTGGCGCCGATCCGCTGGGACGGCTCGCCGATCACGACCGCGACGGCATCGATGTCGAACTGATCTTCCCCAACAAGGGCCTCGCCATGTGGGCGACGCCCGACCCGCAATTCGCCATGGCCCAGTGCCGCGTCTGGAACGACTGGGCGTGGGAGCAGTTCGGCGCGCACCAGGACCGCATGATCCCGGCCGGCTCGCTCGCCACAGGCGATCTCGAAGGCTCGATCGCCGAGGTGCAGCGGCTCGCCAAGCTCGGCTTCAAGTGCCTGACCCTGCCGTGCAAGCCGGTCTGGGGCGGGCACGACAGCAACCATATCAACTACAACCTGCCGCACTTCGATCCGCTGTGGGCGGCGATCACCGATGCCAACCTGCCGATCACCTTCCATGTCTCGACGGGTCGCGATCCGCGCGCGGCGCGTGGCAACGGCGGCGCGGTGGTGAACTACGTCTCGCATTCGCTCTCGCCTACCATCGAGCCGGTGGCCAATCTTTGCGCCTCGGGCGTGCTGGAGCGTTTCCCGAAACTGCGCTTCGCCACCATCGAGGCCGGCATCGGCTGGGTGCCGTGGCTGCTCGAGGCGATGGACGAGGCCTACAAGAAGCATCACTTCTGGGTGCGGCCCAAGCTCAAGAACCTGCCGAGCGAGTACTATCGCGCGCACGGCTTCTCCTCGTTCCAGGAGGATCGGGCCGGGCTCGATCTCGCCGAGAGCCATGACCTCGCCGGCAACTTCATGTGGGCGAACGACTATCCACATCATGAGGGCACGTGGCCGCATTCGGCCGAAGCGATCGAGCGCACCATGGGGCAGCTCTCCGACGATGCGCGCGCCAAGGTGCTGGGCCTGAACTGCGCCCGCTTCCTCGGGATCGAGGTCCCGGCACGCTATCGTGCGAACTGACGGCGCACGACGATGAGCAAGCGCACGCTGCGTGGCAAGGCGGCCATCGCCGGAGTCGGCGAGACCACCTATTACAAGCACGGCAAGTCCCCGGTCTCCGAGTTCAAGCTGGCCCTGCAGGCGATCCTGGCCGCCTGCGAGGATGCGGGCATCGATCCGCGCCGCATCGACGGCTTCGCGTCCTACTCCAACGACCGCAACGATCCGTCGCGGATCGCGGCGGCACTCGGCCTGCCGGCACTGCGCTTCTCCAACATGAACTGGGGTGGCGGCGGCGGCGGCGGCTCGGCGGCGGTGGGCAATGCTGCGGCCGCCGTAGCCTGCGGCATGGCAAACTGCGTCGTGGTCTTCCGTGCCCTGGCGCAGGGCCAGTTCCAGCGCTTTGGCGCGGCGCCGCCCGGCGGCACGGCCGCGGGCGAGGCGGCGCTCAATGCCCCTTACGGGGTGATGTCGCCCGGCCAACGCTACGCCATGCGGGCGATGCGCTTCCTGCACGAGAACAAGATCGCGCCCTCCGCGCAGCGGGCGATCGCACTTGCCTCCTATCACCACGCCCAGGCCAATCCGCGCGCCGTCATGCACGGTCGGCCGCTCACTGCCGAGGCCTATGATTCGTCGCGCTGGATCGTCGAGCCGTGGCGCCTGTTCGACTGCTGCATGGAAAACGACGGCGCGGCGGCGCTGATCATCGTGCCGGCCGAAGAGGCGCGCGATTTGCGCCAGCCGCCGGCCTATCTGCTGGGATCGGCGCAGGGATCGGAATATCGCAACGGCGCGCGCGGCCACAACGCGCCACTCTACGCCACCTCGAGTTTCACGACGGTGGCGCCGCAACTCTACGAGATGGCCGGGGTGAAGCCCGCCGATGTCGACGTGGTGCAGAGCTACGAGAACTTCACCGGCGGTGTCCTGATGGGCCTGGTCGAGCACGGCTTCTTCAAGGCCGAGGAAGCGAACGAATTCCTGACGCGCGAGAACCTGGTCGCGCCCTCGGGCAAGCTGCCGCTCAACACGTCGGGCGGCAATCTCGCCGAGTGCTACATGCATGGCCTCGAATTGCAGGTCGAGGCGGTGCGCCAACTGCGCGGACAGTCGACCTCGCAGGTGCCCGATGCCGACGTCTCCATGGTGATCTCGGGTCCGATGGTGACGCCGGTTTCCAGCATGATCCTCGGCACGGGAGCGACGCTATGAGCTATCTGCCGAACGGCCTGCCCGCGCCGATGCCGGAGAATGACGGCCTCGACAAGCCCTACTGGGAGGGGACGCGGCGCGGCGAGCTGCTGGTCCAACGCTGCAGCAAATGCGGCACCTTCCAGTGGGGACCGGAGTGGATCTGCCACAAGTGCCTCGGCTTCGATCTCGACTGGCACAAGGTGTCGGGCAAGGGCCGCATCTACAGTTGGGAGCGGCCCTGGCATCCCGTGCATCCGGCGCTGAAGGACCATGGTCCCTACATCGTCGTCCTGGTGGAGCTGCCCGATGCCGGCAATGTGCGCATGCTGGGCAATCTGTTGGGCGATCCCAGGCAGGAGGTGAAGATCGGCGCCGAGGTCGAGGCAGTGTTCGAGCCGCACGACGACGCCAAGCCGCCGTTCACCCTGGTGCAGTGGAAGCTCGCTTCGCCGCGCTGACGGCACCGAGATAAGAAAGCACCAGCCGCACCAGTTCGTCCTCGAACGCGCGGCTCTTGATGAACGGCTGCTCCTCCAGGACAGCAGCGCGGATCGTGCCCATCAGCGCGCGCGAGACGACGAAGATCTGCTCCCGGTCGAGAGCGGCGAACACGCGCTGCTCGCCGGCATGTTCGCCGGCACGGGTGATGAAGGCCGCGATGGGGGCCAGCAGGTCGTTCGGGCCCTGCGACAAGACCGCTTGCACCACGGCACGACGCGCACGCAGCCGGCCGCCGAACGCGCCCACGATCGCCCGCACCATGGCGCGCACGCGGCCTTCGATCGAGGATTCGATCTCGCCCTTCAGCGCCCGGGCGACGCGCGCGAGCGCCGCCTGCAATTCGCGCTCCGCCAGCATGCGCAGGACGGCGTTCTTGTCGGCGAAGTACTGGTAGAGGGTGCCGATGCTCACCCCGGCGCGCTCGGCCACGGCGTTGGTGGTGAAGGCGGCAAGTCCGCCCGTTTCCAGAATCTGAGCCGCTGCCTCCAGGATCGCCGCCACGGTTTCCCCGGCGCGCGCCTGTCGCGGCTTTCTTCTTTTGATTTCAAGGGTTTGCCGAGTGCCCGCCATGTCCCGCGACCGCCTTCCGAAGGCGAGTATTAAACATGAGTAAGGCTCATATATTAACGGACGTCGAACGGAAAGGAGCTTTTCCATGGAAACGCTCGGCACGCTTTACCTCATCCTCGCGCCCGTGGTCCTGGGCTCGGCCCTGATCGAGGGCCTGTGGCTGTCGCGGACGCGCGGGGAAGGCTACGACTGGAAGGCGTGGGCGACGTCGCTGGCCGACCTCGTGGTGCGCAAGCTGCTGTTGCTCGTCCCCTACAGTCTCGCCGCCCCGGTCTTCGCCTGGGCCTACGAGCATCGGCTGTTCACCTTCCATCTCGACGATGTCGGCTCGGTGCTGCTGCTCTTCATCGGACTGGAGTTCTGTTACTACTGGTACCATCGCGCCAGCCACACGGTGCGCTGGTTCTGGAACACGCACTCGGTCCATCACTCACCCAACCAGTTCAACCTGGCGGCCGCCTATCGGCTGGGCTGGCTGGGCAAGTTCACCGGCGCCACGATCTTCTTCACGCCGCTTGCCCTGCTGGGCTTCGAGCCGACGACGATCCTCTCCGCGCTGTTCCTGAACCTGCTCTACCAGTTCTGGCTGCACGCCGACTGGATCCCCAAGCTCGGCGTCCTCGAATACGTCCTGAACACGCCGTCGAGCCACCGCGTCCACCATGCGCGCAACCCCGAGTATCTCGATGCCAACTATGGCGGCGTGCTGATCGTATTCGACCGGTTGTTCGGCACCTATGTCGGGGAGCGCGCGGACCTGCCCTGCGACTACGGCCTGGTGACTCGCGTGACTACCTACAATCCGGTGCTGATCAACTTTCAGCCCTGGTTCGGACTCGTCAAGGATCTGGCGAGCGCGCGGTCCTTCGGCGAGGTGTGGGGCTATCTGTTCGCCCCTCCGGGCTGGCGTCCAAACGGGCAGGGCCTCACGACCGCAGAGCTTCGCGCTCGCGGCTCGCTTGCCCATCCCGGGCCGGTTCATGTCTGAGGGTTCTGGGCCGACACGCAGGAAAACGCCGTGGCGAAAGCCACGGCGTTTTGCGATTACGCTTCGTTATTGCCGATATCAGTAGTAGCGCCGCTGCGGCGTCGTTGCGGCGCCTGCGCCAGCACCCACCGCACCACCGATCAGCGCGCCCGGCAGGACGCCGAGACCGGTCACGCCGCCGATGACGGCGCCTGAACCTGCGCCAATGGCGCCGCCGGTGACGGCACGCTGACCCCAAGTATCGCCGCAGGCGGTGAGGCCGACCAGAATGGCAGCAAAGGCAAAATACTTCGTCATCAAAATACGCTCCCCTTTGTCATCGAACAGCATCAACGTTACCTGCGGGTATGGCGCAAATATGACTGAAATCCGCCATTTCGCAGGGCTCGATCCACAGCGCTGCCGCCGGTCAAAGCGGCAGCGCGGCCAGTTCGCGCAAACCCGGCATCGGTAACACCCGGCGTCAGTAATAATAGCGGTGCGGCGTCGTTGCGGCGCCGATACCGGCGCCTGCTGCGCCGCCGATCAGGGCGCCGGCCAGCGGGTTGAATCCGGTGGCCGCGCCCAGGAGCGCACCCGAACCCGCGCCGAGTGCGCCGCCCGTCACGGCGCGCTGGCCCCATGTGTCGCCGCAAGCGCTCGCGGTGAGAAGAATGGCCATGAGGACGACGTACTTGCGCATGACAAACCCCGTTGCTCTGCGAAGGCCCATGTCGGCCTTCCCAGAGTGATACGAGTTCAATTGGGGCGGAAAGTCGGCGCGGGACGGCGCGTCAGACCACGCGCTGGGTATGCGCGAAGGCCATGTAGAGATCGTGCGCCTGGCGGGCGACCGGGCCGGGCTGCAGGTCCCGGCCTTCGTAGCGGCTGACCGGCTGCACTTTGCCGGCGTTGCCGGTGGTGAAGATCTCATCGGCGGCTTCGAGATCGGCGGTGGTGACGGTGCGCTCGTCGACCTGGATGCCAGCGTTGCGCAGGAGCTTGATCGTGCGGTTGCGCGTGATGCCTGCGAGGAAGGTGCCGTTGGGCACCGGCGTGGCGACGATGCCGTTCTTGGCGAGGAAGATGTTCGAGCTGCAGGTCTCGGCGACATTCCCCGCCGCGTCGAGCACCACGCCGTTCTGGAAGCCGCGCTTCAGCATCTCCGCCACGCCGCGCGAGGAATTGGGGTAGAGGCAGCTCGCCTTGGCGTTGGTCGGTGCGCTCTCCGGCGTCGGCCGGCGGATCGACCGGCAAAGACCGAGCGTGAGGGGCGTGCCGGCGCGCATCGGCGAGACATAGATGCAGAGCAGGAACTGCGTCGACTCGGGATCGACCGAGATCGGGCCGGGACCGCCCTTGGTGGCCCAGAACATCGGCCGCACGTAAAGCTCGGCTCGCGGGCCGAAGCGTCTTACGCCCTCGTGCATCAGTTCCAGGATCTCCGGCGCCGTCCTGGTGGGCTTCAGCCCCAGCGCATGGGCGGAGCGGACGACACGCTCGGCGTGTAGGTCGAGATCGGGGCCGCAGCCCTCGAATGCGCGACCACCGTCGAACACCATGGAGCCCAGCCAGAACGCGTGATCGCGTGGCCCCAGGATCGCCGGGTTGCCCTCATGCCACGTGCCGTTCCAGTAGGTGAGCGTGTCCATCTATTCCTTCGTTCGCGCAAGGCGGCGGGAATAGCAGACCACAGCCGGTCCGGGCCAGACGTTCTGGTCCGACAATCGGCTCATGCCGAGGAATAAAAAAGCTAAGCTGTTTGCCGATTATCGTCGGTGCATCTTCGGCTCGTCGAGCAACCGGGGAGACCGTCTCAGGGCCGCCCAGGACTGCTCGATCGGTCGCCGGCGGCTTCGCGCCTCCATCCAGCGGGCGAGATCGCGGGCAAGGCCTGGCGGCTCGGAATGGTTCAGCATGATCCGGGCGGATGCGCCAGGTTCTGTGGCGAGCAACGGCGATGGCCGTCCTCTGGCGAAGGCACTGTTGTGATGGCGGTTGGATGTCATGCCGGTTCAACTCGTGCGCAGGCGTTTGGTTCCTGCGGTGAAGTGGCTGAAAGAAGGCGGCGGCACGGCGCAGATACCCCAATCGTCCGGGGCACGAAGATCGAGCTGTCGCCGTACCTTCATCAGACGCGGCCTTGCGCCGTGAATGTTTGGAGGCAAGTCATGATGACGCGTTCCCTGATCACCGTTCTTGCCGCCGCTGCGATTTCAACGACGGCGGTGGTTGCTCCGGTGATCCTGACGCCAGCGGCTGCCCAGGCCGGCATGAGCTTGGGCGTCACCATCGGTGTTCCGCCGCCGGCACCGGTCTACGAAGCCGTGCCCGCGCCGCGCCCGGGCTATGTCTGGGCGCCGGGCTACTGGCGGTGGGAGGGTTGGCGCCATGTCTGGGTGCCAGGCTACTGGGTTGTCGCGCGCCGAGGCTATCATTGGGTGCCGGACCGCTGGGCCCATATCGACGGCGGCTGGCATCACGAGCGCGGTCACTGGGACTATGACTACGCTTATCACCGCGGCTAGCATCGGGTGATGTGGCCGAGGGAAGCGGGGCGTGATGCCCCGCTTTCTTTCTTTTGGCGGTACGCTGCAAGCTGGCGCTATCATGTCCGTGCTCTCGACGGCGCGATGCGTCGCCCCTGAGGCACGGAGGAAAGATCATGGCCGCTCCCATCGCCCTTCGCCTGCACAAGAACGACAATGTCGTCGTAGCGCGCATGGATATCCTGCCGGGTACCACGGTCGAGGGCGACGTCGTGGCTGCCACGCGCATTCCGCCGGGGCACAAGATCCTGACGCGCGCGGTGAAGAAGGGCGAGCCGCTGCGCAAGTACAATCAGATCATCGGCTTTGCGACGGATGACCTCGCGCCCGGTACGCATATCCATACGCACAACTGCGTCATGGGCGATTTCGAGCGCGACTACGCCTTCTGCGCCGATGCCCAGCCCACGGATTTTCTTGCCGAAGCCCAACGCGCCACGTTCCAGGGCTACCGTCGGCCCGACGGACGGGCAGCGACGCGCAACTATATCGGCATCGTCACGACGGTGAACTGCTCGGCGGCCACCAGCCGCATGATCGCTGCCAGGCTCGAGCCTCTGCTGGCCGGCTATCCCAATATCGACGGTGTCGTGCCGCTGACCCACGGCGGCGGTTGCGGCATGGCTGCCTCGGGCCTCGAGATGGATGTGCTGCGGCGGACGCTGGCAGGCTACGCGCGCCATCCCAACATGGCGGCCGTGGTGGTCCTCGGGCTCGGCTGCGAGGCCAACCAGATCGCGGGCCTGATGAGCGCCGAGGGTCTCGAGGAGGGCCCCAAGCTCATCCCCATGACGATCCAGGACGAGGGCGGCGTTGCCAAGACGGTGATGCGCGCGGTCGGCTTCCTGAACGAACTGTTGCCGCAAGCGAACGATGTCACGCGCGAGACGATCCCGGCCAGCGAACTGATCCTCGCGCTGCAGTGCGGCGGCTCGGACGGCTATTCGGGCATCTCGGCCAATCCGGCTTTGGGCGCTGCCGTCGATCTATTGGTCAGGAACGGCGGGACGGCTGTTCTCTCGGAGACGCCGGAAATCTACGGCGCTGAACATTTGCTGACGCGTCGGGCCGCCTCCCGGCAGGTCGGCGAGAAGCTTGTCCAGAGAATCCGGTGGTGGGAGGACCATTGTGCTCGCACAGGCGGCGAAATGAACAACAATCCGTCTCCCGGCAACAAGGCGGGCGGGCTGACGACGATCCTCGAAAAGTCCTTGGGTGCAGTTGCGAAGGGCGGGACCACGAACCTCGTCGATGTCTACGAATATGCCCAGCCGATCACGGCGAGAGGATTCGTCTATATGGATTCGCCGGGCTACGATCCTGTCTCGGCGACCGGCCAGGTGGCCGGTGGTGCAAATGTCCTGTGTTTCACGACCGGCCGCGGCAGCGTGTTCGGCTGCAAGCCGACGCCCTCACTCAAGCTTGCGACGAATACCTCGCTCTACCGGCGCATGACAGATGACATGGACATCAACTGCGGCTCGATTGTCGATGGCGAGGAAACCATCCAGGGAAGCGGCCAAAAGATATTTGAACTGATCCTGAAAACAGCTTCCGGACAGAAAACGAAGTCGGAGGCCCTGGGGATCGGCGACGATGAATTCGAGCCTTGGAAAATCGGTGCAACAATGTGACGGTTCAGGCGTTTGGGAGAGACGACCTTGACTTGGCAGCGGTATTGTCTCACATGCCCGTCACGACTTACGAAATTGGCCCTGCCTTGGCGGCCGAGCCCTTAGCGGCGCACGGACCTGCACCAACGAGCTGTTTCCCCAAGTTCTTCGAGTTGCCGCAGATCGATGCAGCGAGCGCACCGACTGCGAGTTTCGTGTGCTCGCCACGCTAGCTAAGGAGAGAGTAATGCCCACAGGTACCGTGAAGTGGTTCAATGCCACCAAGGGGTTCGGGTTCATCCAGCCGTCCGAGGGCGGAAAGGATGTGTTCGTCCATATCAGCGCAGTCGAACGCTCCGGCTTGAACGGACTGAACGAAGGCCAGAAGGTCAGCTACGAGATCGCAACTGAACGCGGCCGCTCGGCAGCGGTGAATCTCAAGGCTGCGGACTGACGTTTCGGCAGGGATCGGGAAGGGGCGGCGCCATAAGGTGCCGCCGCCTTCGTTTTGGCGGGCGAACGGCATCGCTTGCGCCTCCTTGAGGTCGGCCGCATTGGCGGTGAACATCCTGCGCCAAATTTCCCGCAGGAGAGCATGCCAGAAGATCTGCACTATCTTTCCCTCGACGAGGTGGCGAAGCGGCTCAAGGCCCGCACGCTTTCGTCGGTCGAGGTGACGCGCGCGCTGCTCGACCGCATCGCCAAGGTCGATCGCGATCTCAAGAGCTATGCTGTCGTGACTCCCGAGCGGGCGCTCGCCGACGCGGCCGCGTGTGATGCCGACGCCGCAGCCGGCAAGGTGCGCGGTCCGCTTCACGGCGTGCCGCTTGCCGTAAAGGATCTCTGCGACACCGCGGGCGTGCCGACCGCCGCCGGCACGGCAATCCACCGGCATCGTGTGCCGAGCCGGGATGCAACGGTCGTGGCGCGCCTGAAGGCAGCCGGCGCGGTCATGCTCGGAAAGTTGCAAATGACCGAAGGCGCATACGGCGCGCACCACCCGACCATTCCCGCGCCCGTCAATCCCTGGAATGCCACCTACTGGACCGGTGCATCGTCGTCGGGCTCAGGCGCCGCGACGGCGGCTGGCCTCTGCTATGCCTCGCTCGGCTCCGACACCGGCGGTTCGATCCGCTTCCCCTCGACCATGAACGGCCTCTCCGGACTGAAGCCGACCTGGGGCCGGGTGAGCCGGGCCGGCGTCTTTCCGCTCGCCGAGTCGCTCGACCATATCGGCCCCATGGCCCGCAGCGCGCTCGATTGCGCGCGCATGCTGGGCATCATCGCGGGCGCCGATCCGGATGATCCGACCGCTTCCACCTTGCCTGTGCCGGATTATGTCGCGGCGACCAACGTCGGCGTCCGCGGCAAGCGGATCGGACTGCCCGTCGCCCTGGCTGATCTCGATTCCGATGCACACCGCGCGCTGGAGGGGGCCGCGACGACGTTGCGGCGGGCCGGCGCCGAGATCGTCGAGGTCGCGTTGCCGTCGGCATTCGACCAGGCCAGCCGTGACTGGATCGGCCTTTGCAGCGTCGAGACGGCGCTGGCGCATGAAGCAACCTATCCGTCGCGGGCGCGCGACTACGGCCCGGTTCTGGCCGGGCTGATCCAGACCGGGCGAGGCATGGCCGCGCTCGACTACGCCCGTCTCCAGCATCGCCGGGCCGCAATCACCGGGGCGCTCGACAGCCTGCTTGCTTCGCTCGATCTGCTCCTGATGCCGGTCATGGGAACGGCGGCTTGGTCGCTCGATGGGCTGGCCGCAACCGGACGCGATCCCGAGGCCGTGGCGGCGCGGCTGCGTTACACGGCACCGTTCGATCTGAGCGGCCATCCCACCTTGACCCTGCCTGGCGGCATGACCGGGGCAGGAGTGCCGGCGGGCTTCCAGATCGTGGGCCGGGCCTTCGACGAAAGCGGACTCCTTGCCGCCGGGCATGCCTTCCAGCAGGAGAGCGATTGGCATTTGAAGCGGCCGTTCCGCTGAGCGCCGGCCGGCGCGCTGCATGGACGGTGAATCAGTGCTGCGGTACAATAATCTTTCGCCGCCGCCCGTGGACTGGACCAAGACAGCCGGCCTATGAACTTTCTTTTCAAGCGCAAATGGCGGCTGAAGCCCAGCATCCTGTTTCTCTTCATCGTGCTCACCGTGCCGGTGTCCGTGACCATTGTGTCGGTCACCTATTTTGCCAACCGGTCGATCGCCCGCGCCCATGCCGGCACGCTGATTGGGCATTTCCGGACCGCCGCCCTGAAGGATGTACAAAGCGACTTCGAGCCCATGAGGACGATGGCACGTTCGGCCGCCGCCATCGGCACCGAGCAGCCCGATTTCTATTTCAGCGACCGGTCGCTCGAATATCTGAACAGCCTTCTCGTCCACAGCGATCGGATCGTGAGCGTCTATGTCGGCCTGAAGGACGGTACGTTCCGGCAGGTCCGGCGTGTCGATCCGCAGGTCAAGATCTTCGGTGAACTGCCGCCATTGGGCACGCGCTTTGCCTATCGCTGGGTCCTCGACAACGGCGACGGCAATCGGATCGATCGGTACGAGTTCCGCGACCCCGAAGGCCGCGTGCTGGGCGTCGTTGAACACGCGACTCCCTACGATCCGCGGATCCGCGGCTGGTATCGCCACACGATCGATGCCGGAACGACCTTCGTTACGGATCCGGATGTCTTCTCCGCGCTGGGCCTTGTCGGTTTCACGATCGCGGCGCCCTTCTATGCCGACGGCAAGCCGTTGGGCGTGGCGGCGATCGACATCACGCTCGATGGCCTGTCGCAATATCTGGCCGATCGCAAGATCAGTCCGGGCACGCTCAGCTACATTCTCGATTCGCACGGCTTGGTCATCGCCAATTCCAGCCGGTCCAAGACCTATGCCAACGATAACGGACAGGTCGAGCTCAAGCACGTCACCGAAACCGGCGGCGATCTGCCGGCCGCGGCCATCGCCGCGCGCCCGAAGGATCACACGACATTCTATTCCTTCTTTCGCGACGGCCAGGAATATGTCGCGAGTCTCTCCGCCGTGCCGCCGGCGCTCGGCAAGCACTGGCAGCTTTTCATCATTGCGCCGCTCTCCGATTTCATGGGCGGATTGCAAAAGAACAACGAACACCTGCTGATCTTCGGCCTGCTGGCGATGGCGCTGCAGCTGGCGATCGTCTATCTGCTGACCGGCATCATGTCCGCTCCGCTGGAGAAGCTGGCGCAAAAGGTGAACCGCATCCAGGAGTTCGAAGGCGAGAGTTTGCCGAGCCAGGATTCACCGATTCGCGAAGTCTCCGTCCTGGCGCAGGCCGTCGACAAGCTCGATACCGCCTCCAGGGCCTTTGCCGCGTTCGTGCCGGTGGGATTGGTCAAGCAGCTCCTGCAGTCGGGTCAGAGGCTGGAGCTCGGCGGCCACAGCCGCTTCCTCACCATTTTCTTCTCCGATCTCGAAGCCTTCTCGAGCCTCTCCGAGGAAGTGCCGTCGCAGGAACTGCTGCTGCGTGTCTCGGCCTATTTCGGCGTGGTCACCCATGCCGTGAATGTCGAGCACGGCACCATCGACAAGTTCCTCGGCGATGGCGTGATGGCCTTCTGGGGGGCGCCGGCCTTGCTCGAGGATCATGCCTGGCGCGCTTGCGTAGCGGCACTTCGCATCCATCAGGGAATGGAGAAGCTGAACAGCCAGTGGCGCACGGCGGGCCTCAAGCCGCTCAACCTGCGCATCGGCATCCACAGCGACGCCGTGCTGGTCGGCAATGTCGGCTCGGCCGAGCGCATGAGCTATACCGTCGTGGGCGATGGCGTGAACGTGGCCTCGCGCCTCGAAGGCATGAACAAGGACTACGGTACGCGCATCTGCATCAGTCACAGCGTCTTCAAGGAGGCGGGCGAAAGGCTGTGCGTGCGGCCGATCGACGAGGTGGCCATCAAGGGCCGGCGGGCGAAGATTCCGATCTACGAGCTGCTGGGCGTCTATGGTGCCGGCAGCGAGCTGGAGCCGGACGCCGCGGCGCAGCGGCTCAGCGAGCTTACGCACGTGGCCTACGCGGCCTGGATGGCCCAGGATGCGGGCGCGCTCGCTCTCTACAGGAAGGTGCTGTGCGAATTCCCCGACGATCCTGTGGCGCGGGCCTTTGTGGCCCGGATCGGCGCCGCATGAGCACCGTCGCCGACATCGTGCTCGACAAGGCGGTCGCAACGCTTCGGCCGAGCGAATATACCGGCGCCCTGATCCAGGTCCTGCGCGCCAAGCCGCAATGGACCGCAGGAGCCAAGGTGCTCGAGATCGGGTCCGGCAGCGGTGTCGTCCTGGCGGCGCTTGGCGCCTTGGGAGCGGCTTCCCTGTGCGGCGTCGACATCGAGCGCGAAGCGGTCGCTGCAGGCGCGCGGCTGCTGGACGAGCTCGGCCACGGCGCCGCTGCGCAATTCCACCACGGCGACATGTGGCAGCCTGTGGGTCGCCGCCGGTTCGATCTGGTGGTCGCCAACCTGCCGCATTTCCCGATGACGCACGGCAAGCTTGCGGGACGCCGGCCAAGCTGGAGCCATGGCGGCGCCAATGGCCGGCGATTGCTTGATCCGTTCCTGGAAGGGATCGCCCGGCATCTGTTGTCGGGAGGCCGGGCCGTCATCACCCACAACGCCTTTGTCGGGCTGGACGAATCGCGGGCGGTCCTGCAGCGGCAGGGTCTGAGCCTCGCGGTGGCGTCGACCGTTCTCGTGCCCGTTTCAGCCGAGAAGATCGAGTTGATGACCGCCGACATCCTGACCGCGGAAGAGGGACGGAGCATCCATCGCTACGGTCCCTATGTCTTCGCCGACATGCACATCGTCGAAATCGCCGCCCCGGAAGATCTGGATTGAGATGAGGCCGCTATCGGCGCTTGTGGCTGTCGTCGGGCTCGCGCTTGCGATCCTGGGTGCCGGATTGGGCCGGCCGGCATGGGCGCGCGAGCCCGAATCGCCGGACGCCGCCCTTGCAAGCCTGCTCGAGGCGGCGCGCACGGGCGACGCCAATCGCTGTTCCTCGCCGCTCGCCGACCGATTGATCCGGGTTCTGTGCAACGGCCAGATCCGGATCGGCGTGCGCGACTACTATCCCTTGTTTGCGACGCGGACCGGCGACCTTCGCGAGGGCTACGAGGTCGACGTGGCGCGCGCGCTGGCGGCCAAGCTCGGCGTGGCCGTGGACTTCCTCAGGGTGAACGCGGCGAGCCGTATTCCCTTGTTGGCGGAAGACCGCATCGATCTCGTGATCGCGACGATGGGACACAATACCCAGCGCGATGGGCAGGTCCGTTTCATCCGGCCGCACTATTATCGCTCGGAAACGATCGTGGTCGGGCCCAAGAGGCTTGCCGTTTCCGGCTGGAAGGACATCGCTGGCCGAACGGTCTGCGTCACCATCGGCAACGGCTCGAATGCCGCCCTGGTCTCGCACGATGTCCGCCTGCTGTTGTTCGACGAGGCCGGGGTGCTGCCCGAGCGGCTGAAGGACGGAACCTGTTTGCTCGCCGCCCAGGACGACAGCTTCTTCGCCGAAGCCTTCACGCATCCGGACTTCGCCGACCGCTTCGCGCTGAAGTTCGGCTTCGCCCAGGTGCCGTGGGGCATGGCGGTCGAGCGCACCGGCAGCGAGAAGCTGGCGCGTGCGCTCGACCTGATCAGCCAGATCTTCCATCGCGATGGCGTCTTCCTCGACATCGCGCGCCAGCATCGGATCGCGACCGGGTTCCTGGAGGAGCAGCAGAAGGTCTGGAGCAGCGCGGCCTGCAACACTGCAACCGGCAGCAGCGACCCCGGCTGCATTCTGCCCGCGCTCGACGCCGAGCTCGAGCCGACCCGCTTCGCGGGCGCCGTTGCCGCCTTCGAGCGCTGGTTCTCCGCAATCACCGGCATCGAGCTCTCGCTGCCCATGCTGACGACGGTGCCGGCCTGGTCGTTGCTGCTGGGCGGCATCGTCAATACGCTGATCCTGATTGGCGGGGCGCTGTTGGCCACACTGTTCTTCGCCCTGGGCATCGGCGCCGCCCTGAGCTCGACGATGGGGCCGTTGCGGTGGCTGGCGAGAAGCATCGTCGTCATCCTGCAGTCCTCGCCGATCGTGCTCACGCTGGTCGTCGCCTCGGCCGTCGCCCATGCCCTGTTCCCGTTCTCGGCCACGGTCGCGCTCGGGACCGCGATCGCCGCCCTCGGCCTCGCCAACGGCAGCAATGCCGGCCAGGCCATCGGCGAGGCGACGCTGACCCTGCGCCAGGAGCGGGCGGCAGGCGCGCACGCCGGTGGAGCGGTGTTCGCCCGAGCGGTCAGCCGGTCGGCGACGCAGATCGTGGCGTTCCTGATCAACGCCGCCAAGGGAACGCCGATCGCGAGCTTCATCGGCGCGCCCGAGCTTTTGAGCGCCCTCACCGACATCACTTCCTTCTCGAGCGGCCGGGCCACCACCTACACGCTGCTGCTGATCTTCTATACGCTGGTCGTGATGCTGGTCGTCGCCGTCTGCCGGCGGCTGCAGGCCACGCTCGAAAGCGGGCGGACGGCAACATGATCGCCTTGCTCGGGCATCTGTGGTCGGACTTCATGCCTCTTCTGCTCGAGGGCATGACGGTGAATTTCGAGATCGCGGGAATTGCGATCGGGCTGGGATTGGTGGCAGGCCTCGTGCTCGCGATTGCGCGCTGGCGCGGCGGCGTGGTCGGGGCCGGCGCCGCTTCCGCCATCACGCTCATGCGCGCCGCGCCTACGTTCGTCGTCATGTTCTTTTTGCTGAATGCACTTCCGAAGACCGTGTCCCTGTCGGGCGTGATGGCCGTGGCGCTTTCCTTGCTGCCGTACTCGGCCGCCTTCGTTGCCGACGCCGGCCTCGATGCGTTGCGCCACATGCGGAGTGGCTCGTCGCTCGCAGCGCTGCAGTTCCTGCCCAACGTCATGCGGGCTTTCTTCGTGCTGGTCATGTCGTCGAGCGCCGGCGCAGCGATCGGCGTGGGCGAAGGCATCACGGCGATCTTGCACCAGGCCGAGCAGCTTCCCGCGCTGGGCGACCGCCTGATCCTGTTCGCGATCGGCGTCGCTTCGTTCGGCATTCCGCTGCAGTTGGCCTTCGTCCTTTTGCGTGCCCTCCAGCGCCGGCTCGGCCTTCTCCTCGCTTCCCGCCAGACAGCACAGGTAAAGTAGCGCCATGGAATATCGTTCCGTCTTTCGTCCCGGCCTGTTTGCCGGGCAGACCATCATCGTGACGGGGGGCGGCTCGGGCCTTGGCCGCTGCACTACGCACGAGTTGAAGTCGCTGGGCGCGCGGCTCGCCCTGATCGGCCGGACGGCGGAGAAGCTCGAGCGGGTGAAGGAGGAGTTGGGAGATCCCGACACCTTCACCTTCGCGGCCGACTTGCGCCGCGAAGACCAGGTGAAGGCCGCCATCGACGGCGTGATGGCCTGGAGCGGCCGCATCGACGGGCTGGTCAACAATGCCGGCGGGCAGTTTCCGGCGCAGCTCAAGGACATCTCGCTCAATGGCTGGAATGCCGTCGTCGCCAACAACATGACGGCGACCTTCCTGGTCTCCAAGGAAGTCTACCTGCGCTCGATGGAAGCGAACGGCGGCGTGATCGTGAATGTCGGCGCCGACTGGGATCTCGGCAATCCCGGCATGGGGCACAATGGCGCCGCCCGCGCCGGCCAGACGAGCTTCACCTTCACCGCCTCGGTCGAATGGGCCCATTCGGGCGTGCGGGTGAATTCGGTGATCCCGGGCTTCATCGCGTCGTCCGGCTTCGACCGATATCCGGAGCGCGCCCATGACGTGTTGCGTAACGTCAAGAACCGGATCCCCCTGAAGCGGCACGGCACCGAATCCGAAATCGCAGGCGCCATCGTCTACCTGCTGAGCGAGGCGGCCGCCTACATCACCGGGGCGACGCTCCGGATCGACGGCGGCCTGCATAACAACGGCAAGTCCAACTTCTACGAAGTGCCCGATCACGACAGGTCCAAACCGTTCAACGGTTTCCCGCTCTACCGCCCGCCGGATGTCCTGAAGCGCTAATCTCACCATCCTGTGAACGGCCGCGATCGATCGGCGGCCGGGCCGTAGGGTATGAGGGAGATCATGCGGCGCATCTGGACCTGGTCGTTGGACCTGCCGCCCGACCGGCTTTGGCCGGTATTGGCCGACACCAACCGTCTCAACGAGGCGATGGCGCTTCCGTCCTATGTTCTCGAAGAAACGGCACAGCCCAATGGAACAGTCCTGAGGCGAGGGCTGGGCAAGCTGGCCGGCTACACGTTCGAATGGGAGGAGAGGCCCTTCGAATGGGTTCAGGGCGAGCACTTCCGGCAGGACCGCATTTTCAGCAAAGGTCCCTTCGGCCGCGTTGGCGTGGCCTTTCATGTCGAGCCGAAGGAACAGGGCAGCCAGCTCACCTGCGTGATCGACCTCGAGCCGCGCTGGTTCATTGGCCGCCTGATCGGCAACGCCTTTGCGTATCGCGCCGCGATGGACCTTCGCCGGCGCATCCGGCAGGCGGTCGACTTCGCGAGAGGTGAACGTCTCACGCGCTTCGACCTGCCGCCGCCCAAACTGCCCGCCGGCGCGCGTACGCGCGCCGCAGCGCTGGCCGACGCAATCGATCGAAGCGGATACGGCAACGGCCTCGGCCATCGACTGAGCGACTATGTCCTGGACGGCATGGCCGCTGACCTCGTTCGCCTGAGACCCAAGCGGCTGGCCAGGGAACTGGGTGTCCCTCGGCGGACCGCCGTGGAGGCTTGCCTCGCCGCCACGCGTGCCGGGCTGCTCGCCATGAGATGGGAGATCCTTTGTCCCAACTGCCGGGGCGCCAAAGCGAGCACCTCCTCGCTGAGCGATCTGCCGCGCGGGGCGCATTGTTCGTCCTGCAACATCGACTACGAGCGCGATTTCGAGCGCAACGTCGAGCTTGCCTTCGCGCCGGCGCCGACGATCCGGTCATTACCGCAGGGCGGCTACTGCCTGAGCGGGCCCATGACCACACCGCATGTGCCGGTGCAGCTCTTGTTGGCGACCGGCGAGCACCGCACGATCTCGATCGAGCTGCCGGCGGGCCCCTATCGCCTGCGGACCTTGCATCCCGGAGCCTGTGTCGACATCGATCACGAAGGCGGCGCCTTCCCCGGGGTGCGCGTTACCGCGGCCGGCGTCGAGGCCATGGAGGAAGGCGATCCGGGCAGGATCGCCTTCGCGAATGAGGCGGCATTCGAGGTCGTGGCGCTGATCGAGGATCGACGCTGGACGCAGGATGCCTTGACGGCGCCGGAGGTCATCTCGCTCCAGGCATTCCGTGACCTCTTCGCCGAAGCGACCTTGCGGCCAGGCGACGAGGCCGCCGTGAGCCAGGTGGCGCTGCTGTTTTCCGACTTGCGCGGGTCCACCGCCCTCTATGAGCGCGTAGGCGACGCCGCGGCCTTCAATATCGTGCGCGATCACTTTGCCTTCCTCGCCACGATCGTGCGCGATCACAATGGCGCCGTCGTGAAGACGATCGGCGATGCGGTCATGGCCTCCTTTGGCGACCCCGCAGACGCCGTCCGGGCGGCCCTTGCCATGCAAACGCGGATCGCCGACTTCAACCGCAGTCATGGCGGCGACAGGACCGATCGTCACCTCTCGCTCAAGCTCGGCGTCCATGCCGGTTCGAGCGTCATGGTGAGCCTCAACGACCGGCTGGACTATTTCGGCTCGACCGTGAACATGGCGGCTCGATTGCAGGGACAGAGCCAGGGCGGGGACGTCGTGTTGAGCGAAGCCGTCGCGTGCGATCCGGCTGTGAAGCCTTTGCTCGTCGCCGTTCCCACGCGTCGGGAAAGCGTGGGGCTGAAGGGCTTCGAAAGCCCTGTCGGTTTTGTGCGGATCCTGCCCGCGGCCTAAGTGCCGAAATGGGCGGCCAGCACCGCCGCGGCTTCGTCGTTGGCTTTGAGCCCTTGCGACAGGAAGCGGGTGAGCGAAAAGAAGCCGTGGATCGTGCCCGGGTAGTTCACATAGGTGGTCTTCACCCCGGCATCGATCAGCCGATCGGCATAGGCGCGGCCTTCGTCGCGCAGCGGATCGTAGCCGGCCGTCAGCACGAAGGCCGGCGGCAGGTTGGCGAAATCACGTGCGAGCAACGGCGAGAGGCGCAGATCGCCAAGATCGGTCGCCGCCGGCACATAGGCCTTCCAGAACCAGTCGATGAGATCCCTGGTGAGGAAATACCCCTCGGCGAACTCGCGTCGCGAGCGGCTCTGCTTGCTCGAATCGGTGGCGGGATAGATCAGCATCTGGAAGGCAGGCATCTTCTCGCCGGTGTCGCGGCAGGCCTGGCAAACGACCGCTGCGATTGCTCCGCCCGCCGAATCGCCGCCGACGGCAAGGCGTGCCGCGTCTGCACCGAACGACGCGGCGTTGTCGCGGATGTGGCGGAAGGCCGCGACGCCGTCGTCGATCGGCGCAGGGAAGGGGTGTTCCGGCGACAGGCGATAATCGATGGCGATTACCAGGCAGCGGCTCTTGTTGGCGAGCCGGCGACAGGTCGAATCGTGGGTGTCGAGGTTGTCGATCACGAAGCCCCCGCCATGATAGTAGATCAGCGCCGGCAACGGACCGGCGGCGGCACCGAGCGGACGGTAGCGGCGGAAGCGGATCTCGCCGCCCGGCCCGGCGAAGGCGCCGTCGGCGACCTCGCCGATTTCGGGCGGCGGCGCTTCGCTATCCTCGGACATCTTGTCGACGGCCTGTCGCCCCACCGTGTAGGGCAGGGTATGCAGCGGCGGGCGGCCCTCCTGCGTGGCCTTGTCCATCAGATCGAGCAGGGTACGGGCTTCGGGGTCGAGCATCTCGGTCACTCCGCAGTCAGTCGAACAGGTGGCGATAGGCGAGGCCGAGACGCCTGAAGCGGGAGAGGGCGTCGCTGACGCTCGCGCCGATATGTCGATCCATGAGGAAAGGCCAAGCCCGCCGATCAATCGAACCGGATATTGGCGACGCGGATCAACTGCGTCCATTTCTCGGTTTCGCGCCGCTCGAAGCGAGCGAAGTCCTCGGCCGTGCCGCCGCCCGCGATGCCGCCCACGGCGGCATAGGCATCGATCAGCGCCTGCGACTGCAATGCCTCCGCCGCCGCGGCATGGAGGCGGTCGCGATTGGCGCGGATCGACGTGCGCGGCGAGACGAGGCCATACCAGTTGTCCGAATTGACCCTGGGATATCCCAGTTCGCGCATGGTTGGCACATCGGGCAGCAACGCGGCACGTCTGTCCGACGTCACGGCAATGGCCTTCAGCGCGCCCGAGCGGACATGCGGCAGGACGACCGGCAGATCGAGGATCGCCATCTGTACCTGGCCCGCGATCAGGTCAGCCGTGGCCGGCGCCGCACCTCGATAGGGCACATGAAGGGCCTTCGTGCCTGTCTCGCGCTCGAACAGCTCCATTGCGAGGTGGGTGATGCTGGCGACGCCGGCACTGCCGAACGAGAATTTTCCAGGGGCCGCCTTGAGCCGTGCGATCAGCGTCTTGAGATCGGAAATGCCGAGCTTGGCATTGACGACCAGCACTTCCTGCACCCGCGCGACCAGGATGATCGGCGCCAGGTCGCGCGTGGGATCATAGGGTGTGATCGGGTCAAAGGGCGTATTCGACAGCACGCTCGGCATGATGGCACTGGTCGATGCGCTCGTGATGGCCATGATATGCGCGTCGATACTGGCCTTCGCCACCAGGTCGAGGGCCGAGACCACGGACCTGTCGTCCTTGTTCTCGACGACAACAGGCTTGCCGAGAGGTTTCGCCATGCCCTCGGCGAGGCGCCGTCCGAAAATATCGGCCGGACCGCCCGGCGGAAACGGCACGATCATGGTGAGCGGCCGGTCGGGAAAGGACGGGTGTTGCGCGCGGGCGCTTGCGGCCGGCAGCAATGCCAGGCCGGCCAGCGCGCAGCGGCGGGTAATCATGAGAGGGGTCTCCACTGACAGAACGCGGGAATCGCTATTCCAGTTTGATGTTTGCGAGCTTGATGACGCCGGCCCACTTGTCGATTTCCTGGCGCTGGAAACGCGCGAAGTCCTCCGACGATCCTCCGGCCACGATACCACCGACGGCGGCATAGGCATCGGTCAATTTCTTGGACGTCAGGGCGTGCACCGCCGCCTCATGGATGCGCTCGCGGTTGGCGCTGAGCGAGGCGCGCGGCGAGGCGAGTCCGTACCAATTGTCCGAATTGACCTTGGGATAGCCGAGTTCGCGCATGGTCGGCACGCCGGGCAGCAGCGGCGCGGCGGCATCGGACGTGACCGCGACCGCCTTGAGCGCGCCGGAGCGGATGTGCGGAAGCACTACCGCAACGTCGAGGATCGCCATCTGCACCAGGCCGGCGACCAGATCGTTGGTGGCGGGCGCTGCGCCGCGATAGGGCACATGCAGGGCGTCTGTTCCAGTTTCGCGCTTGAACAACTCCATGGCGAGGTGGGTGATGCCGCCGGTCCCGGCGCTGCCGTAAGAATATTTGCCGGGCTCGGCCTTCAGGCGTGCGATCAGAGCCTTGAAGTCGGCGACGCCCAGCTTGGTCCCGACCACGAGCACCTCCTGCACGCGCGTCACCAGGGTGATGGGCGCAAGGTCGCGGACCGCGTCGTAGGGCATGTTGGGCATCAGGGTCGGCATGATCGCGCCGGCCGAGGCGCTCATCAGGCCCATGACATGGGCGTCTGTAGCGGCCTTGGCGACGAAATCCATGCCGGCGACACCGGCGACACCGCTCTTGTTCTCGACGACGACGGGCTTGCCGAGACCGTCCACCATGCCCTCGGCGAGAAACCGACCGAAGATATCGGCTGGCCCGCCGGCCGGGAATGGCACGATCATGGTGAGCGGCTTGCTCGGGAAAGCGGGCTGCTGGGCTGCCGCTTCAACGATCGGCAGGGCGCCAAGACCCGCAAGTGCCGCACGGCGCGTGATCATCGCAACCTCCTCCGCACTGCCGCCCGGAAGTCTGCGCGGCGACAACGGGATCGGCAACCACAGCTATTGACCGAAGCCGCTCCAGCCGATGACGGCCCCTGCAGCCAGCAACCACAGGGGATGCAACCGAGTCGTTGTAGCGACAAGCGCAACGCCGGCGCTGATCGCCAGCAGGATCCAGGTGTGGTCGGCCGCCTGCACGATCAGCACGGCGCTCGCCGTCACCAGGCCCACAGAGACGGGCACCAGGCCGGCCTGCACGGCCCGCCGCCATTCATTGTCCTTGAAACGGCGCCACAGGCGGAGCGCCACCGCGGTCAACACCGAGGAGGGACCGAAGATCGCCACCGTCGACACCAGCATGCCGGCAGCGCCTGCGACGTGCCAGCCGATCAGCGGCACGACCATCATGTTGGGACCTGGCGCCGCCTGGGCAAGCGCGAACAGCGCCGCGAAATCGGCATCCGTCAGCCACTGATGCACATCCGTCACCTGACGATGCATCTCGGGCAGGACCGTGTTGCCGCCGCCGAAGGCGACCAGCGAGAGCTGGGTGAAGATCACGGCGAGCGCCGTCAGCGTCGCGTTCATGCGCCGATCCTCCGGGTGAGTACGATGCTGACCGGTGCGAGAACGAGCATCGTCGGCACGAGCGGCCATTGCAGGACGGCGATGGCCGCCAGGCAGATGACGGCGATGCCGATCGCGATCGGCCTGCGGCGCAGGGGCAACGCGATCTTGATCGCCACGGAGACCAGCAGGCCTGCGGCGGCCGCGGCCAAGCCCGCGAACATGTGCACGACATGCGGATCCGACTGGAAGCGCGCATAGATGACGCCGAATGTGATCACGATCGCCGTCGGAGCGGCGATCAGGCCGATGAGCGCTGCGAGCGCGCCGGCAATCCCGCGGAAGTTCATGCCGATCGCGACCGCGAGATTGATGATGTTGCCGCCGGGAAGGAACTGGCAGAGACCGAGCAACTCGGTGAATTCCTGTCCGCTGAGCCAGCGGCGCCGCTCGACGATCATATGGTGCGCCAGTGGCAGCACGCCGCCAAATCCGGTCAAGCCGAGAAGAAGGAAGCCCCGGAACAAGTCGCCAACCGTCGGCGCCGAGGTTGTCGGCGGAAGTTCAGCCGTCCCTGTCCCGGCATGCTCGCTGTCGCCCAATGCCATGGGAAAGAGCTAGGAGGGGATCGCGGAGATGTCCAATATATGTTTTGCGCCCGGTCCATATCGGCCGAATCTGCCATTCCGGACGCCCCGATGCGATGTCCATAGTGCGGAACGCCATGCCGGCCGGTATTTAGGGTGCTGTTTTCGCATGTGCGAGCGTTTATGTTGATGGCAAGCGACACCCTCGGGGCGCTTGGAACGACAAGTGGATCTCATGGCTGATTTTCCGAAGAAGACCCTCGCCGACTGGGAAAAGCTCGCGACCAAGGAACTGCGCGAGAAGCCGCTCTCGTCGCTCGACTGGACGACGCCCGAAGGCATCGTGGTGAAGCCGCTCTACACCGCGGCCGATCTCGAGAACCTCGAGACGATAGGAGCGCTCCCGGGCTTCCCGCCGTTCACCCGCGGCCCGAAGGCCACGATGTATGCCGGCCGCCCCTGGACAGTGCGCCAGTATGCGGGCTTCTCGACAGCCGAGGAGAGCAACAAGTTCTACCGCGCCAACCTCGCGGCCGGGCAGATGGGCCTTTCGGTCGCGTTCGATCTTGCGACCCATCGCGGCTACGACTCGGACCATCCGCGCGTCGTGGGCGACGTTGGCAAGGCCGGTGTGGCGATCGATTCGGTCGAGGACATGAAGATCCTGTTCGACGGCATCCCGCTCGACAAGATGAGCGTGTCGATGACCATGAACGGCGCCGTGCTGCCGGTTCTGGCGGGCTACATCGTGGCGGCGGAAGAGCAGGGCGTGCCGCAGGAGAAGCTCGCCGGCACGATCCAGAACGACATCCTCAAGGAGTTCATGGTCCGCAACACCTACATCTACCCGCCCGGACCCTCCATGCGCATCGTGGCCGACATCATCGAGCACACCGCGCATCACATGCCGAAGTTCAACTCGATCTCGATCTCCGGCTATCACATGCAGGAGGCGGGCGCGACGCTGGTGCAGGAGCTCGCCTTCACGTTGGCCGACGGGCTCGAGTATGTGCGGGCCGCCAGGGCCAAGGGCCTGGACATCGACGCCTTTGCGCCGCGGCTCTCGTTCTTCTTCTGCATCGGCATGAATTTCTTCATGGAGGTGGCGAAGCTCAGGGCCGCGCGCTTCCTGTGGGCCGAGCTGATCAAGCCGTTCGACCCCAAGAAGGCCGACTCGCTGTCGCTGCGCACGCACTGCCAGACGTCCGGCGTGTCGCTGACCGAGCGCGATCCCTACAACAACGTCGTTCGCACGGCTTACGAAGCGATGGCGGCGGTGCTGGGCGGCACGCAGTCGCTGCACACCAACTCCTTCGACGAGGCGATCGCGCTGCCGACTCCACAGTCGGCCCGGATCGCGCGCAACACGCAGCTCATCCTCCAGCATGAGACCGGCGTCACCAAGGTCATCGATCCGCTGGCCGGCAGCTACTATGTCGAAGCGCTGACCGCGAGCCTGGTTGCCGAGGCGCGCAAGCTGATCGGCGAAGTCGAGTCGCTGGGCGGCATGACCAAGGCGGTCGAGGCCGGCATGCCCAAAATGAAGATCGAGGAGGCGGCCGCGCGCAAGCAGGCGCGCATCGATCGCGGCGAGGAAGTCGTCGTGGGCGTCAACAAGTTCCAGCTCAAGGAAGAACCGCCAATCGAGATCCTCGAGGTCGACAACGACATGGTGCGCGAATCGCAGGTGACGCGTCTGCAGAAGATCCGTACGGCGCGCAACGAGCAGAAGTGCGTGGCGGCTCTCAAGGCCTTGGGCGAGGCGGCGCGCACCGGTACCGGAAATCTTCTGACCCTCAGCATCGAGGCGACGCGGGCGCGGGCGACCGTCGGCGAGATCTCGTCGGCGCTCGAGGGCGTCTATGGCCGCTACCAGGCGACCATCCGCTCGATCTCAGGCGTCTATGCCGGCGAATGGGAGGGCGACGAGGGGTTGGCGCGCATCCGCACCGACATCGCCTCCTTCGCCGAGGAGGAGGGACGCCGGCCACGCCTGATGGTCGTGAAGATGGGCCAGGATGGCCACGACCGTGGCGCCAAGGTGATCGCGACGGCCTTCGCCGATCTCGGCTTCGATGTCGATATCGGCCCATTGTTCCAGACGCCGCAGGAAGCCGCGCGCGCCGCGATCGAAAATGACGTGCACGTGATCGGCGTGTCGAGCCAGGCGGCCGGGCACAAGACACTGGTGCCGCAGCTCATCGAGGAGCTCGGCAAGCAGGGCGGATCCGACATCCTGGTCGTGGTGGGCGGCGTGGTCCCGGCGCAGGACTACGATTTCCTGAGGAAGGCGGGCGTTGCCGCGATCTACGGTCCCGGCACCAACATTCCCGCCGCGGCCGCCGAGATCCTCTCGATCCTGCGCCAACGAGACCACAAGCGCGCGGCTTAGGGATGGGCCTCGTCGGAGCGCGCCCCTTGGTGGCGCAATCACGATCCTGAGCGCCACAGAAGTGGCGCTCTCCGATGAATCTCACCGCTGCATCGTGCCCTTCTCTTCTGCGGTGAGCGGGCGTTCGCGGAAGTAGAGGGTCTTGCCGTGGATCGTGCCGAAGCCGGTTTCGGCCTCGAGCTTGACGGGATAGCGAAACGACGTGTTATCGAGCCGCGCCAACCAGAGCTTCATCGGCCGCTCGCGCTTGCTTTCAGCCTCCTTGGGCGCATCGTCGAATTCGCCGGCGATGCGCTTGGTGTAGACGCTGCACACCAGCAGATCTCCCTTCACGCCGGGAACGCCGGCCGATGCCGCGGGCTCGGTGCCGAGCTTTGTCAGCACGATATCGATGCGACGCTTGCCGTCATTCGACGGAATGGTCCGGTTACAGGCGGCATCACCCGCCATGCCGGCCTGCAGCGCCGCCGACAGGGGATCGAGCGAGCCGGTGCGCTTGTCCTCGGGAATCGCCCGGTCGGGTGGCGGGTTCCACGGCGGTTCGTGCGTCTCCTGCACCGTGCCGTCGGGCCCGTAGAGCGCGCGCCACGAACGCGACTTGTTGCCCACGACGAGCGAGAGCGAGCCACCGGACGGCCGCGCGCCCTGGGCGTCGAACGTACCCCAGGCCCGGTTCTTGCCGTCGTAGTTGATGGTGACCGCCTTGATCAGCCCTTCCTTGAAGGTATGGCTCATGACGTCGTAGCGATGCCCGTCAAAGCGCGCCGTGAAGTTGATGCGAAAGCCGGTGAAACCCAGATAGGTGATGGCGTAGCCGACCTCGACCTCCCGTGCGTCCTGCGCCACGGCTGCCATGGGAAGGCCGCCGCACAAGGCAAACGCGATCAAGGCCCTACGAAAAGTCATGAATAGCGCTCCTCCGGGGCTTACCCTGATCACACTGGCACGATAGAAGGCCAACATCCCCTCTACTAGCGAGCTTGCGCGCCCGTAACGGCCTTCCATCCATGTCGACTCCTGACAACGACCGTCCTCCCGCGATCAGCCTCGGCCGTTCGTGGGCCGTGCTGGCCATCTTGGGCCGCCATTTGTGGCCAAAGGGCGAATGGGGTTTGCGCACCCGGGTTGCAGTCGCTCTGGTGCTCCTCGTTCTGGCCAAGGTCGCCAACGTCTACGTTCCCATCCTTTACAAGCACGTCGTGGACGCATTGGCCACGCCCGAGGGACAGGCGGTGGCGGTCCCGGTCGCGCTGATCCTGGCCTATGGCGGGGCGCGGGTGCTGGCGCAGGCCTTCGGTGAGGTCCGCGATGCGATTTTCGCGCCTGTGGGCCAACGGGCGATCCGCAATCTCGCGCTGCAGGTCTTCGGTCATCTCCATGGCCTGTCGCTGCGTTATCACCTCGAACGTCAGACCGGCGGATTGAGCCGCGTCATCGAGCGCGGCACACAGGGCATGGAATTCCTGATTCGCTTCACGACCTTCAACATCCTGCCGACGCTGCTCGAAATCGTCATGGTGGGCGCGATCCTGTGGCGGCTCTACGACTGGCGGTTCACCGCGGTGACACTGGGCGTGATCGCGGGCTACGTCGTCTTCACCATCACGATCTCGGAATGGCGCATCCAGTTCGTACGGCGCATGAACGACGCCGACACCGATGCCAATGCCAAGGCGATCGACAGCCTGCTGAATTACGAGACGGTGAAGTATTTCGGCAACGAACTGCACGAGACCCGGCGCTACGATGTCGGCCGGCGGCGCTACGAGACGGCAGCGATCCGGTCAAGCCGCACGCTCTCGTTGCTCAATATCGGCCAGGGCGGGATCATCGCCGTCGGCCTTGCCGGGGTGATGGTGATGGCCGGTAGCGGCGTCGTCGACCACACCATGACGGTCGGCGACTTCGTGGCGGTGAACGCCTTCCTGCTGCAGCTCTATGCACCGCTCAACATGCTGGGTTTCGCCTATCGCGAGATCCGTGGCGCGCTCGTGAACATGGAGAAGATGTTCGGCCTGCTCGACGTGCCGCCGGAAATCGCCGACCGGCCGGGCGCGCCCGCACTGCAGGTCAGCGGCGGTGAGATCGTGTTCGACCATGTCGACTTCCACTACGAGAAGGCGCGACCGATCCTGCATGATGTGAGCTTTCGCGTGGCGCCGGGAAACACGGTCGCCATCGTGGGCTCGAGCGGCGCAGGCAAGTCGACCGTGTCGCGTATCCTGTTCCGCTTCTACGACGTGGCCTCGGGACGGGTCCTGATCGACGGCCAGGATATCCGCGACGTGAGCCAGGCGAGCCTGCGCGCCGCGATCGGCGTGGTGCCGCAGGATACCGTGCTGTTCAACGACACGATCTACTACAACATTGCCTACGGCCGGCCCGACGCCACCCGCGAGGAGGTGGAGCATGCGGCCAGGCTCGCGCGCATCCACGACTTCATCATGGCCCTGCCGCAGAAGTACGACTCCACCGTGGGCGAGCGCGGGCTGAAGCTGTCGGGCGGCGAGAAGCAGCGCGTGGCAATCGCCCGCACCATCCTGAAGAACCCACGCATCCTGCTGTTCGACGAGGCGACCAGCGCGCTCGACACCCGCACCGAGCAGGAGATCCAGCGCTCGCTCGAGGAGGTGAGCCGTGGCCGCACGACCCTCGTGATCGCCCATCGCCTGTCGACCATCATCCATGCCGACGAGATCGTGGTGCTCGAGCGCGGCCGTGTCGTCGAGCGCGGCCGGCACAGCGAACTGCTGGCGCGCAACGGCCTCTATGCCGATATGTGGCGGCGTCAGCAGGAGGCCGCCGCCGCAGCCGAGCGCAAGGTCGAGGCCGCCGCCGGGGAGCTGCCGTCCTTCCGTGCGGAAGGACATCTGCGTGTCGCCGAATAGCGCTTCCGCGCGCCAGCCGCTGGTGCCGATCCTGGCTGCCTGTGCCGCGGCCGGCCTGCTTGCGGGCACATCGTGGCCGCTGGTTCCGCTCGCCCTCGAGCACCAGGGCGTGGACAAGGCCGTGATCGGCGTCATCGCTGCGGCGTGGGGCATCGGCATGCTCCTGACCGCGCCGCGCATTCCGCATCTTGCGGCACGGTTCGGCACGGTGCCGCTGATGGTCGCCGCGGTCGTCGTGGGGGCGGCGGTGTCGGTCGCCTACACGCTCACCAGCCACCCGGTCGTCTGGTTCGGCCTCAATCTCGCACACGGCGCTGCCGACGGCGTGCCTTGGGTCTTGAGCGAGATCTGGATCAACATGGCGGTCGAAGAGCGCCATCGCAGTCGCGCCATGGCGATCTACGCGATCCTGATCGCCGGCGGCATGGCGCTGGGACCCTTCGTCCTGCAGGTCGTGGGTGTCTATGGGCCGGCGCCGTTCCTGACCTGCGCCGCGATTGCCCTTCTGATCGCCGTGCCGCTGCTGCCGTATTGGAAGAGAGCTCCAAGGATCGCACCCGAGGCGGGAAGCGGCTTCGTCACCGTCGTCCTTGGTGCGCCGCTGGCGATGCTGGCGGCCTTCTCGAGCGGCGTCGGCGAACAGGTCGCCTTCGGCTTCCTCCCGGTCTATGCCGTAAGTGTCGGCGTGGCGCCGAGAACCGGGGCACTCTGGCTCTCGGCCTTCGTGATCGGAAACCTGGTGCTGCAATGGCCGATCGGCTGGCTGGCCGACCGGATCAATCGTCGCGTCGTGTTGGCCGGCGCGACATTCGCGAGCATGGCGCTGGTTCTGCTGCTCCCTCAGGTGCCAGTCCATTCGTCCGCGGTTCTCGTCGTCGTGCTGCTGTGGGGCGGGATCTCGTTCGGCATCTATCCGCTGGGGCTTGCCTTGCTCGGCCAGCGGTTCCGCGATGGCGATATCGCTCGCGCCAATACCGTGTTCTCGATGCTCTATATCGGCGGTGGCCTGGTCGGCCAGCCGCTCACCGGCACTGCCATGGACCATCTCGGCAATGCCGGCCTTGGCTGGACCCTGGCATTCTTCTATGCCGTGGCCTGCCTCTGCGCCCTGGTGGCGCTGCGTCGTGGAACCAGGAACGATCGGTATGTCGTCGAGTAGCGTGACAGCGGCGCCCTGGCGCGCCTTGCTGCCGGTGTATGTCGCGTGCCTCGCCTTCGGCGTGCAGGTCGGTGCGGCGCTGCCCCTGGTGCCGCTCGCACTCGAGCGGCGTGGCGTCGACAACTTCACCATCGGCCTGGTGAGTGCGGCCTGGGGCATCGGCATGATCTCGACGGCGCATCGCATCCCCGCGGTCGCGGCGCGGATCGGCGCGACGCCGCTCATCTGCCTGTCGCTCCTGGTGACGGCGGTGATCGCGGTCGCCTTCGCCTACACCGAGAGCACCGTGCTGTGGTTCGGCCTCAGCCTGCTGTCGGGCGTATCCGGCGGGGTGCCGTGGGTGGTGAGCGAGATCTGGATCAACCTGGTGGTCGATGAACGCCGCCGCGGTCGGGCCGTGGCGGTTTATTCGACCCTTGTCGCCCTGGGTCTCGCCGTCGGACCTGTGGTCCTGCAGGTCGTCGGTGTCTATGGACCCCGGCCGTTCCTGGTGACGGCGCTGCTCACGCTGCTGATCGCCTTGCCGCTGTTGCCGAGCTGGCGCACGGCGCCGGTGATCGAGGAGAGCGAGGCAGGCGGTTTCTGGCGTATCGTCAGGCTGGCGCCTTTGCCCATGCTTGCAGTTCTCGCCTGCGGACTGGGTGAGCAGGCGGCCTTCAGCTTCCTGCCGGTCTATGCGGTGATGTCGGGCATCGCCCCTCAGACCGGGGCGATGTGGCTGTCGGCCTTCGTGATCGGGAACCTGGTGCTGCAATGGCCGATCGGCTGGGCTGCCGACCATTGGGATCGCCGCAAGGTGCTCGCGGGGTGCGCATTGTTCAGCGCCGCCATGACGATCCTGTTGCCGATGGTCGATCTGCAGAGTCCGGGTATCCTCGCTCTGCTGGTGGCGTGGGGCGGCATTTCGTTCGGCATCTACACGGTGGGGCTGGCGCTCCTGGGCCAGCGCTTTGCGGGTGGCGATATTGCCGTCGCCAACGCTGCCTTCACGATCTTCTATACGATGGGTGGGCTGGTCGGCCGGCCGATCATCGGCGCCGTGATGGACATCGTGGGCGATGCCGGCTTCGGCCCGTCGATCGCGTTCTTCTACCTTGTCGCGGGTGTAGGTGCCTTGCTGGCCTTGCGTTGGCGTGGCTGATAAAGCTTGTTCCGCATGAGCCCGTCGGTTGCCAAATCCGGCCTGTCGGTCGATCCATTGTTCGAGCCGCTGCTGGCGGGCGATCGGCGTGCACTCGCCCAGGCGATCACCTTGATCGAATCGACCCGGCCCGATCATCGCGAGCGCGCCGACGTGCTGCTGGCCGCCCTTCTGCCGCATGCCGGCAAGTCGGTGCGTCTGGGCATCACGGGGGTGCCCGGCGTCGGCAAATCGACCCTGATCGAACGCTTCGGTCTCTCGCTGCTGGAGCGGGGAAGATCGCTCGCCGTGCTGGCGATCGATCCTTCGTCCAAGCGCGGCGGCGGTTCGATCCTGGGCGACAAGACGCGCATGGAGGAACTCTCGCGCAAGACCGCCGCCTTCATCCGGCCGTCGCCGGCCGGCGCGACCCTGGGCGGCGTGGCGCGGCGGACGCGCGAGGCCATGCTGCTGGTGGAGGCAGCGGGCTTCGATACGGTGATCGTCGAGACCGTGGGCGTCGGCCAGTCGGAAACGGCGGTCGCCGACATGGTCGACATGTTCATCGTGTTGCTGCTGCCGGCGGGCGGCGACGACCTGCAGGGCATCAAGCGTGGCGTGATCGAGCTCGCCGACCTGATCGTGGTCAACAAGGCCGACGGCGATTTGAAGGCGGCCGCAAGGCGCTCGGTCGCCGACTACAAGCACGCGCTGCGCATGTTGCGCTCCCCGACCGCGGGCTGGGTTCCGGAGGTCACGACCTGCTCGGCATATACCGGCGACGGCGTGGCCGAGCTCTGGGCGATCGTCGAACGATTCAACGAGGCTGTCGGCGCCAAGGGCATTATCCGCCGCCGGGCCGAGCAGGCGCGGACCTGGATGTGGAACGAAGTGGGAGAGACCCTGCTTGCGGAGTTGCGCAAGCATCCCGATGTCAAACGGCTGGTGGGCGGGCTGGAGCGCGACGTCGAAAGCGGACGCTGCACGCCCGCTGTTGCCGCCCGCCGCATGCTGGAAGCGTTCCATGGTCACTAAATCCTTCGTCCGGCGGGCTCGTCGCGCTGCCGCCCAGACCGAGTTGCCGTTCTGGAAGCGCAAGACGCTCGCCCAGATGTCCAAGTCGGAATGGGAATCGCTCTGCGACGGCTGCGGCATGTGCTGCGTCAACAAGCTCGAATACGAGGACACGGGCGAGCTCGCCCAGACCGACACGTGCTGCAAGCTCCTCGATCCCAAGACGGCGCGTTGCAAGGACTACAGGAATCGCAAGAAGATCGTGCCGGACTGCATCCAGCTCACCCCAAAGGTGGTGGCCAAGATGGACTGGCTCCCCAAGACTTGTGCCTACCGCCTGGTCCATTTCGGGCAGGACCTCTATTGGTGGCATCCGCTCGTCTCGGGCGACCCGGAAACCGTGCATCAGGCGGGAATCTCGGCCCGCGGCCGGGTGATTCCCGAGGACCAGGTCGAGGATATCAGCGAAAGGGTCGTGGATTGGTTCGCTTGACGGCCCTCGGCCGGGACCTTAAAAAGCCCGCCGTCCCGCCCGTTGGCGGGATCGTTTTTTAGCGGAAATCGCCATGCCTCGTCGTTGCGCCCTGTCGGGCAAGTCCGTGCAGTACGGCAATAATGTGAGCCACGCCAACAACAAGACCCGGCGCCGGTTCATGTCCAACCTGCAGGTCGCCTCGGTTCTCTCCGATGCGCTGGGCCATAGCGTCCGCTTGCGGCTCACGCCGCGCGGCATCAAGACCATCGAGCACAATGGCGGCATTGATGCCTATCTGCTGGGCACCAACGACAGCAAGCTCAGTCCCGAGATGCTGAGCCTGAAGCGACGGGTCACCTCGGCCAAGGCCAAGAAGGACGCAAAGAAGGCCGCGTAAGCGGCCTTTTTATTTGGCGATCTCGAACATCAGCAGCAGGTTGCGCTGCAACGGATTGAAGTTGTCGTCCGAGATCAGCCACAGCAGGGTCTCGCCGTGCGGCCCCTTGGCGGCCGCTATCCCTTCGAGATTGTCGACTGCATAAGGCGTAACGAGGAAGGCCAGTTCCTCGGCATGCACCGTGCCACCGGGCTTGAGCTGGTCTGCCTCGAAATGCATGACCCGCACCCGCACGCCCCGCACCATGTCGAAGGCGCGTTCGAGCATCGCGAAGGAGCCGTCGGGAAGCTGGACGATCGCCGTCGGGTGGAAGTCGGGGACGGTCGCATACTCGAAACGACTCCAGGCGTAACGGCCTTCGCCCGCCGGTGTGCCGATCCAGCCGGCATTGAAACCCGGCCGCACGGAATATTTCTCGCTGATCGCGATCAGCCGCCCGTCGGGAAGCGCAGTGAGGGTTTCGACGCCACCATTGCTGGGTTGCCGGGAAAAATCTGTCGGCAGGTCGATAGCCGTGGGGACGCCCTCAAGAGTCGGATAATGCCAGATGCGGTGATGCCGCTCGAATGACACCATCCACGAGCCGTCGGGCATATGCGCCATGGCTTCCGAATCGGCCCATTCCTTGGTGACCAGGGGCTTGCCGTCGAGGCGATGCAGGGGGCCGATCCGCCCCTCGTGGAGGCCGGCGAGATTGCCGTCCTGGTCATAGTCGATGGTGGCGGTGAACCAGCCGCCGACGTCGGAGATCGAGGTGAGATGCCGGCCGTCGGGAGTCACGTACAGATCCGACCAGCCGCCGAAGTTGGCCGAATTGGCCTTGAGCGAGAGGCCGCCGCGCCAGATCAGGCGGCCGACCTGTCTCGCCGACGGATCGTCCAGCTTGAATGGCTCTTTCTGCGCCTGGATGTCGAAGGCCAATGACCGGGCATTGACCGGCGTCGACGGCGGCGAGGCTGCGCACGCGGCGACAACCAGCATGCAAAGGACAACAAAAGGGCGAACGTACCGGCGCAGGGAACGCCCCTTCGATCAGGCGGCGCGGCGGCCGCCCTGCTTGCCGCCGGACTTGCTGCCGCGTCCGGAGCTGCGGGAGGCGCGTACGTCCTTGCCGTCCTCTTCCTCGAACAAGGCGGCCAGCTGCTCCATCATCGTGCCGCCGAGCTGATCGGCATCGACGATGGTGACGGCGCGACGATAGTAGCGCGTGACGTCGTGCCCGATGCCGATCGCGATCAGTTCGACCGGGGAGCGGGTCTCGATCCAGTCGATGACGTCGCGCAGGTGGCGCTCGAGATAATTGCCCGGATTGACCGACAGGGTGGAATCGTCGACCGGGGCGCCGTCGGAGATCACCATCAGGATCTTGCGCTCTTCCGACCGCGGCAACAGCCGATTGTGCGCCCACAGGAGCGCCTCGCCGTCGATGTTTTCCTTGAGGATGCCCTCGCGCAGCATCAGGCCGAGATTCTTGCGGGCCCGGCGCCACGGCGCATCGGCTGGCTTGTAGACGATATGGCGCAGATCGTTGAGGCGGCCCGGATTGGCCGGCTTGCCGGCGGCAAGCCATTGCTCGCGACTCTGGCCACCCTTCCAGGCACGGGTCGTGAAGCCCAGGATCTCGACCTTCACGCCACAGCGCTCGAGCGTGCGCGCGAGGATGTCGGCGCTCATGGCGGCCACGGTGATCGGCCGGCCGCGCATTGAGCCCGAATTGTCGATCAGGAGCGACACGACCGTGTCGCGGAAGTTGGTGTCCTTCTCCTGCTTGTAGGACAGCGAATGCATCGGGTTGGTGATGATGCGCGTGAGTCGCGCCGCATCGAGCATGCCCTCGTCGAGGTCGAACTCCCAGGCGCGGTTCTGCTGCGCCAGCAGCCGGCGCTGCAGGCGATTGGCAAGCTTGCCGATCACGCCCTGCAAGTGCGAGAGCTGCTGGTCGAGATGGTTGCGCAGGCGACCCAGCTCATCGGCGTCGCAAAGCTGGTCGGCTTCGACGATCTCGTCGAACTTGATCGTATAGGCGTGGTACTGCTGGCCGAGCGGTTCGTTGCTGAGCGCTCCCGGTGGCAGCCACGGACGCTCGGCGCGACCCGGCTCCTCCTCGTCGCCCGAGCCCATCTGCATCTCGGTCTGGGCCTGGTCGGCGACGGTCTCCGACGCATCCTCCTGCTCGGAGGCGTCCTCGGTCTCCTCGCCCTGGGCGCCGTAGCCCTGCGTCTCGCTCGAATCGCTCTGGTCGTCGCCGGTCTCGTTGGACTGGCCGTCGGCGTTCTCCTGATCCTGCGACTCCTCGGGATCCTCGTCCTGCAGATCGGCCGATTCATCGCCGAGCTTCAGGTCGCGGATGAGCTGGCGCGCGGCGCGGGCGAAGGCATCCTGGTTGGCAAGCGAGTCCTTCAGCCGCTGGAAGTCGCGGCCGGCTGCAGCCTCCACGTCGGCGCGCCACATATCGACCATCGCCTTGGCCGATTCGGGCGGGGCGGCGCCCAGAAGCTGCTCGCGCGCGATCAGGCCGATCACGTCGGCGATCGGCGCGTCATCCTTGGTCTTGATACGGGCGTGGCCGCGCTGGTCGGAGCGCTGGCGCCACAGTGCGGCGAGATTATCAGCCACACCCGCCATGCGCCGTGCCCCCAGCGCCTCGACCCGCACCTGCTCGACGGCCTCGAAGATTGCGCGCGCGGTCTCGCCACGCGGCACGCGGCGCAGGTGCATCTTGCGATCGTGGTGGCGCAGCTTCAGCGCCATCGAATCGGCCTCGCCGCGAACGCGGCTCACGTCTTCCACCGGCAGATCGCGCGCCGGCACGCTGATGCGTGCTTCCTGGCCGAGGAGCGAGCCGCCGTCGGGCACGAACGAAACGTTCACTTCCTTGCGGGAGATCGCCCGCATGGTGGTGGATGTGACGCGGCGGAACTCCTCGAGGGGAGTTGTGTCCTTGGCCATCGGCTTGCCTTAGTGCAGCTTGCCGCCCTTGCCGCTGCTCGCCGGCAGATCCTTGCCGAAGCAGCGTTGATAGTACTCGGCAAGCGTACTGCGTTCGACTTCGTCGCACTTGTTCAGGAAGGTGAGCCGGAAGGCAAAGCCGACATCGCCGGCGAAGATGCGGGCGTTCTCGGCCCAGGTGATCACCGTACGCGGCGACATGACGGTCGAGATGTCGCCGGCGATGAAACCCGCACGCGTGAGGTCCGCCAACGCCACCATCGCCGAGATGATCTTGCGGCCGTCCTCGGTGTCGTAGAAGGGCGCCTTGGCGGCGACGATGTTCACTTCCTGCTCGTGCGGCAGATAGTTCAGGGTGGTGACGATCGACCAGCGGTCCATCTGGCCCTGGTTGATCTGTTGCGTGCCGTGATAGAGGCCGGTCGTGTCGCCGAGACCGACCGTGTTGGCGGTCGAGAACAGGCGGAACGCCGGATGCGGATGGATCACCTTGTTCTGGTCGAGCAGCGTCAGCTTGCCGTCGACCTCGAGCACGCGCTGGATCACGAACATCACGTCGGCGCGGCCGGCGTCGTATTCGTCGAATACCAGCGCCGTCGGGTTCTGCAGCGCCCACGGCAGGATACCCTCGCGGAACTCGGTGATCTGCTTGCCGTCGCGCAGCACGATCGCGTCCTTGCCGATCAGATCGATACGGCTGATGTGGCTGTCGAGATTGACGCGCAGGCACGGCCAGTTGAGGCGCGCTGCAACCTGCTCGATGTGGGTCGATTTGCCGGTGCCGTGGTAGCCCTGGACCATGACGCGTCGGTTGAAGGCAAAACCGGCGAGGATCGCCATCGTGGTGTCGTGGTCGAACAGGTAGGCGTCGTCGACCGCCGGCACATGCTCGGTGCCGGTGCTGAAAGCCGGAACCTCCATGTCAGTGTCGATGCCGAAGACCTGGCGAGCGGAAACCTTGATATCCGGCATGCCCGACATGTTCTGGCGGGCCGCGGTCGTCGTAGAAGCCATCACACGGATTCCTAACAAAACAAAGCCCGCCAAAGTGCGGGCGTAAAGTCAATAGTCGCAGGCCAGATTGTGCGCTGCAAGCGGCCAATTGGCAGGCCTGACCCGCGCCACGCGTCAGGCGAGCGGCAGGTGCTCCGACGCTCGCAGTGTGGAATAGGCTGCGTTGATCTCTTTCAGCTTTTCCTCGGCTCCGCGGTTGCCACCGTTGGCATCAGGATGATGCAGTTTGACCAGTTCCTTGTAACGAGATTTCACATCTGCCTGCGTCAGCGGCCATGAAAGTTCAAGAACCTCGATGGCGCTGCGTTCGGCCGGTGTCAGTTGCTCGCGGCCATCGAGGCGCGAGGCCGGCCGTTCGCCAAGGCCTGCGTCGTCACTGAGGCCGAGCGGGTCGATGATCTGCGGCCCGCTGCCGCGACGGCCGCCGAGCGGCCAGACGGGCCGCCGCCAGATCGTGTCGGCGCGGATATGCTGCTCGATCTGGGCGGCGTCGAGGCCGGCGAAATAGTCCCATCGCTTGTTGTAGTCGCGCACATGCTCAAGGCAGAACCAGCGATATTCGTTCAGCCGATCCCGTGCCAGCGGCGCTCGATACATCCCGTGCAGCCGGCAGCCGGGCGCCTCGCACACCCGTTCGAAAGGGGTGGCGCCATCGGTCGCGGTCAGAGGTTTGGCTGGCCGTCGCGGCATCCGGTTAATATGTGTTCAAGCCAATGACCGGGCAAGAGAGGTGAGCAATGGGAGCGGTGGCGATAGCGATTGACAGGAAGCTTCGACAGCGCTTGACGCCGCTGCGACTCGTCATCGAGGATGAATCGTCGCGGCACCTCGGCCATGCCGGCCATCGTGAGGGCGGCGAATCTCACTTTCGAGTCGAGATCGTGTCGTCGGCTTTCGAAGGCCATAGCCGCGTGGCGCGCCAGCGCCTCGTCTATCAGGCGCTGGCCGACGAATTCGCTGCCGGCTTGCACGCACTCGCGCTCACGACGCTGACGCCGGAGGAAGACAAGAAATCCTAGGGTCAGCCGTCGAATTCGATCTCTTTGCCTTCGGCGGCGGCGCGCACCGCTTCGGCGCCGGGGCCGGTGTAGAAATGCGGCGCCCACCGCTTCACCACTTCGCCGTCGGACGACCAGGCGTGACAGGTGTCGATGACGTAGGGCTTGCGCGGCGGCGTGGCATTGCCCTCGGGGGCGGGCTTGGGCGCCGCTCCGTTCTTCGCCCGATGGGCACGATTGAGCTGGCGCGCCTTGCCGGATGCCACGGTCTGGAACGCGGTCGTGGCGACCGGCCCCAGAAGCTCGACGATATGGGTGCACCCATGCACGCCGCCGAGGCGGGCGCGGACCTCGCGATGGAAGCCGCCGCCGATCCTGAGCCCGATCAGCTTGCGGAAGTCGGGCGCGATCTTGCCGCAGACCTGATAGGGCGACTTGTCGGTCACCGCTTCGACATCGACGATCGTGAATTTGTGGTCGACCGTGAGGCGGATCGACATGTCGTGCACGAAGTCGCCGGCCTTCAACGGACCGCGCCATTCGTTGGGATGCTCGTAGGTCTTCTCGTCGGTGATGCGGCCTTCGATGTCCCACAGGCCGTCATCGCGGAAGAAGCCCTGGCAGGTGACGCGACGCGTATGCAGATGCTGTCGCCCGACCGGCGGCGAAAGCGGCATGGCAAGTCCTCTCAGCTGAGTCTCAGACGTTGGGCGCCTGTATGGCGTTCGGCGGCACGATGCGCAACTCGGCGATGCGCGTGCCCTCGCGTTTCAAAATCTCGAACCGGAAACCGTAGAAGGCGTAGGTCTGGCCGACTTCGGGGATGCGCCGTGCCTCGTAGAGGACGAGCCCGGCGATGGTCGTGGCGACGTCCTCAGGCAGCTCCCAGCCGAATTCACGATTGAGATCGTGGATCGGCACGCTGCCCTGGCAGACGAGGCTGCCGTCGTCGCGCCGGATCACGCCGCGCTTGATGGCATCGTGCTCGTCCTCGATATCGCCGACGATCTCCTCGATGATGTCCTCCAGTGTGACGATTCCCAGCAGCACGCCATATTCGTCGACGACGATGGCGAAGTGCTCGTGGCGCGCCTGGAAGGCCTTCAACTGGTCGGACAGGATCGTGGACTCGGGGATGAACCACGGCGGGGTCATGACGTCGGCGATGCGCACCGTTTCGGGGCCGCCCGCGGCGTTGACGGCGCGAAACAGATCCTTGGCGTGCACGACGCCGACGATGTTGTCGGACTGACCGCGATAGAGCGGGATGCGGGTATAGGGCGCCGCCAGTATCTGGGTGACGATCGATTCCGTCGGTTCGTCGGCATCGATCAGCGCGACGCTGCCGCGATGGATCATGACGTCGCCCACAGTGCGGTCGCCGAGATCGAGCACCGAACGCAACATCGCCTTTTCGGCCGGAGCATCGGCGTCGGTAAAGTCGATGCCATGCAGCTCGATGGCGCCGCGCAGCAGCTCGTCATGCTCTTCCGGATCGGGGGCGTGGTCGGTGCGCACCCCCAGCCGATGCAGGAAGAAGCGGGAGATCCACGACACCGCCCGCGCAAAAGGCCCCAGGATCTTGAGGCTGACGATGATGGAGGGCGCCAGGATGAGCGCCACGCGATCGGCGCGCAGCAAGGCCCAGGTCTTGGGCATCACCTCGGCGAAAATCACCACCATGACGCCGATCATCACCGTGGCATAGACGACGCCCGCCGCGCCGAACAATGCCGTCAACACGGCGGTGGTGAGAGACGCGGAGAAGATGTTGACGACATTGTTGCCCAACAGCACGGCACTGACCGCCTCGTCCTTGCGATCGAGCAGTTGGTTGACGAGCTTGGCGCGCCGGCTGCCCTGCTGGGCGAGGCGGTGCATGCGCGGTCGCGAGGCGCCGGTGATTGCCGTCTCGGCCGCCGAAAGATAGGCGCCAAGCAAAAGACAGAGGAGAACCAGTGGAGCCGCGGCGGCGAGCGGGACTTCGAATTCGATGTTTTCCATGGCCGTCAGGCAGCAATGGCGGTGTCGAGAAGGTCCCGCAAGGCCACCGCGTCGACCTCTCGTGTGACAAACGCCCTGCCGATGCCGCGGGCGAGCACGAAGGTCAGGCGTCCGGCTTCAGCCTTCTTGTCGCCGCGCATGTGGTCGATCAGCTTCGTCGCGCTCCATTGTCTGCGATTGTTGCCGCCGATGCCGCGCAGCCGCACCGGCAGGCCGACGGCGTCGAGATGGTGACGTACCCGCGTGGCGTCAAGCGCCGGGCAAAGGCCGAGCTTTGCCGAGAGGTCGAAGGCCAAGGCCATGCCCGCGCCGACCGCCTCGCCGTGCAGCAGGTCGGGACCGAAGCCGGTCTCGGCTTCCAGAGCGTGCCCGAACGTATGGCCGAGGTTGAGAAGGGCGCGCAGGTCGGTCGTCTCGCGTTCGTCGGCGGCGACGATGCGTGCCTTGGCCCGACAGCTATGCTCGATCGCATAAGCACGCCGGGCGGCGTCGCCCGCGATCAGCGCAGCGCCATTCGCTTCGCACCAGTCCCAGAAGGCAGGATCGTCGATCAGGCCGTATTTCGCCACTTCGGCATAGCCCGACAGCAACTCGCGGCGGGGCAGCGTGCCGAGCACGTCGGTGTCGACCACCACGAGGCGCGGCTGGTAGAAGGCGCCGACCAGATTCTTGCCGTGGCGCGTGTTGATGCCCGTCTTGCCCCCGACCGAGGAATCGACTTGCGCCAGCAGGGTGGTCGGCACCTGGATGAAGTCGACGCCGCGCAGCAGCACCGCGGCGGCGAAGCCCGTGAGGTCGCCGACCACGCCGCCGCCCAGCGCCACCAGCGTGGTCTTGCGATCGGGCCTCAGATCCAGCAGGTCGTTCATCAGCCGGCTGAAGGCGGCGAACTCCTTGCTGCTCTCGCCGGGCGGCACGGTCACGCTGCCAGTCTCGATCCCGGCCTTCTTGAACGAGGCGGCAAGCCGCGCGCCGTAAAGCGGAGCGACGGTTCCGTCGCTGACGACAACAACGCGCGGTGCGGCCAGCAATGGCGCTGCCAGCTCGCCAACGCGATCGAGGAGCTGAGCTCCGATCGCGATGTCGTAGGCGCGACCGCCGAGATCGACGCGTACCATCCGGGTCGTGGACGTCGGGGCGCTCATGCCGGCGCGTCCAGCGGCTGCGCGGCGAGATGTTGCCGCAGGGCCGCGATCACCTGCTCGGTCGTGACCTCGGCCGGCTGGGCCGTCGATTCGACCGTCATGTCGGCCTCGGCATAGACCGGGTATCGCTGCGCCATCAGGCTGGCGAGGATCTCGCGCGGGTCGCCCTGCCGCAGCAGGGGGCGATGCGTGCGCTTCTTCACGCGCTCGAACAGCACATCGAGATCGGCGCGCAGCCACACCGTGACCGCCTGTGCCCGGAGCAAGGCCCGCGTATCGGCGTCCATGTAGGCGCCGCCGCCTGTGGACAGCACATGCGGCGGCCCTTCGAGCAGCCGCGCGATGACGCGCCGCTCGCCGGCACGGAACTCCACCTCTCCGTAGCGCTCGAAAAATTCCGACACCGTGCAGCCAGCGGCACGCTCGATCTCGTCGTCGGCATCGACGAACGGCAATCCGAGCCGCATGGCGAGTCGCTTGCCGATCGCGGTCTTGCCCGCACCCATCAGGCCGACGAGGGCCACGGTGCGGGACATAGGCAGGGGGGCGGAAGAATCGGTCACTTCATGCAGGGATGTCGCGCAAACCGGGGACGGTTTCAAGCGACCGACGATTGCCCGCCCAGCCCCGGGCGGGTAGTTTGCCGCCGCCGTGGCCTCCATTCGCTCCAAGTCTCATTTCCGCTCGACCCCGGTCCGTATATGGCCGGTGGTGCTCGTTATCGTCGCCCTGGTGCTGGTTGCCGGCGGGATCGCCCTTGCCTTGTTCGAGCCTCGACCGGCGATACAGCATTTCGAGGTGACCGTCCCCAGTGACCGCTTTGCGCGCTAGCCTCGTCTTCGCTGTCAGCCTTTGCATCATTGCCGCAGGTGCTTGTGAGCAAAGCTCCGACGGCAACAGGCGGCCGAACGGGTTCCTGACGGAGAAAACCGGCGGCATGCAGGCCAATGCCTGGTCGGGGACGTCGCTTGGCACAGCCAAGCAGCTGATATCGGCTTTGCCCGCAGCACCGCATAGCCGCGCGCTGCGCGACTTGCAGTTCAGTGTCATGGTGAGCCAGCTCACGCCACCTCGCGAGGACGGCAGCCCGCCGCCCAGTCTGTTCGCGCGCAAGGTCGATCGATTGGCGGCGATGGGCGAGGGCGAGAGCCTCAACGAGGTGGTGCGCACCGCCGGCGACTACGATGATCCGGCGATCGCCACCACGGTCACCAATGCGATGTTGATGGCGGGCGAGCGTGATGGCGCCTGCGCGGTCGCCGATCAACATGTGCTCACCGAGCCTTTTGCGCAACGCGCCAAGGCGGCTTGCCTGCTGGCGAAAGGTGACCGTGACGGGGCACTGAGTGCGGCGGCGGCCGTGCGCAGCCGCGATCCTTCCTTTGCCGCGCTGGTCGAGGGCGCGGCAGGAACCGGAGCGGCCATTGTCCCTCCCGGCCTGACGCCGGACGGGCCGACCATGGTCGTGCTTTTCCTCGCCCACCTGGCGCCGCCATCGTCCTTGTTCTCGACGACACAACCGCCATTGATCCGGGCGCTTGTCGGGCAGCCCACACTGCCCATGGCGACTCGCATCGATATCGCCGAACGTGGCGAGGCGCTGGCGATCATCGAGGCCTCGCGCCTGGCCGACCTCTATATCGACGCGCTGCGCCAGGGCGCGCCGCTGCCGCCGGCGATGGAGCGCCGGGCACGGCTCGTCCAGGCGGCGCGCGACGCCGCCAATCCGCAGGAGATCGCCGCTGCCGTACGCGCCGTCTACGGCGAGACGCGTGGCAGCCCGCTCTTTCCAACGATCGCCCGGGCGAGCGCTGCGGCGCTTGTCAGCCTTCCGGCCAAGCCCGAATACGCCGATCTCGCACAGGAGGCGATCCGCGGTCTACTGTTACTGGGCGACAAGCGTCTCACCGAGGCGTGGACGAAGCTTGCCCTGCAGGCGGCCTACAACAATGCGCGCGCGTCGAGTGCCCTCGATCGGCTGATGCCACTGATCGAGATCGCCGGCGTCGACAATGCGCCCAAGCTCGCGCCCGAAGACGTCAATCGCTGGTACGTGGCGATACGGCAGGACGATCCGGGTGCCGCTCCGTTGCGTGGCAGCGTCATGCTCGCACTGTTTCGCGGTGTCGGCTTCACCCTTCCGCCGCATTCGACCGATCTGCCCGAGACACCGCCGCCAGGAGCCCGGCTGGTGATGCCGCCGGCGGCGACGCTGCAGGCATTGCAGGCGGCGGGCGCCGCGCATCGGCGGGCGGAGGCCGTGCTGTTGGCCTCCGATGCGATCGCGGAGACGCCGCTGTCCGACCTCCATCCTGCTGCCCTCGCCATCATCGTGCGCGCACTGAGCGACGCCGGCGAGGGTGGTGCTGCACGGCTGTTCGCGGTCGAGGCGGCGATCGCGCACGGTCTGTGAGGCGCGGTGAAGAAGAAGCCCCAGGCATCCCTGTCACGTGAAGGCGAGGCCTTCATCGAGATGATGACGGCCGAGCGCGGCGCCTCCAGGAATACGGAAGCCGCCTATCGCGCCGACCTCGTCCATCTCGAAGCCTTCCTGGCCCGCCGCAAGCAGAAGACGCGAACCGCGAATACGGACGCGTTGCGCGCCTACCTGAAGGCGCTCGACTATATCGGCATGACGCCGCGCACCGTGGCGCGCCGCCTGTCGGTCATCCGTCAGCTCTTCCGTTTTCTGCTGGCCGAGCGCCTGCGGGACGACGACCCGGCGAGTGCGCTCGATTCACCGCGGGCCGGCCGGCCCCTGCCCAAGGTGCTGTCTCGCGCCGAGGTTGACCGCCTGATCGAAGCGACGAGAGAAAAAGAGGGCGCCGATGGCGGGCGCATGGCGACGCTGCTCGAGATCCTCTACGGCACCGGCCTCCGCGTGTCGGAGCTGGTGACCTTGCCCCTGGCCGCGGTCGAACGCGATCCAACGGTGCTGGTGGTCCGCGGCAAGGGCGACAAGGAGCGGCTGGTGCCGCTCTCCGATCCGGCGCGCGCCGCAATTGCGGCCTGGCTGCATGTCCGCGCCGGCCTGCTGGGCGAGGGCGAGACTTCGCGTTATCTCTTTCCCTCGCGCGGGCGAACGGGCCATCTCACGCGCCAGCGCTTCGCGCAGCTTCTCAAGGAAGCGGCCCTGGTAGCGGGCATCGATCCAGCGCGCGTCTCGCCTCACGTGTTGCGTCATGCCTTTGCGAGCCATCTTCTCGAGGGCGGCGCGGACTTGCGCAGCGTGCAACTGATGCTGGGGCACGCCGACATCGCCACGACGCAGATCTACACCCACGTGCTCGACGAGAAGCTGCGCGCGCTGGTGAAGGAGAAGCATCCGCTGGCCCGCCGTCAGCGCCGGGCGGTTGACAGGACTCGGATGCCGGGCGACACCTCCTCGCGATGACGACGTATCTCGAATTCGAGAAGCCGGTCGCGGAGCTCGAAAGCAAGATCGCCGAGCTTCGGCACTTGCCCAACTCCGCCGACGTGGACATCGCGGACGAGGTCATGCGCCTGCAGGAAAAGGTGCAGAAGCTTCTGCGCGCGACCTATGCCAAGCTGACGCCGTGGCAGCGCGTGCAGGTCGCCCGCCACGCCGAGCGCCCGCATGCGCAGCGCTATATCGACCGGTTGATCACCGATTACACGCCGCTCGCCGGCGACCGCACGTTCGGCGAGGACGCCGCGATCGTGGGCGGCATGGGCCGGCTCGATGGCCGCAGCATCATGGTGCTGGGCCAGGAGAAGGGCGACGATACCGAGTCGCGGCTCAAGCACAATTTCGGGATGGCGCGGCCGGAGGGCTATCGCAAGGCGCAGCGGCTGATGCGACTCGCCGACCGTTTCGGCCTTCCCGTCCTCACCTTCGTCGACACGCCCGGCGCCTACCCGGGCATGGATGCCGAGGCGCGCGGCCAGGCCGAGGCCATTGCCACGTCGATCGATACCTGCCTCGGGATCGGGGTGCCGCTGGTGAGCGTGGTGATCGGCGAAGGTGGTTCGGGCGGCGCGCTCGCCATCGCTTCGGCCGACCGCGTCTATATGCTGGAGAATTCGGTCTATTCGGTGATCACGCCGGAAGGCTGCGCTTCGATCCTGTGGCGCTCCAGTACCAATGCCCAGGACGCGGCCGAGGCGATGAAGATGACCGCCGCCGACCTCAAACGGCTCGACGTGATCGACGAGGTCATTCCCGAACCGATGGGCGGCGCCCATCGCTCTCCTGACGAAGCGATCGATGCGGTGGGCAAGGTCGTGTCCGGCGCGTTGACCGATCTCGCGCAGCTCGATTGCGACACGCTGCGCCGGCAGCGCCAGGACAAGTTCCTCGCCATGGGCAAGAAAGGGCTGTGATCACCTCTCCCCCGCCAGCGGGGGAGATGCCCCCTCGTCTTACGAGGGCGAAGCGGTCATGAAGGGCGACATTTGGATCTCGATGACCCCGCCGTCACCGTATGACGGCGCCGCCTTCCCCGGCGACCGGGGAGGAAAGTGACTCTGCGCCTCAGCGTTCTCGACCAGTCTCCCATTCGCAAGAATGGGACGGCGGCGCAGGCGGTTGCCGAGACGCTCGAACTGGCACGGCTCTGCGATCGGCTCGGCTACCATCGTTATTGGCTCGCCGAGCATCACAGCAGCGAGGCCCTGGCCGGCTCGACGCCGGAAGTGCTCATGACGCGCGTCGCCGGGCTCACCAGCCGCATGCGGATCGGCTCGGGTGGCGTGATGTTGCCGCACTACAGCGCCTTCAAGGTGGCAGAGAACTTCCGCATGCTCGAGACGCTGTTCCCCGGCCGCATCGATCTCGGCATCGGCCGCGCGCCTGGCAGCGACCAGCGCACGCTCCGCATCCTGGCTGACGGCAAGCCCAACTGGAGCAATCCGGAGAGCTATCCCTACCAGGTGCGCGACCTGGTGGCGTGGCTGCACGATGCGCTGCCGGACACCCATGCCGGCCGTGGAGTCACGGCCCAGCCGTCGGGCCCGACCGCGCCCGATGTCTGGCTGCTGGGCTCGAGCGACGAGAGCGCGGCGCTGGCGGCGCATTTCGGCCTGCCGTTCTGCTTCGCACACTTCATCAATCCCGACGGTGGCGACGCCGCCACCCGCGCCTATCGCGCCCATTTCCGGCCGTCGGCGCTTCATGCCGAGCCGATGCCGATGATGGCCATCACCGTGCTATGCGCGGAAACCGACGAGGAGGCGCACCTTCTGGCGACCAGCCGCGAAGTGTGGGCGATGCGGCTGCTCTCGCGTGGCGAGGCGGGGCCGGTGCCTCCCGTCGAAGAGGCACTCAGCGAAGCGAAGACGCCCGAAGCACAGCGCTGGTTGCCGCGGCTGCGGCGCCGGTCGGTCGTCGGCTCGCCCAAGACCGTACGCGCCGGACTCGAGCAGCACGCCGCAGGCTACCAGGTCGACGAGATCATGGCCGTCACGATCTGCTACGACTTCGAGAAGCGCAAACGCTCCTACGAGCTTCTGGCCGAAGAGTTCGGTATGTCGGCCTCCTGATCCTCTTCCCTTCCAGGACAGGGGCGGAAGCAGCCAGGTGGCGATTGGTTGTTGATCGATTGCTGCAAAACCTCGACCATCAAGATTGCGGAACGCGGGCAATTCATGGGCCGGCGACGCACCACACGGGGGGAGGGCATGCCTAGCAGCAACTGGAACATCGACGCCGTTCGCTCGCGGGAAGCGATGACGCGCGTCGCCGCGGCGCTCGGTCCTCACAACGACTGGCGCGGCATCGTGATCGCCCATCTCGATACCGGCTTCACGAATCACGCCGTGTTCAACCTGGGCAGCAACACGCCTTCGATCCGCATCGCTGACGGCCTCAACTACATGGACCCGGGTGTGAGCGAGCCGCGCGATCCCCTGAACTATTCCGGCGGCCTGGGAGTCGTCACGCCGGGCCACGGCACGCGCACGCTGGGCACGCTGTGCGGCAATCTTGCCGGGACCTATACCGGTGTATGCCCGACGGTGCCGGTAGTGCCTTATCGGGTCACCAACGGCGTCATGCTGACCGGCCAGACCATCCTCAACACTGCGCTGGCGATCATGGATGCTGTCGACCGGAACCTGGTGGATGTGATCACGATCAGCCTGGGCGTGCAGTCGGTGATCGGCAACGTCAAGCAGATGCACGCCCTGGGCCGCGCCGTCGACTACGCCTACGAGCGCGGGGTCATCGTCGTGGGCGCGGCGGGCCAGACAGAGGATGCACCTCAACTGGTCGGCTTCACGGTCTACCCCGGCCGCTACTCGCGCAGCATCCTCGTGGGCGGGATCAATGCCAACCGCAAGGTCTGCTTCGACTATGAAGACGGGCGCAGATACATTGATGTTTGGGCGCCGGCCGACGATGTCTCGCGGCCCAACGCCGTCGCCGGCCTGCCCGAGCCTTTGACCGGCCTTGGGCTGGGGGATGGCACGTCCTACGCGACGGTGCATGTGGCGGGCGCGGCTGCGATGTGGCTCCGGATGCGCGGCGACGATCTGGATGCCGGTGGCTACAGCGGCTGGCGCCGGGTCGAAGCCTTCCGCGCCGTGTTACGTGCCGCAAAGCAGCCGCTGGCCGGCGACGATGTGCCGACGAAGAAGGCGCCCACGGACACGGGTATCCTGGATTGTGTTGCCGTGCTCGATGCCAAGCTGCCGCCGCTCGGAGCGCTGAAGAAGGCGCCGCTGGCCGAGCCGCAGGTCAATTGAAGCCCGGAGTCGTAGAGCCCTTCTTCTTCCTGCCGCTTGCCTCAGCTCTCCTTGCCGGCGGTCGGATCCCACATCGGGGCGGCCAGGGTCTCGGCGAACTGCTTGAACATCAGGTTGAACGAGATGCTGATGCGCTCGGTCTGGCCGTCGTTGGCCGGCACGCTGTGCCGGAGCCAGGCGGGGAAGATCACCAGCCGGCCGGGCTTGCTCTCGGCGTCGGCGGCATTGGCGGTCTGCCGCGTGAATTGGCGGGGCTTCGGCATGATCATCAGGGGCCGCGGATCCTGGAACACGATGTGCGAGCCCGCTGCAGGCACGGCCACGTAATAGACGCCGCTGAGATAGTTGTTCGGATGGTTGTGTGTCGGGTGGTAGGCGCCCGGCGGATTGATGTTGGCCCAGCAGCCGGTGATGGTCATCGGGTGCTGATCGACCTGCAGGAAGCGGGCCACGCCGCGCGCCGCCATCTCCACCAGCTTCACGAACTCGGCGAAGGCCGGCCGCGTATGCAGGTTTTGCGGCGTCTGCCAATTGCTGCCCGCCGGCACCTTGGGTCGCGGCGAGATGATCTTCTCGATTTCGGCCTTGAGCTTGGCGTTGAACGGAGCAGCCTCGGCAGGCTTGAGGTCGACGATCCAGATTGTGGTCGGGAAGAGTTCCTGGACTTCCTGCTTTTCGATCATGGCTCACTATAGCGAAATCGCTCGCTGCTGGCGCGTTGCCGACGGGACCGTTCAGTGGTCCAATTGCCGCTGACACCGGATCGGGAGGCACAACGATGATCACAGTCCAGCCGATCACACCGGATTTCGCCGCCGAAGTGGGCGACGTGGATCTCGGCAAGCCGCTGTCGGCCGAGGATCTGGCCGTCATCCGCGCCGCCTTCACGCGCCACGCAGTGCTTGTCTTTCCCGACCAGACGTTCGACGACGAGCAGCAGCTGGCCTTCGCCCGCCATTTCGGGCCGCTGGAGACGACGGTCTTCAAGCTGCGCAAGGAGAACAAGCTCAGGCTGCACGAGAACCTGGCCGATGTGTCCAATCTCGGCAACGACGACAGGATCCTGGAAACCGACAACCGCCTGCGCCTCTACAATCTCGGCAACCGGCTGTGGCATACCGATTCGTCGTTCAAGCGCGTGCCGGCCTATTGCTCGATGCTGTACGGTCGCTCCGTCCCGCCGGTCGGCGGTCAGACCGAATTTGCCGATCTGCGCGCCGCCTACGATGCGCTTCCGGAGGAGACCAGGCGTCGCATCGGCGGCCTTGTTGCCGAGCACTCGCTGATGACCTCGCGCGCGCGACTGGGCTTCACCGATTTCGACGAGACCGAGCGCAAGGCATTCGAGCCGGTGCCGCAGGTGCTGGTCCGCCGCCTGGCCGACAGTGGCCGCATGAGTCTCTACCTCGCCAGCCATGCCGGTGCGATCCGCGGCCTGCCGCAGGCGGAGGCCGAGGCACTGCTCGGGACGCTGATCGAGCACGCCACGCAGCGCCAGTTCGTCTACAGCCACCGCTGGCGGGCGAACGACCTCGTGATGTGGGACAATCGCTGCACCATGCATCGCGGCATGCCGTTCGACGATCAGCGCTATCGGCGCGACATGCGCCGGGCGACGGTGGCCGACGTAGCGCCGACCTGCGAACAAATGGGGCTCTCGATCAAACGTTCCGCCGCATGATCGTCCGACGCCAGGGCGGGTGGCCGTGGTCGTTCTCGATCGTGAACTGGACGCGGAAAGAACGTGGCCATTCCGCGCGCGGCACTTCCACGAAGCCGCGTCGCGCATAGTACGGCTCGTTCCACGGCACGCCGCGATATGTCGAGAGATGGAGCGTGCGCAAGCCCAGTGTGCCTGCAGCGCCGGCCGCACGGTCGATCAGGGCGGCGCCGTATCCTTTGCGTTGCCAGCCGTCGAGCACCGAGAGCTGGTCGAGCCAGGCTGTATTGCCGAGCATCTTCATCAGGGCGAAGCCGACGACCCGATTGAGCGGCGACGTCGCAACCCACAGCATGCCCCGGCGTCGCCCATGCTCCAGGGCTGCCATGCTGGCCGTCGGCATATCGAGGACACGCGGCAGGCCGACCCGGGCGTAGCGCCGGTCGGCCGCGTTTTCGATCTGCGGCAGCAAATGAAGTTCAGCGGGGCGGGGCACGCGAATCATGGCGGCGGATTGGGTACGCTGCAACGAAGCCGGAAGGAAGTGTCATGACCATCGATATCGAACCTTTGAAGAAGCAGCTCGGCCGAAAGGTGGAAGACGAGGACGTCGTCACCGAGATGCCGCTCAAGGGCATGATCGCAACCTTCGACCGTAACGATAAGGTGCCCGGGCCGGGCGAGCCGATCGCGCCGGGCTGGCATCTCTGCTTCCTGCATTCCTATGCCCGCCGTGCAGCGCTGGGCGAGGATGGCCTGCCGACCCAGAGTGACGTGCTGCCCAAGATGCCGCTGCCGCGCCGCATGTATGCCGGGTCGACCTTCACTTTCGAGGGCGACATCCGGGTCGGCGACAAGCTTCGCCGCGAAACCGAGTTCACCGACGTGCAGCTTCGCAGCGGCAGCACCGGCACGCTGATCGTCACCACCCAGACGCGCCGCATTTACACGCCGCGCGGGCTGGCGCTCAGCGAAGCCGCCAACACGGTGTTTCGCGAGGAAGTGAAGGCCGGCGCCAGGAGCGGCGTGCCGGTGCGCGACGCGGCGCCCAGGGACGTGTCGTGGCGGCGCACCGTCACGCCGGATCCGGTGATGTTGTTCCGCTACTCTGCGCTCACCTTCAATCCGCACCGCATCCACTACGATCGCACCTACTGCATCGAGGAGGAGGGCTATCCGGGCCTGGTGGTGCATGGGCCGTTCGCCCAGCAGTGCATCTTCGACCTGCTGCGCGATTCCCTGCCCGGTCGCAGGATCAAGACGCTGGCGGTGCGGGCGCGGGCGCCATTGTTCGATACGGCACCGTTCGACGTGATCGGGCGGCCGACTCCGGACGGCAAGGGGGCCGAGCTCTGGACGGTGACACCGCAGGGAACGATCGCCGCCCAGGCGACGGCGACGCTGGCCTAATCGTTGGCGGCGCCGAACCGCAGCGGGCGGAAGAAGGCGCGGATGTCCTCGACCAGCAGGCCCGGTTCTTCAAGGGCGGCGAAGTGGCCGCCCTTGGGCATGGTCGTGTGCCGTTTCAGATTGTAGGCGCGCTCGATCCATTCCTTGGGCGGCGCAGGGGCGAGATCGGCCGGGAAGGCGGCAAAGCCGGTCGGCGTTTCGACGCGCTGGCCCGGCGGCAGGGCGCGCGGCTTCTGCTCGGCGACGCCGCGATAGAGCCAGGTCGCGGTGCCTGCGGTGCCGGTCAGCCAGTAGACCATGATATTGTCGAGCAGCAGATCCATCGAAAAGCGGCTTGCCGGATCGCCGCCGCAGTCGCTCCAGTCACGGAATTTCTCCACGATCCAGGCGGCAAGCCCGACCGGGGAGTCGGTCAGCGCCACGCCAAGCGTCTGCGGTCGTGTGGCCTGGATGCGTTGATACGCTGTCTTGTCGTCGAGGCCCGTGCGCATGGTTGCGAGCCAGGCCTTCTCCGCCGCGCCGAGTTCGGTCGACCTGAGATCGACGCCGGGCCGAAGCCCCATCATGTTGAGATGCAGCCCGACCACGCCCGACGTCCAATCGTCCTTTTCTTCCTTCACCGGGTGGTCGAAGGCGAGCCAGGAGGAGACGACCGCGCCCCAGTCTCCGCCCTGCGCCCCGTAGGGTCGGCGATAGTTGAGCTTGTCCTGGACGAGCCGGTGCCACAGGGCGGCGATGGCGCGCGGACCGATGGGACCGACGCTGCCATCGTCACGGATCGGCGGGCCGGAGAAGCCGTAGCCGGGCAGGGACGGCACGATCACGTCGAAGGCGTCGAGCGGATCGCCGCCATCGCGCTCGGGATGGGCGAGGGCCTCGACGACGTGCAAAAACTCGACGATCGAGCCCGGCCAGCCATGCGTGACCACGAGCGGCATCGGCCGCGGCGCGCCCTCGACGTCAGTGCCGGGTTCGCGGATGAAGTGGAGCCGCTGTGCGCCGATATCGACCAGGTAGTTGGGCCAGCGGTTGATCGCCTCCTGGCAACGCTGCCAGTCGTACCCATGGCGCCAGTAATCGACCAGTTCGGCCAGGAAGCCGGGATCGGTGCCCGAGGCCCAGCTTCCCTTGTCGGCGATGGCGATCGTCGGTCGCCAGCGTCGCAGCCGCTCGTCGAGATCGATCAGGGCGCGTTCGGGAATATCGACCGTGAACGGCTCAGGTGTGTCGTAGGACATCGCGCGATCATATCGGACCGCGGACCTAGCCCTCCAGCAAATCGGCTTTCAGCCGGTCGCGGGCGGCCGAATCGAGCCCGAGCGCTTTCTCGGCAAAGGCCTCGGCGCTGCCGAAATCCGTTCGCACGACCTCGAAGGCAGCCTCCAGGTAGGGCTGGCGAGCTTCGATGATGGCGGCGCGGGTGTCGACATCGAGCTCGGGATAGCGGCCGAGATGGCCGATCCAGAGCGTGTTGGTGCGCAGGTAATCCTCGATCACCGTTTCCCACGGCACGCCGAGCAGGCTGAGCAGCAAGGCCGACGCGAAGCCCGTGCGATCCTTGCCGGCGGTGCAATGGAACACCAGCGGCCGGTGCCCACCCTCGCTCAAGGTCGCGAACAAGGTGCGGAACCCGGGCGCGCAACGGCGCGGATAGTCGCGATAGTGGTCGGTCAGATACTGCATCATCAGGACGGGCGAGGCGCTGCCGTCCTCGATCGCGCGCCGGATCTTGTCGCCGACGCCGGGCTCGATATGGGCGCCGACGATGCGGCACTTCACGCCATCGACGCGATGCGGCGTCTCGGCCGCCTCGTTGACGCCGCGCAGATCGACGATCGTTCGTACGCCGAGCTGGCCGATCGCGGTGCGGTCGGCCTCCGTCAGGGTGCCGAGATGCGCCGAACGGAATACCATTCCGCGCCGGATGCGGCGCCCGTCGGCCGTGCGGTAGCCCCCCAGGTCGCGGAAGTTGGAGCCGCCTTCGAGCGGCACGACGAAGGGCAGGGTGATCGTATCCATGAGCCCTGGCTTATCATGTCAGGCGCTCCGGAATCTTGTCTGTTTTGCGTCAGAATTTTTGCGCCAGGGTCAGCATGACGGTCCGCCGCAGGCCGTATTGCGGGGCGCCGACACCGACGCCGGTGCCGTCGCGCAACTGGTAGGTATTGTCGAGGAGGTTGAGCACATCCAACCGGACTGTGGCGCCGCGGGTCCCCTTGATCGGCAGCTTCTGCGCCAAAGACAGGTTGACCACGGCATAGGTCGGCAGCGAGGTGTCGTTCGGGGTCACGACGGTCTTGCGCAATCCGGTGCCCACGATCACATCGCTCGAAAGCCGCGTCGCCCAATCCGAGTCGGGATTGAAGGTGTAGGCAACCCCGGCCGACCCGGTCACGCTCTGGTTGTGATCGAGGTAGATATAGTGCTGTGCGATATAGCCCAGCTCGTCCGGCGCGAAGTTGAACTGTGCGGAATTGATGTTGGTGCCCTGGGCATCCGACCAGGCCACGTTGCCGTAGATCGACCACGGGCCGTGATCGTAGCTGCCGGTCAGCTCGACGCCCTTCACCTGTGCATTGGCGTAGTTGAAGGAGGTGAGCACGATGGGTGCACCGAACTGGCCTTCATCGAGCAGGTTCTGGGCGATCTTGTAATAGGCGTCGACACCGAACTTCAGCCCGGGTTTGGGCCGCAACTCGAATCCCGCATCGAAATAGTGCGCCCGCTCGGCCTTGACGGGATCGTTCAGCGTAGCCTCCGGGGCCGCCGTCGTGCCCGCCGTTGCGGCGATGGCGGCATTGTTCACCTGGGCGAGGGGCGGCGGCGTGAAGTAGCGCGCGTAACCGGCATGCGCGGTCAGGATGTCGTTGGGCTGCCACACGACATTGACGCGCGGGCTCACCTGGTTCTCCTGCGTGGGGCCGTCGATCGCGTCGAAGCGCAGGCCGTAGTTGATGGTGACGGTGGGGCTCACCTTCCATTCGTCCTGCAGGTAGATGCCGTAGGTCCAGCCGATGAGGTCGGAGCCAAAGGCGATGCCGACGGGTTGGTCGCTGATCGGTGCGTCCATGTCGTCGATGGCCAGGACCTGGGCATTGGTGGAGTTCGTCGCGCGTTCGCGTTGCACGAGGAAGCCGGCGCGCAGCGTATGGCTGGAGTTCGCCTTCCAACTGCCGTCGAACTGGAGGCCTGTCGCAAGGTCGGTCCGGTTCGCCCACGGCGCGACGCCGTTGAACATCAGATCGCCGAGCGGGTCGGGTTGGTAGTTGAGGGCCGAGTAGCGCGTGAAGGCGGAAAACTGGAAGTCGGCACTTCCATAGTGCTTCTGCAGCGACAGGATGCCGTAATAGGTGTCTTCCCATTGCAGTTCATTAAGCAAACTGCTGTTGAAGGCCGTGTTGCCGTTGACTGCGAACTGCGCCGTCTGGCCGGGATTGTTGGGAATCTCGAAACGCGCATGCGAGCCGCCACCGATGAAGCTCACGCGCGTGTCCTCATCGATGATACCGGTGATCTTCGTCAGCGCATGCCACTGGTCGGTATTGTCGTGGATCGGGCTGACGAACGAGGTCGGATTCTCGATGCCGACATCATTGTGCAGGTACTGGCCGGTGATGAAATAGTCGATCTTACCGCTGCGGCCGCCGTAGGAGAGAGACGGCTGGTAGTAGTTCCGCGACCCTGCCGTCATCGAGGCTTCGGCGCCGGGATCGGTAGTGCCCGACTTCAATGTGAGATCCACCACGCCGGCCTGGCGAAAGCCGTATTGTGCCGGCAGCGCGCCGGTGATCAGCGACATCTTGCTGGCATATTGCGTGGCGAGCGCATTGCTGAACAGCGACAGTCCCTCCGGAAGCTGCACGCCGTCGAGGCGATACTGCAGGTTGGCGTGATCGCCGCGGACATGGATCTGGCCATAACTGTCCTGCGCGACGCCGGGCGCGCGCAGCAGAACCTGGTTGAGGGGCGCCTGCTGGCCTAGCGGAATCGTATTGATCGCATCGGGCGTGAAGTCGTAGCGGCTGGCGCCGAGGCTCGGCTGAATCGATGTGCGCGCCTCATCGAGGCGTTTGGCTGTGACCGTGATTGCGAGGCCGCTGCTGGCAGCGGCTGGCGCGGTCGCTGCAGGCGGAAAAGGAGTCGTGGTCGGAGGCAGGGGCGGACTGTTCGGTGCCGTCTGGGCCATCGCCGGTCCGGCGAGAGTGGTCCCCAGAATGAACGCCGCCTTGCCTCGCCAGGACCGCACCAGACCTCGCCGCATCGCCGTCTCTCCCCATCGAAATCGTCAATCGGGAGACGTTACAATATAACATTTCAAATGGTCAACCGATCCTCACGTGCGATGTCTCGCCCGGATCAAATCAGGATTTCAGGAATTCAGACGCGGCCGTGACAGTGCTTGAACTTCTTGCCTGAGCCGCAGGGGCAGGGGGCATTGCGCGAGACCTTGCCCCAGGTCGAGGGATTGTTGGGATCGACCGCCGGCTTGGTCGCCGGACGCGTCAATGTCGCCACGTCACCGCCCGAGGGGTCGATGGGATCGAAATCGGGGCTGCCCGCCATCAGCGAGGCAAGGGCGGGGTCTTCATGGACCTCGCGCATCTGCACCGGCTCGGGCATTGGCGGCGGTTCCATACGCAGTTGCAGGTTCGCCAGCACGTTCACCACCGATTCGCGCAGGCCCGTCAGCAGGGCGCTGAAAAGGTTGAAGGCTTCGCGCTTGTACTCGTTCAACGGATCTTTCTGGCCGTAAGCGCGCAGGCCGATGCCTTGGCGAAGATGATCGAGATGCAGCAGGTGATCCTTCCAGGCCTGGTCGAAGAGCTGCATCAGCACGCTCTTCTCCACCTGTCGCCACACCTCCGGTCCGTACTGCGCCGCCTTCTGGGCGAACAGCCGGTCGACGGCTTCGGCAAGGCGCGTCTTGATCTGCTCCTCGGCGATGCCCTCTTCCTTGGCCCAGGCGTCGATCGGCAGGTCGAGCCCGAACACGCGCTGCACGTCCTCCTTGAGTTCGGCGATCTTCCACTGTTCGGCGTAGGCATCCTCGGGGATGGCGCGCGAGACCATGGCGTCGACGACGTCGCGGCGCATGCCGGATACCACATCGGCGACGTCCTCGGTCGCCATCAGCTCGAGGCGCTCCTTGTAGATCTCCATGCGCTGGCTGTTCATGACATCGTCGAAGCGCAGGAGATTCTTGCGGATCTCGAAGTTGCGCGCCTCGACTTTGCCTTGTGCGGTCTCCAGGGCCTTGTTGAGCCAGCGGTGGGTCAGAGCCTCGTCGTCGCCCATGCCCTTCTTCTGCACCCAGTCGAGCACCTTGTTGCCGCCGAAGATGCGCATCAGGTCGTCTTCCAGCGACAGGAAGAACTTCGAGCCGCCGGGATCGCCCTGGCGGCCGGAACGGCCGCGCAGCTGGTTGTCGATGCGGCGGCTCTCATGCCGCTCGGTGCCGATCACATAGAGCCCGCCGGCTGTGCGCACGATCTCGCGGTCGCGCTCGACGTCGGCCTTGATCTTGGCGGCGATCGTGTCGAGCTCGGCGGCGCGCGCCGCCTCATCGGCAATGCGGGCGGCGAGCTCGGCCTCGGCCTGGCGCAGCAGCATGTCGGCGTTGCCGCCGAGCTGGATGTCGGTGCCGCGGCCCGCCATGTTGGTGGCAATGGTGACGGCGCCCGGGCGGCCGGCCTGGGACACGATCTCCGCTTCCTGCTCGTGGTAGCGCGCGTTGAGGACGTTGTGCGGGATGCTGGCCTTCTTCAGCGCGTCCGACAGCTCTTCCGATTTCTCGATCGAGACCGTGCCGACCAGCACCGGCTGGTTGCGCGAACGGCATTCGTGGATCAGCTTGACGATGGCGCGGGTCTTGTCGGTCAGGGTGCGATAGACCTCGTCGTCGGCGTCCTTGCGGGCGACCGGCACATTGGTCGGGATCTCGACCACCTCGAGCTTGTAGATCTCGGCGAACTCGGCCGCTTCGGTCATCGCCGTGCCGGTCATGCCGGCCAGCTTGGGATACATGCGGAACAGGTTCTGGAAGGTGATCGAGGCCAGTGTCTGATTCTCGCGCTGGATCTCGACATGCTCCTTGGCCTCGAGCGCCTGATGCAGCCCTTCCGAGTAGCGGCGGCCGGCCATCATGCGGCCGGTGAACTCGTCGATGATGATGACCTGGCCGTCCTTGACGATGTAGTCGACATCGCGCGTGAAGAGCTTGTGGGCGCGCAGCGCCTGGGTGATGTGATGCAGCAGGGTGATCTGCGAAGGTGCGTAGAGGCTCTGGCCTTCGGGCAGCAGGCCGTCAGCGCGCAGCAGGTCCTCGACCGCCTCGACGCCCGTCTCCGTGAAGGTGACCTGACGGTTCTTCTCGTCCTTCTCGTAGGCGTCCGGCTTCAGCCGCGGGATCACCACATCGGCGCGCCGGTAGAGCTCGGACGAGTCCTCGGCGGGGCCCGAGATGATGAGCGGTGTGCGCGCCTCGTCGATCAGGATCGAATCGACCTCGTCGACGATGGCGAAGTTGAACGGCCGCTGCACCATCTGGTCGCGACTGAACTTCATGTTGTCGCGCAGATAGTCGAAGCCGAGCTCGTTGTTGGTGCCGTAGGTGATGTCGCAGGCATAGGCCGCCTTGCGCTGCTCGTCGCTGAGATTGTGGACGATCACGCCGACGGTAAGGCCGAGGAAGGTGTAGATCTTGCCCATCCACTCGGCGTCGCGGCGGGCGAGGTAGTCGTTCACCGTGACGACATGGACGCCCTTGCCTTCCAGGGCGTTGAGATAGACGGGCAGGGTGGCGACCAGCGTCTTGCCCTCGCCGGTCTTCATCTCGGCGATCTTGCCGGAGTGCAGGACCATGCCGCCTTTGAGCTGGACGTCGAACGGCCGTTGGCCCAGCGTGCGCTTGGCGGCTTCCCGCACGGTAGCGAAGGCCTCGGGCAGGAGACTGTCGAGCGTCTCGCCCTTGGCGAGGCGCTCGCGGAACTCGACGGTCTTGGCTCGCAACTGGTCGTTGGAGAGTTTGCTGAACTCCGGCTCGAGCGCGTTGATCTTGGCCACAGGCTTGTCGAAGCCCTTGACGACGCGGTCATTGGCCGTCCCGAACAGGCTCCGGGCAAGCGCTCCAAGCATGAAACCCTCGATATTCTAAAGACTTAGGCGGGCACCCGGCCCGCCCTGCCTATCACAGATAGAGAGCGTGCCTTTGAGTGTCAACGCAAGTGCCACGGCTCTGCTTCGGCAGGCCGCAGGCTCACGGAAAAGTGCCGTAACGGGAAACGGAGAAAAAGCGCCAATTGGAGGTGGACGCTTGCTTGGAGCGAGTTGCCCTGTGTAAACGGTGGCCGCCGGCCATTGCGCCTTCTCGCTTTCTCCCCACCCTCTTCTCCGGAGCCGTTTATGAGCCCTCGCTTGCGCCCCCTGAGCGTCGCCGTTGTCTGCTGCGCCGTGGCCGGCATGATCGGTATGGCAGGCATCGCCGCCGCCCAGCAGCCCAACACGAAAGCGTCGCCGGTCGCTCCTCAGCCGGCCGCTCCTCAGCCGGCCCAGGCGCCGGCGGGCAAGGCAGGGCAGCCGGCCAAGGATCCGGTGGTTGCGATCGTCAACGGCCAGCAGATCCATCTCTCGGAGCTTGAGATCGCACAGCAATCGCTGCCGCAACAATACCGCAACATGCCCCTGGCGACGGTGTTCCCGGCGCTGCTCGACCGCCTGATCAGCAGCAAGCTGGTCGAGGAGGATGCCCGCAAGAACAAGGTGACCGACGACCCGGACTTCAAGAAGCGCATGGCCTTCGTCGAGGACCAGGTGATCCAGGATTTCTGGCTGAAGAAGCTGATCGCCGAGAAGGTGACGCCGGAAAAGATGAAACAGGCCTACGACGAGAAGGTGAAGAACATGCCGCCCGAGGACGAGGTGCATGCTCGGCACATCCTGGTCGCCACCGAGCCCGAGGCCAAGGCGATCATCGCCGACCTCAAGAAAGGCACGCCCTTCGACAAGCTCGCCAAGGAGAAATCCACCGACAAAGCCTCCGGCGCCGCGGGGGGCGATCTCGGCTGGTTCAAGAAGACGGACATGGTGAAGGAGTTCGCTGACGCGGCTTTCGCAATGAAGAAAGGCAGCGTCAGCGAGAGCCCGGTCAAGACCCAGTTCGGCTACCACGTGATCAAGGTCGAGGATCGCCGGCAGGCGCCGCCGCCGACCTTTGACGAGCTGTCCGAGCAAATCCGCCAGGACCTGGAGCGCGACATCGTGACCGCCATGCTGAATCAGCTCCGTGCCAATGCCAAGATCGAGAAGTTCAACCCGGATGGCAGCACGCCTGCGCCGCCGGCGGCGCCCGGCACTGCTCCTGCCAAGCCCGCAGCGCCTGGCACCCCCGCCAAGTAGAAGTTCACGTTTTTTGGCATTTCTGGTGTAGGCTCCGCCTTTCGGCCGCTTGGTGCACTGCGCCCGGCCGCTGAGAGGGAGTCCCATGGCCGAACAGCACGCCACTTCGCCGCTTGCCCCCAAGACGACGCCGACGCTGCCCCGCATCGCGGGTGTCAGGCTCGCCTCGGCAGCGTCGGGCGTGCGCTATGCCGGGCGCGACGATGTCATGCTCGCGGTGTTGCCCGCAGGATCGACGGTGGCCGGCGTGCTCACCCGGTCCAAGACCCGTTCGGCTCCGGTGGACTGGTGCCGCAAGAATCTCCCGCGCGGGAAGATCCGCGCCATCCTGGTGAATGCCGGCAACGCCAATGCCTTCACCGGCAAGCTGGGCGACAAGGCGGTCGAGGAGAGCACGCGTGCGGTGGCGCAGGCGCTGGGCTGCCCGCGCAACGAGGTCTTCATGGCCTCGACCGGCGTGATCGGCCTGCCGCTCGATTGGGAGAAGCTTGCCGCCGTCGTGCCGGCGCTGCTCAAGGGCGTACGCGAGGACAATTGGGCGTCGGCCGCCGCGGCCATCATGACCACCGACACCTTTCCCAAGCTCGCCACGCGTCAGGCCAGGATCGGCGAACGGACGGTCACCCTGAACGGCTTCCTCAAGGGCTCGGGCATGATCGCACCCGACATGGCGACCATGCTGGGCTTTGTCTTCACCGATGCCAAGGTGCCGGGCGCGGTTCTTCAGAAACTGCTCTCCGATGCGGCCGACAGGTCGCTGAATTGCGTCACGGTCGATGGCGATACCTCGACCAGCGACACGCTGCTGCTGGCGGCGACCGGGGCTGCCCGCCATGCACCGATCGAGGAGGCCGACGACCCGGTGCTGGTCGACTTCAAGCGAGCGCTGGACGAGGTGCTGATCGAGCTGGCCCAGCTTCTCGCCCGGGACGGCGAGGGCGCCACCAAGTTCGTGACCATCAATATCGGTGGTGCGTCGTCCAACGGCGCTGCGCGCAAGATCGGGCTCGCCGTCGCCAACTCGCCGCTGGTCAAGACCGCGATCGCGGGCGAGGACGCGAACTGGGGCCGCATCGTCATGGCCGTCGGCAAATCCGGCGAGCGGGCGGATCGCGACAAGCTCAAGATCTCGATCGGCGGGGTGAAGATCACCGATGGCGGCCAGGTCGTGCCCAACTACGACGAGGCCCCGGTTGCCCGGCACATCAAGGGGACCGACATCGTGATCGACATCGATCTCGGTATCGGCCGAGGCCGCGCGACCGTATGGACCTGCGATCTGACGCACGGCTACATCGACATCAACGGCAGCTATCGTACTTGACGCCGTCCTTCGAACAGGACTGCCCCGGCGGGCCGCCGCCCCTCGGCGACCGTCCGCTGGTGCTCGTCGCGGCGGTGGCGCTGGTCGATCCCGACGGCCGCGTGCTGATCGCGCAACGGCCCGAGGGCAAGTCGATGGCGGGTCTTTGGGAGTTTCCCGGCGGCAAGGTCGACGCGGGAGAAACGCCCGAGCAGGCGCTGGTGCGCGAGTTGCATGAGGAACTCGGCATCGAGACGGCGACGAGTTGCCTGGCGCCGATTGCCTTTGCCAGTCACGGCTACGAGACGTTCCATCTCCTCATGCCGGTATTCGCCTGCCGCAAATGGGCCGGCGCGCCGCAGCCGCGCGAGGGCCAGGCCCTGAAATGGGTCAGGCCGGCCGAGCTTGCACGCTACCCCATGCCGCCGGCCGACGTGCCGCTGGTCGGCCTGTTGCGCGATCTGCTTTAGCAGGCTGTCGAAAAAGCCGGGACCCACGACATGGCGTGCAGCGATCGGATCGCGATCGGCACAATCTCGACTCCTACGTGCGATCTCGGCGCTGCCTTGAATCGATATTGCCCGGGCGTACGGCTCAAAACCCTTTTTCAACGGCCTGTTAGCTCGGCAGCACCAGCGGGTGGCCGTTTCTCCAGCCGGTGAGCCGGCGGAAGATGATGGCCTGCGCGGTCGCGATCACGGCGGCGCCGCCATAGGAGACGAGGGTTGCCACGGTCCAGGCGAGGATGGTCGCGCCGATCGTGCCATCCAGAATCCCACGGACCAGCGACATCGGCACAAGGGCGGCAATGATGGTCACGACGCCGCTGGCGAAGAAGATGGTGAACAGTGCGCCGATGATCGGCCAGGCATTGCCCCGGCTCGCTGCCCAGGCCTGGCGCGGCGTGAACGACACGTCGACTGCCGCCGCCGCAAGGCCGAAGCTCACTCGCAGCGCGAGCAGGGCGGAGATGAAGAAGCCGGTGCCGAGCGGCGCCGCCATTGCCTCGCGGCGGGCGACCTCCGGGTCGAGCGGCACCTGGCCGAGAGCGGCCGGATCGATCGGTCCCGCTGTCAGGGTGAAGGCGGCCAGCAGCACGAAGGTGATGCCGGCGATCCTGAGCAGATAGAGTAGGAGTGCCGTCTCGCGCGGCGACCAGCGAAGTCCCGGCAAATCCACCTGTTGGGGGCTGAGCAGCGTCGCCCGGTTCCAGGCGACGAGGAACATCACGGTCGGGATCAGATCCGCCGCCTTCTCAAGCAGCACGACCATGAGCGAGTCGGCGGCTATCGTGTTGCTCACGATCCTGAGCAGGACCGACAGAACCCACGGGATCGTCACGAGGTGAAAGAACAGCGCGAGATTGTTGAAGAAGAATCCGAAGCTCTCCGACAACACGTCGCCGAATGACAATCTGGCGGCAGGCACGATCAGTTCCGCTCCACTTTCACCCCGGTGCTTTGCTCGATCGTGCCGAGCGCCGTGGCCAGCCGATGCCGCGCGGCGCCGGGTTTGAGCGGCTTGGGCTGGGAGGCATGCGGCGACCAGCCGTGCAGGAACAGCACCTCGAAGCTTGCCATCACCCGTCCCGAGGGCACCGCGAAGCGCTCGGCATAGATTTCCGCCGCGCGTAGAAGCGTGGCGCGTCGGCTGAAGCCGCGTCGTCGTTCGCCGACCAGGTTGCTCTCGCCCATGGCGCCGAGGTCGCGCATCAGCGCGAGCGCGTGCTCGTACTCGATGTCGATGGTGTCGCTGTCGGCGACCGGCAGGGCGAAGCCGGCGCGCTGCAAGAGGCTCGCTGCATCGCCGAGGTCGGCGAACGGCGAGACGCGCGGACTCAATCCGCCTTCGATCTCGCTCTCCGCCGCCGCCAGTGCCTCGCGAAGCTGCCACAGCGTGCGGCCGCCCAGCATGGCGCCGAGGAACAGCCCGTCCGGCTTCAGGATGCGCCCGATCTGGATCAGCGTGCCGGGAAGATCGTTTACCCAGTGCAGGGTCATGGCGCTCAACACCAGATCGAAACTCCCGGCAGCAAAGGGCAACGCCTCTTCGTCGGCCACGATCGCGGGCCCGGTTGCGCACCGCGCGAAGTCCAGGCCGAAGTCGGATCGCACCAGCGCGTTGACCGACGGGCGGCCGCGCAACGCCTCGGCGACTTCGTCCCCATGGCAGCCAAGATCGAGCGCCAGCGGAAAGGTCCGCCGCACGTCGTCGAGGCGTTCGACCAGGCGCCCGGCGATCTCGCGCTTCAGGAACGAGCACTGGTCCCAGTCGCGCGCCGCACGGGCGCGCCTGACGCGCAGGACGCCGCGATCGAAGATCAGGAGGGGGTCGGGAGGCCTCACGGCGGTGTATGTAGGGCGAAAGGCCGGCGAGGAATAGGGGGCCCGCCCTGATAGCGGCACAATTGCCCGGCCCAATCGAGGCCATGTCGCTTCGCGTCTGCGTTGCCGCAAGCCGGCGTCTCCTCGACAGCATCCTGCCGCCGCTCTGCCTCGGCTGCGGCGAGATCGTCGAGGCGACGGGCGCGCTTTGCGCGACCTGCTGGCCCACCTTCTCCTTCGTCGGCCCTCCGCACTGCGCCTGCTGCGGCACGCCATTTGCCGAATTTCTTGGCGACGACGCCTTGTGCGCCGCCTGCCTTGTCCGGCGGCCGCGTTTCCGTCGGGCGCGCACCGCCCTGATCTATGACGATCACAGCCGCCGCCTGATCCTGCCGTTCAAGCATGGCGACCGTACCGACATGGCGCGGACCTGCGGCTCCTGGATGGCGCGGGCCGGCGCGGAACTTCTCGCCGATTCCGATCTTGTCGCGCCGGTGCCGCTGCATTGGCGGCGCTTTTTCACGCGGCGCTACAATCAGGCGCTGCTGCTGGCACGCAACCTCACGCGCGAGCAACCCGCCAAGCTCGCGCCCGACTTGTTGTTGCGCCGGCGCTGGACCGGATCGCAGGCGGGTCTTGCCGCCCAGGACCGCCGCCGTAACGTCCGGGAAGCGTTCGCGATCCACCCGCGATGGCAGGCTCGGGCGAAAGGTAAGACGGTTCTTCTGATCGACGATGTGCTGACCACCGGCGCCACGGTCGAGGCCTGCGCCCGTGCCCTGCAGCGCGCCGGCGTGCGGCACGTCGACGTCCTGACGCTGGCGCGGGTCGTACGGCCAGCGTTATAGTCGGCTCGAGGAGTTCTCCATGGCCAAGGTCGAGATCTACACCACGCCGTTTTGCGGCTATTGCGCCCGCGCCAAAGGCCTGCTCGAGAAGAAGGGCGCTGCCTACGACGAGATGGATGTGATGGAGGATGTCGCCAGGCGGACGGAGATGCGCGAGCGGTCCAAGCGCAGCACGGTGCCGCAGATCTTCATCAACGGGCAGCATATCGGCGGATCCGACGAGCTGGCGGCACTCGAGCAGGCTGGCAAGCTCGATGCGCTGCTGGCCCAGCCAGGCTGAGCGAGGCACGGCATGACAACGTTCAGGGCCGGTCTGATCCAGACCAATGTCAGCAACGAGATGGCCGAGAACGTGGCCTTCGTGCGCGACCAGGCGCGGCTTGCCCGCGACGCGGGCGCCGACTTCATCATGACGCCGGAAAATACCGGCCTGATCGGCGCCAACCGGACCGAGACCTTGGCCAAGGCCGAAATCGAAGAAAGCCACGCCATGCTCGCGGCCTGCCGCGCGGTGGCGCGCGAGACGGGGGCGTGGTTCCTGCTGGGATCGATCCACGTGCGCGTGCCGGGCGAGGAGCAGATCCGCAACCGCTCCTACCTTATCGATGGGACCGGTGGCGTGGTGGCGAGCTACGACAAGATCCACATGTTCGACGTGCAGCTCGCAGGCGGCGAGAGCTACCGGGAATCCTCGACCTTCAATCCGGGCGAGAAGGCGGTCCTGGCCGAGACGCCGTGGGGCACGCTTGGCATGACGATCTGCTATGACCTGCGCTTCCCCTATCTCTACCGCGATCTCGCGCATGCTGGCGCCACGATGCTCAGCATCCCGTCATCCTTCACCGTTCCGACCGGGCAGGCGCATTGGCACGTTCTGATGCGCGCCCGCGCCATCGAGACCGGATGCTTCGTCTTCGCCCCAGCCCAGGTCGGTACCCACAAGGGGTCGAACCGCAAGACCTACGGGCATTCAATCGTCGTAGCGCCTTGGGGCGAGGTCCTGGCCGATGCCGGCGGCGAAAAGGCAGGCTTCGTGATTGCCGAGATCGATCTCGGCAAGGTCGCCGAAGCACGCAAGATGGTGCCGTCGCTGACCCATGACCGCAGCTACGCGGCGCCGCTCCTGCACAAGGCCGCGCTGGCAAAGGCGGCGGAATAGCCACCAATTCGATTCACATTGAGCGCTACGACCCTCTTGCGCCGGCCGCCGTCGCACCCCATCATGTTGGCACTCTCCCGCAGGGAGTGCCAACAGCCGGGAAATACCTGTCTTTCATGATTTTGTACCGACTGCGCTGCTCCAAAGGCCACGAATTCGAGAGCTGGTTCAAGGACAGCAAGACCTACGAGCGTCAAGAAAAGAAGTCCCTGATCGGATGCGCGGTTTGTGGCGACAGCCACGTCGCGCGCGCGATCATGTCGCCGCGCATCGGCAAGGTGGGCGACAAGGTCGAGCCGGAAGCGCCGCCGCCGGCAGCGCCGGCGCCGTCCCCCGAGCAGCAGAAGGTGGCGGCACTCGCCCGCCACATGCCCAAGGAACTGCGTGAGGCGCTCCTGAAAGCGCGGGCCGAGGTCGAGAAGAATTGCGAGCATGTCGGTGACAAGTTCGCCGAGGAGGCACGCAAGATTCACTACGGCGAGAGCGACAAGCGCGGCATCTACGGCGAGACGACCGACGAGGAAGCCGTGGCCCTCGCCGAGGAAGGCATCGAATTCGGCCGCCTGCCATGGATTCCGCGGGGGAACTGAGCGCCGTTACGTGGGCTTTGCCGGGGCGGGCCCCTTCAGGTTGAGCAGGTTGGCCGCCAGGATCAGCGCCGCCCCGAGCACGGTGAGGAGATCGATCCGCTCGGCATAAATCAACCAGCCCACGAGCGCCGCCAGCGGCACGCGCAGGAAGTCCATCGGCACGACGGTCGTCGCATCGGCATAGCGCAGAGCGCAGGTCATGCAGTAGTGCGAGTAGGTGCCGACGAAGCCGATCACCAGGATCCAGGCCCAGCCGTGCGCGGAAGGCCATCGCCAGACGAGCAGCCCCGGCACCAGCCCCAGCACGGACTGGATCACCATCATCCAGAAAAGGATGGTAGCCGTGCTTTCGGTGCGGGTGAGCGCCTTCACCATGATGACCGACATCGCGAAACCGACAGCCGCGGCAAGCGCGATGAGCTGACCGACGTTCGCACCGCCGGAAAAGGGCCGAACGATGATCGCGACACCCACGATCCCGGTCGCGACTGCTATGTTCTTCCAGAGGCCCATGCGCTCCCCGAGGAAGCTTACGGCCAGGATCGCCGTCCAGATCGGCATGGTGAATTCGATCGAGATCACCTGCGCGAGGGGAATCATCGTCAAGGCCATGAACCAGCCGAACTGCGCGCCGTAATGGACGATATTGCGCGCGATATGGAGCCAGGGCTGCGAGGTCCGCAGGGCGCCGAAACCGCCGCTCAGTCGGACGAGCGGGTAGAGCATCGCGAGGCCGAGGAGAGAGCGCATCACCACGACCTGGAAGACATGAAGTTCGCGCGTTGCCTCGCGACCGGCCACGGCCATCACCATCATGCAACTGAGCCAGCCGGCCATCCAGGCCGCGGCTTTCATCACCGGAGAGGACAGCAGGCCCGTGCTTCGGCCGACCTCAGCCCGCTGCGCTCCGCCCGTCACCGGCCTTGCTCCCATACAGCATGTAGTTGACGTCGAGATCGCTCCTGCTCAGCGACCAGGCGCGGCTGAGCGGACTGTAGACCACGCCGACGATCTCCTGCGTGGCGATGTTGCCGTTGCGAAGACAGCGCACGACTTCGGATGGCTTCAGGAATTTACGCCAGTCGTGCGTTCCGCGGGGCAGCCAGCGCAGCAGATATTCGCCGCCCGCGATGGCAAGCGCCCAGGCCTTGGCGGTGCGGTTGAGGGTCGAGAGGAAGAGCAAGCCGCCGGGCCGGACGAGCTGGCTGCAGGCCGCGAGGAAAAGATCGACGTCGGCCACGTGCTCGACGATCTCGAGCGCCAGTACGATATCGAACCGCGCTCCCGACTGCGCCAGGGCCTCGGCCGTGGCGACGCGGTAATCGATCGCGAGTTCCTGCTGGCGGGCATGGAGGCTGGCGGTGGCGATATTGCGCTCTGCGGCGTCGATGCCGATGACCTGGGCGCCGAGCCGCGTCATCGGCTCGCAGATCAGGCCCCCGCCGCAGCCGATGTCGAGCAGCGACAATCCCCGCAGCGGCGAGCCGTTCAGGGGATCGCGCTGCCAGTGCGCGGCAGCGCGGTCACGGATATAGCCCAGGCGCACCGGATTCAGCCGGTGGAGCGGCGCGAACTTGCCGACCGGGTCCCACCATTCGTCGGCGATGCGCGAAAAGCGCTCGACCTCGGCGGAATCGACCGTCGAGGCGTGGGGGGAATGCGCTGAATCGGTCATGGCTGCCCTTGACCCAAATGGTCCAGCCGGTGTCTATACCGCGCTTTCGAGCAGGTCCATGGCGCGCATCGTTCTCAAATTCGGCGGCACTTCGGTTGGTGACACAGACCGGATCAAGAATGTGGCGCGCAAGGTCAAGGCCGAGGTCGACCGCGGCAACGAGGTCGCCGTCGTGGTCTCGGCGATGTCCGGCGCCACCAACCAACTCATCAAGTGGGTCAGCGAGATCGCGCCGCTGCACGATCCCCAAGAATATGACGTGGTGGTCGCCACCGGCGAGCAGGTGACCATCGGCCTCCTGGCGATGGCGCTGCAGCAGATCGGAATCAAGTCGCGGTCATGGGTGTCCTGGCAGATTCCCATCAAGACCGACCGGAGCCATGCCAAGGCGCGCATCCAGGAGATCGGCACGCACGGGATGGCGCAAGCCATGGTCGGCGGCGAGGTCCCGATCGTGCCGGGTTTCCAGGGGGTTTCGCCCGAGGGTCGGGTCACGACGCTCGGGCGCGGCGGCTCGGACACCTCGGCGGTGGCGCTGGCGGCGGCGCTCAAGGCCGACCGCTGCGACATCTACACCGATGTCGACGGCGTCTACACGACCGACCCGCGCATCGTCGAGAAAGCCCGCAAGATCGATCGGGTCACCTATGAGGAAATGCTCGAGATGGCTTCGCAGGGCTCGAAGGTGCTGCAGACGCGGTCGGTCGAACTGGCGATGAACCATCATGTGCGCGTGCAAGTGCTGTCGTCGTTCGACGCGGCCCTGGGCAGCGACCTGCCCGGCACGCTTGTTGTGGACGAGGACGAAATCATGGCCCAGGGTCTCGAGAAATCCGTCGTGAGCGGGATCGCCTTCTCCAAGGACGAAGCGAAGGTCACGGTGACACATGTCGCCGATCGGCCCGGTATCGCGGCCGCGATCTTCGGGCCGCTTGCCGACGCCAACATCAACGTCGACATGATCGTGCAGAACGTTTCGCTCGACGGTAGCTCAACCGACATCACTTTCACGGTACCGCGCACCGATCTCGCCCGTGCGGTCGAACGGCTGGAGCGCGTCAAGGGCGAGCTGAAGTTCTCGGAGGTGAAATCCGACACCAACGTCGCCAAGATCTCGGTGATCGGCGTCGGCATGCGCAGCCATGCGGGCGTGGCGTTGAAAATGTTCGAGACTCTGGCCGGCAAGGGCATAAACATCCAGGTGATCTCGACTTCGGAGATCAAAGTGAGCGTGCTGGTGGCCGCCGAGTATACGGAGCTGGCGATCCGGGCCCTGCATACCGCCTACGGGCTCGACGCCGCCTAGCCCCTCAGCGCCCAAATCGCGGGTAGGCATTTCGGCGCGGCTCTTGCTATAAGCGCCTCATGCACGGCGCACGCATTCGCATGACCTGCCAAAACGCCCGGCCGCCCCGACTGGCACCGGCGTGGCGCGTCTGCGCCTGCATTGTCGACCGTAGCTTTGTCGTCATCCGACTCAAGCATCTAGCGGTCTGACCATGGAGAGAGGGACTCCCCTGGCCGGACCGCGAATGCTCCTCAAGCGGCTCCGGGACACGATGGCGCGTGGCGTTTCCCCCGAGGAAACGCTGAGCGAGGTCGTACGCCTGGTCGCCAACGAGATGGTGGCCGAGGTCTGCTCGATCTACATCCTGCGGGCAGGCGAAGTGCTGGAGCTGTTTGCAACCCAGGGCCTCAACCCGACGGCCGTGCACCGCACCCGGTTGCGGGTGGGCGAAGGTCTGGTGGGCGACATCGCCGCACACGGCCGCCCGCTCGCGCTCGATGACGCGCAAAGCCATCCGCAGTTCGCTTACCGGCCGGAAACCGGCGAAGAGGTTTATCACTCGCTGGCTGGCGTGCCGATCTTGCGGGCGGGCCGTGCGCTCGGCGTCCTGGTCGTGCAGAACCGCACGCGCCGCCAGTACGACGAGGAAGAGATCGAGACGCTGCAGACCATCGCCATGGTCCTCGCAGAGATGGTCGCGGCCGGCAACCTGGTCAGTCCCAACGAGGTCCAGCAGGTCGACGGGCTCGGCCTGTTGCCGTTGCGCATCGACGGCGTGCAGCTGACCTCGGGCGTCGCCATCGGACATGCCGTGCTGCACGAACCGCGCATCGTCATCCAGCGCGTCGTCGCGGAAGACGTCGGCGCCGAGCAGAAGCGCTTCGAGGAAGCGCTCGGCTCTGTGCGCGACGACGTCGACCGCATGCTCGAGGCGCACGACATGCAGTCGGGCGAGCATCGCGAAGTGCTCGAGACCTTCCGCATGTTCATCGACGATCGCGGCTGGCGCGAGCGCGTACGCGAAGCGATCGGCTCGGGCCTCACCGCGGAAGCGAGCGTGCAGCGTGCCTTCGATGATGTGCGCGCACGCCTTGGCCAGTCGACCGATCCCTATATCCGCGAACGGCTGAGCGATCTGCAGGACCTGACCAATCGTCTCTTGCTGCGCCTCACCGGCCGGGCGGCCGCCGATGCCGATGCCCAGCCCGAAGACGTGATCGTGATCGCACGCGACATGGGGCCTGCCGAGTTGCTCGACTACGATCGCGCGCGCCTGCGCGGCGTGGTGCTGGAGGAAGGCTCGGCGATGAGCCATGTCGCGATCGTGGCGCGCGCGCTCGACATTCCCGTGGTGGGACGCGCGCCTGACGTGCTGTCGCGCGTCGAGCCGGGCGACGCCATTGTCGTCGACGGCGACAGCGCACAGGTGCTGGTGCGGCCGGCCGAGGACGTCCTGCAATCGATCTATGCCGCGATAGAGGCGCGCACCGAGCGGCGACGCAAGTATGCGGCCCTGCGCGACCTGCCGTCTGCGACCCGCGATCAGGCCCGCATCGGGTTGCACATGAACGCCGGCTTGCTGATCGACATGCAGCATCTCGAGGAGACCGGCGCCGATGGTGTCGGTCTTTATCGTACCGAGATTCCCTTCATGGTGCGTTCGGAGTTTCCCGATGTCGAGGCACAGGCCTGGCTCTACGGCCGCGTGCTCGATATCGCGGACGGCCGGCCGGTGACCTTCCGCACGCTCGATGTCGGTGGCGACAAGGTGCTGCCCTATGTCGACTCCTTCGGCGATGACAATCCTGCAATGGGATGGCGAGCCATCCGCATTGGACTCGATCGTCCGGCGATGTTGCGCCGCCAGTTGCGCGCACTGATCCAGGCGGCGAGCGGAAGACCCTTGTCGGTGATGTTCCCGATGATCGCCGACGTGTCGGAGCTGCTGGCTGCACGGCGTCTGCTCGACCTCGAACTCGAGCGCGCTCACCGGCGTGGCCTGCCAGAGCCCAAGCGCTTGCGTGTTGGCATCATGTTCGAGGTGCCGGCGCTGGCCTGGCAGCTCGACGGCCTGCTGCCTCACATCGACTTCGTTTCCGTCGGTACGAACGACCTGATGCAGTTCCTGTTCGCCGCCGACCGCGGCAACACCCGGGTGGCCGGACGCTACGATACCTTGTCGCCGGCGCTGCTTCGGCTGCTACATTTTGTTGTGGAGAAGACCCGGCCGGCCGGGGTCGATCTTGCCGTTTGCGGCGAGATGGCAGGCCGTCCAGTCGAGGCGCTGGCGTTGCTGGCGATCGGCGTTCGGACCCTGTCCATGTCGCCGGCGTCGATCGGTCCCGTTAAGGCTATGATTCGTTCTCTCGATCTTGCCGAGGTGAGCGCATTTGTATCTTCAGCACTCACGCAACCTGATCGTCCCCTGCGCGAAACGTTGCGTTTGTTTGCGGCCGACCATGCCATTGAAATTTGAGGTGTCCGGGCGAATCGCTTTTGCCCTCGCAAAGAGCCTCTGGTAAAAGTCGCGCGAAGGCAGGGCGGCGGGGACGATTCATGCCGGATCAAGTTGAGTGGCGAGCATCCGAGCACGATACGACGGCGGGACACGCCGTCGGTCGGTTGCTACGGGAACAGCGTGAAGAGCGCGGCCTTACGATTGACGAGGTCGCAAAGAGCCTGCGCATCCGCAGCGCCTTTCTCAAGGCCATCGAACAAGGTCGCTTCGAGGAGCTGCCCGGTGCTGCGTACATCCCGGCGTTCTTGCGCGGCTACGCAAGCTATCTCGGCCTAGACGCCCAGAAGGTCCTGACCGCGTATCAGCTTTCCGGTTCGTTGCCTGTCGTTCGTCCGGTTTCCCTGCCGGCGGATTTTCCCATGGCTGAGCGACGCGCTCCGATTGGGCTGGCCGTTCTCACGGTGCTGCTGGTGGTCGCCGCCGGCTATGCGGTTTGGCACTATTTGCCGCAGCAACAGGCAATCGTCGCCGAGAAAGTGCCACCTGTGCCGGACCGCCTGCTCGCGGACCGTCCGTCGAAGACCGAGACCTCGACCAGCGAGACCGCCCATCTCACCACGGCGCCCGCCGTCGTGACGCCCAGCCAGGTACAGCCGAAGAACCGCACGTCGGCGCCGCCTGACATGCAGGCCCAGGCGCCGGCAGCCCCGTCGACGCCGCCGGAAGTTCCGCTCGTTCCACCGCCTGCCGTGATCGCTGTGCCCGCCGCGCCGCCGCCGGTCATGATGACGATCCCGTCTGCCGGCCAGGCGCTGGCCGCGCAGCCGCCTGCCATGGAGACGCCGAGCAGTCCACCGCCTGCCGCCGATCCGCAGGAAGCTGTGGCCCGTCCGGCGCCGCCCGCGAGCACGGACAGCCCCATGGTCGTGGCGACGCCGACCAAGTCCGACACGCGGGTGATCGTTCGGTCGAACAGCTGGGTCGAGTTGCGTTCCCCCAACGGCGATGTTCTTGCCCAAACCTATGTCCGCGCCGGCGAAAGCTATACTGTGCCGGCCGGCATCGCCTACCGGATCATCGATGCCCATTGAGGGCGCGGAACGCAGGCACCCTGTTCGTTTCTGGTCTGCCTCTCTGGTCTGTCGACCCATGATGAGGGTCGCTGGATAAGCTGGGCGGCCGCCGCTACATTGGCGACATGAGCATCAGGCCCTATCGCGATATCGTACGCCGCAAGTCGCGGCAGGTGATGGTCGGCAGCGTGCCCGTGGGGGGCGGCGCCCCGATCACCGTCCAGACCATGACCAACACCCTCACGGCAGATGCCGAGGCGACCATCGCGCAGATTCGTCGCTGCGAGGAAGCGGGGGTCGACATCATTCGCGTCTCCTGCCCCGACGAGGACTCGACTGCGGCGCTCTCCCGCATCGTGAAGGCTTCGAAAGTGCCGATCGTGGCCGACATCCATTTCCACTACAAACGCGCGATCGAAGCGGCTGACGCGGGGGCGGCCTGTCTGCGCATCAATCCCGGCAACATCGGCAGTGCCGACCGGGTGCGCGAAGTCGTGAAGGCCGCCAAGGATCACGGCGTCTCCATGCGCATCGGTGTGAATGCCGGTTCGCTGGAGAAAGATCTCCTGGAGAGATATGGCGAGCCTTGCCCGGAGGCGATGGTCGAGTCGGCGCTCGATCATGCACGCATCCTGCAGGATCATGATTTCCACAACTTCAAGATCAGCGTGAAGGCATCGGACGTCTTCCTCGCCGTCGCCGCCTATCAGCAGCTTGCCGATGCCTGCGACTATCCGCTGCATATCGGCGTTACCGAGGCGGGCGCCTTGCGAACCGGCACCGTGAAGTCGTCAATCGGTCTCGGTTCGCTCCTGTGGGCGGGTATCGGCGACACGATCCGTGTTTCCCTCTCGGCCGAGCCGGAAGAAGAGGTTCGGGTCGGTTTCGAGATGCTGAAGGCGCTGAACCTGCGCCATCGCGGCGTCAATATCGTTTCCTGTCCGTCCTGCGCGCGTCAGCAGTACGATGTGATCCGCACCGTCGAGGCGCTGGAGAAGCGCGTGGCGCACATCACCACGCCGATGACCGTGTCGGTGATCGGTTGCGTCGTGAACGGACCGGGCGAGGCGCGCGAGACCGACATCGGCTTCACCGGCGGTGGCAACGGCACGCATCAGGTCTACATCGCCGGCGTGCCGCATCATCGTTTGAAGGAAACCGGCATCGTCGATCACCTGGTCGAGCTGATCGAGAAGAAGGCAGCCGAGATCGAGGCGGCGAAGACTGCAGGCAAGGCGGAGGAAGCCGACCGACATCGTGCCGCCGCGGAGTAGCGGCGTTCGGCTTCCTGCGATGCAGCTCTTTCCCGAGGCGTTTTCACTTGAGCAAACTTCAGCCCGTGCGTGGCACGCACGATCTCCTTCCCGACGAATATCGACGCTTCTCGCATGTGGTGGACACCGCGCGCGACGTGGCGCGGCTCTATGGCTATCGCGAGATGGCGACGCCGATCTTCGAATTCACGGAGCTGTTCGCCCGCGGCATCGGTGAGACGACGGACGTCGTTTCCAAGGAGATGTATACCTTCAGCGATCGCGGCAACGATTCGCTGACGCTGCGGCCTGAATATACGGCAGGCATCTGCCGGGCCTTCATCTCCAACGGCGAGCTGGCGCAGCAACTTCCGCTGAAGGTTTTCGCCGCCGGACCGATGTTCCGCTACGAGCGGCCGCAGAAGGGCCGGCAGCGCCAGTTCCACCAGATCGATGTCGAGGTCCTGGGCGCACCCGAGCCGGGCGCCGACATCGAGGTGATCTCGATCGCCGCCGATATCCTGGACCGGCTGGGCATCCTCGACCGCTGCGTGCTGAAGCTCAATTCCCTGGGCGATCCGCAATCGCGGCAGGCCTATCGCGCTATCCTGAGCGACTATTACCTGGCGCACGAGAGCCGGCTCTCCGAGGATTCCAAAACTCGGCTGCAGCGGAATCCGCTGCGCATCCTCGACAGCAAGGATGAGGGCGACAAGGCTTTGAACGCCCAGGCGCCATCCTTCGCCGATCACTTGAACGAAGCCAGCCGCGATTTCTTCGCCGCCGTGAAGGATGGTCTGACCGCCGCCGGAATCCCGTTCGAGATCGATCCCACCCTGGTGCGCGGCCTCGACTACTACACTCACACCGCGTTCGAGTTCGTGACCGCGCATATCGGCGCGCAGGGCACCGTGCTGGGCGGTGGCCGCTACGATGGCCTGATCGCCGAGCTCGGTGGTCCGCCAACGGCCGGCATCGGCTGGGCGGGCGGCATCGAGCGCCTGATGATGCTGGCCAACGAGCCTATGCCGTTGCCGCGACCCGTGGTGATGGTGCCGCTGGGGGCTGCCGCCGAGGCGAAGGCGCTCGGCATTGCGCGTGCCTTGCGTCGCGCAGGCATTGCCGTCGAGCAGGACTATCGCGGCACCATGAAGCGGCGCATGCAGCGCGCCAACAAGCTCAAGGCGCGGGCCGCCGTGATCATCGGAGACGATGAACTCGCCCGAGGTGTCGCCCAGCTCAAGGACCTCGACAGCGGCGCCCAGCATGAGGTGGCGCTCGACAAGCTCGTCGTCGCCCTCAAGGGCTAAGCGATGTCGCTGTTGCAGAAGCTCGACCAGGTCGTGGCGCGGCATGCGGAGCTGCAGGCGGCACTGTCCGGCGGTGCGCTCGATTCGCAGAAATTCGTGGCGGCTTCGAAGGAATATGCCGATCTCGGACCATTGGTCGATGCGGTCAACGAATGGCGCAAGGCCGAGCGGGAACTGAAGGATGCCGAGGCGCTGGCCGCCGATCCCGACATGAGGGCGATGGCCGAGGAGGAGGCCGCCGAACTCAAGAAGCGTCTGCCTGAACTCGAGCACGCGGTGAAGCGCATGCTCCTACCCAAGGACGCCGCCGACGAGAAGAACGCGATCCTGGAAATCCGGGCCGGCACCGGCGGTGACGAGGCTGCCCTTTTCGCGGCCGATCTCTTTCGCATGTACCAGCGCTATGCCGCGGAGCACGGCTGGAAGTTCGAAGTGATGGAGCTCTCCGACACCGGGATCGGTGGCTACAAGGAGGCGATCGCCACGGTGAGCGGCAAGGGCGTGTTTGCGCGGCTGAAATTCGAATCGGGCGTGCATCGCGTGCAGCGCGTGCCGGCTACGGAAGCCTCCGGCCGCATCCATACCTCGGCCGCGACAGTGGCCGTTCTGCCGGAAGCCGAAGAGTTCGACGTCAAGATCGATGAGAAGGATCTGCGCATTGACGTCTTCCGCGCCTCCGGTCCGGGCGGCCAGTCGGTGAACACGACCGATTCGGCGGTGCGCATCACCCACATCCCGACCGGCGTGGTGGTGAGCCAGCAGGACGAGAAGAGCCAGCACAAGAACAAGGCCAAGGCGATGAAGATCCTGCGCGCACGCCTCTACGACGCCGAGCGCCAGCGCCGGGACGATGCGCGGGCGGCCAACCGGAAGGGGCAGGTCGGCAGCGGTGACCGCAGCGAGCGCATCCGGACCTACAACTTCCCGCAGAGCCGGGTGACCGACCATCGCATCAACCTCACCCTCTACAAGCTCGACGAGGTGATGGAAGGCCGGGCGCTGGACGAGATCGTTGATGCCCTCGTCGCCGACGACGAGGCGACGCGGCTCGCGGAGCTGGCGAGCTGACCGCGACCTACGATTCATTGTTGCGCGATACGGCCGTCGCGTTGGCGACAGCCGGCATCGACAATGTCCGTTTCGAGGCGCGTTTGCTGCTGGCGAAGGCGTCAGGCCTTTCGGTGGAGGAGCTGGTCTCGCGCGGATCGGATCCGGCGCCTGAATCGATCGTTCCGGCTTTGCGCTCGCTGACTGCGCGCCGGCTCAAGCGTGAGCCCATGGCCTATATCCTGGGCGAACGCGAATTCTGGGGCTTGCCGTTCAAGGTGACACCGGCCGTCCTGGTGCCGCGGCCCGACAGCGAGACGGTGATCGAAGCGGCGCTCTCGTTGCTGGCCGACCGCACGCGGGCCTGGCGATTGCTCGATCTCGGCCTCGGCTCGGGCTGTCTGCTGCTGACGCTCCTGAAGGAATTGCCGCAGGCGCAGGGCATCGGCCTCGACATTTCCGGGGCGGCGCTTGAAATCGCCCGAACGAACGCTGTTTCCCTGGGCGTGGCCGGCCGTGCCACCCTGATCGAAGGCGACTGGCGTCGGCCGGGCTGGGAGGGACAGTTGGGTGGACCGTTCGACCTCGTCGTGTCCAACCCACCCTACATCGCAACGGACGAGATCTCCCGGTTGATGCCGGAAGTCGCCCGGCATGAGCCTCGGCAGGCCCTCGATGGCGGCCCGGATGGCTTGGGGGCCTATCGGATCATCGCTGCCGTAGGACGCCGGTTGATCGTTCCCGGAGGTCATCTCCTGGTTGAGGCAGGAGAAGGGCAAGCCATTGAAATAGCGTCCATTTTTCTATCTTCTGGCCTTATTCCCCTACCGCCGTGGAAGGACTTGGGGGGTATTGAAAGAGTGGTCGCGGCTCGCCATTAAAGAGTTGGCAAGGCACGGCTTTGCGACTACTTTCCATCTTGCCCCTTGGGGAGGCTTCGCCCGGTCCGACAAGTGCCGGCGGGCAATCAGCCCTCAACATTTTGAGCTGCGACGGCGCCCGGGGAAGGGCAAAGGGGCTCGCGAACAATAACCACCGTCCAGCGTACAAATGGCTCTAGGTTAAATGAGACCAAACAATCGTCAGCGGTCGCGCGGTGGCCGCAGTGGTGGCGGCGGCGGCGGTGGCCATGGCCATCATAAGCAGCATCACAACCACAATCCCAACCGCCCGCCCAACCGGAACCAGATTTTCGACAGCAGCGGTCCCGACGTGCGGGTCCGCGGCAATGCCCACCAAGTGTTCGACAAATACCAGGCGCTGGCGCGCGAAGCGGCGGCGTCGGGCGATCGGATCATGGCGGAAGCTTATTGGCAGTATGCCGATCACTATTTCCGGGTGATCCAGACGATGGGCGGCTTCACCCATCGCAACAATCAGGGCTGGGGCGAAGGCAGCGGCGAGGAAGGCCAGCAGGGCAATGCCCAGCAGCCCGGCCAGTCCACGCAGTCGCCACAGGCCAACGGTAACGGTGCTGGCTACGAACAGGACGACCGGACCAATCGCGGCGAGGATCAAGGCGAGAGCGAGCCCGGGCTAGGGGGCGTCGCCTTCCTGCAGAATGGCCGCGGTACTCCCGCCAATCCCGATCCGGCGGCTGAAGATCAGCCCGACGTTCCGGAGTTCACGCCGGCCACCAGCCGACGCAGCTAAGCGACTTCCGCGCGCTGCGGCGCGCGGCGTTCTTTTCTTTCAGAGATCGACTGGCGTCGGCGCGCAGAGGCCGATCGCCTGTGGGGCTGCGCCGACGAGGCCCGGCCCACCAGGCCCAAATCGCGGCTGGCCCGAAGAGGCGATCGCGGCGCGCTCCGGTCTCGCTCGCTGGAGCGCACGCCTGGTTACGCCCCCTTTTGGATATCGACCCGCTGGTTGGATCTTGCGGGTTGGAATCGTCCCCGCCGGCTGCGGCTCTTTTCGCCTGGAAAAGCCTTAACTGCGGTCGGGTCTTGTATCCATTCACACCCGTCCCATATCGGATGCAGGATGCCCGGATAGGGGTCCGCTCTTTCGCCCGCCGCATGACGGGGGCGCGAAATGAAAGGGTGACGTAAAATGAACGTGGAAAAATTCACGGAGCGCATGCGAGGCTTCTTGCAGAGCGCCCAGATGCTGGCGCTGCGCTCGGGTCATCAGCGCTTTCTTCCCGACCATTTGCTGAAAGTCCTGCTGGACGATCCTGAGGGATTGGCCGCCAACCTGATCACCGCTTCCGGCGGTGATTCGCGCGCGGTGCTGCAAGCAGTCGAGGCGACGCTGGCCAAGCAACCCAAGGTCGAGGGGCAGGGCGCCGGCCAAATCTACATGGCCCCGGAAACCGCTCGGGTCTTCGACCAGGCCGAGGCGATCGCCGAGAAAGCAGGAGATTCGTTCGTTACGGTCGAACGCATGCTGATGGCGCTCGTTCTGGCCAAGGGAACCGATGCGGCCGAGGCGCTGGCCAATGGTGGCGTGAAGCCCCAGGCGCTGGAAAAGGCGATCGCCGAGCTGCGCAAGGGCCGTACGGCCGATTCGGCGTCGGCGGAAGGCAGCTACGACGCGCTCAAGAAATATGCGCGTGATCTCACGCAAGCGGCGCGGGACGGCAAGCTCGATCCCGTGATCGGGCGCGACGAGGAAATCCGCCGCACCGTCCAGGTGCTGAGTCGCCGGACCAAGAACAATCCCGTCCTGATCGGCGAGCCCGGCGTCGGCAAGACCGCCATTGCAGAGGGGCTGGCGCTGCGCATCGTCAACAACGACGTGCCCGAGTCGCTCAAGGGCAAGAGGCTGATGGCGCTGGATCTCGGCGCCATGGTGGCGGGCGCCAAGTATCGCGGCGAGTTCGAGGAGCGGTTGAAGGCCGTCCTGTCCGAGATCGCCGCTTCGGAGGGCGACATCATCGTCTTCATCGACGAGCTGCATACGCTGATCGGCGCCGGCAAGACCGATGGCGCGATGGACGCATCGAACATGCTGAAGCCCGCGCTGGCGCGCGGCGAGCTGCATTGCGTCGGCGCGACGACGCTCGACGAGTACCGCAAGTACATCGAGAAGGACGCCGCCCTCGCCCGGCGCTTCCAGCCCGTGTTCGTGGCCGAGCCCTCGGTCGAGGACACGATCTCGATCCTGCGCGGGCTCAAGGAGAAGTACGAGCTGCATCACGGCGTGCGTATCGCCGACGCAGCCATCGTGGCGGCGGCGACCCTGTCCAACCGCTACATCACCGATCGTTTCCTGCCCGACAAGGCGATCGACTTGATGGACGAGGCGGCCAGCCGCATTCGCATGCAGGTCGACAGCAAGCCCGAGGAGCTCGACGAGCTCGACCGGCGCATCATCCAGCTCAAGATCGAGCGGGAGGCGCTTAAGAAGGAAAGCGATCAGGCTTCGCTCGACCGGCTGGAGCGGCTGGAGAAGGAACTGGCGGAACTCGAGCAGAAGTCCGCGGCTCTCACCGCTCAGTGGAAGTCGGCCAAGGACAAGCTTGCCGATTCGCAGAAGATCAAGGAGCAGCTCGACAAGGCCCGCTCCGAGCTTGAGATCGCGCAGCGCAGGGGCGACCTGGCGCGTGCCGGCGAGCTGACCTACGGCGTGATCCCCGAATTGGAGAAGAAACTCAAGGAAGCCGACGGACAGGCCGTGCAGGGCGGCAAGGGCGTCAAGGAAGAGGTGACGCCCGAGGATATCGCCGCCGTCGTCTCGCGCTGGACCGGCGTGCCGGTCGACAAGATGCTGGAGGGGGAGCGAGCCAAGCTCCTGCGCATGGAAGAGGAAGTCGGCAAGCGCGTCATCGGGCAGAAAGATGCGATCCGGGCCGTGTCCAACGCTGTGCGCCGCGCGCGCGCGGGCCTGCAGGACCCCAACCGGCCGATTGGATCGTTCCTGTTCCTGGGCCCGACCGGCGTCGGCAAGACCGAACTTGCCAAGGCGATCGCCCAGTTCCTGTTCGACGACGACCAGGCGATCGTGCGCATCGACATGAGCGAGTTCATGGAGAAGCACGCCGTCAGCCGCCTGATCGGTGCACCTCCCGGCTATGTTGGCTACGACGAGGGGGGTGTGCTGACAGAAGCCGTGCGTCGCCGACCCTATCAGGTGATCCTGTTCGACGAGGTCGAAAAAGCGCATCCAGACGTATTCAACGTCCTGTTGCAGGTGCTGGATGACGGTCGACTGACCGACGGCCAGGGCCGCACGGTCGATTTCAGGAACACCTTGATCATCCTGACGTCGAATCTCGGCAGCTCCTACCTGGCTGCGCTGAAGGACGGCGAGTCGACCGACACGGTGCGCGAGCAGGTGATGGAAGAGGTGCGCCGCGCCTTCCGGCCGGAATTCCTCAACCGCCTGGACGACATCCTGCTGTTCAGCCGGCTCAGCCGCGCGAACATGGCGGATATCGTGGAAATCCAGCTCGACCGGCTGCGCAAGCTGCTGAGCGACCGCAAGATTACCCTCAAGGTCGACAGCAAGGCGCTGCAGTGGCTGGCAAACCGCGGCTACGATCCGGTCTACGGCGCCCGGCCGCTGAAGCGGGTGATCCAGCGCAGCCTGCAGAACCCACTGGCGACGCAGCTGCTCGAAGGCAAGATCGCCGATGGCCAGACAGTGGAGATCGGCGTGGAGAAAGGCGAACTCACCGTCGACGGCGAACGGGTCATGAGCGAAGCCGCCGACTGATCGCCGATGATCTTGGCGTCGACGACCGACGACGCTGAAAGAGGGCCGTCCGCCATTCAGGCGGGCGGCCTTCTTGTTTGCCCTATCCTATTCGTCGCGGGCGAACTGCGCGGCCGCCGGCTCCTTGGCCTTTGCGGCGGCCGGCGCCAATGCCTGCGCGATCGGCGGCGCGCTCTTCAGCTCGTGGAGATATTGCCGAGACAGCACCCTGAAGCGGGCGAGATCCTTGCCGGCGAGCGCCGCGCGCATCGCGAACTTCTGCGTCAGCGGATTGACCGGATGCCCGTTGCGGTAGAATTCGTAGTGCAGGTGCGGTCCGGTCGAAAGGCCGGTGGAGCCGACGAAACCGATCACCTGACCCTGCCGAACCGACACGCCGGGCCTGATGCCGGGCCCTAGCCTCGACATGTGGCCATAGCCCGTGCCGATCTGGCTGGTGTGCTGCAGCTTCACGTAGATTCCGTAACCGGCGTTGGGTCCGGCCATCACCACCTTGCCGGCACCGGCCGCAAAGATCGGTGTTCCGATCGGCGCGCCAAAATCGACACCGGTGTGCATGGCGCTGAAGCCCAGGATCGGATGCATGCGCATGCCGAAGCCTGAGGTGATGTGCGACGCATCCATCGGCGTCCGCAAGAACGAGCGCACGACGCTTTCGCCTTTGGGATCGTAGAAGCCATCGGCACCGCTTTGCGGGCGAAAGCGAATCACCGTAACGGTCCGCTTCGCGAGCTGGAGTTCTCCCGCCAGTAGCCGGCCGGGATCGGCGACGTGCCCGTCGCTTGTCACCTGCTGCTCGAGCAACAAGGTGAAGTGCTGCCCTTCCTTCAGCTCGCGCTGGAAGTCGACGTCGTAGGAGAGCGCACGAATGAATTCGAGGATCGCCGGCGTCGGCGCGCCGGCCTTGGCGCCGCTTTGCTGCAACGATCCCCGGCGGATCGCGTCGACCCGCACGATCCTGGGGCTCACCTTGTAGGTCTTCTCCTGCGCGTCGTAGGAACCATCGTCGCGTCGCGCCACGATGTACTCGCGCTGTGGTTGCGGGCGGATCGACAGTACAAGCACGCGCGGCACATCGGTCTGGTCGGGCAAGGTCTGCAACTGCAGGTCGATCGCTTCGCCGACGGGCAGCCGCCGCTTCTTCAGGAGCGACTTCAACTTGTCGCCGATTTGCTTGCGGGCGGCTTCGGCCACGTTGATGTCGGCCAGCACCTTCTCGACCGTGTCGCCGCGCTCGAGGCGGAGGGTGAGTTCGTAACGGTCCGACACGGGTTGGTCGGCGCCGTCGGCGGCCTGCTGATCTGCCGGCTTGAGATCGAAACCCTTGAAGTCGTCGGAGGTGATCGGCGGGGCCGGCTCCGGATCGGGGAGCGCGATGGCCGGCGGTGCGACCGGCGCGGCGGTTGCGACTTCGGGTACGGGGTGGTGGTGCATGACGATCACTGTGCCGACCGTCACGCCGATGATTGCAACAGCAAAAAGCACGGGCCGGAACAGCCTGAATGCCGCCGAACTGGCGGTTCTGGGCCGGTCCGACGGAGAGGGGAAATCCGTCATGACCGTTGACCTATGTGTATCCGGTGGACCCGGATCTCGGCTAGGGTTGGTGCCGCCGGCGGTAAATTTGTCCCCAGCGGCAGGTCGCTACATATTGATGCCGGAAAGCCCGAGCCGGCACAACACTACAATAGGTTTGACGAGCGATTTCAGCATTTTAGGTCCATGTAAAATTTCTGGAATTTTACGTTTGACACCCCGAAGACACCCCCATATAAGCGCGGCTCCCACGGCGAACGGGGCGTACCGAAAACGTCGCGCGTAATTGCGGCGAGAGGGCTTTTCGGCCCGAACGGTTCCAAGCTCGCCACGGGTCTCGGCCGCAAGGTCGTGCGCTCTATGCATCGTATGTTTGGAAAGGGATACGCCGGCGGCGGCGAATGTCAGTGCTTTGGCCCTCGGGTCGAGGCTCGGATGTTTTCGTCGTCGCTAGTTCGAAGTCCGACCTTCGGGTCGGACAGTAATCTAGTGACGGGATCTCGCTCCTCCTTGAGAGGAGCACGTTAAACTTGAGAGTTTGATCCTGGCTCAGAACGAACGCTGGCGGCAGGCTTAACACATGCAAGTCGAACGCGTGTAGCAATACACGAGTGGCGCACGGGTGAGTAACACGTGGATTATCTGCCTCTTGGTTCGGAATAACCCCGGGAAACTGGGGCTAATACCGAATGGTTCCTACGGGATAAAGATTTATCGCCAAGAGATGAGTCCGCGTCCGATTAGCTAGTTGGTGGGGTAACGGCCTACCAAGGCGACGATCGGTAGCTGGTCTGAGAGGACGATCAGCCACACTGGGACTGAGACACGGCCCAGACTCCTACGGGAGGCAGCAGTGGGGAATATTGGACAATGGGGGCAACCCTGATCCAGCCATGCCGCGTGAGTGATGAAGGCCTTCGGGTTGTAAAGCTCTTTTGGCGGGGACGATGATGACGGTACCCGCAGAATAAGCCCCGGCTAACTTCGTGCCAGCAGCCGCGGTAAGACGAAGGGGGCTAGCGTTGTTCGGAATTACTGGGCGTAAAGCGCGTGTAGGCGGTTATCCAAGTCGGGTGTGAAAGCCTTGAGCTCAACTCAAGAAATGCACTCGATACTGGGTGACTTGAGGACCGGAGAGGATAGTGGAATTCCCAGTGTAGTGGTGAAATACGTAGAGATTGGGAAGAACACCAGTGGCGAAGGCGGCTATCTGGACGGTTTCTGACGCTAAGACGCGAAAGCGTGGGGAGCAAACAGGATTAGATACCCTGGTAGTCCACGCCGTAAACGATGGGTGCTAGACGTTGGCGAGCTTGCTCGTCAGTGTCGCAGCTAACGCGTTAAGCACCCCGCCTGGGGAGTACGGCCGCAAGGTTGAAACTCAAAGGAATTGACGGGGGCCCGCACAAGCGGTGGAGCATGTGGTTCAATTCGACGCAACGCGAAGAACCTTACCAGCCCTTGACATGTGACTCGCCGGCTCCAGAGACGGAGCCTTCGGTTCG